>CAWJII010000012.1:0-194222 GCA_963842915.1 uncultured delta proteobacterium | reverse complement strand
CACCGTTGCGGCTTGGGGAAGGCAATGGTTGGACGACCGTGAGGGAAGGGGGACGCACCGAAGCGTCAAGGACACCCGGGCATTGTGGGATCGACACATTTTCCCTTCTGCTCTCGCCCCGATCACACTCCGTTCCGTAAAGCAACGACATGTCCAGGAGTGGTTACGGGAGCTCATCTACGCAACGCGCGACCCACGGGCCGCGGAAAGGCAAGCCTCTCGCCGAGCAAACCGTAAAGAATGCGCTCAATGCCCTCTCTTCGGCTTTCTCCGACGCAGTCGTAGCCGCCAAGGCTAGCGGAAATCCTTGCAAAGGTTTGCGTGTCCCGCGTCAAGCGAGAACCGATGAGGATTGGACTTATCTGACCAACGAAGAGATTCGTGCGCTGCTCGATCTTCCCGATCTCCCCGCGAAGCAACGCACGGCGTTTATGGTCGCCATCTTTACGGGAATGAGAGCTGGAGAGATCTGGGGCCTCCGCTGGGAGGATGTCGACTTCGACGAGCGGGAGATCCTCGTTCGCTACTCCTTCGATGGGCCTACCAAGGGCGGAAAGGTTCGTCGCATCCCGATGTTGCCGCCTGTCCTCGAGGCGCTCGCGCGCTGGAAGCGAAGAGACGATGTCACGAGGGCGGCAGGACTTGTCTTTCATGCGAGGGATCGGAGCCATGCATACGAAAGGGATATGACGCGCAGTGGTCCAAGAAATGGCGTTCTGCGGCGGGAATCCGAGCCGACGTGCGTTTCCATGACCTTCGGCATACGTGCGCGAGCCACCTGATCATGGGGACGTGGGGAAGGGCGTGGCGGCTCGAGGAAGTCCAGGTGGTGCTGGGACATGCGAGTCGAACGACGACCGAGCGCTATGCGCGCCTGGCTCCGGACTCCATTCGGCGCGTGGCCAATGAAGCGATCGAGCAGTGGTCAGACGACTCGAAAGTAGCCCTCGGATTGGTCAACGATTGGTCAACGCCAAATTCGCCATACATCCAAGTGCCCGAAATGACAGAGCCACCGATCAGAGTCGAACTGATGACCTACGGTTTACGAAACCGTTGCTCTACCAACTGAGCTACGGTGGCCTAAGGGTTTGCTCTTGGAAGAGCGGCGATGCTGGTAGCGTGACGTGGGCGAGCTGTCAATCACCCCTCCGCCCCCACGCGAACGCCTGCCCCCCACTCCATGCGCTTCCCATCCCGAGCCGCAGGTGAGCTGGTCGCCGGCCCGCAGCGGCTCGTCACGCGTCGTCGTCGTCGTCGTCGTCGTCGACGATGAGCTCTTCTTCGGTGTCGGCTTCTTCGACCTCTTCCTCGGAGTCGTCGTCCTCCGGAGCGGTGTATTTGAGGTCGACGTCGGCGTCGGAAAGCTGGGTTTCGAGGAGCTCCATGAGCTCGTCCAGGTCCTCGCCAGACCACTCGTCCAGGATTTCCGAGATGAAATCATAGAAGTCGCCGCTATCGATTCGGCGTTCGATTTCCTCGATGTCGTCGTCCGTGAAGACACTGACGAGGTCCTCGCGCAGCGCGTCGAGCTCGCCGTCTTCAATCGCGTCGGCGACCGAGAGTCGGACTTGTCTCATCGCGCGCTTGTTTAGGAAGATCTCCATCTGAAAACCTCTAAGCGGGGTCGAATCGGCGCTACTATAAGAGAGGGCCGGGGACTGTCAATCTTGTCTGCACGTGATTCGACCCTCTATGCTGCAGCCGTGCCAACCCGCGCCGCTGCCATCTGTCTTTGGGCCCTCTGTCTGGCCTCGCCGCAATGGGCGAGGGCTGACTCGGGGACGCTACCGGGCGGCCCCCGAGAGCGGGAAGGCTCGATCGCCATCGGTCCAGAGACAGGCATGGTCATCCCGCTGTCGACCAAACGCCTCTGTCCTGACGGCTATGGCTGTATTGCCGACCTGGGCTGGGCCATCGGGCTGAACTTCTCCTATCGCTGGGCGAACGGCATCGGCTTGGGCTTTGGCTATGAGTTCTGGCTGCTTTCGGCGAACGGAGTCTACGAAACCTCGGTTCCCCAGATGTTCACTGGGGTGCTCCAGTACTCGTTCCTGCCGGATCGCTCGATTCATCCGCTCGTCCGCCTCCGTGGCGGTTTCCTCATTTTGGGCCCCTCGTTTCGCGTGGCGACGATGGGAGGGACGGCAGAGATCGGGGCCGGCGCGGAGGTCGAGCTGAGCTCCGGCACGGTCTTCTCGTTCCTGGTGACCGGGAACCTGCTGCGGACACGGTCCTTCACCACTCCCGCGGACGGAGCGTTGCGAGGCGTCGATGGCGCACTGGATGCGATGCTGGGCCTGCGGGTCGGGTTCAATTTCCTGCTGTGAAACGCCCCGAATCGCTTGGATCGAGCCCCGATCCCTTGGAGATTTCGAACGTGCAGATGTACGCTGTATCGTTATAGTGTCTTTGTGGGGTCCATGGATATTGGCGGGGGCTGAATGAGCGGCGACGTACACCGCAATGGCGACCATCGTTCGAAGCGGAGCGAGGGCGACGAGACCTTGCTCCCGGGGCCTGGCAAGGAGAGCTGGGACGGCCTGTCCGACCCGAGCTTGAGGCCCCGCGGCAAGGGCATTGGTTTCACTTTCTATGGAAAGACTCATGTTGGACTCGTCCGCGAGCACAATGAGGACAATTTCATGCTCGGCGACTTGAGCGTCGTCTCGGGTCCTCTGCCAAGCGAGGAGATGATCACGGGTTCGCTTTCGGATAGGGGTATCGCGCTGGCGGTCTGTGATGGCATGGGTGGCGCCGCGGCCGGAGAGATCGCCAGTCAAATGGCCGTCGACACGCTCTTCGAAACCATGCGAGGGGATCAGGCTCCCGAAGACCGGGACAGCTTCGCGCGCCGTTTGGTCGACTCCATCGAGGAAGCGGGCGCGAGGATTTTCCGCTCCGCCAAAAAAGACCGTTCGCGGCGCGGCATGGGAACCACGGCGACAGTCGCGGGGCTCGTCGACAAGGTCTTTTTCGTCGGGCAGGTCGGCGACAGCCGTTGCTACATCCTCAGAGATGGGCGCCTCACGCTCATCACGAAGGATCAGTCGCTCGTCAATCAGTTGATCGAAGCGGGCCAGCTCACCGAAGACGAAGCCGAGGTGTTCGAGCACTCGAACATCATCCTTCAAGCGCTGGGCACCACCGAGCAGGTCGTGGTCGACCTCACTTTCGTAGAGCTGCGGCGTGGCGACCGGATCCTGCTGTGCTCCGACGGGCTGAGCGGTCTGGTTCACGACTCCGCGATTGAAAAAGAGATGGCCCGGGTTCGCTCACTCCCGCAGCTCGTTGACTCTCTCATCGACCTCGCCAACGCCGCTGGCGGTCACGACAATGTCACCTGTATTGTCGCCGACTTCGCCGGTGAGGCGCTCGACCCGCCCGAAGAGGGCGCCGTCCCATTCTATCAACAATATCCACTACCGCGCGGCAAGAACGACCGCGCGGCCTCTGGTCCGACCCTGCCAGGTGTCGTCAAGAGCATGGTTCCCGGCGCGAGGACCGGGCCTCGATCATCGCTCCGCGAGCTCATGTCCGACCCGCCGGGGCAGGGTGCGATTTCGTGGACTACGGCAGCATCGGTTCTCGGGCTTCTCGGCTTGGCCGCGGTCGTCGCTATCGTGAGCACGGGGCGGCGTGGGACTCCGACGACGGCCGTTTCGGCACCGCCGGCCCCAGCGTTTGCGAACGCTGAGGTTCCGGTTGAGGTGGAGGTCCGCGCTGCGATTGATGAAGGCGAGCTCTACGTCAACGGTAGAAGCTACGGCCCGCTGCGAGTCGACGAGGCGGTTCTGCTCCGACTGCCGCCGGGCGCGTATCATTTCGAGGCGCGCGAGCTAGACGGAACGCAAGTGGGCAAGGACATCGTGGTGGAGCCTGGGCAACCGACGGAAGTCGAGCTCATTCCGCCTGCCGATTGAGGTTCGATCGTGATCCGACTTCGCCAAATCAAAGGCGCCGACTCGGGACGTGAGCTCGAGTTCGACCAAGATCTGATCCGCATCGGGCGCATGCCCGACAGCGACGTGAACTTCGATCCGGAGGTCGACCTGGACGCGTCGGGCCGACACGCCGAAATTCGGAGCGAGGATGGGCGCTATATCTTGATCGACACCGGCAGCCGCAACGGCACTTGGCTGAACGGTCAACGCATCAAGCACGCAGCTCTCCGGGCCGACGACGAGCTCGAGCTCGGCCGTGGCGGGCCTAAGCTGAAGGTTAGCGCGCTGCAGGGGCGACCCGGACGCCGGCGAACGATCTCGCGGACCAGCTCGGCGGTAGGGGGCCGCGATCCGCGCTTCGATCCGCTGGCGACGCAGTCCTCGACCGCGTCGCGACCTGGCGCGTCAGGAGCTGTGACGAGCTTCTTGTCCGACGACGTTCATTTGCGGGACGCGCCTAGCGGCGCTTCGCGGATTCGCCGCCGACGGCAGAAGGCCGCCATCCTCTGGGGCGCGGCCGGTGTTGTTTTCCTCGCGGCGATTGCAATCGTCGTCAGCGCTTCGCTCCAGTAGGTTTTTTGACGCTGGGCGCTGCTCTCCGCGAAAAGCGAAGCAAGTCCATGCTTCGTGCTCGCCTCTCGGCTTGGCTTCGGCCGGCATCTGAGTCCACTGAACCGCCCGAGGGGCGGCAGGCCTATCATTCCGACATCCGAGAGCTGCGGCCCGATGCTTGGTCGATCCATTCTCCTGCGGCGCGCGGCGGCGACGTGCAACGCGCCATGTGGCTTTCGGGCGTGAGCTCCCGCGACTTCTCCGAAGTGGTCGGCATCGACTTGTCGCCTCACCTCGTCACCCCTGCTGATGACATCGTCACGATGTGTCGTCGTCGAGCGGAGACTTGTGCACGCCAAGCGGAGGAGCTGAGTGCCGAGCTTCCGCCGCCGAACCCGTACGGCCGACCGCCGCTACCCTGGCACCGCAGCGATGCACGCCAGGCCAGAGCGCTGTATCGCGCCTCACAGGCCTGGGATGCAATGGCCCAGGCCCTGCTCAGCAATCGTTGGACTGACTGATCAGGTCTCCGACGATTCGTTCGAGGACTTCGTATGCCTGTGTCTTCGCCTCTGGCAGATCGTCGCCTAGGCGCGCGGGCGCGGCCGCGTAGAAGTAGTACTTGAGCTTCGGCTCGGTTCCGCTTGGGCGCATCATGGCTTGATGCCCGCCCTGGAGCTCGAAAACCAATACGTTGCTGGCCGCGCGCCCGTTGAACGGGCTCACCGCGATGGGTGTCCATTGCAGCTGCCGCTCGAAATCCAGCATTCGAAGGACGGCCTGTCCGCCGATGGCCTGCGGGGGGTCTTCGCGGTAGCGATCGACGATGGCGTTCATCCGAGCTTGGGCATCGGCGCCCTCGAAGCGCAGCGAAACTTGGCGGTCCGCGAAGAAGCCGTGCTTGCGCCACAACGCGTCTCGCGCATCCAGCAGCGTGGCGCCCTGTGCTTTGAGGCGAGACGCCATGTCGACCATGAGTAGCGCGGAGCTGATGCCATCTTTGTCGCGCACCGCGGAGGAGGGCGCATAGCCTAGGGCCTCTTCGTAGCCGAATAAGTAGACGTAGCCTTCTTCTTCGAGCTCGAGCGCCCGGTTCTGAATCCACTTGTGGCCGGTGAGGGTTTGCTCCCAACGCGCGCCGTAGCTCGCGGCGACGGGGCCGAGCATCGGACTGCTCACGATCGTGGAAAGGACGACCGGCTGCCCCGAGTCCTGATGCCGTTCGAGCAGGTCGTTTGCCAAGAGCACTCCGATGTCGTTGCCCGATAGCGATTCGAAACCTTGGTCGCCGCGGACCGCAACGGCGACTCGATCGCCATCAGGGTCGTTCGCAATTGCAAGGTCGGCACCGATCTCGTTTCCGAGAGCGAGAACCCGGTCCATCGCGCCCGGCTCTTCAGGGTTTGGAAACGCGACAGTGGGAAAGCTGCCGTCCGGGCTGGCTTGCTCCTTCACACTGTGGACATCCTCGAAGCCCGCTCGCGCCAGCACCTTTCGAAACGTGTCTTCGGCGACCCCGTGCAGTGCTGTGTAGGCGATGCGCAGGTCGGCGCCGGTCGACCGACCGCGAACCTCGGCCGCGATTCGTTCTACGTAGCTTTCGCGGAGCTCGTCGGCATCTCGGAGCAAGCCCTTCTTTCGCGCTTCCTCGAGGGAGAGCCGTGGGATCTCGTCCAGGGCAGGGCAGCGCTCGATTTCGCCAGCGATGCCTCGGTCGTTTGGCGGGATGATTTGGGCGCCGTTCTCCCAATAGACCTTGTAGCCGTTGTACCCGGGCGGGTTGTGGCTCGCTGTGATCATGACGCCGCCTGCTGCGCGAAGCTCGAGCACCGCGAACGCAAGCACCGGCGTAGGCACCAGGTCGCGGAATCTCCAGACCGGAATGCCGGAGCCGGTTGCAATTTCAACTACGT
The DNA here is from genome assembly GCA_963842915.1 of uncultured delta proteobacterium. Classification (GTDB taxonomy): domain Bacteria; phylum Myxococcota_A; class Polyangia; order Polyangiales; family Houyiibacteriaceae; genus SG8-38. The sequence goes on along the minus strand of CAWJII010000012.1, from coordinate 187,813 downwards.
CGCGTTCGAAGACGTCGCTATTGGGGCGGGCGTCGCGGCCTACGCAGATGCCCCGGGTTGCCAGATCGGGCACCTCTTGCTTCAACCAGGCGCAGAAGCCCGCGGTGGCCTGGGCGACCGTTACACGATTCATCCGCGCCGGGCCGGCGCCCAACAAGCCACGAAGTCCCGCGGTGCCGAATTGCAGGGGGCCAGCGAAGCGTTCTTGGAGCGAGGCGACATCACCCTGGTCGATCAGGGTTTGGAGCTCGCGCCGCGTTTCTGCGTCCGGGTCCATCGCTATCCAGGATCGCGCCTTGTCGATGATGGTCACGCTACCCCCTCGCTCTGCGTTTCGTCCTGGATGTAGGTCCGCTCCTTGTACCAGACTGCAACCGGAACGAAGAGTATTGCAGTCACCGTCATCGCGGCCGCGAAGAAGAGATAGTAAGCGGGCCCAGCGAGCTTGCTCGTGCCGTCTGGGTTCTGAATGAAGAAGTTGACGGCCGTCGTGAAGAGATTTCCAATCGACACGCTCATCAAGAACGCTCCCATCACGAGGGACTTCATTCGTTTCGGCGCCTGAGTGTAGGAGAACTCCAGCGCGGTGATCGAGACCAGAATTTCCGCCGCGGTCATGATGATGTAGCCTCCGAGCTGCCAAACGATGTTGACCGTCTCTCCCGCGTCGAGCCGGGCCTCGAGCCAGGCGGGGAGCAGGAACGCGGGGACAGTCAAAAACAGGCCTATCGAGATCTTCCGGAGCGGTGTGAGCGGCCAAAAACGGTCGAAGAACGGATAAATCACCCGATTGAAGAGCGGAATGAACAAGAGCACGAGGGCTGGATTGAGCCACTGAGCCTGAGACGGGTCCCAGTTGACGATGAAGTTTCGATCCATGCGCTCCGCTTGCAGAACCCATGCGGAGCCCTGCTGGTCGAACAGAGCCCAGAACATCGCGATGAAGGAGTAGATGATGAACAGCTTGCCAAGTGCGGCGAGACCTTCGCGGCTGAAGACTTCGCGAAGGAACGCCGCACCGCCCGGTGGGATATGCACGAACTTATCCCGCCCCATCCAGAAGACGACCGTCGCGAGCGCCATCAAGACACCGGGTACGCCGAACGCCACCGAACTTCCGAAACGGTGAAGAAGAGGCTCCGCAAAAAGAATGGACGCAAGCGCGCCGACATTGATTGAAAAATAGAACCAGCCGAAAACTTTGGGCAGTAACTGTGCGTTTGTCTTGCCGAACTGGTCACCGACGTGCGCCGAGACGCAGGGCTTGATTCCGCCGGACCCGATCGCGATCAGCCCAAGCCCAAGCGCCAAGCCGGCCCGCGTGTCGTCGAGGGCCAGCGTCAGGTGCCCCGCGCAGTACACAATCGAGAGAGCCATGATGGTTCGGTACTTCCCGAGAAACACGTCGGAGATGAGCGCGCCGAAGATCGGAAAGAAGTAGACGGCCGTGACGAATGCATGGAACCAAGTCTTGGCCTGCTCGTCGGTCATGAGGTCGAGCCCGCCCTCCGCGTTCATCAGGTACTTGGTCATGAAGATGACCAAGATCGCGCGCATGCCGTAGTAGCTGTACCGCTCGGCGGCTTCGTTCCCGACGATGTAGGGGATCCCCGGCGGCATCCCATCGATAGGGGCCGGAGCGCTGCGGTACTTGGCCTCCGAGGACATGGATGTGATCCTAGCGGATTCTTTCTATATCAGCGGCCTTTGGCGCATCCGTTCAGTCACTTTTTCGCCGCTTTTTTTACCCTGCTGATACCAGCGGCAACACTTACGCGGAGATTCGGGGCTTTGGCCCCAGGCAGGGATGTGAATGGAGGACGGCGTGATTCAGAGCGATGACCTAAGAGCGTTCAACCGGGGTGGGGTCGCAACGCTGCTAGCGATGGCCGTGGGCCTACTGGTGCTTGTGTCCGGCGCTTCGGTGAGGGCACAGCAGTACACGACGCAGATCGACTTGAACCAGTTCCGGCCGGCGGAGCTTGCTACGGACGGCTTTGCCACGAGCACAGCCGATGGCCAGGGCCACAAGCGCTTCGGGATCATGGTGTACATCGACTACAACGATGACGCGCTGGTCTTCGAGCAGGCGGGCAACGGGACGACCTCGTCGGTCGTTCACCGGCAGCTGACCGGCCACATCAATTGGAACCTGGGTCTGTGGGATCACCTCGTGCTCTACATGGACATCCCCTACCACTTCATCATCGATGCAGGGTCCGGGGCGCCCCAGGGCCTTCCGGGAGGCAGCACGGGCCCGAATGCCTACTTGCTCCCCAACGGTGGTCACTTCGGAGACATCTACTTCGGGGCTCGCGGAAACATTCTGGGTACTCGCGACGACGTCTTCGAGCTTGCCTTGCAGGCGACGCTGACGGTCAACACCTCGTCACTAGCTGACAATCAGCAGAAGTACGCCGGTCAACTCGATAAGAGTCCGTACATTGGTGGCTGGTTCGAGCTCTTGATGACCTTCAACGCAGGCGACATCGTGCGCATACCGATTCAGGCCGGTTACAAGCTCGGCAACACAAACGGCCGCGACGTTGCGCAGAACCTCCATGTGGGCAACGAATTCACCTTCGGCGGTGGCCTTTTGTTCATGCTCGGCCAGGAGAAGTTCATGCTCTCGGCTGAAGCCTTCGGTCGTACCGCAGCGAACAAGGGAGCGGATTTCTGGACCCGAGAACAGACGCCTGTCGAGGTGCTCGGTGGCTTCAAGTACCTTCATCCCAAGGGCTTCGTGGTCGGTGTTTCGGGCAGCGCGGGCGTGACGGCTGGCTACGGCGCGCCGGATTGGCGCGGAATCGGCATGATCGGTTACACGATGCCGGGGGTCGAACCGATCCTGGACATCGACGGCGATGGCATTTTGGACGATGTCGACCAGTGTCCGAACGAGCCTGAAGATTTCGACGGCTTCCAGGACGAGGACGGCTGTCCCGATCCTGACAACGATGGCGATGGCGTGCTCGACGTCAACGACGGCTGTCCGAATGACGCCGAAGACATCGATGGCTTCCAGGACGAGGACGGTTGCCCCGATCCGGACAACGACGGTGACGGCATTCTCGATGTCGATGACCAGTGTCCGAACGAGCCGGGAACGTTGGAGAACAACGGCTGTCCGGATCCGGATCGCGACGGCGACGGCGTACCCGACCGAGTGGACAACTGCCCGGATGTCCCAGGCACCGTGGAGAACCAGGGTTGTCAGAACGCCCAGCTGGTGGTCATCGGTCTAGGCCAGCTCGAAATCCTCGAGAAGGTCTACTTCAGGACTGGAAGCCACAAGCTGCAGAAGCGCTCCTTCGCGCTCCTGGACAATGTCGCCGAGGTCCTAAAGGCGCATCCGGAGATCGAGCTCGTCCGAGTCGAAGGTCACACGGACTCGACGGGTAACCTCAAGTACAACATGAGGCTGTCGAAGATGCGGGCGACCACCGTGGTCCGCTACCTGGTGGGCAGGGGCAAGGTCTCCAGGGATCGACTGATTCCAGAGGGCTTCGGTCCCACCCGGCCGATTGTTCCAGACGCCAAGACGAAGGAAGAGCTCGCGCAGAACCGCCGCGTCGAGTTCCACCTCGTCGAGACAGGCCCTGAGGACGCGGTACAGAACGCGGCCGACGCTGCTGAGTAGTCCTAGCTAGCGCCCATTGGGCGCACCCACTGCGCAGCGGGTTCCAGACTTTGGTCTGGGGCCCGCTGCGCGTTTAAGCGGATCGACTAGCTGGCAATTCGCACGGGCCAGTCCGGGTTTTCGAGGCCGAGGTTCAACTCGGCGAGGAACTGGCGCGCTTGTCGAATCGTGATTCGGTCATTCGGTTCATGCCTGAGGCAGCGGGCCATGAGAGCGCCGAGATCTCGGGTTTCGGGCTGGTCGAGCAGCGCACGCACGGCCTCCGGTTCGCCGTCGTGGGTCATGTGTTGGTTGAGCATCGCCGTTTCGCTGACTCCATCGAACAAGGGCTTGCCCGTATAGGCTTCGAAAATCAGGCAACCGAACGCGTACACGTCGGCCGGAATCGCGCGAGACCTGTCGCCTGCGCCCCAGATCTCGGGAGCGCCGTAGTTCGCCGTACCGCAGCCCGGCCGGAGATGACGGCCGGCGAGGCCGAAGTCGACCAGCACAGGCTTGGGCGGTTGACCGACACCCGTGTCCGCGTCGGCGTTGCACACGATGATGTTCGAAGGCTTGAGATCTAGGTGGCCGACGCCGACCTGATGCATCGCATCGAGACCCGCGCTGACCCCCAGGAGCAGCTCCCGGGCGCGCCGGACGGAGAGGTCACCCATTTCGAGCATGCGTTCGAGACTCGGGCCTTCGACGAGCTCCATGACCAAAATCGGCTTGGGGCGAGCGCCAGCGTCGAAGGTGACGAAGTGCACGATGTTGGGATGCTCCGGAAGTGCGAGTAGTGCGCCGGCTTCGTCGCGGAACATCTTCAGGAATTCGTCCTCCGAGAGTGTGCGCGCAGCCGCAGCGGAATAGTCGGGGACCTTCAACGCGAAGAGCGGCGCGGTTTCGTCCTGCCGTTCCTCGGCCCGTCGAGCGATGAAAACAGAGCCCACCGTGCCGGTGCCAACGGTTCGCACCAGATAGAATCCGCCGACGATTCGGCTCGGAGGCGCCCATGCGGGCAAGTGCGCATCCCTGTCGAGCTCGAAGGGGACGAGGCTCGGCATTCGTCTCGGGCCGTCCAGTGGCAGGGCGCGCAGGTGCTCGACCACCGCTCCAGTCAAGTCGGCGAATGCGCCGGGCAGGTCGCGGTGGATCGAGTTGAACGCCATCGTGAATGCATGGTCCATCTCCGAGACCGAGGTGCGAAGCGCGCGCTCGACTTCGAGCCCCGTGGCCCAAATTGCTGAGGCTGCTGCAGGAGACTCATCGCCAACCGAGCTCCCGATTCGCCGCCGAGATCCGCTCACGAGTTGACTGAGCGCGGCGACTCCATGTTCGAGAGTGGAGAGCGGAGTGCCCGATGAGCGCTCCTCGACTTCGGCGAGCGAGCTCGATGCGGCCACAGAGCGGAGCCCGCGCGCCAAGAGCGACACCGCCTGGCGAAACGCTTCGATTCGAGCGGAGCGAGCAACGGGAAGCTCGGTGCCCATGGCCTTCATCGCATCGGTCGCCGCAACCAGTCCACGCCCGTCTCGCTGTGCCGCGGCAGTCGCCTGTTGGAGCTTGGCGTACGCGCGGAGCGCGTCTTCGACTTCGGGGACCATCGAGGCCTCGGCCATCGCCTTCAGGTCGTCGAGTCGGGAGATATGCTCAGCTGTAGCGATCACGATCTCGGAGACATCCGCGCTGTCCTCGCGCACCAGGGCGTCGAACGTGCGCGCAGTGGCCGCGCAGAGCGTGCGTCTGAGCGATCCCTGTGCATCGCGCTGGACGCGATTGAGCAGCACGCGTTGCGTCAAGATCCGACGCTGTCGGACCAGGTCCTTGCGTGGGTCGACGTCTGGTCCGTCCGCATCGACGAGATGCAGCATCGTTCGCAGTTGGCGAAGGCGCGTCGTGAACTGTGCAATTTGTGCGGTATCTTCGACCGGGTCGCCCTCTCGAATCACGAGCCAGTTGGTGACCTGCTGGAAGAGGTCCCCTAGGCGCTCGTCACGACTCCCGCTCTGGTCGTCGTCCTCGCCCACCAGCAACAGGTCATTCAGTGTTGAGGTCTCGAAGAGCGCAGAGTCCAGCTCTCGAAGCGCGAGGAACGCTGCGACTTCCGTTTCGGGATCGCCCTCCGAGGCACGTTGGAGGAGCTCAGCTTTGCGAGCTGCCGCCTCGAGGATGGGCTCCGCTTCGCTAGCGGCTTCGTAGGCGCCTACACTCGCGAAGGTTTCGAGCGCGTCCGACAGCATGTCCCGTAGCGTGGGCTCCCCGTGGCTCGATGCGCCGCCGAGCTCTTCGGCGAGAGCCCTCATGAGGGCCCCGCGTCCGAGGTCTTCGCTGCCGCCTTCCTCAATCGCTTTTCGCAGGTGGGCCTCGGCTCGCTTGGCGGCCTTTTCCGCGAAGCCCGGTCGGATGCGTTCAGCCCGAAGCTCGACCAGTGCCTCCGCCGTATCCAGGCCTCCGACGCGCATCAACTGCTCGAGCAAGGATTCGACGGCGACTGGATGGCTCTCGGCTGCACGGGGAAGCCCGGCGATCATCGCTGCCGCGATGCCGTGGTCCTGTTCGAAAACCAGGGATTCCAGAAGCTCCCGGCAGGCCCGAAGTCCCTCTTCGGGCTCCACCGCGATGCTCGCAGCAAGTGAAGCCGCGGCGCGGCGCCATTCGGTGATAGTAAACTCCGGGTCTAGATGATGCTGAATCTCCTGTGCGAAGACCGGCATGGACGAGGCGAGCAGGCCGCGTGCGGATGCTACGTGCCGCCAGACCAGCGTCTCACGGTCCATCAGCAAGCGGTCCCAGGCTTCGCGAACCGCAATCGTGCAGAAGACGCGGACGCCCGTATCGTCGCCTTCGGCCGCCCGCCGTGCTGCTTCGCGGGCGGCTCGCTCCAAGAGCCTAGCGGCCAAGCGGCGGGAAGGAAGCGATCCGGTCGAGGGCGTCAGGAGCCAGTCGCGGCTCGAATCCTGCCGGGACACCAGCGCAAGGGCTAGCGCGTCGACGTTGTTGACTGTGCCAATGGGCAAACTCAGCGCGAGGGCAACGCGCGCGCGGATGAACTGGCCGCTGAGGGCACGCTGCGAACCGAGCGCGAGCTGGGTCGCCACGGACACGAAGGTCGCTGCATCGCCCCTGCGCAGACGCTCGACAACCATCCGCCCCAGCAGGCGCTTGGTCGGGCTCGAAGGAAGGGCGGCGGCGACCTCATAGAGCGCTGCCGCAGCCGCCGGGCCCGAGAGCCAGCCGAGGTCTTCGACGAGCCCTGCTTCGACCGCAACCTCCAGACTGTGCAGCAAGGCGTCGGGATCGAGTCCCTCGAGCGGCAAAGGTCGACGCTCGTCCACGACCGCCCGTGCGAGAGTTGCCATACCTCGACGCCATGCCGCTTCGCGCTGTTCAGCGCTGTTCAGTCGGTGCAAGACCGTCAGGCCTTCGAGGCGGTCCCGAGTCGCAGCACGCATCCTCATTGATTCTAGCCTGCCGATCGCCTCTCGGAAAGCGCGGTTGACAAGGATGCGGCAAACCCCTAGCTCGGAGTGGGGTGCTCCAACTTTCCTTCGAGTTTGCCGGTGAGTCGCCGACGATCGCGGAGCGCGGCGATACCGAACGCCGCCAAGACGATCTGGACCGGGCCTATGCCCGCGCGTCGACTTGGAGCCGCGCCCTAGCGTCGCGCTTGGGTCAGCCGATTCGTCTCGTCGTCACCGACAACCGCAGCACCATGCTGGTTGCACGCCCCAAAGGCGGCCGTCTCGAACTGCGCCTACATCACATGTTCTTGACGGCCGACGAGAACATCTTGGACGCAGTGGGCGACTACCTGAGTGGCCACGCACCCGAGGCGGCCGCCACGATTGACCGCTTCGTCGAAGAGCATCGCCGCCGTTTCGTCGCCCCCGGGCCGCCGCAGGAGGCCTTGCGCTCCGAAGGGCATCACCACGACCTTCGCGCGATTGCGGACAAGCTCGGGACTCGGCACTTTGGCGCTCGGGTGGATATCCGGATCACATGGGGAAAACGCGTTCAGCCCAAACGGCGGCAGCGCTCGCTTCAGCTCGGGACGTATCTGCCCGAAGAACAGCTAATTCGGATCCATCCAGTCCTCGACCAGGCCTGGGTTCCTGGATTTTTCGTCGAGGCGGTGGTCTTTCACGAGATGCTTCACCACGACATGCCGGCGGTCGTGCAAAATGGTCGGCGCCACTACCACACCCGAGCGTTTCGAGAGCGAGAGCGAAGCTTCGAGTACCATTGCATTGCGCAGCAATGGGAGAAAGAAAACCTCTGGCGCCTGTTGCGAGGGAAGTAAGCGCATCCTGATTCATGGCACGCCGTCGCAAACTCCGATCCTCCATTTCGATTCCGATCACCTTGGGCTCGATCACCGTTCTGCTGAGCATGGCGCTCCTGGTGGGTTGGTCGTTTCTCCTCGGCCAGAAGATCATGCGCTCCGCGGACGTCGTCGGCGACGTCTGGCTTCTGGTGCTCGGCGCCCTGTCATTCGTTCTCATCATCGTCGTCCTGGTGCTGTTCGTGATCTCCTTGGCTCGTGGCATCCTCGAGGTACGCAAGCAGGATATTTTCATCGACTCAGTCACCCATGAGCTCAAGAGCCCGCTCGCGTCGCTGCAACTCTGTTTGGAGACGCTAGGCCGCGAAGGGCTCGAAGAGGTCGCGCAACAAAAGCTGCGTCACATGATGCTCCAAGACGTCGACCGCCTGCGCGCGTTCATTGACGATGTACTCGAAGCAAATCGACTGTCCTATGCGCGACCGGGCATGCTCAACCTCAGCGATGTGCCCCTGTCGCAGCTCACAGAGCAATGCGCCGAGGCGGTTCGCAGACGGCACAACCTCGGGCCGGGCGAGGTATGCATTGACGTCGACCCCGAGCTCGTGGTGACCACCGACCGCGCGGCGCTCGAGATCGTCGTCAAGAACCTCATCGACAATGCTGCCAAGTATTCCGGGCGGCCCGCTCGCGTTGAGGTCAGCGCGCGCAGAGATTCGGACAACAAGGTGCTGATTCAGGTGAGCGACAGCGGCATCGGCATCGACCCAAAGAACCTAAAGCGAGTCTTTCACCGATTCTATCGTGTGGAGGATCAGGAGGTTCGCCAACGGCGCGGCACTGGCCTCGGCCTCTTCGTCGTCTGGGCGCTGGTGAAACAGCTCGGAGGTGATGTACAAGCGCTTTCTGAGGGGCAAGGGCAGGGCACCATCATGCGCGTCGAGCTGCCCATGGCCCATGCGGTGAGCGGATGACGACCGAGAACCAAGCGCAGAAGCTCCTCATCGTCGAGGACGAGGACCATTTGGCAGCAGGCCTCAAGCTGAACCTCGAGCTCGAGGGATATCGAGTCGACGTTGCGGCAAACGCCAAGGAAGCGGGCCAGCGCTTGCTCGACCCAAGCGGATACGATGCGATCGTGCTCGACGTCATGTTGCCGGACGTCAACGGCTTCGAGCTCTGCAAGCGGTTCCGGGACGCTGGAAACTTCGTGCCGGTGATCATGCTGACCGCGCGCTCATCGCCGGAAGATCGGGTTCTCGGGCTGGAAGCCGGCGCGGACGACTACTTGGTCAAACCCTTCGAGCTCGGCGAGCTGCTCGCCAGGGTGCGTTCCGTGCTCAGGCGTCAGCGTTGGGAGCAGGTGTCGGGCACGCAGCTCAGCGCCAGCATTCTTTCGTTCGGTCGCGCCCGAATCAACTTCGACACCCACGAAGTACGAGTTGCGGGCGAAGAGGTGCAGCTCACCCAGTTGGAGCTCGACTTGCTTCGCTACTTTGCAGAGAATGTCGGCCGAGTTCTTAGCCGAACAGAGCTTCTCGAGCGGGTTTGGAAGCTCCGCAATTACGGTAACACCCGAACGGTCGACAACTTCATCTCGCGGCTACGGCGCCGCTTCGAGGAAGATCCGAGCTCTCCCAGCCACTTCCTTTCCGTCCGCGGCGCTGGCTACAAATTCGTCGATTGAGCGACGTTTTACACAACTATTACATAAGGTGAATGAACCATGACGGTGACTCCCGGGCGCCTGCGATAGCCTCCAAGGCATGGAAACGACGGTTCTGCAGGCCGAGCTCCCCAAGCGATCGCTGAGCCGATCCCAGCAATGGCAACGCTCTACGATATTCGTCCTCTCCCATCTTGCTGTGCTGGGAGCATTCTGGTCTGGGGTGACCTGGCAAGCGCTCGTGCTCTGCTTCGTGCTCCTATTCGTTCGAGTGTGGGGCATCACCGCGGGCTATCACCGGTACTTCGCTCACAGGACGTACAAGACGAGTCGAGCGTTTCAGTTCTTTCTAGCTCTCCTCGCACAGAGCAGCTCCCAAAAGGGGGTGCTCTGGTGGGCGGCCCACCATCGGGTGCACCACAAGCTGTCCGACCAACCTGGTGACGTTCACTCGCCGGTGCAGAACAGCTTCGCGTATGCGCACGTCGGATGGATCTTCGACGACACCGAAGATACGCGTTGGGACAAAATTCGCGACTTCGCGAAGTATCCCGAGCTTCGTTGGCTGAACAAGTACTGGGCCGTTCCTCCGGCCGCCCTCGCTCTGATCTGTTTCCTGATAGCCGGTTGGTCCGGCCTGTTCATCGGCTTCTTCTTGAGCACCGTGCTGCTCTGGCACAATACGTTCCTGATCAACTCAGTCACGCACGTCTGGGGCAAGAAGCGCTTCGACACAGGCGACGAGAGCCGTAACAACATGGTGACGGCCCTGCTCACCCTTGGAGAGGGCTGGCACAACAACCACCACTACTACCAGTCGTCTTGCCGCAACGGCTTCTACTGGTGGGAAATCGACGTGACCTATTATGTGCTCAAGATGCTGAGCTGGGTCGGACTGGTTTGGGACATCCGCGACGTTCCCGCGCGGGTTCTCGAAGAAGGGCGCCGCCGAGACGCCGGCGAGCTAGACGCCAAGGACAAGCGGAGCGAGCCCCCGAAGAAGCTCCGTCTAGCTGCTTAGGTCGAAGGCCCCGCGGCTCAGCTTCACGGACTTGGCTACAGCCACCAACGTAGGATGTGCGCCCACCATGGGGCAGGTTTCCTGTGGGGTTCCCAAGTATGTTCGCTGCTGTGCATGAAGGGGTCTCCGCCGGGCTATCGAATACCGTTCAGCGATTATACACTTGTAAGCCCTGTTGCGAAATTGTTTCGTAATGGCCATAAGTGTTGAAAATCGCAGCTTAATTCTACACAGCACTCACTTAGGAGCTCAGCCCATGCCCCAAGTCCACGTAGTTTCCCCCTCGTCTGACCGGGCCGATGACCCGGCAGCCGCCGTGGCCGGCGCCCTGAGCGCTCATTTCAATACCGGGGCGACCAAATCGCTCTCGTGGCGCCTCTCCCAGCTCGACGCGCTCGAGCACTTCCTGATGGAACGCGAGCAGGACATTCTCGATGCGCTTCATGCCGACCTCGGCAAGCCGGCAATGGAGGCCTTTGGCTCCGAGATCGGGCTTCCGCTTTCGGAGCTTCGCCTCACGCGGAAGAACCTCGCCTCTTGGATGAAGCCGGAGCGCGTTCGAACCTCGCCTCTCGCGATGCCCGGACGTAGCTACGTCTACAGGGAGCCTCTCGGTGTAACGCTGATCATCGCGCCGTGGAACTATCCGTTTCAGTTGATCGTCCTGCCACTCATCGGAGCAATTGCAGCAGGCAACTGCGCCGCGCTCAAGCCCTCGGAGCTCGCACCAAATGTTTCATCGCTCCTCGCGAACTGGCTTCCAAAGTACGTCGACAGGAAAGCCATTCGAGTCCTCGAAGGCGGTGTGCCCGAAACGACTGCGCTGCTGCGCCAGAGCTGGGACCACGTCTTCTATACCGGGAACAGCCGGGTAGGCCGCATCGTCATGGAAGCGGCCGCGAAGCACTTGGCCCCCGTCACTCTCGAGCTCGGTGGCAAGAGCCCGTGCATCGTCGATGAGACGGCGGACCTAGACTCGGCCGCCAGAAGGATCGCGTACGGGAAGTTCTTCAACACGGGTCAGACTTGCGTCGCCCCGGACTACGTCCTGGTTCACGATCATGTTCATGACGCGCTAGTCAATCGCCTGGTCTCGACGATTCGCGAGTTCTACGGAGACGACCCAAAGCGGAGCCCCGACTTTGGCCGCATCGTCAACGAGCGGCATCATGCTCGGCTGACCCGCTTGCTCGACGGCATGGATGTCGTCACGGGCGGTGAGACTGACCGGTCCGAGCTCTATGTCGCTCCCACGATATTGCGAAACGTCAAAGAGGACGACCCTCTCATGAAGGAAGAGATCTTCGGCCCGATTCTTCCCGTGATTTCGGTTTCGAGCATCGGTTCGGCCATCGGCTTCGTCAATCGGCAAGCCAAACCCTTGGCGCTCTATGTCTTCGCGCGCGACGAGGCCGTCCACGACCGTATCCTCGAAGCCACCAGCGCCGGGGGGACGACCATCAACCACGTCTGGCTCCACATCGGTGTGCCCGAGTTGCCGTTTGGCGGCGTCGGAGAGAGCGGGATGGGCGCTTATCACGGTCGCCAGTCGTTCGAGACCTTCTCGCACCGGCGGTCGGTCTTGAAGAAGTCCACGCTCCCCGACCCTCCGATCCTCTTCCCGCCGTACACGGCCCGGAAGATGCACTGGTTCAAGAAGCTTTTCAGAGCGCGCCGGTCTTGAGCGAGGCGATCTCGGCCTCGACGTGCCGCTTGAAGTAGAACGGAATTCGAAGGAGGTCCTTGCGGACTGCCGGGCGAATAATCGACACGAAGACACCGTCGCCGATGTCGACGAGAGCGCCGAAAGACACCAGCGTCTGACTGTCCTTGTAAGGACGAACTCGCATGAAGCCCCAGCCAGCTCGGATGTCGTGCGCTTGCGAGTGGTCGACTCGGAAGACCATCGACCGGCGGTCGTCCTCGAGAGTCGTTTGGAGCACGTATCGAACATCGATGGGGCCCCACTCCTGGCGAATCGCCAGATCGGCGTCCTCTCCGGCCTGATGCTTGATGTCGCTCTCGGTCACCAGCGGGATGAAGTTCTTGTAGCCCGTTAGGTTCTTCAGGGCCTCCCAGGCCACGTCGACCGGGACGTCCATGATCTGCCAGCTTTGCCCGCCGATGAGCTTGTACGCGCCTCGTTGCTCGCTTTTGTGCTTGATGACGAGCTCGCCGGCAGCGAGCAGCCTCTTGTCTTCGCTGGTGAGCTGATCGTTGCTAGAGAACGATCGAGAGGGTGCCGCGAAAGACACGAGGACGATAGAGAGCAAGGCGAGAGTGGGGGTCAAAATTGACCAGCCGCTGCGTTCCTGTCTATGTCTGGCTTTGTTCATGCGGGCAGTCCTATTCGGTTTGGTAGTCATCATCGTTTTCGCGTCCGCGCAAGCTGACGCTCATTCTAATGACGATGCCGCTCCGACACTCATTCAAGGCATTTCCTCGAATATTACACCGGGGGCGGCGCTCGAGGAAGCCGGCGGTGCCGAGGCTAGCGGCCTCCCTTCTTGGACGTCGATTTTGCCCCCAGTTCTCGCGATCGCCCTCGCGTTGCTGTTTCGTCACGTTCTGGTGGCCCTTGTTCTGGGCGTCTGGCTCGGCGCATTTCTGATTGCGGATTTATCACTCGTAGGCTCGTTCGCACGCTTGCTCGACACGCACATCGTCAATGCGATCGCAGACCCCGGGCACGCTTCGATTTTGGTTTTCAGCCTGCTCCTCGGGGGGATGCTCGGCCTCATGACCCAGAGCGGGGGCGCGAAGGGGCTCGCATCTTGGGTGGGCACCGATGCAACGAGCCGGAGGCGAGGACAGCTAACCACATGGTTTCTCGGGCTGCTCGTGTTCTTCGATGACTATGCCAACTCGCTCCTGGTCGGCTCGTCGATGCGTCCGGTCACCGATCGGCTTCGCATCAGCCGCGAGAAGCTCGCCTTTCTCGTCGACGCCACCGCCGCACCCGTCGCTAGCCTCGCGCTGATCTCGTCATGGATCGGAGTCGAGGTCGGATACATTGCGGACCAACTCACACACCTCGGGATCGAGCGTGACGCCTACCTGACCTTCATCGAAACGATTCCGTTTCGCTTCTATCCGATACTGATGCTGATCTTCGTCGCCTGGGTCGCGTTGCGAGGTCGTGATTTCGGACCGATGCTTCGAGCAGAGCGGCGCGCCTTTCACGAAGGTCTGGCTGTACGGCCCGGCGGACAGCCAGCTTCGGATTTTCATGAGGAGTCCGTCCCCGACGAGCTTCCTGGCCGACCCATGAATGCCTTGATTCCCGTTGTCGTTCTGGTGCTCGTGGCCGCGATTGGGATCTATGTCGACGGACGCGCCAAGGTCTTGGCGGCGGGGATGGAGCTCTCAACGAGGGCGATCGTCGGTCAGGCCAGCTCGAGCGCGGCGATCCTCTGGGCGACCGGGGCTGGCTGCCTGGCAGCTTTGGCGCTTTGCGTTTGGACTGGGGCCTTGTCGTTCACCAAGTCGATCGAGGCCTGGATGGCGGGCATGCGTTCGATGCTCTTTGCAGCTGTGATTCTCGTCTTGGCCTGGGCGCTCAGTGGCGTTTGCCGCGACCTCGACACCGCGTCGTTTCTCATAGGGGCGGTGGGTGATTGGATCGCTCCGGCTTGGATTCCGGCCACCGTGTTCATCATGGCGGCTTTGGTCAGCTTCGCCACCGGCACCTCCTGGGGCACCATGGCGATTCTCTTTCCGCTCGTCGTCCCGCTCGCGCATCAGATCGCTCCGGGCAATGAGACGATCTTCCTCGGTACCGTCTCGTCGATCCTGGCCGGTTCGGTTTGGGGTGACCACTGCTCGCCGATCTCAGACACGACCGTTCTCAGCTCGATGGCAACCAGCTGTGATCACCTCGATCACGTTCGAACGCAGCTTCCGTATGCGCTGCTCGTCGGCGCAGTGAGCCTGCTCTGCGCAGAGCTTCCGGTCGCCGCAGGCTGGTACGGACCCTGGCTGGGCCTGTTGGTCGGTACGATTGTGATGATTGCAGCGTTCGAGTCACTCAGCCAACCCGTCGCGGGGTAGCGATTCTGCGGCCATTTCGCCCGAGGCCAGCTGGTCGCGCAGATGGCGCTTCAGGGTTTTTCCGCTCGGGCCACGCGGAAGCTCGTTCACAAACGCGTACCAGCGCGGGTGCTTGTACGGGGCGAGTCGCTCTCTTACCCAGGTGTGAAGCTCCTTTGGGCTGACCTCGGTGCTCGCCACGACGACGGCCACCACTTCTTCGCCGTAGTACTCGTCTGCTCGTCCGACCACTGCGACGTTTCGAACTGCGCTGTGCTGAGCGAGTACGTTCTCGATTTCGGAAGGGTAAATACTGGCGCCGCCGCGCAGAATCAGATCCTTGCTTCGGTCGGCGATGCTGAGCCGGCCTTCTGCATCCACGAAGCCGATGTCGCCCGTGTGAAGCCAGTCGCCACGCATGACGTGGGCTGTGGCAAGCTTGTCGTCGAGGTAGCCCGACATAAGATTCTGCCCTCGAACCAGCACTTCCCCATGTGCGCCTATTGGCAACTCCGCCCCAGCACGGTCGGCGATTCGAAGCTCGACGCCGGCGACCGGCCTGCCCGATGAGCCCGTGACAGCCTCGTCGGGCGGCGCGTTGACTGCGGTCAGATTGGCCTCGGTGAGCCCGTACGCTTGTCGAACCGGGGCTCCCAGGCGCTCTTCGGCCCGCAGCCGCACCTCTTCCACGAGTGGTGCGCCCGCGCTCATGCACCATCGCAGGGCAGGATGCGTGGCCTGACTCTGATCGTTGGCCCAGGCGACGAACATCGTCGGCACGCCCGGGATCCAGGTGATTCGATGACGCGCGCAGAGCTCGAGCGTACGTGTAGGCGAGAACTTCGGAACGAAGATCGTACTTGCGCCCGCGCAAAAGGGCACGAGCAGCGTGGTGCGAATGCCATAGGAGTGACTGAGGGGCAGCGTGCCCAAGATCACGTCGTCCTCGCCCAGCCGGAGAGTATCTTCCACGAGCGCCGTGCTATGTGCCGCAAGCGAGCCATGGCTGACGCACACGGCTTTCGCGGCTCCTGTCGTTCCGGAGGTGTAAAGGAGCATCGCCAAAGAGTCCGGCGAGGTTTCATGAGGCGAGGCCTCCCCTCCAGCCCTGCGGATCATGTCTTCGACGAGTAGAATCTCCGAGGAGGTGCCCGCGCGCGCTTTGCTCGCTCGCGCCACTTCGAAGCGCTCGGCATCTGTCAGGAGTGCCTTGCAGCTCGCGTGTCGCAAACGGAACGCGATCTCGTGACTGGTCGACGAAACCGCAATGGGAAGGGTGGTGCAACCGGCGTACACCGTGCCAAACCATGCGGCGACGAAGTCCAAGCCGTTCCCGGTGTGGATCGCGACGCGATCACCCGGGCGCAGGTCCCGCTCGATGAGCGCCGCGGCAACGCGCGAGGCCTGATGGTCGAGCTCTGCATAGCTGAGGGCGAGGTCACCGCGCCCCGAATCGATGATCCCCGTTCGCCCGGGGTCACGCTGCGCCCAGCGGTGCAGGAAGTTCCCAACGTTCGCGGTCATCACGCGGAAGCTAGCATGCGAGACGGAGCTGGACGGTAGCCGCTGGCGCGATAGGCTTTGCGGCATGAGCAAAGCCAAAGCGATTCGAATTCGCGAGCCCGGCGGCCCCGAGGTGCTCGAGCTCGGCGAAATTGAGCTCTCTGAGCCCGGATCGTCGCAGGTCTTGGTCGAAGTTGCGGCCGCCGGTCTCAACCGCGCAGATTGCCTGCAGCGCCGCGGATTTTACCCAGCGCCTCCTGGGGTGCCGGCGGATGTTCCCGGCCTCGAGTTCGCGGGCCTGGTCGAGTCGGTCGGAGACGCAGTCAGCGAATGGAAGCGCGGAGATAGGGTGATGGGGATTGTAGCCGGGGGCTCCATGGCGACGCGGCTCTTGACCGAAGGCGCCGAGCTCATGCCCGTTCCCTCAGAGCTCTCCTTGGAACAGGCCGCTGCCGTGCCCGAGGTATTCCTGACGGCCTACGATGCAATCGTTCTTCAAGGTGGACTGCGCTCAGGGCAAACGGTCCTCTTGCACGCGGTCGCCAGCGGCGTCGGCACCGCTGCAATTCAAATCGCCAGTGCCCTTGGGGCGTCGTCCGTTGGCACATCGCGCACGGCAGACAAGCTTCCGCGCTGCGCCGCGCTCGGATTGACTCATGCTGTGCTCGCCGAGGACGGACAGTTCGCCGATGCAGTTCTCGCGGCGGTGCCAAAGGGAGTCGAGGTAATTCTCGACACGGTCGGAGCGGCGTACCTCTCGCAGAACGTCAAGGTGATCGCGAAGCAGGGGCGCATCATCGTCATCGGCTTGATGGGCGGCGTGAAGGCGGAGCTTGCGCTCGGTGCCCTTCTGGCCAAACGCGCCTCCATCCACGGCTCGGTTCTACGCAGTCGCTCCGCAACCGAGAAAGCTGAGTTAACCAAGTCATTCAGAGAAGAAATGCTAGGACGCTTCGCAAGCAATGAGCTCAAGCCAATCATAGATGAGGTCTTGCCGATGTCCGAGGTGCAGGCGGCGCATCAGCGCATGGACAGCAATGAGACTTTCGGTAAGCTAGTCCTGCGCTGGTAGCCGTCGCTGGACGGAACGCCCAAAGAAGAGATAGCCGGTCGCGAGGGTCGCGAGGGCAAGAGTTCCTAAAATACCGTACATGAAAAGCACCGGATCCGCGACGACAGGCGAAGTGGCTATCTCGTTGAGAATGTTGTGGTTCATGGCGGCCTGGCTGCTTGTCCAAAACATGCTGGGTTTTCCTATCCCGTTCAACCAGGCCTACGCCGGGAGGCAGGATTTGGATTAAGGGAAATCCCCTCAGCGCGATGAACCGTTCTCCGCTTGTGTGATTGAACGCTGCCCGGTGATGGTTCGTTCCATGTCCCAGTACTACAGCTTCAGCGCTCGTTTCACGTAGTTGGGCAATGCAAAGATCGCTTGGTGTAGCTCTTCGTTGTATGCCTTCGAGCCCTCGACGATGGCTT
Source organism: uncultured delta proteobacterium (assembly GCA_963842915.1). GTDB lineage: Bacteria > Myxococcota_A > Polyangia > Polyangiales > Houyiibacteriaceae > SG8-38. The sequence continues at coordinate 170,211 of CAWJII010000012.1, read as the reverse complement.
CTTGCCGCTCGCGAATCGCTCTCAAGGGCTCGCCGGTGTTCGAGCACCAGGTCCAGCTCCAGGTGCCGGTTCCGTAAAGCGGCACCGGTCCCAGGTATGGATGTACTTCCGAGAACAACTCCCGGAGCTTGTGTTGCGTTTCGACGAATAGGTCCATCATCAGTAGTGGAGACTCGCTCTGCAATGCCATGACGCCTGCCGGGGTGAGCATGCGTTTGCAGCCGGCGTAGAAGCGTTCGTCGAAAAGGGCTGCGCCCGGGCCGACAGGGTCAGTTCCGTCGAGCAAGATGACATCGTAGTTCTCGGCGTGGCCCGTCTTCACGTACTCGATTCCATCGATGAATCGAACATGGAGGCGCGGGTCATCCCATGCGGTGCCGATGCCGGGCAGGTACTCTTTCGACGCGTTGACGACCATCTCGTCGATCTCGATCATCACGCATTCTTTCACGCCCGGATGGCGGAGCACTTCACGGACAGTGCCACCGTCCCCACCGCCTATGACGAGGACACGCTCGATGCGCGGGGCGGTACACAGGGCCGGCTGTACGAGCATCTCGTGATAGAGGAACTCGTCGTAGTCGCTGGTCATGAAGACTCCGTCGATGATCAGCACCCGTCCGAACGCCGCCGTGTCGATCACTTCGACCTTCTGATAGGGACTCTCGCCAGAGAAGAGCGTTTCCTTGACCCTCAATCCGATTCGGGTGTGGTCATCGAAGGTTTCGTCGTACCAAAGGCCCATGGCTACCTCGTCAGAGACTTAGTTGCATTTGTGGCTCGCGCGGGGGGTCGAGCTCCAGCGGCTCTTGCTGTCGTGCAATGAGTAGCTCGGTGGCCTGATGTCCGAGCGCGGCCTCGGCGGAGCTCCGCGCGAGGTGAGGTGAGTTGTTGGTCTCTGACAAGTGCATCAGGACGACCTGCTTGGGCACGTGCGCAAGCCCCGCCAACAAGTCCCCCGCCTGGGCGTTCGATAGATGCCCGTGCATTCCACCCACGCGCCTCTTGAGCATTGCGGGGTAGGGGCTTTCGGCCAGCATGTCCGGGTCGTGATTGCTCTCGAGAAGAAGAGCCTCGCAGTCGCCGAGGAAACTCAGGAGCCCTTTGGGAACGTGTCCGAGATCAGTGACTAGGCCGACACTGGTCGTTTTTGTCTCGAAGCGAAGTGCGACCTGCGGGACGTCGTGCGGAATGGACAGAGAGCGAATCGTGATGTCGTCCAAGACAAGAGGCCTGCCCGTCACGAAAGTCTCGGCTCGCGCCGCGGGCCGGAGGCGGATCGAGGGCATCGTCGCTTCGCTTGCGAGAACAGGGCAGTTCAGGCGCGTGGCATAGGTCGATGCGTGCGCCGCATGGTCGCTGTGGCTGTGCGTCACGATGAGAGCCGCTACGTTCTTGGGAGCCTCCCTGCCAATTGCCGCGAAGCGCCGGCCGAGCTCGCGGTAGGAGAGACCGGCATCGACCAGGACAGCGCTTGTCCTAGACTCCAACAGAAGCGCGTTCCCCTCGCTACCGCTTCCCAGAATCGTAACCCGCACGGCCAAGCTAGAGCACAGCTGCCATCGCTTGGCAAGACTCTTGGCTTGCCAGGGCGGGCTTTAGGCGCGAGAGTCCCGGCGTGGGCGATACGGATCTCGAGTACGACAGTATTCTCCTGGTGTCTTTCGGAGGGCCGGAGAACCGTGCAGACGTCATGCCGTTCCTCGAGAACGTGGTGCGCGGCAAAAACGTGCCGCCCGAGCGGCTCAAGGAAGTCGCGGTACACTACAATCACTTCGAGGGTAAGAGCCCGATCAACGACCAGAATCGGGCCTTGATCGCAGCGCTCGAAGCAGAGCTCCGCAAGAGCGAAATCGACCTGCCGGTCTACTGGGGCAATCGGAACTGGAACCCATTCATTCTCGACGCGCTCCGGCAAATGCGTGACGACGGGAAGAAGCGGGCGCTTGCGTTCTTCACATCAGCGTACAGCAGCTATAGTGGGTGTCGGCAATACCAAGAGGACATCGAGAAGGCTCGCGAAGAGCTTGGTGAGGGCGCGCCGCTGGTTGACAAGCTCCGGCCCTTTTACAATCACCCTGGCTTCGTAGAGGCTAACGTCGACTGTCTGCTCGCCGCGCTGGAGACGCTGCCCAAAGAGCGGCGCGAATGTGCCCGCGTTGCCTTTAGCGGGCATAGCATTCCGAGTGCGATGGCCAAGACCTGTGACTACGCCGATCAGATGGAAGAAACCGCCCGCCTCGTTGCCGAGGGAGCGCGCCACGATCGCTGGCAGCTAGTCTATCAAAGCCGATCTGGGCCGCCCCACGTCCCCTGGCTCGGTCCTGACATCCTCGAGCATCTCGATGCACTGTCGCAGATCAACGTGAAAGACGTGGTTGTCGCGCCGATAGGCTTTTTGTCCGACCACATGGAGGTGGTCTGGGACCTCGACCACGAGGCGCGAGACTACGCCAACGAGCTCGGGATTACGCTCACGCGAGCGCCGACCGTCGGGACCCATCCAGCCTTTGTGGCCATGATTCGCGAGCTCATCGAAGAGCGGCTCGGCAAGGTCAGTGTGCGGCAGTCGATGGGCAAGCGCGGGCCTGCTCCCGACGTCTGTGCGCCGGATTGCTGTCAGTATCAGCCCCGAGTGTCACGGCCGCCCGAGCCGGCATAGTCGGCCGTTCTCATTCCGGGTTTTTGAAATCGGGATCGCGTTTGCTCATGTTGGCCTGCACGGCCTCCATTTGATTGGGGCTACCGAGCAGGGTGACCTGAAGCGCGGTTTCGAGCTTGAGCGCATCGGCGCGCGACATCCCTGGGGCGTCGCGGAGCAGAGTCTTCCCCGCGCGGATTGCGTGGGGGGATTTCGTCGCGATTAGCTTGGCGGTTTGCAGGGCGTCCGCGAGCGGGTCCTCGCTGATCTTGGTGACAAGGCCAAGCTCGCGCGCTTCGGTGCCCGAGACGATACGTCCAGTGAACGTCAGCTCCTTCGCGACATCGAGCGGTACGAGCGCAGGGAGCGTCTGGGTGAGACTCATGTCGGGGATCAGACCCCACTTGATCTCCATGACGGAGAACTGCGCATCGGCGGTCGCGTAGCGGATGTCTGCGCCGAGGGCGATTTGAAGGCCGCCGCCGAACGCGAAGCCGTGGATGGCAGCGATGACCGGGACCTGCACCTCTTGCCAAATCCACCCTGCGCGCTGCGCCATGTTGGCCGGGCTTGTATCGCCGCGCGAAAGAAGCTTCTGCATCAAATCGGGCGATCCCATGAACGACGCGAAGTCCAGCCCTGCACAAAAAGCCTTGCCCTCGCCGTGGAGCACGACCGCGCGAACGCTCTTGTCCGCGATGATGCGCTCCCCCATTCGGATGAGCCCATCGAACATGTCCGCGTCGAGCGCGTTGCGTTTTTCGGGGCGCGACATGCGAACCGTCGCGACGTGGTTGTCGATGCTGAGCTGAACTCGTTCGGACATGGGGACTCCCTAGTTGAAGACGACGGTCTTGTTGTCGTAGACGAGAATTCGGTCGTCAAGGTGCCAGCGCACGGCGCGCGCCAGCACGACTTTCTCGAGGTCGCGGCCCTTGCGGACCAGGTCCTGCACGGAGTCGCGGTGTGAACAGCGGACGACGTCCTGCTCGATGATCGGGCCTTCGTCCAATTCTGCCGTGGCGTAGTGTGCGGTGGCGCCGATTAGCTTGACGCCCCGCTCGAACGCTCGGTGGTAAGGCTTGCTGCCCATGAAAGCGGGCAGGAAGGAGTGGTGGATGTTGATGACCTGGCCGTCGTAAGCCGTCAGGAAGTCATCGCTGAGGATCTGCATGTATCGCGCGAGCACCACCAGATCGACGTTCTCGGCTTCCAGCAGCCCAAGAGCCTCGCTCTCTTGTGCTCGCTTGGTCTGCTTTGTGATCGGCAGATGATGGAATGGTACCCCGAACTGTTCGGCTATGGGGTGGAGGTCTTCGTGGTTGCTGATGATGAGCGCGAAGTCGGTGGAGAGCTCCCCGGCGCGTTGACGCAGCAAAAGGTCATACAAGCAGTGGTCGTACTTCGATACGAAGATCGCGGTCTTGCAACGGCTCTTGCCGTCGGCAATCCGCCAGCTCATTGAGAAGCGCCCAGCGACCTCTGAAATCGCGGTCTCCAGGCTTTGCCGATCGGTGTGTAGCTCGGACATGTCGAACTTGATGCGCTGGAAGAACTGACCTGCAACCGGGTCGGTGTGCTGGTCGGCATCGAGGATGTTGGCCCCGTGCCCGTAGAGGAGCTGCGCAAGGGCAGCGACTAGGCCTTTGCGATCGGGGCAGCAGACGAGGAGGGTTGCGGTTTGTTCCACGACCCAGTGTTTAGCCGTTGAGCGAGCAATCGGCCAGCGCCCAGGCGCCTATCGGCTAAGCCGCTCCATGGCGTCGCCGAAGATGTAGACGAGCTGCAAGACTCCCGCGAGCGTTCCAAGAACGGCTCCGGCGGCGATCAACTTCCATTCATCCTGCTGGAAAGCCGGCCGGAGCACCCCTTCGTAGCTTTCACGGTCGAGCGATTTCATTCGGCGCTCGAGCTCGCCTTGGAGATCCACCGATTCGCCCGCGAAAGTATGAAAGAAGCCGCCGGGCTTCGGCCATTCCGACTGAATGCGGTCGAGCAGCTCGGCCCGGAGCTCGGGTCGCTTCTCTTCGGGCAGGACCAGTGCAGCCATCGGGTGAGCTTCGTACTTCGAGATCAGCTCGCTGATTCGATGCTCGACGATGGCGTTCATGTGCGCCGCACCATCGCTTTGCATCACCGTGGTCACGATGTTGTCGGCATTGAGCACGCGCGAAGCTACGGTTCTTCCAAACGCCTCGGCGACTTCGTTCTGCCGCTTGTGAAACAGGCCCTGCACCGTCACCGGGCCGATCTTCACGGGCTCGCGCGGCGCGAAGACGAGCTTGATCGCGATCCAGTTCGTCAGGTAGCCGACGAAGAAGCCGGCCAGAGGAAGAATCCACGGAGCGGGGTAGAGCACCCAGACGATCATCTGGAAGATGCCGAACAGGAAACCGAAGTAGAGCCCCGATCGCTCGATGAACTTGAACTCGTTGCGGCCGACTTCGTAGAACATCTCGCCCATCAGCGCCTTGTGGCGCTCCATGGCTTCGAGAACGGTCTTCTCGATGTCCATGATCTCGTCGATGTCGTCCGCCATGTCCATCGCGATCGCGCGCGAGACTTCGATGACTTCGGCGCGGACCTGCTCGCGCACTTTGTTCTGCATGAACTCGCCGGCGTTGTCCCACATCGCCTTGGCATGCTTGTTGGCGACCTCGTCGATCACCTGCTCGGTCACGTCGTCGATGACCGTGCCGAGTTTTCCAGCAAAGGACTCGGCGTTGAAGGTCTCATCAAAAAGCTGCTTCAGCGACAGGAGTTTTTCGGTGATCAGCGCGTTCGAGACCTTGGCGAGCCGGAGGGCGTTGGCCGGGATCACACCTTGCCAGCCGAGATAGGGTGGAATGCCGACGAACTCGACCGGATGAAACATCATTTTGATGGCGACCACGTTCGTGAACCAGCCGACCAATGCGCTGATCAGCGGGATCAGCAGGACGATCCAGTTGTCTTGAATGCGTGTCAGCAGCTCCATCGGTATCGATACTCGCTTGGGGGAATCACGGAGAGTGCAGATGCATCCAGTAGAGCAGCAGGACTATCGTCTTGGCGTCCTCGATGTGTCCGTCCTTGATCATGTCGCGTACCTGCCACTGGGGAATGGGAAACACCTCAATTTCTTCTCCCGGATCGAGGTTCTGGCTGGTTTGTTCCAGGTCGGTTGCCAAGTATCCGTACATCCGCTCGTTGAGGACGCCCGGGGAGGCGAAGAACTCTGTCAGCGGAACGATCGTTCCGGCTCGATAGCCGGTTTCCTCCTCGAGCTCCCGCGCCGCGCAGACCTCCGGCGACTCCTCGGGGTCGAGGGTGCCGGCTGGAAGCTCCCAGAGGACTTTCCCGACGGTCCTACGCACATTTCGGATCAGAACGACCTGGCCGTCGTCGAGTTGGGGGAGGATTACTGCCGCCCCGGGGTGCTCGACCACGTCACGGATGATCTCGGACCCGTCCGGGCCCTCGAACCGCAGACGAGCGACGTCGAACTTGGCGGTCTTCAAGAGCAGCTCGCGCGATTTCATGGCGCGCATCATGGCCGACTTCCGACCGCATTACACGTCAATTTGACTGGATCGCGCCCGATCGCCATTGTGAGGGCGTGCGGCTCGGGAATCTATGGGGTTCGCCCTTGGCGATCGTCTTGTGTGGGGTGGCGTTGGCGAGCGTATGGACGCTTGGCTACGGGGCGTCGACAAGCTCGGCCGATGCGTCGCCGCGGTCCCCGGCTGCGATCGACGAGACCGGCGTCCTCAAAGCGGTTCGCTCCAGCGAGCGCATGGGACCCAAGCTCCTCGAGCCACCGCCCAACGATGAGCTCGGCCTCGACATCGCGATTGAAGATCGTGACGGGAAGTCGATGGAAGCCTTGCATCGAGCTCTAGCGCGTGCGCAGGCAGGCGAGGGGCAGGCCCGGCTTCTGTTTTACGGGGCGTCCCACGTCGCCGGTGACGTCTTCACGGGGTACATCCGCCGGGAGCTGCAAAGCCGTTACGGCGATGCCGGTCATGGCTTTGTCCTACCCGTGCATCCCTGGCGCACCTATCGGCACCGCGACATCAACATCGAAAGCGACGGCAAGCGTTGGGAGACGCGGCGCATTCGAGTCGGCGACTCGGAGGTCGAGCGGCTTGGCCTCGCCGGGATCGCCATGGTGAGCCAGCGACCGGGTTCGTTTGGCGCGGTGCATACTGCCCAGGAGGGCGAGTACGGCCACACCGCAGGCTTCTTCGAGCTGTACTACGAGAAGCACCCTCGTGGCGGCGACATGGATGTGTTCATCGACGGCCGGAAAGCGCGCCGCATTTCGACGCGGGCGTCGAAGGTCTCGACGGGCTACGCGACATTTCGCGTTCCTGACGCCCCGCATCGTTTCGAAATCCGGACCCTGAGCAAGCAGCCGGTCCGGGTGTTCGGCCTGGCGGTGGAACGCGATCAGCCCGGCGTCATCGTGGATACGCTTGGGATCAACGGCTCGCGTGTCCGCTATCAACTCCTCTGGGACGAGGCCGTCTACCAAGAGCACCTTCGCAGGCGGAAGCCCGACCTGGTCGTCTTGGCCTACGGGACCAACGAAAGCGGCGATGAGTCGCCGATCGAAGACTACGAGCAGAACCTTCGCGCCGTGCTCCAACGGATGCGAGACACCGCGCCGGAAGCATCGTGTCTGTTGATCGGTCCGTCAGACCGCCCCATGCAAGTAGAGGAGCGGGTCTTCGAACACCGCTCGAGAACCGCGAGCTTGATAGAGGTTCAACATCGCGTTGCGCTCGAGCAGGGCTGCGGTTTCTTCGACCTGGTGGCGTTTCAAGGTGGAGCGCTCTCGATGGTGCAGTGGGCTGCGAACGACCCGGCGTACGCATCGCAAGACCACATCCACTACACCCGGGTCGGCTATCAACGCTTGGGGGAGGTCTTGCTCTCGGCCTTGCTCGAAGGGATGCCCGCGTCGGATGAGTCCGAGCCCGCGTCAGGCGCGCTTGCGGGCGAGGAAGTCGCTGACGCTGGCGCAGAAGAAGACTCGCCGGAGAGGTAGTCCGCAAAGCCCGCAAGGAGGGCTTTGTAGAACATGTTGCCGATGATCTCGTAGCCTGCCGGCGTTGCGTGCCGGAAGTCGCCCATCGCGAGCCTTGGACGCGCATGGTACCAGCGTCGCATCGCGTCTTCGCCGCCCATCGCCTGCCAGGTGTCGTAGAAGGCGCAGCCGGAGTCGAATGCCGCCCGCCGTTGCGCCGCTACGATGAGAGGAATCGTCGGCAGGGTGCGAATGCGCCCACGCGTGCGTCGCGCCTGGTCGAGGGGGGCGAACACCAGGCAAGCCAGGTCCTCACGTCCCTGCCGCATTCTGCGTAAGACTTTCATGTAGTCCTCGTAGAACATCTCCTTGGTGCGGTCGTCGCTCGCTTCATTTCCGCCGAAGCCAAGTACGATCAGGTTGGTGCCTCGCAGCTGCAGCTGCCGCCGGATGTGAGCTTCGTCGAAGTTGAGCAATCGATTGGCGCGCGCGCCAACCAGTCCGAGGGAGTCGTACACCACGCCAGGTCCTTCGCGCTCGACTGCCACGCCGTAGAAGGTCACCGGGCCGCCCCTGTGGTAGCGCAGCTCGATGGAATGCGCCCCGTCCGGAACTTCGATCGAATGGACGCCATCCCCGACGGCCTCAGCCTCGGTCGACACGATTTTACGGTCCTGCTTGTCGACCCGCACGGAGAACTTCCCGCCTCGCGGCCGTTGCTCGAAGTAGATGTCGAAGCGCGATGCTCGCGTTCCGACGGCTCCCCGCTTGGCCGTGCCGATTCGAGCCCAGGAGCCGCGCATGGCTCTCGACTGCACTCCGCCGTAGCCATAGCGGCCATCGCGATCCTGACGTCGAACGACTTCACGAAGCTCCCAGGAGTCGGGATTCGATGACTGTTGTACCCCGCGGTGCTTGTACGGGATATATCCCTTGGCGGCGAGGACGAAGCCATGACCTGCGTCCCCGAATCGTGCCTGGAGATTCTCGCGCAAGGTCGAGGTGATCAGATCGGTTGCAATGCTCGAGTCCCCGTAGTGCCCGACCCGCGTAATCGCGTCCTCGTCCAGCCGCGCCGTCTTTTCGAGGGCCTCGTAAAATGCGCGCATGCCCCGACCAGAGGGGTCTTCGATTCGGATCGAGATGCCATCGTACTCGGCCGGGTCGACTCCGGGACCGCCGTCGGTCTCGTTCGGGGGGGCGATGATCGGCTTGCTGCCGAGGTTGGCCGCCACGGTCGCGCCCACGGCTTCGGCAAGGCGCTCGTTGCCCGCCTCCGTGCTGGTCGTGGGCCGGTAAGAGCCCCCGTGACCGGCGAAGGCAGGAATCTCACTCCATCGTTTGAAGAGCCGCACGATGGGGAAGTCCTCCTCGCCAGGGATCCAAGGCCGTAAGCCTTCCATCGGCGGAACCACATAGGTCAACATGCACGCGGCGAACATGAACAGAACCACCGTGATCAGGTGTTGCAGGGGCGTGAGCTGTTCGTGGATTCGTTTGAGCATCAGAACTGGAAGTAGATGTAAGGAACGACTTCGCTCGTCGCGACGACGCTCAGGACGAAGCCCACGACGGCGAGCGCGATGCCCTGGGCTGGTGCGGGCATGGCCTTGAAGTTCAGCTCGATCGATTCGAACCAGCGTTTCGGCGTGTAGTGGGCGGCGAAGGTCAGGACTAGCATCGCCCAGACACCGAGCGAAATCTGTGCGACCGAGAAGGTGCCGGAGCCCAGCCGCGCAGTCACGTCGGCGGCGTTCTGGAGGCTGGTCGCTCGGAAAAGGATTCGCGAAAAGACCACGAATTGGAGCGCCCAGAACACTTTGAATGCGTGCAGTTGCCAGCCATCGACCGTGTCACGGCTTCGGCCCGATCGCCTGTAGAAGAAGCGATGAGTCACCATCGCCATCGACTGCAGGAGCGCGTAGACCACGAAGGTCCAGGACGCGCCATGCCAGATGCCGATGAGGAACATGGTGAGCCAGAGGTTCCAGTATGCGCGGACGGGGCCGGTGTGAGAGCCGCCAAGCGGAAAGTACAGGTAATCGCGGAGCCAGGTCGAAAGGGTCATGTGCCAGCGGCGCCAAAACTCTGCGGGGCTCGAGGACTGATACGGCCGATCGAAGTTCCTCGGAAGCTCGAGGCCCATGAGCTTAGCCGAGCCGCGCGCGACATCGGTGTAGCCGGAGAAGTCGCAGTAAATCTGCATGGTGAAGCCGTAGAGCGCGATGACGACCTCGGCCCCCGTGTAGAGCTCCGGTTGATCGAACACACGGTCGACGAGGTTCACCGAAAGGTAGTCGGCGATGGCCACCTTCTTCACCATCCCCGTCGCGATGAGGAAGAGACCCTGAGTGACCTGCTCGTCGCGCAGTGTGATTTTGCGCTGAAGCTGCGGGAGCAGCTCAGAGGCGCGGACGATGGGACCGGCGACGAGCTGCGGGAAGTACGTGACGAAGAATGCGAACTGAAAGAAGTTGCGGGTCGGCTCGAGCTTGCGCCGGTAGATGTCGATCGTGTAGCTGAGTGTCTGGAACGTATAGAAGGAGATGCCGACCGGCAGGAGGACGTCGAGGAAAGGCGGGTTTGGAATCTCGATGCCGAAAAAGAGCCCCAGCACGTCGGCGGTCGCCTGGGAAGCGAAGTTGAAATACTTGAAGACCCCGAGCAGCCCGAGGTTCGAGACCAGGCTGACGATCAGCCAGCGCTTGCGGGTCTTCTCTCGCTCGCTGGCGTGGATTCGGAGGCCGACCACATAGTCGATGAGCGTCGAGCCGAGGATCAGGACGATGTAGGCCGGGTGCCATGCCATGTAGAACAGGCAGGACAGCACGAAGATGAAGATGATCCGCGCCTGGGCATGGCGAGCCAGTAGCCAGAAACCCGCGACGGCAATGCCCAGGAACAGAATGTAGTCGAGGCTGTTGAAGAGCACTGGTTCCCTTACCCAGCGTGAGTGCGCCCGGTTCTAGCTGCAGGCGGCCCTGCACGCTAGCTGCTTGACGGGGGTCCCAGTTAGACCAAGCATCTGCGACCGGAGGTTTCGATGAAGATTGAAGGTTCAGTAGCGTTGGTGACGGGCGGAGCTTCTGGCTTGGGCGAGGCAACGGTGCGCAAGCTGGTGAGCGAGGGGGGCCGCGTGGTCATCGTCGACCTCAATGCAGATCGCGGGAAGAAGCTGGCCGCCGAGCTCGGTGACCTGGCCGCCTATGTGCAGGCTGACGTGAGTAATGCGGACGAAGTTCAAGCCGCAGTCGAGCGGGCCACATCTATGGGGACGCTCCGAGCTGCAATCAACTGTGCGGGCATCGGATTCGGCATGCGGACCATCGGCAAAGACGGCACTCCTCACGATCTTGGCGTCTTCCAGAAAGTGATCTCGGTCAATCTCATCGGAACGTTCAACCTCCTCCGCCTCGCGGCCTCGGCCATGGCCAAAAACGAGCCGGAAGACGGCGAGCGAGGCGTCGTGATCAATACCGCCTCGGTCGCGGCGTTCGACGGCCAGATCGGGCAGGTCGCTTACTCGGCTTCGAAGGGCGGCATCGTGGGCATGACCCTCCCGGCAGCGCGCGACCTTTCCAAGGCGAAGATTCGCGTCGTCACAATTGCGCCGGGCACCTTCGACACGCCCTTGCTCGCCTCGCTCCCCGACGAGATGCGGGCAGCCCTGGCTGCCACGATCCCGCACCCGAGCCGGCTCGGCCGCCCCGAGGAATTCGCTGCGCTCGCCTGCCACATCGTCGAGAACAGCTACCTCAATGGCGAGGTCATTCGGCTCGATGGCTCCATTCGCATGGCGCCGCGCTAACTTGCCGCGTCGCGAGACAGTCTTAGAGTCGGGCCGTGGGTGACGGTGCGCAGGTACGGAGGCACGTCCTGGGCGTTGCTCCCGTACGTCGGCGCCGGATCTTGGGTCTCGCCCTTCCGATCATCGGCGGGATGCTCTCGCAGAACGTCCTCAACCTGGTCGACACCGCGATGGTGGGCACCCTCGGCGACGCTGCGCTCGCGGGCGTCGGTCTAGGTGGCTTCGCGAACTTCCTCTTCTCCGCGTTCATCTTGGGCCTTTCTGCGGGTGTTCAGGCGATGGCGGCGCGTCGCGTCGGGGAAGGGCGACTCGGTGAGACCGCCATCCCGCTCAACGGGGGTTTGCTGCTCGCGCTACTCATCGCCGTGCCCTGGTCGGCGGCCCTGATCGCGTTGGCGCCAGACTATTTCCCGGTCCTCACGAGCGATGTGGCGGTCGTCGAGCAAGGCGTGCCCTATCTCCGAGCCCGCCTCTTCGCGATGTTTGCCATGGGAATGAACTTCGCCTTTCGTGGGTATTGGAATGCCGTCGACAAGTCGATCCTCTACATGCGGACCCTGATCTCGATGCACGTGCTCAACATCTTCCTCAACTGGGTGTTGATTTTCGGGAATCTCGGGGCACCCGAGCTCGGTGCGATGGGCGCCGGCGTGGCCTCGGCCATTGCGACCGTGTTCGGAACGGCTTCCTATTTCGTGCTCGGCCGCGGCTATGCCCGCGACGCTGGCTTTCTTCACGGGCTTCCCAGTCGCGAAACCATGAAGACGATCATTCGTCTGGCCGCGCCAGCCGGCCTTCAACAGTTCTTCTTTGCAGCCGGCATGACCGTGTTCCTCATGTTCGTGGCCCGAATGGGGACTCCGGAGCTGGCGGCGACCAAAGTGATCATCGACCTGATGCTCGTCGCAATCTTGCCCGGGATTGGCTTTGGTTTGGCGGCTGCCTCGCTTGCCGGTCAGGCGCTTGGACGAGGCCATCCCGATGACGCCAAGCTCTGGGGATGGGACGTGACGAAGATCGCCGTCGTCGTCGTCGCTGCCCTCAGTATCCCGGCCTTGCTGGTTCCAGAGTGGATCCTCAGTGGATTCATCCACGAGCCTTCGACGCTCGTGCTCGCCAAGAACCCGTTGCGCGTCGTCGCCGCCTTCCTGTCTCTCGATGCGGTCGGGATGGTTCTGATGAATGCGTTGATGGGGGCCGGCGACGTTAAGCGTGTGATGTTGTTTGCGACCAGCTATCAGTGGTTGATCTTTCTTCCGCTCGTCTACGTCCTCGGCCCGGTGATGGGGCTGGGGCTCGTGATGGTCTTCCTTGCGCAGGCGACCTACCGAGGTGTACAGGCGCTCACCTTCGCGATCATGTGGAAACGAGGTCGCTGGCAGGCGATCGAGATTCGCTAACTAGCGACCGCCCCGCTCATCAGTCCAGGGGCTCGCCCGTAGAGCGGTCGAGCGTCATCCAGGGGGTGCCGGCGATCTCTACTTCAATGACTTCTTCAGTAACCGTGATCGCGGGCTTGCTCGTGACGTTTCCGAGCTCAGCAGCCCAGAGCTCCTTGCCCGAGCCGACCTCCTTGGCGATCACGACGCCCGGGTCGCCTGCCCGCGCCTCGTAGAGCACGCCTTCGCTCAAGACGGTTGCGCTCTCGGCTTGTGGGGGGGCGCGGCGGTTCTTCTCGAACTTCGCGGCGCCGAACCAAGCGATTAGGCTGGCCCCGAGCGCAAGGGCCAACAACACGGCGACGACCTGCTTTCCTGACTTGCCTTCTTCAGACACGGCTGCTTCTTAGCACGCCCCCGGTCGGTGCCTAGCGCCGCCACATTTCCCAGAGCGGCACCACAGTCATCACCAAGTAGCTGAGTAGAAGAAGCACACCCGACACGGCGTAGCTCGCTAGCGCGCCCGTGCAGCCCTGGGCTACGAGCCATGGCGCCGCGACGTGAAGCAGGGTTGCTAACGAGCCGAGCGCGACCCATGCGACCTTGGCCTGCTTTCGGGCGCGGGAGAGCATGTACATGTGGCTGAGGATCAGCAGGTACACCGGCATCGAGAACAGATGAAAATGCGTGATCTCCAGAAGCTTCCTGCGCGGCATGGGGTCGAATGCTCCAAGGTCTTCTGCCTCTGGGGGAAGGAGCAGCGCGGGGCCGCCGTCGGGCTCCGTCTCTTCGGCTGGAGCGGCTCCGCCACCGTAGTATTCATCGGCATCGCCCAGGTCGAGCCCAACCATGTCGTGCGTCAGAAAGAGCGTGAGCGCCAAGCCGAGCAGCGTGAACAGCAAGAACACCGTGTAGACGGCGCGTGCACCGAGGGGTAGGGCGCGCAGCCTGCCTGAGGGTCGAGTGAAGTCCTGCATGGCTCGAGCTACGACGAGGTGAGCACGGTGTCGCGCAGGAGCAAGGTCGCGCGCTTCACTGCTTTGGCCATGGCGCGAGCAGAAAGTGTGGCGCCGGAAATGACGTCGATGTCGTGTCCCGGTCTAAACCCGCTGGCGGCCTCCTTGCCGACGAACTGTTTGCGGAAACGCGAGGAGCGAATCCCCTCGCCGTAAGGCTCGCGATACGCGACGACCTCCACCCGTGTCACGCGGCCCGCACCATCGAAGAAGGTGGCGAAATCGATGTACTCGTGCTGGCCGATCTCCCGATCAAAGAGCGCGTATCCGTCCACCTTCTCACCCGAGCGCGCGACGTAGAAGATGTACTCGCCTTTTTCGAGCTTCTGGCCGAGCCTCTGAGCGAGCTCCGCGCGGCGCTCAGCGGAAAGCTGGACGCGTCGAAAGTCGACCACCTCCGAATGATGGAACTGTTCGGAGAGAAGACCCCGGACGCTGTAATAAACCTGCGCATGGCCGCTCGCCGCCACACCGGAGCCGAGGAACGTGAGAGCGACCATCAGGGCAGCTTTATTGAAAACGCTTTTCATCTTCGTTTTCGACGATAGGCGCAGCCAAGATTCACTGCAAGTCGAAATTTAGCTCTAATTCTGAGGGTTTCGGCCTGTCGCGCTCCGCCCGTCGCACTCGTCCTGCTCAACCTGGGTCGAATTCGGGCCAATCCCCGAATCCTTTTGGGCGGCCGCAGGCTCTATAGTGATGTCCCCGAGGAGCGTGGCGAGCGAACGCTGGGCCCAGGAGCGACCGAAAAAGGAGTCTTGTCATGAGTGCGATTTTCCCCCGAAACGAACACGCCGCAGACCGCGTTATCCGAGTAATCCTTGGGATCGGTCTCCTCTCACTGGTATGGATCGGGCCTCAGACGGCCTGGGGCTGGGTCGGGCTCGTTCCGCTTGTCACCGGCTTGGTGGGAAGCTGCCCGCTCTACAGGATATTCGGCATCTCCACATGCCCGATCGACGCAAGCAAGACGACCTGAGCTCCGACCGCGACCTAGTTGCGCAAACCGCCGCAGGAGACCGCCGCGCGTTCGAGTGTCTCGTCGAGCGCCACGCGGCCGCGGTTTTCAGGTTGGCGACCATCGTTACGGATGACCCGGCGAGCGCTGAAGATGCCCTTCAACAAACATTTCTGTCCGCATACCGAAACGCAGCGAGCTTCAGGGCGGACGCCACCGTTCGAACCTGGTTGCTCACCATCGCGCGCAACGCGGCCTACCGGCTTCGGACGAAGCAGGGCCGCGAGGAACTGATGGAGGAGCCTCTGATGACGCTTGGTCTCGAGGCCGGCTGGGGCAGCGACAATCCAGAGGCTCTGGCCATTGCGGCGCAGCGTAGAGACACCCTGCTGCACGCTCTGCAAAAGCTGCCTTCAGCCGATCGAGAGGTTCTAATTCTGCGGGACGTCGAAGGCCTGCGTGGACCGGAAGCGGCAGGAGTCCTCGGGATAGGCGAGCGGGCGCTCAAGAGTCGCTTGCACCGCGCGCGGCTGCGGCTTGCGGTCGTGCTGCGCGCCAGCGCGGATAGGGGTTTCAACGACGAGGAAGGAGGTCGGCCATGAAGGAACGTGACGTCGGCGGCATGCGTTGTTCCGAAGTCCTCGCAGCTCTCAGCGAGTACGTGGACGGGGACCTGCACGAATCCGCCGTCGAAAAGATCGAGGCTCACTTACTGAGTTGCCCAAATTGCGAACGCTTCGGCCGAAACTTCGGAGCGATGGTCGTCTCGCTTCGGAGGGAGTCGGAGCAGGGGCCGGAGGCGGAGCTCGATGTGATGGCTCGCTTGCTTGAGCAATTGCGCAAGGCGAGCGCGGGGGCCTGAGGGTCGGATGCGCGTTCGACTGGCCTTGGCAATGGTCGTGATCGGCGTACTGTCCTGGTTCTACGCCAGCGGAACCTATGCGGCGATCGACCCTGAGGAAATGCGAGCTTGGCTGCAGGACGCCGGTGCCTGGGGCGGGCTTGTGTTTGTTCTGGCTTACTGCGTTTTGCAGCCACTAGGGGTGCGAAGCGTATTCTTCTTGCTCAGCGCGCCGATGGTCTGGCAACCGTTGACTGCGTTTGTTCTGAGTTGGGCCGGCACCCTGGCCGCGTCGCTCGCTGCGTTCGGTTTCGCTCGCTTCGTCGGACGCTCCTGGGTTCAGCGGCGCCTGCCGCCTGGAATCCGTCGCTTGGACGATCGATTGGCGACGCGCGGCCTGCGGACGGTGCTGCTTCTGCGGCTCCTCTTCTACACCGCGCCGACGCTGCAGTTTGCGCTCGGCGTGTCGCGCGTCAGGGCCGGCGCCTTCTTGACCGGGACGCTTCTGGGCGTCGTCCCGTTCACCGCGCTGATGACATTGCTGGGTGCGCGAATCAATGCCTATCTCGTCGAGAATCCGATTTCCTCCTGGCCCTGGGATCGGTTTGGTCCTCTGATCGTCGCTCTCCTGCT
Source organism: uncultured delta proteobacterium (assembly GCA_963842915.1). Taxonomy (GTDB): domain Bacteria; phylum Myxococcota_A; class Polyangia; order Polyangiales; family Houyiibacteriaceae; genus SG8-38. Next base: position 153,924 of record CAWJII010000012.1, on the reverse strand, counting down.
TGTGGTCCTGATCGGAGCTTTCCTCTTCATTCGGAGGTGGCAAGACAAGCTGTCGTTCGATAACCCATCCCGCATGGAGCTCCGCATGGAGCAAGAGTCATGAACGAATCATTCCGTTCCCTTCCGCGCCTTTCGCTTCCCTGGCTTGTCGCCCTCGGCATCCTTCTCTCAGCGCAGCCCGCATCGGCCGAGGTCTCCTGCAACCAGCGAGAGGCGCCCGGCCTCTTCGTCGATCTCTTTTCCAGCACGCGTATCTACCCGAACGCGGATGCCGCCTTGATTGGCTTGGCCACCGGCGCGGTTTGGAGACCCACGGACAAGTGCCTGCACGTCGCCGGCGAAGCTTTCGCGCGCTTCGGGCGTCGAACGATCGCGTCCGGTGAACAGAAGATGAGAACCGCGGGCGGAGCCCTGGGGGCGCTCTGGGGGAACGGAGACCCAGACCACTGGTTTGGTGCTGGCGCCATGTTCGACTTGGGCTGGGCACGAGTAGGCGCTCGCGACGACTTCGTGATGAGCGGATACCTACGAGGGCTTCTGTACTGGCGTTTGCGAAAAGAGTTCTGGATCGGACTGGACGCGCGTGCCGGGCACGTGATCGTTCCGGTCACCGTGGATGGAGTTGGTATCAAGGGGCCGCTGATCGGGCTCGGGATCGGCGCCATGTGGGGCGAAGGAGCCTATGGTCCGCAGTAGACAACCTTCTAGACGCAGCCGACGCACGCTCGTCGCCGTGCTGCTGTGCGGGCTGCTGCTGGCATCGGGATGCACCGGCGTTCTTCAAAACCTCGGTGCGCGATGGGCGACCGGTAAGATCGCGGCGGTTTTCGATCTCGACGAGGCGCAGCGGATAGCGACTCGCGAAGCAGTGGATAGGACAATCGCCAGCGCGCCCGAAGTCTTGGGACCGAGGCTCGACCTCTTGGTCGCGACCGTCGATCGGGCGCTCTCAAAAGGGATGACCGAGAAGAAGATGCTGGTCCTGGAGCGACAGGTCGACATTCTCATGGACAAGGCGGTCTCCTGGATCCTCGACGAGGCCGCGCCCATCTTGGCGACCCTGACCGATGCGCAGATCGAGCATGCCCGGCGCGAGCTCGACGAACGGCTCCAAGAGACGCGCGATGAGCTCAACGCGCCTGAGAAGGAACGGCTAGAAAGCCGACAAGACAAGTTCGTCGAGGCCATCGAAAAATGGGCAGGGCGCTTGAGCGATTCGCAAGAGGAGGCGATTCGCTCGTTTGTGGCGTCGATGCCAGACGAGGCGCCCGAGCGACTCAGAGCAGACGAGCAGCGCCTGGCCGACATTGCCGACCGGATGCGCGAACATCCGGGGGCGCCGGCGATTCGCGATCTCCTTTGGAATGCCTGGACGCAGCGCGAGGACTGGGGTCCCGGAACGCGGTCGGCCCAGGAGCGCCGAGCCGACGGCCGCAAGACGCTCCTCTTCGTGTTCGACCTGCTCGATGCGAAGCAGCGCGATCACATGAGCGAGCGCCTTCACGAAATGCACGACACCGTGAGGCGCGTGCTGGGGACAGACGGGACGAAGCGATGACCCAAGATCTCTTTCGCCCTGTTCCCCGTGTCTACACCGTGCCCTCCCTGCTGCGCGACTTGGGCTCCGTCCTCGCACGCGCCCCGGCGCTTTGGGCGATTTGGATTCGCGGTCGCTTGCCCTCGGCGTTGCGAGAGCAGGTCATCGTTGCGGTCGCGCAGGTCAACGCGTGTCGGATGTGCGAGCACGCGCACACCAGGATGGCTCTGGAAGCTGGGGTGTCCGATGCCGCGCTCGCCGCACTCGAGAACATGGACGAGAGCGCCTTTGATCGACGCACCTGGTTGGCAATCGCGCACGCCCGCGAACGAACCAAGTCGGGCTTTGCCCCCGTCGCCGTCGATGAATCGCAGGACGCTCTCAGGGAGGCCCTGGGGGCTCAGGTCTGCCGAGACGTCGAAGACGTCGCTCGCGTGATGACGGTGGCCAATCGCATCGCGAACACGCTCAACGCGCTACCCGATCGCCTGCGCGGACATCCGACTCCGGAAAGCCGCCTCTTCGACGAAGTGTTGATCAACGTCATGTTCTTACCGGGTGCTTGGCTGGGTACCTTGCTAGCGGCTGCCCGTCAGCGAAAATCACCCTTCGCGGTGTGGCGCCAGGCCCGCGGGCGTTGATGCCGTAGCATTTGGAGTCGAGCGGCGCGCTAGGGCGCTCTCTCATCGATCCGCGAGCGCTCGAACAAACACGGGGGGTCGCCTACCGTCGCCTCGGTTAAGAGCGCAGTTCGAATCGGATCTGCTGTCGTTCGTCCTCTTCGACAGCGATTTCGCCGAGGAGTTGATTTCGCTCGGGCGTCAAGACGCGAAGCAGAGAGCGGGGAAGATCATCTCGTTCTTCAAGCCCAGCGTCCTCGCCTGAGCTCCGGCCGTCTGTTTCAAGCGTCAGCGATCAACGCTTGTCTGGACACGCGGGGCTGGCCGAACCAAGAATACTTTCTGGCAAGATGCAAACCCCTGTCCAGGCTCCACCAGCGACGTACGGCAAGCAATTGCGACGGGCCACGTACGCGTCAGTCCTCACGGCGCTCGTCTTGATTGCGGTTAAGCTGCTCGCCTGGCTCTGGACGGGATCGGTCAGCATGCTCGCATCCCTGGTTGATTCCCTGATGGATAGCGTTGCGTCTGCGATCAATTTGGTCGCCGTCCGGTATTCGCTCGTGCCAGCGGATGCCGAGCACCGTTTTGGACACGGCAAGGCGGAGCCGCTGGCTGGGCTGGCTCAGGCGGGCTTCGTGTGTGGCTCCGCCGTGTTCTTGCTGTTTCATGCGATCGAGCGCCTGCGCTTTCCGCGTCCCTTACGCGACATCGAGGTCGGCATCGGCGTGATGATTTTTTCGATCGTGGTGACGGCGGGGCTTCTGACACTTCAACGCAGCGTGATCCGGCAAACCGAGTCCACTGCGATTCGAGCTGATGCCTTGCATTATGCGACCGATCTTCTCACGAACCTGGCCGTCATTGCAGGCCTAGTCTTGGCGTCGCTTGGCTGGGCCTGGGCAGACTCCGTGTTCGCAATCGGGATCGCTGCCTACATTTTCTACAGCGCCGTCCGCATCGGGTCCGAGGCGTTCCAGCAACTGATGGACCGCGAGCTACGAGACGAAATTCAGCAACAAATTTTGTCGCTCGCGAGATCGCACCCGGATGTGCTTGGGGTTCACGATCTTCGCACGCGTCGATCAGGCCGACTTCGATTCGTTCAGCTTCATCTCGAGCTCGATGACGGCCTGCCGCTGGCGCGGGCGCACGCGGTGGCAGATCAGGTCGAAGAACGAATCCTAGCCCTCCTGCCCAATGCGCAGGTCATCATTCACCAAGATCCCGTGAGCAGGTCTGGCGAGCCGGGTCGGAAGACTGGGGAACCCGACTCCGCCGCCGAAGCCTAAGCGCTTCCTTCCGAGTATGTGACCTCGATCTCGGGGTGCCTCTGGGGAATGCCGACCCTGAACCAGATGAACGGGAAAAGAGGATTCGGCAGCCAGTACATCTAGCCTATATTGCGAACCCGCTCGCCCGTGGCGAGCAACAAGTCCATCCAGACATAGAGAAACTTGTAGGAACAAAGGCCCGGGATGAAGTTCACTTTGAACCCTTCCGTTCGCAGGAACTTGCGCCGGATGTAGAAGTTGCCTTCGAACGGCATGATATTCCATCCGACAGGGCCTTCGGCCAGTGCCGTTCCGCTCGGACGGTGCGAGATACGCACCCATTTTTGCGCTCTTGCTGTATTGGAGTCAGACACTTGACCGGGTATATACGCGTACCGACTGGGATGTTACGTATCGCCAGCACGGCGCTGTTTGCAGGGCGAGTGAAACATCCAGTCGCCTCGAACGTAGGGAGAGGCATGAATGAAAGGACACATTCCATGAAGCATGGGGTTCGCAACTCACTCGGAGCAGTGCTCGGGGTTCTCTTCGTCAGCTCGACGGCGTTCGCCGCCTTTTCGGCTCTCAAGTTGGACACCGTTCACAGCAAGGTGAGCTTCACCGCGGCCACGGTGATCTTCGACGTCGATGGAGAGTTTGGGAAGTTCGACATCAGCATCGATGGAGACCCCAAGAAGCCCGAGACCGTCAAAGTCGAGGCGAACATCGATGTCGCCTCGCTGAACACGAACAATGCGAAAAGAGACAAGCACCTCAAGAGCCCCGATTTCTTCGACGCCGGCAAATATCCGATGATCCGATTCGCGTCGACGGGTGTGAAAACGAAAGGAAGCCAGCTCGTCGTCACTGGCAATCTGACGATGCACGGCGTATCGAAGCTGGTCAGCATTCCGTTCAAGGTCGCCAAAGGAAAGAACGGCGCTGGCGTCGATACGACGACGTACAAGGGCAAGCTCACGGTCGACCGCAACGACTACGGCATCGGCACGGATAGCATCGCAGCGAAAATCAGCCTCGAGGACGAGGTCGCGATCAAGCTGCTGGTCGTCAGCTTCCAATAGCGCATCCTCATCGGACGCAGCCACGCAGCCGCAGAGCGGAAGAGGAAAACGTGACTCCTCGCGCGCTGCCTCTTGGCGCGATTGATTTGGCTTCTATCGGCATCCTAGCTTTCAGCGTGGAGTAGACGCGGCGGCCATTGATGAATCAGAACGCGTCGACGCCCAGACCGGCGAAGCCCGAGAAGTGTGGGTTGTCGAGCAACCAGTTCGTCGGGAACGCCCATCCCAGACGGGCGTAAACCTGCCAGCGGCCCCAGCGAAGATCGGTGAAGAGGGCGAGACCCCCGATGCCGCCGAAGTCGTTGAGGAGCCCCTGACGGCGCGGGTCGTTGATGGTGCCGCCAGCGACCAGCACGCCGAGCTCCTGGGGTTTGTCTTTCTTGGGTCTGATGTGCGCGCTGAGCTGCGCGAGGGCGAGGCGCTCCGCGATGTTGGCAGACCAGGGCAAGCCCGGAACGACGAGCACATAGGGATTCATGCCGCCGACGCGCATGCGCGTGATGTCGTCCTGGTGCCAACCCCAGTTGAAGGTTTCTTGAAGCTCGAGCCGGAACCGGTCGCCGGTCCTCCAGCCAGCACGGAGCCACTGGTTTAGCGTCCAGATCGCCTTCTCGGGAGCGTTGCGTCCGTCCCCGACGAAACCCCAGGCGCGCACGCTCGACCGGACGTCAACTCCCGCCGAAGCGCCAACCGCCACGCCGTTGATCCGAGGGAAGAGCTTCGATGCGCGATACTCCTCACCAGGCGAATCGATGTTCCAGTAGATGTAGCCGAGCCGCGGCTCGAAAACCGCGGTGTTGGGGGGAAGCAGATAGAGATTGGCAGGGTCCCGATTCTTGTCGCCGAAGAACCAGTACCGAACGTTGGTGAGAAGCTCGAGCGTGTGATGCGGAGCAAAATGCCATTGGATCTTCGGCAAGAGGACCAGATAGCTGGCGTTGAACCCGAGACCGGGAACTCTAAGGCCCTGCTCATAGTACTGATGCAGCAGGCCCGCGAATGCGACCTCGCCGCGGAGGGCTACCGAGAACTCGAAGTTCGCGCCCATGGGCACGCGTTCGATCTCCAAGTGGATCGTATCGGTGTTGTAGTAGAGCCGTACGTCGCCCTTGCCGACCTTGTCCTCACCAGTGGCCTCGAACAGGACGAAGCCGAAGCCGGTCGCCTCGGGCACAAATGCGAAATCGGCACCCCCCGCCGCGGAACCGTGCCAGCCCTCGGCGTAGGCCGTAGAAGTAATGAGCAGCAACGCTAGGACGACCAATGAAAGCCGCATGGCTGGAACCGTACCCCAATCAGCACAGCACGCCACGCCCCTCGCTCTCGAGCTAGTGGCTATCGCTGTCATCGCTGTCATCGCCGGCGACGGTCCCGCCGGAGATCTCTCCGTTCTCGACGTAGACCTGCGCTGCTCCGTACTGATAGACCAGCTTCCCGCCGGCCTCTCCCACGGCATAGCCCAAGCCGGAGATGACGAGCGTCCCGAGAACTGCGCCGAGCGCGACAACCTGGCGAGCGCGACTATCGGGTAGCACGAGCGGCACAGCCATAAGGAGAAGGAGCGCGGCGCCCGCCCAGACGAAGATCTCTGCGGCCTCCTCATGGGCCTCGATCTTCTCTTCGGCTACGACCCGCTCGACGCGCTCTTCCTCTTGCTCTCCTGTGTTCATCGCGAGCGCACCGGATCCGACTAGCGCCGCCTGCAACAAGAACACGAGAACCCAGACCCGGCGGTCGAACCATCCGCGCCACCAGCCAAAAAGAACCCCGCCGCTCACCAAGGGCATTAGGACGGCGAGCGCAATCGGCAGGTGAACGAGCTTGGGATGAAATAACAACTGGTCCATGGCTGCAACCTCCAGTCCCTACAATGGGTTCCACGGCAGCTCGTCCACCATCCGCTAGATGTGATACGCGAAGGATTTTCAGCGTTTGGCGGGGGTCCATGCTACATGCGGCGGACGCAATCGATGCTGAAGACCGCCTTTACTTCCGAGCGTCGACTCCTGATCGGGGTTCTGCTGACGTTCCTCGGGGTTGCCCTGTTCGCGGCGATCGACATATCGGCCGATCTGCAGGAAGGGGCAGCCCTTGGTCACGTGGCCGCCGAAGGCGGAATCTTGCTCGTGGCCTTGCTGGGTTCGAGTTTCATGGCCCGCCGGCTCGTGCTCACGCTGCGGCGTGCGCGCGCCGTGCAGGCGGAAGCACTCGCACTGGCGGAGCAGTTGGACGTGACCCGCGCCGAAGCGAGCCGATGGCGGAGCGAAGCGCGGGACCTGATGAAGGGTCTTGCACAGGCGCTGGATCAGCAGTTCGATCGCTGGAGCCTCACCCCCGCGGAGAAGGAAGTCGCTCTGCTCTTGCTCAAGGGGCTGAGCCACAAAGAAATCGCAGACGCTCGCTCAGTCACCGAGGCCACCGCGAGACAGCAGGCGAGGGCGGTTTACAAAAAGGGGGGCTTGTCGGGAAGACATGATCTGGCGGCGTTCTTCCTGGAAGACCTGATGCTGCCTATCGAGCCTGAAGGTGAAACGAGTCAGGACCCGCCGTCTCGATTGGAGTTCTGACCAGGTCGGGGTCCGACCTGCGTCCGTCTGGGCGCACGGGATGCGTCAGTTCGAGTTCGCGCGCACAGCTTGCGCGAGGTTGCTTGGTCAATGGCACCTACGTAAGGTGCGCAGGCGTGCAGGTATGATCCTTGCCTGCTTCAGCGCAGACGATGCCTACGTATTGTCGGCGAATTTCTGCACTTCTGGCCATGCTTTGCTGCGTCTCCGCACTGCTGGGGTGCGGCTCCGACAATGGCCCCCTGAATCCGCAGGATGGCGGAGTCGATGCTGGGGATGACGGGTCCGTTCCCGACGGGAGCGTGCCCGACGGCGGGGGACCGGATGGCGGCGGAGGAGCCGGCGGACTGGCCGGAGCCGGCGGAACAGACGGGGTCCACCCGGCCAACTACGCGGAGCCCGACGTCCACGGGTTCGATCTGCGCCAAGGTGCTTTCCTCGACTGTCGGTTTTGCCACGGGGACGATCTCACGGGCGGGCAGGCGTCAACGCCGAGTTGTGACACCTGCCACACACCCGCGGATCCTCCGGCTTGGCGAACCGACTGCTTGTTCTGTCACGGCGGCGTGGAAAACCAGAGTGGCGCGCCGCCGAAGAACCTCGACGGGAGCCTGACGAGCGCTGAGGGCGTTTTCCTTCCGCACCACGTGCATGTGAGCACGACTCTGACCGAGCGGCTCGACTGCGTGGAGTGTCACGTCAAGGCCAGCGATGTTCTTTCGGTTGGGCACGTGTTCGACGACACGCCCGGCGTAGCCGAGGTCGATTTGGGCGCTGGGCGCAGTCCGCAGGGCGTCTACGATTCTTCGAGTGGCTGCGCGAGCTTGTACTGCCACGGTGATGGTCAGGGTGATAACGGAAGTCTTGCCGTGGCGGCGGCGCCGATGAACTGCGCAAGCTGTCATGCGGACTCGAGCAGCCCCTCGGTCGACCTCGGCCAGATGACCGGGCTTCATGGCTTCCATGTTTCTATCGGGGCGGGTTGCCAGGACTGCCACCAGTCCACAACCGACGATGGTCTCACCATCTCCACTCCTTCTCTACACATCAACGGACAGCGAGATTTTCAGTTTTCAGCGCCGGGGTTTTCATATGATCAAAGCGCGCAGAGCTGCACGGGAACCTGTCATGGCTATCCGCACGCCGCGCGGCCGTGGATCGGATCGAATCAGGCCTTTCACCCGTCCGGATTTGCGAGTCCCAACATTCACAGTCCCGAGATGGAGCTCCAGCGCATGGATTGCCGCTCGTGCCACGGCGCGGACCTCAGTGGCGGAGCGGGACCGAGCTGCGACACCTGCCATACGGTGGGCTGGCGCAGCAACTGCTTGTTCTGCCATGGGGCCGGAGACACCCTCACAGGCGCGCCACCTAGAGACCTCGGAACGCCCGACCTATCGGTCTCCCTCAGCTTCAGAGCACACACGACGCACGTGACCTCCGGCGTCGCCGTGGCGTTTGATTGCACCGAGTGTCACACGAAGCCTAGTGACGTCTTAGATCTGGGCCATGCCTTCGACAACACGCCCGCCAAGGCTGAGGTCGACTTCGGCGGCCTCAGCCCGGAGGGCAGCTATGACGGCGGTGGCGCCTGCTCGGTGCTCTACTGTCACGGGGACGGGCAGGGAGACAACGGCACTGCGGTAGACGGCACCGCGCCGATGCAGTGCAACTCCTGCCACGCCGGCATGACATCCGGCGAGAGCGCCTGGGAAAGCATGAGCGGAGAGCACCGCAAACACCTTCAGGAGAACTTCACCTGCGGCAACTGCCACCTCGACGTCACGGATGATGGTCTTTCCATTCGCGGCCCGCTCCTGCACGTCGATGGCGCAAATCAGGTCAGCTTCACCGACTCGCGAATCCACTACAACGAATCGACCGGCCGCTGCGCTGGCAATTGCCACGGAGAGAACCACGAGAACGAGCGTTGGTGACGCTAGCTCTTTGTCATCTTGCGCGAGCGATGTCGTAGTCTGGCGGCGCTCGGATGCTAGGGAGGTGGATCATGGGAACGAAGACGAAGCTATTTGGAATTGTGCTATGTGCTATGCGCTTTGGCGGCCGCGGCCTGTGGCGGTGATGAAAACGGCGATGGGGGCAGCGGTGGCACTGCTGGTAGCGGCGGGACGGCCGGCAGCGGCGGGACGGCCGGCAGCGGCGGAACCGCGACCTCGACCGTGACGGGTGTGGTGAGTGCTTGGACTGACGCCGAACCCCCGATCGCCGGAGCGACCGTCGCGGTTTTTGGTCCCCAGATCTCGACCACGACCAACGCAAGTGGCCAGCTCACCCTGGAGAACGTGCCCAGCGGTGATGTGTTCTTCGTGACCGAGGCGACCGGTCACTGGGGCTTCGTCGACTACTACTATGTGCCTGATGAAACGGGCGGTGCGATTGATCTCGGTGTCGTTCCGGATGGCGATATCACGGGACTCGCTGGAGAGTTGGGACGCACTCTGTCCGATCTGGACGGGATCGTGTACATCATCTTCGATGAGGGCGTGGAGGGTGGAGAAACCAGCTCAATCAGCGCCCCGGCCGATGATCCGTTCACGTTCGATCTCGCGGATAATTCCGTCGAACAGCCCGGCGTCATCGCCGATGCGGACGGGTTCGGAGAGCTGATCTACACCTCCGTCAAGACGGCCGACGGACCGATCACGGCCACTGTGACCGGGGTTGCGGGCATGACGGCTTGTTTTGTCGACCAATCCCCCGGGGTCACCTATCCCATTCTCGCCAAGTCGATCACGATCGTCTACGCGTATTGCGAAGCGCTATGAGATCTCCGAGGCATAGCGCAGCGCCGGTGTTTCACTAGCCTGAGGCGCAATCCGCGCGGCTCGTCGGCGTCGGTTAGAACATGTAGCCGACGCCGGCGTTCCAGCGGTTTGCGATCGCGCCGCTGGACGGGCGCTCATTCTGGTAATCGAATTTGAAGACGACCTGAGGGATGGGGCGGTAGCTCAAGCCGACTGTGGGCACGACGAAGGCAGGCCGGTCGAAGTCCGGGTCCGACTCTTGAAACGTCGTGTCGTAGTAGTCGACGCGGACGAACGGGACGAGGGCCATCTCGGTATCGACGTAGTAGAGCACGTTGTAGCCGAGCTCTCCGTACACGCCGAAGAGGTCCGAGCCCACGTCGCTCGTTGGCGCGGTTTCACCGGGTGCAATCGTGACTGGCACCCGGAGGGCGTCGGTATCACTCACGTGGAAGTAGGCGATCAGGGCGCGCGACTCGAACCCCTTCTTCAGGATGCGCCAATCGCCAGCGACTCCGCCCACCTTTACGTTCAAGTCGGGTAGCTCTCTCGGTCCCGCCAAGCCGAAGTAGGGCGAAACGCCCAGCACCATGCCGAGGATGGGCTCCCACTCGAGGCGGCCGACAAATGCCGGCCCGTTGAGCTCTGCCTGGGTAACCTTGAGTCTGCCGCCGCGAAGACCGCCGGAGCCCGAGAAGCCGCTCGCGTCGAGGCCGCTCATCACATAGAGCTCGTATCGAATCGTTTCTGTGGGTTGGCCCCAGATGCCGATGCCTCCCTCACGCCAGGTGGTCGGGATGATCACGCGGTCGACCGTCGGACGCTCCACACCGTTGAAGATCGGAGGCTCGTGCCACTGGTTGATGATGCCCATCGGCACGAGGATGGCTCCCGCTCGCAAGTAGAGCGCTTCGCTCTTACCTTTGAGCAAGCGCCAATCGATGATGGCCTGCTCGATCTGGACCGAACCGGGAATCGCCACCCCGCCGCTTTCGGCGACGAAGGCATGTTCGAGCTCGATCTCGGAATAGAACTGGAAGCGATCATTGAAGCGATGCGCAAAGAATAGGACGAAGCGGTGCAGGTCCAGCCTGGAGCTGAAGCTGTCGTCCTCGGGCTTCACCATGTTGAGGTGAAGCTCGCCGTATCCGCCGATCGTGGTCTTCTGCTCGCGCCGCATGCGACCCTGCTGCATGCCGCGCAGGGGATCGATCTCGACGCGGTACTGCCCCGCTTGCGGCTGCTCGGGAGCCACTTCTCCCGGCGGCAAAACGATTAAGGGACCGTCACTGGCAGCGTCAGCGTCAGTGTCAGTGCCAGGGTCAGGTTCGGCGTCGGGATCGGTGTACGGGGAGGCGTCTTGGGCCCTCGCGATCGCGCCGCTCCAGTGGGTCAGTCCGAGCAGCATGCCGAAAGACAGCGCCAGAACCCTTTGTCGATAAGCCATTTTCGGGCTCTCCCTGTTGCAAATGAAAATGATTTTCAGAATCAATAGCATGAGGTAACAAGGGTGCAAGGATGATCCGAATGGCACAGGCTGACCCATAGGCTAGTTTGAAATCACTAGGTTTTTCGTCAGGCACACTGTTTGCTTATTCTTAGGTGCAGCTAGGAGGAATAGGATGCGCAAGTTCACCGGAATACTTTGCTTGATGCTGATTGGGGGCTCGATTGGCTGCTCAACCAGCACCGAGGTCGGCCAGTACGAGGCCGCCCTGAGGCAGGCGTCGACCTGCGAGGACGTCCTCGACGCCGTTCAACAGGACGCCATCGCCAAGGTGGATCTCGAGCTCGAGGCGTTCATCAAGCAGGAGTACTACAGCCGATGGGGCGGGGGGGACGTGTTCTTAAACGGAAGTCCGGCGCCCGGGTCAGGTGGCGCCGGCGGTGCGGCACCTCCGACCGCAGAGGGCGACAGCGGTGCAGAGGCTCCCTCCGGGTTCTCCGACACGAACCGTCAGGTCGCCGACGTGGACGAGGCCGACATCGTCAAGGTCGGTGATGACGGCCGCAAGCTCTACGTGATCCGCGGCAACGGTTTCCATGAATTCGATTCTTGGCCAGCATCGCAAACCTCCAAAGTCGCCGATCTCGAGATCGAAGGCGGGGCGATGGAGATGTTCGTCGAAGGTGATCGCGCCGTGGTCTTTTCGAACGCCTATGGCGTCGAAGAGCTCGACGACGGTGACCTCTGCCAAGGCTACTACGGTGGCGGTGTCGAGCCCGCGTTGGCGGACGTCGATGGCTCCTACTACTACTGCGGCCGCTCCTTCGTGAAGATCACTGTGATCGACCTCAGCGGCGACTCGCCTGAAGCGCTGCGCGAGATCTATGTCGACGGCTGGTATAGCTCTTCGCGCCGGCATGGCAGCGTCGTTCGCGCCGTGGTTCAGAGCAGCATGCAGCGACCCGGCACTGTGCCCTATCTCTACGAGTTCGTGTACAACGCGGAGGTCTATCCGGAGACCCGCGAGGCTGAAATCCTTCTCGCACGCGCTTGGGCCAGCAAGGCCAAAGAAGCAATTCGCGCCACGGCCCTCAAGGACTGGGTTCCCGTCTGGGGCGAGCGTGTCGACGGCGAGATTCAGGAGCAACCCGTGCAGTGCTCCGACTTCTACTCCCCGGCCCCGGGTTTGACGAACTACGGCCTCACCCAGATCGTCGGACTCGACATCGAGAGCAACAGCGCGACCCAGATCACGTCGATCTTGGGTCAGGCGACCCAGGTTTACGCCAATGGCGAGGTCATGGTGCTCACTCAGCCCGATTGGACCTACTTCGAGCGTGGCGTCAACAGCGACCGAACCGCGGTGCACCGTTTCGCGGTCTCGTTTGAGCAGCAGCGGACGCCTTATCAGGGTTCGGGCTTCGTTCAGGGCATCGTAAACGACCAATTCTCGATCGACGAGCGTGGAGGGATCATTCGCATCGCGACGACCCGCACCACCTGGCCCAGCCACAACCCCGACTTGATCGCTCCGGACGTATGGATCCCGCCGACGACCGACAATCTCGTCAGCACGCTGAGGCTCAATGGCAACGCGCTCGAGCTTGCCGGATCGACGCCACCTCTTGCCGAAGGCGAGCGGATCTTCTCGGCGAGGTTCATTGGAGACCTCGGTTACATCGTCACCTTCCGGCAGGTCGACCCGCTCTTCGCGATCGACCTGAGCAATCCTGAGAGCCCGAAGGTCCTTGGCGAGCTCAAGATTCCTGGCTTCAGCGACTACATGCACCCGCTCGGCGACAGCCATCTATTGACGATCGGCCGCGACGTCGATGAACTGACCCAAAGGGACAACGGAACCGCCCTTCAGATCTTCGACGTCTCCGATCCGGTGAATCCCATGCTCGCCCACAAGGCGCTCGTGGGTGAGGGTTACTCGGAAGCAAACCACAACCACAAGGCTTTCAATTTCTACGCCGACAAAGGCATCGTCGGAGCGGGCCTGCTCGCTTTTCCGTTCGTCTCCTACGAGGGCAATTTCTCGAGCACGCTCGAGCTCTGGGCCGTCAGCGCGGAAAACGGCTTCAGCCGCCGCGGCGCGGTCGACCACTCCGACCTCGTCCTCGATGACTGCGGCGGCATCGCGTACCCCTTCGACGAGTTCTACTACCAGTGCGGCTACCAGCCCCAGATCACCCGCGGCGTCTTCATTAGTGGTGATGACGAAGAGTTCATCTACTCGATCAGCCACGGCGGCGTTCGAGTCCACAACGTAGATGACCTAGCGACCCCCGTCGCGACCGCGACCTACTAACGAGGACAGGCCAGGCCTCCAGAACCAACGCGGTTTCGGAGGCTCATCGTCCACGCTGCGAAAACCCGCTTCCCGCTGGGTTTTCGCGGTGTTCGCTTGCCGTCTCGTTAGCCGAGCCGGCTGAGCTCGTCCATTTTGGAGGCGAGCTTCATGTCGAGCTCGGTGAGCCCGCCGGCGTCGTGCGTGCTCAGCTCGACTTCAACGGTTGCCCAGACGTTCCTCCACTCGGGATGGTGGTTCATGGTCTCGGCCACGATGGCGACGCTGCTCATCCAGCCAAAGGCCTCGACGAAGTCCTTGAAGCGAAACACGCGGCGGATGCGATCTGCCCCGAGCTCCCAGTTGGGGAGAGCCAACATGTGCTCGGCAATTTCGGCGTCGGTCAGCTTGTTCATCCTCAACCCTCCATGGACTTGAGCTCACCGCGGATCTGCTCGAGTCTCTCGTTCGATTCGGTCCACTCTTCGAAGGCGCGATCCAGCTCGCGACGCGCCCCCTTTGCCTCGCCTAGCAAGGTGTCGCGGCGTTCAGGGTCATCGTAGACCTCGGGCTTGCTCAGCTCTTCGTTGTGCGCCGCGATCGTCTTCTCGAGCCTCGCGATCGTTTGTTCGAGCTCCCCAACGCGCTTCTCCAGTGGCTTCACGCCTTGGTTCTGCTTGGCACGAAGCTCGGCTTCTTTTCGGCGCTGCTCTTTGCGGGCTTGTCGGCTTCTCTTCTGGGCGACCGGCTTGATCTCGGTTGCGGTTGCGGGGGCGACGTCGCGCTGCTGGCAGGACCAGAGGTAGTCGTCGAGCGTGCCTGGATAGTTCTCGACACCGCCGTCGTGCACGACCCAGAGCTTGGTCGCGAGGCGACGAATGAAAGCCCGGTTGTGGCTGACGAAGAGTAGGGTGCCGTCGTACGTGGACAGCGCATCGGTAAGCGCCTCGGTGGTCTGAAGGTCGAGGTGGTTGGTGGGCTCGTCCATTAGAAGGACGTTGCCCGGCCGAACGAGGATCTTTGCCAGTGCGACGCGCGCCCGTTCACCGCCCGAGAGCACGGAGATGCGCTTGTCGATGGCACGCTCTCCGAAGAGCATGGCGCCAAGCACCTTGCGCACGCGCTCAACGCTCGTGCCATCACTGGCGTATGCGACCTCCTGGAGCACCGTGCGGTCCATGTTGAGGGCCTCGGCGTGGTGCTGTGCGAAGTAGCGGACGTTCGATTGTCCGGGCAGATGGACTCGCCCCGCGGAGGCCTCGGTTTCGCCGGCTAGGATCTTCAGTAGCGTCGTCTTGCCGGCTCCGTTGGGGCCGACGATGGCGATGCGGTCGCCGCGCTCCACGGCGAGTGACACCTGGTCGAGAACGACGTGTTCTCCAAACGACTTGCAGAGGTCATCGACCCGCATCGGAGTGCGGGCGCCGCGATCGGTTGCCGGAAACGAAAAGCGAACCTCGCGTGCCGCGCTGTGCAGCTCCACCGTGTCCATCTTCTCGAGCTGGCGAACCCGGCTCTGGACCTGTGCCGCCTTGCTTGCCTTGGCACGAAACCGTCGAACGAATTGCTCGAGGTGTTCCTTTTCTTTCTCGAGATTCTTCGCCCGGTTCTCGAGAAGCTGCCGCTCTTCGTCACGCTGCGTGAGGTAGCGCTCGTAGTTTCCGCGAAACGTTCGGACACCTTCCGGTTCGAAGCTCACGACCCGGTTGACTTGTTCGTTGAGAAACTCCCTGTCGTGGGAGACGAGAAAGAGCGCCTGGTCGTAGCTGCTCAGAAACTTCGAGAACCAGGCCACCGACGGCATGTCCAGGTGGTTGGTGGGCTCGTCGAGGAGCAAGAGCGCAGGACGTTGAAACAGCAGTGACGCCAAGACGGCCCGCATTTTCCAGCCTCCGCTGAGCTCCGATAGGAGGCGCCGGTGATCCTCCTGGGTGAAGCCGAGCCCGTGGAGAATCTTTTTGGCTTCGTGCTCGGAGAACTGCGCGTCGAGAATGGCGATCTGCTCGTGAAGCTCCGCGACGGAGCTAGCGACTGCGACCAGCTCTTTCTCGTGAGTCTCGGGGTCGTGTTCGAGCTCGGCCAATCGAGCTTCGTTCCGTTCGAGCTCCGCGCGAAGCTCGGGCCGGCCTGGCACGCTGTCGTACACGAAGGTCAGCACGGTTTCGTTTGGAAACGAAGTGATTTCCTGGGGCAGAAAGCCGACGCGCAGTCCGGCGGGCATGCTCACCGTGCCTCCGTCGGGTTCGATTTTTCCGGCAAGCAATCGGAACAGACTCGACTTGCCCGATCCGTTCGGCCCTACCAGCCCGATGTGATCGCCCTGGTGCACCTGCAGTGACAGCCCGTCAAAGAGCGTGTCCCCTCCAAGTGCCAGTGAAACGTTGTTGACTGAAGCGAGTGTCGTCAAGCGAGCTCCGAGCGGATCTTGATTTCGTTGAGCAGGGTACGATGCACCGGACAGCGTGCCGAGATCGCAAGAAGCCTCTCGCGTTGTTCTTCGCTTAGGTCGCCCTCGAGCTCGAGCTTCTTCTGAATCACATCAATCATACCGGTCTCTTTGTCGCAGTCTTCGCAGTCCTTCGCGTGCACGTGATCGTGGCGCAGGGTGACCCGGACCGCTTCCAGAGGCCACTCCTTGCGGCCTGCGTACATCTTCAGCGTCATGGACGTGCATGCGCCGAGGCCGGCCAGTAGTAGCTCATAGGGATTGGGGCCGAGATTGCTGCCACCCTTGTCGAGGGGCTCATCTGCCGAGAACGTGAGATTGCGAGCTTGAATTCGCTGAAGAAAGCTGCTCGTTCTGCCTTCGACGACTACTTCGCCCTCTGGTGCATCCTCGGCGATCTCTTCAGCGGGCTCTCCTGGCAAATAGCGGCCGGCCCAGGCCGCGAGAACCGCAGCGACGTATCTCGCATCGCTCTGCCTGCCCAACAAGTGATCGGCCCCATCCAACGAGACGAAGCTCTTGGGGTGCCGGGCGGCCTGGTAGATCATGCGGGCATTGTCGATTCCGACGACCTGATCCTGTGGGGAGTGAAAAACGACGAGAGGCTTCTTCATGCTGCCGATACGTTCGGCCTGCTCGGGCTCGAAAGGCGCACCGATCGTTGCAACACCGGCAACTTCCGGAATTCGCCCCGCTGCGGCGAGAGCCGCCGTGCCTCCGAGGCTATGCCCTACGAGTAGCATCGGTACCGGGTAGAGCCCGTGCAAGGCGTCTGCAGCTGCGACGATGTCGTCCACGTTCTGAGAGAGCGTCGTGCTGTCGAAGTCGCCTTCGCTCTCCCCTAGACCCGCGAAGTCGAACCGGAGGGTGGCGATTGCGTTCTCCGCGAGAGCCGCGGCGATGTATCTTGCTGCTCTGCTCTCCTTCGAGCAGGTGAAGCAGTGCGCGAATACAGCGCAGGCGATTGGTCTCACCGCCGGCAAATGAACTCGACCCGAGAGAGTCTGGCCATTGCTTCCGGGAAATTCGAGTCTTTCGACGTCCGTCGTCATACTTCCTCCGAGTGGGGAATGTACAACGTCAGCCCGGCGGTGTTAGCCGGCGGACCTCATTCCGCAGCTTCGAGGTACTGCGCGTCCTCCGGCCTGTCGTAGCCGAACTCCTCGAAGACCTGGCGGAGCTCCCGGGAGACCTCCTCGCGGCTGATGCCAAAGAAATCGAGCTCGAAATTCCGAGGGCTTTCATACTCGTGATGGGCCACCATGGCTTTGTCGAGCTTGGCCTCGAACGCTTCGCTCACCGGCATGCCGAGGCGGCCGTACAGGCCAAGGATCGTCTTCTTCGGATCCCGAATTAGATCCTCGTAGCGAATCACGATGAACTGATCTTCAGGAATCTCTTTGCGGCACTCCAGCGCATATCGATAGTAGTCGTAGCCGAGTCGCTTGAGCGCCTGAATCTCTTCGCCATCCGGGCGGATGCTCGGCGAGTGTGCCTTCCAGGCTTGGTAGAACATATTGAGGAACGAGGGCAGGCAATCGTGCGGGTCACGAACCAGGTACACGAACGCAGCATCGGGAAACTTCTCGTAGACCGAACGAACGCGCGTCGAGAAAAACACGTTCTTGTTCAAGAAGCGCTTGCCGCCCGCTTCGAACACGTGACGCTTGATCGTGTTCTCGTAGGAGTCCATGAATGCGCGCCGCTCCTCGGGGGGCTGACGGTCGATCCAGGTCTGGCTTGGCATGTCTTCCATGAAGGGAAAGAGCAGGCCGGTCGCTGGTGAGGTCAGGCTCCACAGAAGCGTGCACACATCCTCCTCGGCTTGATCGAGGCTGATGTGGTGAACCTCCTGCCAACGGCTTTCGAGCGGTGCATTGAAAAAATTGTAGGCGCGGTTGAGCACCGAGCCCACGCTGGTTTCTGCCAGCGCGATCAGGCGCTTGAAAGTCCTGGTCGCCGTGACCGCAGGGAAAATCGTCTGGTAGAGCTTCACCGTGGTGAAGACCTCATCGTCCATGCTGATGAGCCGGTGGGCGAGGGTGGTGCCGCTGCGTGGGTTGGCAAAGACGAAGACCGGCCGCTCGACCTTCTGGTCCCGGTACTCCGGGCAGACGAGCTCGTCGAGTCCGCGGAAGGCCACCGCCGTCTGGCGCAGACCGAGGTAGATCGGAGCAATCCAAGCGCTGGTCACGAGCCGGCCGACGGTGGGCTTCTTGAAGAGGACCTTGCCGATCTCCCGCAGGCCTCGTTTGTTGATGTACATGGTCGTTCCCCTGCTGCAGGTCTTTGACTTGCCCTGCTTCAGTGTAGGGATGGGCCGCGAAATCGCTGCGGAATCCGGGCCAATGGTGCCCGGACCAGGTCCAACAGTCGGTGCGCGCTGGTGAACCGGGTTTCTATTCGTCGGTTACGCAGCCCTCGGAAGCGGATTTCACATTTTTGATGTACTTGTAAAGTGTTCCGCGAGTGGCCTTCAGGGCCGGCGCCTTCCACTTGGCTCGACGCTTGGCCATTTCGGTTTCGTCGACCTCGAGATCGATGGATCGCTTCTTCGCATCGATGGCGATGATGTCGCCATCCTGCACCAAGGCGATGGGGCCGCCCTCCTGTGCCTCCGGGGTGATGTGCCCGATGATGAAGCCGTGTGAGCCGCCCGAAAAACGGCCGTCGGTGATCAGCGCGACATCCTGGCCGAGTCCGGCACCCATGATGACCGAGGTGGGGGAGAGCATCTCGGGCATCCCCGGTCCGCCTTTGGGCCCTTCGTACCGAATGACTACGACATTGCCTTTGCGGATCTCGTTGCGCTCCATCGCCGCCAACATGTCCTCTTCGCAGTCGAAGACCTTGGCCGGCCCCTTGAACTCATAGCCTTCCTTGCCGGTGATCTTCGCGACCGAGCCGTCCGGCGCGAGGCTGCCACGCAGAATCGTGAGGTGACCGGTCTTCTTGATCGGCGCGTCCCAGGAATGAATGACGTCCTGCCCTGCGCTCAAATCGGGAAGCTCTGCAAGATTCTCTGCGAGCGTTTTGCCGGTGACGGTGAGGCAGTCTCCGTGAAGCGCGCCGTGCGCCAGTAGATAGCGAAGCACTGCCGGTGTACCACCGACCTCGTGCAAATCCTCCATGACGTACTGCCCGCTTGGCTTCAGGTCGGCGAGAAAAGGCACACGGTCGCTGACAGTTTGGAAGTCATCGATCGTCAAAGCAACATCGACCGCCCGCGCCATCGCGACCAGGTGCAAGACCGCATTGGTCGAGCCACCGAGCGCCATGATCGTCACCATGGCGTTTTCAAAGGCCTCCCGCGTCATGATGTCGCGCGGCTTGATGTCCTTGTCCAACAGGAGCCTGATTGCTTCGCCCGCTCGTAAGCATTCCTCGTGTTTTGCCGGGTCTTCTGCAGGCGTCGAAGAGCTGTAGGGCAGGGACATCCCCATTGCCTCGATCGCCGACGCCATGGTGTTGGCCGTGTACATGCCACCGCAGGCGCCTGCGCCTGGGCAGGCGTGCTCGATGATGTCGAGGCGCTTGTTCTCGTCGATCGAATTCGCGAGCAGCTCGCCATACGACTGAAACGCCGAGACGATATCGAGCTTCTCGCCGTTGTTTCCGCGGCCCGCGCGAATCGTTCCGCCGTAGATCATCAGCGCGGGCCTATTGAGGCGGCCGATCGCGATCATGCAGCCCGGCATGTTCTTGTCGCAACCGGGAATCGAGATATTGGCGTCGTACCATTGCGCGGCCATGACGGTTTCAATCGAGTCTGCGATCAGGTCGCGTGACTGAAGCGAGTAGCTCATGCCGTCGGTGCCCATCGAAATCCCATCGGACACTCCGATGGTGTTGAAGCGCATTCCGACCAGCCCCGCGTCGACGACTCCACGTTTCACGACCGCGGCCAAGTCGTTCAGATGCATGTTGCAGCTGTTCCCCTCGTACCAGACCGCCGAGATGCCGACTTCGGCCTTGTCCAGGTCGGCGCGGCTGAGGCCAGTCGCGTGCAGCATCGCCTGGGAAGCGCCCTGCGATGGTGGTTGGGTGATTCGGCTGCTGTACTTGTTGAGTTTTCTGCTCATGGGGGCTGCGGAGTCTAGCACCGGGAGGCCCCTCATCCGCCACCTCCGCCGTTGACTTGACCCGTTCGTGCCTCGGTCCTACGTCTGTTCAAGAAAATTTGAACAAACCGAGTCTCCCGAGTGTCCACAGCCGCCGCAAAACATCAAGAACCAAGTGATTCTCAGCCGTTATGGCGTGAGGCTGAGCTTCGTGCGGCCGACGCCATGGGCAGGTTGATGGAGTTCTGGGGTTTCCGCCGCCACATGGGCCGCCTCTGGACAATCCTCTACCTGTCCCCGGAGCCGATGACCACGGGAGACCTCTCGGAGACCCTCCAGCTGAGTAGCAGCGCGGTGAGCCTTTCTCTCGGGGAGCTGGTCCGCTGGGGTGCCGTTCGCAAGACCTGGCTCCCTGGCGAGCGCAAGGACTTCTATCAGGCGGAAAGCAGCGTTTGGAAGCTCCTTCGTCGTGTGTACGAACGCCGCGAGCTCAATCTCATACGCGAGGCAAGCGATGCCTTCGCAGACGCCCAGCGCTTTCTCGATGACGCGCGCGGCCAGCTGGCAGGCAAGGACCGGGTCCGAGTGGACTACATGCGTAAACGACTTTCGCGACTCAGTGCACTGTCCAAGGCCGGCGAACGACTCGTGCGCTTGCTGGTCGCAGGTCGCATGCTCAACCCGGCCGAGCTCCGATCGGCGGAAGAGGAAGACTGATGCGGCAGAGGAGAGTCAGGGGAGGCCTGGGATGTCGTTGATCGCCGCGGTTCGATTGGACTCGTCGTCCGATGTGCTCACGAGCCTGCAGGCCGTGTGCGACTCGCAAGGGCTCGGCGACCTCTCCGCGCATTTGGCCGATCTCGCAGATTTGGTGAGCTGGGACATGGCAGCGCTCGAGCAGGGCATCCAGAGCCTTCCGCTCGGCAAGAGCGTGGTCCACAAGAGCGCGCACCATTTGCTCGAAATAGCTGGCAAGCGGCTTCGTCCGATGTGCGTGGTTCTAGCCTCGCGGCTCGGTGACGGCCTCGATGACAAGACGCGCGGGTTCGGCGTTGCGGTCGAGCTCGTCCACTGCGCGACGCTGCTGCATGATGATGTGGTAGACGCTGGGGATCAGCGCCGGGGCGTTCCCGCTGCGCGAACGCTCTATGGCAACGCAGCATCGATTTTTGCAGGAGATTGGCTGCTAGTGGATGCGCTTCGCCGCGTGCGCGCCGCCGAAATGCCGGACGTCTTGGTTCGGCTACTCGACATCATCGACGAAATGATCTTTGCTGAGGCCATTCAGCTCCAAAACCGCGGCCGCATCGACGCGCGGATGCGGACGTACATGCAAGTCGTCGAAGGCAAGACAGCCGCGCTCTTCCGCTGGGCGATGTTTGCTGGCGCGCGTGCCGGTGGTCTAACCCCGGAAGCCTGTCAGGCGCTCGAACAGTATGGGCTTCACCTAGGAGTTGCCTTTCAGCTGATCGACGATCATCTCGACTATGCGGGCGACGGCTCGACGATCGGAAAATCTCCGTTCACCGATCTACGTGAGGGCAAGATGACGCATCCGGTGATTGTCGCCCTCGAGCGGGACCCTTCGCTGCGCGCAGTTCTCGAAGACTTGGTCGCGAGCCCCGTCGATGAGGTTCCAGAGGCGGCGAAGGCACAGCTGCTGTCTGCGCTCCATCAGACGGGCGCGCTCGAGTCGACGCGCGAGCTCGCGATTCGCAAAGCGGAAGAGGCCTGCTTGGCCTTGGAAGGGCTGACCGAGGGTCGCGCACGAGATGCCTTGATTACGGTGGCCCGCGCCACCGTCCACCGGGAGTCCTAGGGAGCAACGAGGAAAGAGTCATCGATGTCCAAGCAACCACCAACCGTGACTAGCCGCATCCCGGGGTTCTACCGCGAACACGTTGAACAGCGGCTTCGAACCATGCTCGACACCGGCCTGCTTTCGGAGGATTCGGTTCGGCATTTGCAGGACGGAGGGCGCCTCACGCTCGACGTCGCCGATCGAATGAGCGAAAACGTGATTGGCGTGCACGGCCTGCCGCTCGCGATTGCGCTCAACTTCCGCGTGAACAGCAACGACGTTTTGGTGCCGATGTCGGTTGAAGAGCCTTCAGTCGTTGCTGCCGCATCGAACGCCGCGCGCCAGGTCCGGATGACCGGCGGATTCTTCGGCGAGGCCACGGCGCCGATCATGACGACGCAAGTTCAGTTCGACGACGTGCCCAATCCGCAGGAGGCGAAGGCGCGCGTCGAAGCTGAAAGTGACTCGATTTTCCGGATCGCAGACGACGCGATCCCCGGCATGGTGAAGCGAGGCGGTGGCTGCCGTGATCTCGATGTGCGCGTGCTCGACGAAGACGATGGAATTCTCGTCGTGCATCTCTACGTAGACGTGGGTGATGCCATGGGCGCCAACGTAGTCGACGCTGTCGCCGAAGCCGTCGCCCCGCGCATCCAGGAGCTCACCGGCGGCACGGTTGGGCTTCGCATCCTCAGCAATCTGCCGCTGCGACGTCGAATTCAAGTGCGTTGTGACGTGAGCGTCGATGCGCTCGGCGGGCCGGAGCTTGCTGACGGCATCGTGAAAGCCAGCCGCTTCGCCGAGCTCGACCCCTTTCGCGCGGTCACGCACAACAAGGGCGTAATGAACGGCATCGATGCGGTCGCCCTTGCGATGGGACAGGACTGGCGCTCGATCGAAGCTGGGGCGCATGCCTTCGCTTCGGTGACGGGAAGCTACAAACCACTCGTCGTTTGGAGCCGCACCGACAGTGGCGTGCACGGCGAGCTCGACATGCCGCTGGCGGTCGGAACGGTCGGTGGCTCGACGCGAGTTCATCGTGGCGTTCGCGCCGCCTTCGAGTTGATGGGAGTCAAGAACGCGGGCGAGCTTGCCGTCGTCATGGGCGCGGCCGGCATGGCATCGAACCTGGCAGCGCTTCGCGCGCTTGCCGGGGAGGGTATTCAGCGCGGTCACATGCGACTCCACTCGCGCAAGCAAGAGGTGCAGGAGAACGCCCGCTTGCAGGCCAAGAAGCTCGAACGGGGCGCTCAATGAGCGAAACGGTCCAACAGACCGGCTCGCCGAACCCTGGGTCGGGGGAGATGTTCGATCAGATCGCGGGTCGCTATGATCTGTTGAACAGATTGATGTCGATGGGGATCGATCAGTCCTGGCGTCGCAAGACCGTTGCCGCGCTCAAGCTTCCCGCCGGCGCTCGTGTTCTGGACCTCGCGACAGGCACTGGCGATTTAGCCCTCATGATCGCCCGGCTTCACACCGACGCACGGGTCGTTGGTAGCGATCCGTCGAGTCGGATGCTCGAGGTCGGTGTCCAGAAGGTGATGCGCACTGGTCTTGCCGATCGCGTGCAGCTCGAGATCGGTGACGCGCAAGCGCTGCCCTATGAAAACGACTCGTTCGACGGCTGCTGCATCGCGTTTGGCATTCGCAACGTTCCCGATCGAAGCGCCGCGCTTGCGGAGATGGCAAGAGTCACCAAGCCTGGCGGCCGGGTCGCGGTTCTGGAGCTGGGAGAGCCAAGCGTGGGGTGGCTGAGCCCGTTCGCCCGCTTTCACGTCCGAAAAGTCATTCCGCGGATCGGTGGGATGCTGTCCGGATCGCGCGAGTACAAGTACCTGCAAGAGTCCATCGCCGCATTTCCGCCCGCCGATCAGTTTGCCGAGCAGATGCAGGCCTCCGGCTTGAAGGTGCTCGACGTGCAGCCGCTGACTTTTGGCGCCTGCAACCTGTTCGTCGCAGAACCCAAAGGGGGCCAGTCGTGAGGTCGCAGAGTGCAGCTTTCGTCATCGAAGGCGCACCGAACAGGGAAACCTCTCGGGCGTTCCTCGAGCAGGCGCTTGCGGCTCGTAGCTCCGAGGACAGCCACCTCATCGTGACCGTTCCTGCGCCCGTGGCGCCGGCGGACGCCTTGCTTCGCGCTTTCCCGCACGAAGCGAGTATCCTTTGGGACCCGCCACAGAGCAACGCATGCTCCGGGCTCGGAGTAGCGACGACTTTGGCGCCCAATGCGCCCTCCATCGGCGACTTCTTCGACCGCACGAATCACGTGGCTCACGAAGCAAGCCCTTCGCCTCGCGTCTTCGGCGGCACCTCCTTCGCGCCAGGCGCCTCGAGTCAGATGCCCTGGGAGAGTTTCGGCGACGGTTTCTTGCTCTTGCCGAGCTGGACCTATCAAGTGGATGAGCGGGCATGGCTGTCGCTGGCCGTCTGCGAGCGGGAGAGCCCGCCGGCAGACCAAATCCTCGACGTGTTCGACGCGATTTGGGACAGCCTCGAACGGCCGATCGGCGTGATTCCTCCTCCTGTTTCGGTCCGTCGCATCGGCGAAGCGGACCGGGAGACCTGGTCGCGACAGGTCAATGACATCCGACGGGAGATCCGAAACGGCTCCGTCGAAAAAGTCGTTGCTGCCAGGCACTGTGTGGTCGAGCTCGAAACCGGGGCGGGTTCGCTCGATGTTCTCAAACGCTTGGAAGGCCAATTCCCAGGCTGCACTCGATTCGCTCTGTGGCGAGGCGATTCGGCGTTCCTGGGCGCAACGCCCGAGCTTCTGATTTCGCGCCGCGGTCCTTCGTTGTTGAGCGAGGCCCTGGCTGGCTCCACGGCGCACGGTGATGCTGCGCGAATGATGGAAAGCTCGAAGGAGCGGGAAGAGCATCAGCTGGTGGTTCAAGCGATTCTAAGGGCGCTCGAGCCGTTCTGCGATTCGCTTCGCTCCGCTCCCGAGCCCAGAGTCCGCGAGCTTCCGAACCTGCTGCACATGCAGACGCCCATCGAAGGGCATCTCCGCCAGCCGACGCACATCCTCGCACTCGTTCAAGCGCTGCACCCCACGCCTGCTGTCGGGGGCGTTCCCACAAACGAAGCGATTCAATGGATCGTCGAACACGAGGCGCTGGCACGCGGCTGGTATAGCGCCCCTGTCGGCTGGACCGACGCTACAGGTGACGGCGAATTCGTCGTCGCGCTTCGCTCCGGACTGCTCCGCGACGGAAAGGCCTGGGTCTACGCTGGCGCCGGGATCATGGCCGACTCCGATCCCGACACCGAGTACGCGGAAACCGAGCTCAAGATGCAGGCGCTTTTGGGAGCGCTCCATGGGGACGGCCGCCGATCTACAGAGTGAATGGGCGCGTCTCGTCGTCCATGGCCTCGCGCTAGCTGGCGTCCGCGATGCGATCATCAGTCCAGGCTCGCGTTCGACGCCCTTCGTTCTTGCCGCGCTAGAGCACGCGGCACTTCGTTGCATCAGCGCGCTCGACGAGCGTTCGGCCGCGCACTTCGCGCTCGGGCAGGCGCGAGCAACGGGCCGTCCGTCTCTTATTCTGTGCACTTCCGGCAGCGCGCCCGCGAACTACTTCCCCGCGGTGATCGAAGCCAGCGAGGCCGGCGTGCCGCTCCTCGTGCTCTCGGCGGACAGGCCGCCGGAGCTGCAGCAGTGCGGCGCAAACCAGACCAGCGATCAAGTTGGGCTCTTCGGCCGTCACGTTCGTTTCTTTGCGCAACTAGGTGAGCCTCGAGGTGACGAGCTGAGCTTGCGTGCCGTGAAGCGGACGGCGACGCGAGCCGTCTTCGAAGCCTCGGGAAGCCGGCCCGGACCGGTTCACATCAATGCGCAGGCCCGAAAGCCGCTAGAGCCGAGGGCAGCCTCCGGCAGCGAGGCCGATGCGCACGCCCGTGTCGACGCGATTTTGAAAGAGTCGGTCCATGCGATGAGAGGATCCCCTCGTGTCGATGGTAGCGCGGTGAGGCGTCTCGCAGGCGCGCTCGACGGCTCTGCCCGGCCCCTGGTCCTCTGCGGACCCGCCTTGCCGCGCGAGGCTGCGGTCCTCACTGACCTCGAGGCACTAGCGGACCGAGCCGGCGTGGTCATCGCGGTCGAAGCCGCATCCCAGCTTCGGTGCGGTGGCGGGACCGAAGCGCTGATCGGCGCCTTCGACACGCTCTGGCGGACCGAAACGGGAAGCTCTGCCCTGGCTCCCGACTTCGTCTTGCAGCTGGGCGCAAGTCCCACGTCCAAGGCTTGGGAGCAGCTTTGCGAAACGCGCCAAATTCGCCGAGCCAACGTGCATCCCTGGGACTGGATCGATCCGGACGCGAGTGCTGAGCTGATCGTCGAGGCCGAGCTCGCCGATGTCGTCGCGAGTCTGGCTGCCGAACCCTTCAGCGGGGCCGCGAGAGACGGTAGCTTCGCTGCCAAGGTTCAGCGCGGGGAGAAGCTCGTCTGGGAAGCGGCTGCCGAGCTGCTCGACGAGGCTGGCGACCAGCTCGGTGAGGCCGGAACTGCACGCACGCTTCGCGACTTGGCTCCGGAAGGGAGCGCGCTGGTCCTGGGCAATAGCCTCCCCATTCGCAACTTCGACTTCTGGGTGCCGCCTGGAGGATCCTCCCTTCGGATTTTCTCGCAGCGTGGGGTGAGCGGCATCGACGGTGTCGTCTCGGCCGCCGCTGGCGTCGCCTCATGCTCTTCGGGCGCGACGGCGCTGCTCATTGGCGACGTCAGCTTTCTGCACGACATCAACGGCCTGCAATTGGCCTCGCAGGCGTCGAACCCGCTCGTCATCGTCGTCGTCAACAACGCCGGAGGCCGAATCTTCGAGCAACTCCCGATCGCGCAGCACGGCAAAGCGGAATGGCTCCCGTACTTCACGACGCCGCACGAAGCTAGTATTGGCGCTGCGGCCTCGGTCTACGGATGCGCATTCGCAAGCGGCGCGCACGGTGTCGGGGCTCCGAGACGCAGTCATCAGCGCGTACGGGCGAAATGGCTGCACGGTGATCGAGGCTGTGGTGCCGGCGCACGGGTCGGGCGAGCAGAATCAGGCGCTCCGTGCTCGAGTCGAGCAAGCCTTGAAGCGCGAGGGCTTTTGATGTGGCTCCTCTTGCATGGCTTCACCGGATCGCCTGAGAGTTGGAACGGTGTCGTCGAGCAATCAGCGCTCGGAACGGCGAAGATTCCGTTCTTGGCGGGCCATGGCTCCGATTGGCAGAGCAGGGTGGTCGACTCCTTCGAAGGCGAGGTCACGCGACTCGTCTCGCTGCTTTCGGGAGCCGAACGGCCCCGCCTGCTGTGCGGGTACTCGCTTGGCGCGCGGCTTGCGCTCGGGCTCTTGAATCGCGAACCCAAGCTCTTCGACGCAGCCGTCTTGATTGGCGTTCACCCAGGGCTCCATGAGCAAGCGGCTCGCGCAGAGCGCCGCGAAACCGATGCCCGCCGCGCGCGCTCACTCAGGGAGGAAGGCTTGGGGGCCTTTGTTGCGGCATGGGAACAATTGCCACTGTTTGCGAGTCAGCGCTCGCTCCCAGCCGAGGTTCTGACCGTGCAGCGCCGGACACGCCTCTCCCAAGACCCCGAAGGCCTGGCTCGGTCGCTCGAGCTGCTCGGATTGGCCGAGATGCCGGACTATGGTCCTGTCGTCGAGTCGCTCGAAGTGCCGATCACCCTCATGACTGGCTCGCTCGACACCAAGTTTTCGAGGATTGCCGAAGAGTTGGCCGCAAAGAACGTTCACGTCGAGGCAGAGCTCGTCGACGGTGTCGGGCACAACCTCTTGCTCGAAGCCCCAGGAGTCGTTGCCGCTACGCTGAAGCGGGTCCAGGAGATGGCGCGCCGATGACCGAGATCGTCCCAGGCTCGATTCGCGCATGGATTGTGGCCGCGCGCCCCGCGACTCTCACGGCGGCGTTCGCACCGGTCGCCGTAGGCACAGCTTGCGCGTGGCGTGTAGGCGCATTGCATTGGAATGCGGCGCTCGCTGCTTTGCTGGGTGCGTTTCTGATTCAAATCGCGACCAATTTCGCGAACGACATGTTCGACTTCCAAAAAGGGGCCGACACCGAGGACCGCCTCGGCCCGACGCGTGCGGCGCAGGCGGGGCTTCTGAGCGAGGTCCAGCTCCGTCGCGGGATCATGGTCACCTTCGCGTTCGCGCTGGGGACGGGCATCTACCTCACCTGGATTGCCGGCCCTGCCGTAATCATCATTGGCCTCACCTCGATGGCAGCAGGCCTGGCCTACACCGGCGGCCCCTTTCCGCTCGCCTACAACGGCCTCGGCGACGTGTTCGTGATGGCGTTCTTCGGATTCGTGGCGGTTTGCGGGACGGCTTTCGTTCAAGCGCGGTACGTTCCCGAAATCGCCTGGCTCGCCTCTGTCCCGATCGGCGCCTTGGCGACCGGGATTCTCGTGGTGAACAACGTCCGCGACTACCGAGGCGACCGACGGGCAGGCAAGACCACGCTCGTCGTTCGATTTGGAAGAGACGCCGGTGTGAGAGAGTACGCGCTACTGCTCTTCGTCTCCTATGCGACGCCCGTGCTCATGTTCCTTCTCGGCTGGACCAGTGCCTGGGTCTGTCTTCCACTGCTAACCATTCTTTGGGGAATTCGACTGTATTTCTCCGTCGTGAACGACCGCGGAGTTGCTCTGAACGAAACGCTGGCGGGCACGGCTAAGCTTCTTTCGCTGTTCGGCTTGCTGTTCGCGATCGGAATCGTCCTGTGACCGAGCTCCATGCGCAGATCGACCTGGTGGAGGGAGAGCTTTCTGACCCCCTCGTCGGCGGAGCGGAAGGCTTGGTCAAGCGGGCGTTTGCAGTGCTTCGACTCATGCGAAGCGACGGAACGACCGGACTCGGAGAGGCCTCGCCGCTCCCCGGCTACTCTCCCGACGCGATGGCGGACGTCGCCGATGAGCTACAGGGTCTCGCCGATGGTCCGGTGCTCGTGAACCCGCTAGCGAGCCCCCTCGAGCTTCTCGTCGACGCCTTTGCCGCCCGGCCGCTCAACCAGCCCTCGGCCCGCTTCGCGCTAGAAACGGCACTGCTCGATTGGCTCGGGCGCACGCGAGGCGAACCCGTGCATCGAGTCCTCGGTGGCGACGCCGAACGACGCGCGGTTCCCATCGCAGATCTCGTCATGACCGCAGACGCTGGCGAATGGCCCGCTCGCACCGATGAGTTGCTCGCCGACGGGGCAACACACCTGAAGCTCAAGATCGGATCCGACCTCGAGAGCGAGCTCGCTGCCCTTCGCTCGATTCGCCGCGCGCATCCACGGCTCCCCCTCCGTCTCGACGCCAACCGCAGCATCCCGGTCGCCTTGCTTCGGCGGCACTCCGAATCGCTCGAAGCACTGGAGCTCGAGCTGATCGAAGAGCCCGTGGCGCCGGAGGATTGGCCCACCGCGCTGGGTCTGCCCTTGCCGTTTGCCCTCGATGAAACTCTTCGTGACGAGGCTCTCACCCAGCGCTTGCTCGACAGCGGCCGGATTGCGGCCGTCGTGATCAAGCCGATGGTCCTGGGCGGACTTCGGGCTTCGTTCGAAGCTGCCGAGCGTGCCGCCGCACATGGCGCCCAGTATCTGATCTCGCACAGCTTCGACGGCCCGATCGCACGCGCGGTCAGCGCTGAGCTCGCGCTCGCGCTTCAAACCGAGCTGGCGGCTGGTCTGGGCGAGCATCCGGCCCTTGGACTCTGGCCGCCGCACCGGATCGCCGCGATTGCGGGCCGAGAGATCATCCCGCATGCGGCGCCAGGCTTGGGGCTGGAGTTCGATGAGGACTCCGATGGTTGAGCTCAGCCTCCTCGGGGCCGCGACCGAAGAGCCCCACCGTGACTGCCTGATCGCCGACGGCCGTGCATGGTCATATGCCCAGGTCGCCGCACGCGTTCGCGCCGCCCTCGCATCGCTTGCGGACCGCGGGGTAAAGCCTGGGGACAGGGTGGCGCTCACCCCCGACGTCGATGTCGACTCGCTCGTCTGGCTGTACGCGCTCTTGGAGCTCGGCTGTCCGGCGGTGCTGCTGCACCCGCGCCTCCGAGATCGCGAACGCGCTCTGCTTCTAGAGGAGGCGCGCCCCAGCCATCGGATCGACGGCTGGACCCTGGGCGGGGCATCTGCGGGGCAAGTCATGCTGCCCGCTCCGATTTCCGTCGAGCAGACCTTGGCCATCGCGTACACCTCTGGCTCCAGAGGCGGGCCCCGCGGAGCCCGCCTGTCCCGTCGCGCGTTCATCGCCTCGGAAGCTGCCCACGCCGCGAACCTCGGTTGGCAGGCCGACGATCGCTGGCTCTTGTGCATGCCGCCTGCCCACGTCGGAGGGCTCTCGATCGTAACCCGCTCGCTGATCGCCCGGCGCTGCGTGGTGCTGAGCTCCGGTCCCTTCGAGCCACGCGAGTTGGTCCGCCTGATGTCCGAGGATCGCGCGACGATTCTGAGCGTCGTTCCCACCATGCTTCGCCGATTGCTGCGCTTGGAAGAGCCTGCATGGACACCGAGCCCCGCGCTCCGGGCGGTCTTGGTGGGAGGCGCGCCGTTTCCCCCCGCCCTTCGCGAGCTCGCCCAGAGCCGAAGGGTGCCCACGTTCGCGACCTACGGTTGCACTGAAGCATGTTCTCAAGTCACGACTCAATCGCCCGGGCAGAGTGGATCGCCCGGTTCGGGTCTCCCGTTGCGCGGTATCGAACTGCGCATCGAGGATGACGAAATCCAGATTCGCGGCGACGTGCTCATGGACGGATATCTCGGCGAAGACCGAAGCGGCGAGCCCTGGACGGCGGACGGCTGGCTTCGCACCGGGGACTTCGGCTCGTTCTTGCCGGACGGGCAAGTTCTGGTTCAGGGACGCCTCGACGACATCATCGTGACGGGCGGAGAGAATGTCGCACCCCAAGAAGTGGAAGCCTGGCTCGAAACCGTTCCAGGAATCGCGTCGGCCTGTGTCTTTTCGCTGCCGCACGCCGAATGGGGCGAGGAACTGGTCGCGGCGCTCGTGACTGACCCCAGGCGATACAGCGCGGACGGTCTTCGCAAGAGGCTCGGCAAAGATCTGGCCGCCTACAAGCATCCCAAGCGCATTTGCTTGCTCGACTCGCTGCCGCTCAATCGCTCGGGGAAAGTCGATCGCGCTACAGTCGAGGCGCGCTGTGCCGGCAAACTGAAGCCGGTTTTGGCACTGTAGAGGCGGCCGATCTCTGCTACGGTCCGGCCCTCAGAGGAGACGAGCATGGCAGATCAGATCAGCGCTTCACACATCCTTCTCATGTACGCGGGCTCGGAGCGTTCCTCCGCGACACGCAGCAAAGAGGAAGCCCAATCTCAAATCGCCGAAATCGCAAGGAAGCTCGAGACCGGCGCCGAGTTCGCCGAGCTCGCGCGCCAGCACTCCGACTGCGGGTCGGCGCAGTCGGGAGGCGACCTCGGTGGCTTCGGCCGAGGCCAAATGGTCAAGGGCTTCGAGGATGCTGCCTTCGCGCTCGGCGTTGGGGACACCAGCGCGGTCGTGGAGACGCCCTTCGGCTTCCACATCATCACCCGAACTGCCTAGCGGCATTCGCTTGAGCGCAGCTAGCCTGGCCCTTTGAGAAACTCGCGCACGATCGGCCGATAGCCTTCTCGGAAGGTCGGATACTCGAACCGGTAGCCGGTATCTCGAAGCCGCGCGTTTCGGCAGCGCTTGTTCAATCGCTCCGGCTGGTTCTCGGCCCCGCTCTGCGCAGGAGTTTGCACTCCCAGCTCCTTGCTGAGCCAGGCGACGACATCGGCGGTCTTCACCGGTTCATCGTCCGAGCCGAGGTAGAGCCCGCTCGGGCTTTCGACTCTCATTAGATGATGCAAGGCGCCGGCGCAGTCCTCCACGTGAATCCGGTTGGTCCAGCTTCCGCCGACGGTTGCCTCTCGGTTCCAGACCTTCCGTACGAGCCGTGTTCGTCCAGGGCCGTAGATCCCCGACAGCCGTACGCTGATCCCGGTCTCGGGCGCCTCACGAACAACGGTTTCGGCTTCCAGAAGAACGCGTCCATTGAAGCGGAGCGGTTCGGTAGCCGAGGTCTCGTCGACCCATTCGCCGGCGCTCTGTCCGTACACCGCCGTGCTCGACGTGAAGAAAACCCGCCTCAGAGGGCAGCCGGCCGCTCGCAAAGCGCCCAAGAGGCTCCGAAGCCCATCGACGTAGATCGCACGGTAGTGCTCTTCGTCGCGCCTGTCCGCGCTCGCTGTGTAGAACAAATAGTCGAAGGCCGCGGGCGGGGCACTGAAACTGCTCGGCATGGTCAGATCGATGCGCCACGGCTGGATCCCATCGCTCAGAGCCTCGACGCGACGCCGGACGCCCCAGACCTCACAGCTCTCGCTGAGCAGCCGCGCCCCAAGCGCGTTTCCTACGTCGCCGCAGCCGGCGATCAAAATCTTCTCTGGCATGCCTCAACCACAAAGGCGATTGCCGCCCTTGCCTTTGGCTGAGTATGCGAAATCGTCGGCGCGTTTCAAGACGGCCTCTACCGTGTCGCCGGGGCGGGCGATACTCAGGCCGGCGCTGGCGGTCACCGGCTTTCGCGAGTCGAACTTCATGCCGACTTCCCGAATCGCCGTCACAAAACGGTTTCCTGCGACGCGTCCCTCCTCTTGAGTCGTGTCCTGAAGGACGATCACGAACTCGTCGCCGCCGTAGCGGCCTGCGACATCGACTTCGCGCGTCGACCTTTGAAGCGCTTCTGCCACACTCTTGAGCACCTGATCCCCTTCGAGGTGGCCTCGCGTATCGTTGACCCGCTTGAACTGGTCCAGGTCGATCATCACTACAGCCATCGGACGCCCGCGATTCAACCATGCAAGACCCTGCTCGATGTGGCTCAAGATGTGCCGGCGATTCCAGAGCTTGGTGAGTGGATCCTGCCTGGAGAGCTCGGCGAGGCGTTCATTGGCGACGACGAGCTCGGTCTCCCGCTGGTTGATCTTCCGAATCAGGGTCGCAACAATCGCCGTACCAAAGACGAGCAGCACCGTGACCAGCAACGCTTGTAAGAAGCCGTCGATGGGGGTGGGTCTTCCCGCCTGCATCCATGCCGGTCCGTCGGGCGCAAAGGGCAACGCACCTCGGACTTCCATCATGACCACGGCCGAGTACATCGCTGCACCAATGCTCGAAAGCAGGACGCCCATTCTCGGTGTCACCACGAGCGAGTTGACGATGCCTGCGACGAAATAGAGCGCTACCATCACCGTCCGCGAGGAGCCGACGCGCTGGACGATGAACGTGAGCAGCGCCATGTCGAGGATCCCGCCGAGGAACGGTCGCCACGGCCCGGCGATGTCCCGCCAAATCAAGAATTGCTCCACGACCGCGACGCAGGCGTAAGCGACAAAAACACCGCGGTGCGCTTCCATCGGCGGGTACAGGAGTGGGACGAGCCAAATCCCACAGGCCGCTAACATGAAGCGGACCCACGCCGTACCAAAAGCCAATCGGTTGGAGTTCATCCTAGCCGCACCAGTCTAAGCATTCTACCTTAACCCATCAGGATTATATTAGGGTGGCAGATTGGTCCCTCGTCGTCAGTATGCGTGCGTCGGCCTACGGGCGCATGCCACCTTTTAAGGTCATTACGGGAGTTCTTCGGGGTGAGGTTTGAAGCAGATGAGCGACGACGCGACGGCAGAACAACTCAAGCGGCTACTCGAGCAACGGATTGTCCTCTTCGACGGTGCCATGGGGACGATGATCCAGCGCGCGGGGCTCGGGGAGGCCGACTTTCGGGGCGAGCGCTTCGCCACCCATCCGAGCAGCCTCCAGGGCAACAACGACCTGCTGGTTCTCACGCGACCGGACGTGATCCGCGGGATCCACGAAGCGTATCTAGATGCGGGCGCGGACATCATCGAAACCAATACGTTCAACGCGAACTCGTTCTCGCAAGCAGACTATGACCTGCAAGAGGTGGTGAACGACCTCAACGTAGCGGCCGCGCGGCTTGCCAAGGAGGCGACCGCGAGCCGTTCCGACCGCCCCTGCTTCGTCGCTGGCGCCATCGGCCCCCTCAACAAGACCTTGAGCCTCAGTCCCGACGTCAATGATCCGGGCTATCGGGCGCTGACTTTTGACGAGGCGCGGGAAGCGTACGCGGAGCAAGTGCGAGGCCTCATCGACGGTGGCTCGGACCTGCTGCTCGTCGAAACGATTTTCGATACGCTCAACGCCAAGGCCGCGCTCTGCGCGATCGATGATGTCTTCGACGAGAAGGGGGTCCGCCTTCCGATCGTGATTTCGGTCACCATCGTGGACAAGAGCGGCCGTACGCTATCAGGCCAAACCGTCGAAGCGTTCTACGTGTCGATCGAGCATGCGCGACCCCTGGCGGTGGGCATCAACTGCTCGCTGGGCGCTCAGGAGATGCGACCGTTCTTGAAAGAGCTGGCGGGGATCGCGGATTGCTACGTGCATTGCTATCCGAACGCCGGGCTTCCGAACGCATTTGGCGGTTACGATCAAACTCCCGAGCAGATGAGCGAGCTGCTGCGGGGTTTCGCCGCGGACGGGATGATCAACATCATCGGTGGCTGTTGCGGGACGACTCCGGATCACATTCGGGCCATCGCAGAGGCGGTTCGGGACGTTCCACCGCGACCGAAACCGGTGCGCGATACCCACTTCCCCCGCTTTAGCGGCCTCGAGCCCCTGGTCATCCGTCCAGAAACCAACTTCATCATGGTCGGAGAGCGAACCAATGTAACGGGCTCGGCCAAGTTCCGAACGCTGATCACGGAGGGGGATTACCCGGAAGCGGTTTCGGTCGCGCTCCAGCAGGTTCGCAACGGAGCGAACATCATCGACATCAACATGGACGAGGGCATGCTCGACTCCGAGCAGGCGATGACGACGTTCCTGAATCTCATCGGCTCCGAGCCCGAGATTTCGCGCGTTCCGATCATGATTGACAGCTCTAAGTGGAGCGTGATCGAGGCGGGTCTCAAGTGCGTACAGGGCAAGGCAATCGTCAACTCGATCAGCATGAAAGAAGGCGAAGCGGAGTTCCTCGTCAGGGCTCGCAAAGTGCGCCGCTATGGCGCCGCGGCGGTCGTGATGGCTTTCGATGAAGAGGGGCAGGCCGACACCATCGAGCGGAAGGTAGAAATCTGCGTACGCGCCTATCGAATTCTGGTGGAAGAGGCGGGCTTTGCGCCGACCGATATCGTTTTCGACCCCAATGTCTTCGCGGTGGCTACCGGCATTGAAGAGCACAACCAGTACGCGATCGACTTCATCGAGGCGACGCGGCAGATCAAGGAGCGTTGCCCGGGCGCACTGGTGAGCGGCGGAGTGAGCAACCTCAGCTTCTCGTTTCGCGGAAACAATCGCGTGCGCGAGGCGATGCACTCCGCGTTTCTCTACCATGCGATCGCCGCCGGCATGGACATGGGTATCGTCAACGCCGGTCAGCTCGAGGTATACGCGGAGCTCCCCAAGGAGGTTCTGGAACACGTCGAGGACGTTATCTTCAACCGCCGCCCCGATGCGACCGAGCGCCTGGTCAGCCTCGCCGAGACGGTCAAAGGCAGGGGACGGCGCCAGAAGCACGACATGAGCTGGCGCGAGGCGACCGTCGAGAAGCGGCTAGAGTACGCGCTGGTCAACGGTGTGGTCGAGTTCGTCATCGAAGACACCGAGGAAGCGCGCCTCAAGCACACCCGTCCTCTCGATGTGATTGAAGGACCGCTGATGAGCGGCATGGCTGTCGTCGGGGACCTCTTCGGCTCCGGCAAGATGTTTCTGCCTCAAGTGGTGAAGAGCGCACGAGTCATGAAGAAGGCCGTGGCGCACCTCGAGCCGTTCATGGAGGACGAGAAGGCCGACAGCTCTGCGCAGGGCAAGGTCCTTCTCGCGACCGTCAAGGGCGACGTGCACGACATCGGCAAGAACATCGTTGGCGTAGTGCTCGGCTGCAACAACTACGCAGTCGTCGACCTCGGCGTCATGGCCCCCGCAGAGAGGATTCTCGATACGGCCGAGGCCGAGGGCTGCGACGTGGTCGGTCTGAGCGGCTTGATTACTCCGTCCCTCGACGAAATGGTCTACGTGGCCTCGGAGATGCAGCGCCGTGGCATGAGCCTTCCGCTTCTCATCGGTGGCGCCACGACCAGCCGGGCCCATACCGCGGTCAAGATCGCGCCGGCCTACGACGGCAGCACTACACACGTCCTCGATGCGTCACGCGTCGTGAACGTCGTGTCCGACCTCCTGAGCCCCGAGCGCCGGACTGAGGTCGATGCAAAGAACCGAAGCGAGCAGGAGAAGTCGCGCAAACTCTTCGAACACCGTCAGAACCGCGAGTTGATTTCTCTCGAAATCGCGCGGGAAAATAGAGCGCGGATCGAATGGAAGAACGACGAGGTGCAGGCGCCGCTTTTTCAAGGGCGCCGTGTCGTCGAAGATGTGAGCCTCGAAGCGATCGCAAAGTACATCGACTGGACGTTCTTCTTCTCGGCCTGGGATCTCAAGGGCAAGTTCCCGAAGATACTCGATCACCAGAATCACGGAGCCGCGGCGCGAGAGCTCTATGAGCACGGACAGGCCTTGCTCGACCGCATCGTCACCGACAAGATGATCTCGCCGCGCGCTGTGTATGGCTTCTGGCCGGCGAACCAGGATGGGGACGACATCATCGTCTGGGACGACGAGGCGCGCAGTCGTGAGCATCTGCGCTTTCACATGCTGCGACAGCAGGCGGTCAAGCCGAACGAACAGCCGTACTTCTCGCTCGCGGATTTCGTGGCGCCGGTCGGATCTGGCATCGCAGATCACATTGGGGCCTTTGCCGTCACGACGGGGATCGGCGCCGAAGAGTTCGCTCACAGCTTCGAGCAGGATCACGACGATTACAACGCGATCATGGTCAAGGCGCTCGCAGACCGATTGGCCGAGGCGTTTGCAGAGCTCATGCACCAACGCGCTCGCCGCGAATGGGGCTATGAACCCGAGGAGAGCTTCAGTAACGAGGAGCTGATCGGCGAGAAATACAGCGGCATTAGGCCCGCATTCGGCTACCCGGCTTGCCCGGACCACACGGAGAAGAAGACGCTCTGGGAGCTGCTGCGCCCCGACGAAATCGGAATCTCGTTGACGGAGCACTTCGCGATGTACCCAGCCGCCAGCGTCAGCGGCATCTATCTCGGTCATCCCAAGTCCCGCTACTTCGCCGTAGGCCCCATCGATCGAGAGCAAGTCGAAGACTACGCTCGCCGAAAGAACATGACCATTGCCGAAGCTGAGCGCTGGCTGCAGCCAAACCTCGGATATCAGCGAGGCAGCTGATGCAGCGGCCGCGGCTTCGAGACCTGCTGCCCGTCAGCGTGAAGACCTACGATCCGGAGGAAGTGACTACCAAGAGTCACCGGGAAATCGACCCGCGGGCTGTGGGTCTGAGCACTCAGGACGTCGAGGCGATTTGGAATTCGGTCGTGACCTTCTACAAGTCGGGGCTGCACCCGGCGATCGCGCTTTGCATCCGGCGAAGGGGTGAGATCATTCTCGACCGCGCGATCGGCCACGCTCGCGGAAACAGCCCGGAGGATCCGGAAGGCACGCCCCTGGTAAAGGCAACGCCGGCCACGCTCTTCAACTTCTTTTCGGGCTCGAAGGCGGTTACAGCCATGCTGATTCACCTCTTGCAGGAAGAAGATCAGCTACATGTCGACGAGCCGGTGGCGACATTCATCCCGGAGTTCGCGAAGCGGCGGAAGCACAGCATCACGATTCGCGACGTCCTCACACACCGTGCAGGGATTCCTGCAACGCCCGAAGAAGCGATCAACCTCGACCTGCTCTCACAGCCTCAAGCGATTGTACGGGCCTTCTGCGAGCTGGAGCCCACGCATCGGCCGGGCAGCGTGCAAGCGTACCAGGCGGTCACTAGTGGATTCATCTTGGGCGAGATCATTCGGCGCGTGACGGGCCGGGACATTCGCGACTTCTTGACTGCGAAGGTCCGCGAGCCCTTGAAGATGAATCACTTCAACTATGGTGTCGCCCCAGAGCTTCTCGATCAGGTTGCGGTCGATGCCTTCACGGGTCCCGCTCCGACTTGGCCCTACAAGAATCTCGTCCAGGTCGCCTTTGGCGCCTCGATGCGCGAGCTCGTCGACCTGAGCAACGATCCGCGGTTCCGCACCGGGGTCGCACCAGCGGCCAACATCATTGCGACTGCCGAAGAGATTTCGCGCTTCTTCGAGACGCTGCTTTGTGGGGGCACCTATCAAGACAGCGGCGTTTTCGAGCAGCGCACGGTTGCCCGTGCCGTCGAGCCCCAGGTAACGGGGCAAGTTGATCGCGTCTTGATGATGCCGATCCCACTTTCGATGGGGTTCATGCTCGGCTTGCGAAGCTTTGGGTTCTACGGACCGCGAACCGCCAATGCCTACGGTCATCTCGGCTTCACGAATGTCCTCGGATGGGCCGATCCCGATCGTGATATCAGCGTCGGGTTCATGAACACGGGCAAGCCGCTCCTTTCGGCCCGCATGTTGGCCTGGCTCAACGTGACGCGGGTCATCGGCACTCGGATCCCCCGAGACCGGGCATGAGCCGCATGCGCGCTTGATCGCGGCTTTGCCAGGGGCTCCGCTATGCTAAGGTCCGGCCGATGAAATTCTCTGCGTCCATCGCCATGGCGCCGCCCGAGCACTATATCCCGGTCGCTCAGGAGGCGGAGAAACTCGGCTATCACGCCATCGTCCTACCGGACTCGATCTTCTTCTCCGAAGAAGTCAGCAAGCCGTACCCGTACACTCAAGATGGTAGCCGCATGTGGGATGGCGAGACGCCTTGGATCGAGCCCATCGTGGGCGCGGCCGCCATGGCAGGCGCCACCAAGTCGATTTTCTTCTACACCAGCGTCGTGAAGCTGCCCGTGCGTCACCCGGTCTTGGTTGCAAAACAGGTCGCTTCCTTGGCGGCACTATCAAACAACCGCTTTGGCTTCGGCTGCGGACTCGGCTGGTTGCCCGAGGAATTCAAGTGGTGTGGTACCGACTTCGACACGCGCGGCAAGCGCATGAACGAGTGCCTCGAGATCCTTCGACTGATCTGGGGCGGCGGCATGGTCGAATACCATGGCGAGCACTACGACTTCGGTAAGATTCAGATGAGCCCGGTGCCGAGCAAGCCGATCCCGATTTACATCGGGGGCCACACCAGGCCCGGGCTTCGGCGAGCCGCGAAATATGGTGACGGCTGGTCCTCAGCGATGCTTCCCTCAAAGAAGCTGCTCGAGCTGATCGGCCAAATCGAAGCCTTTCGCAAAGAGTACGGCCGCGATCATTTGCCGATGGAGTACCAGGCGGTGGTCACCGACGTCTGGAACGCCGATGGCTTCAAGAGCCTCGAAGATGCAGGTGTGACGGACATCATCACCGTTCCCTGGCTCATGTACGGGACTCCCATGGTGGGCGGCGACTTGCAGGGGCGCATTGATGGACTGAACCGATTCGCGGACACGGTCATCGCAAAGATGCAATGAGCTCGATGCCGACAATTCTGGACGGTGCAAGGCTCGGACCGGTCGGTGAGCAGGATGCCTACCGACTGAGCGAGCTCGACACTGCCAGCCTTTGCCAGGCGGCTCGAGTGCGGCGGGATAGAGCCTGGGGCAAGACACTGACCTACTCGCCCAAGGTGTTTCTGCCGATCACCAACCTCTGCAGGAACCAATGCGAC
The DNA here is from genome assembly GCA_963842915.1 of uncultured delta proteobacterium. Taxonomy (GTDB): domain Bacteria; phylum Myxococcota_A; class Polyangia; order Polyangiales; family Houyiibacteriaceae; genus SG8-38. Next base: position 114,321 of record CAWJII010000012.1, on the reverse strand, counting down.
TACTGCTCGTTCCGTCGCTCGCCCGGCGACGCCGGCGAATGGACGATGAGCCCCGACGAGATTCGCGTTTGGCTCCACCGAGCGCGCGATCAGGGCTGCATCGAGGCGCTGTTCTGCCTCGGCGACACGCCCGAGACTGGCTTTCGTGAATATCGCGCCTTGCTGCGTTCCTGGGGTCACCAGCGGACGGTCGACTACCTTCGATGGGCCGCCCAGGAAGCGCTCGCCGCCGGGCTCCTTCCGCATACCAACGCCGGGATTCTCTCTCGCGACGACATGATCGCCTTGCGACCCGTGAACGTGAGCCTCGGGTTGATGCTCGAGAACGTCAGCGAGCGTCTCTGCGACAAGGGCATGCCGCACCACCGCGCCCCCGACAAACGACCGGCCAAACGGATTCAAATGACCCGGGAAGCGGGCGAGCTTCAAATCCCGTTCACTTCGGGGCTGCTGATCGGAATCGGGGAAACCGTCGAAGAGCGCGTTGACACGATTCTCGCGATTCGGCGCCTGCACCGAGATCACGGTCACATCGGTGAAGTCATCGTCCAAAATTTCCGCTCGCATCCCAGCACAGCGATGGGACTCGCGGGCGAACCCAGTTCCGAGGAGCTCGCTGCCACGGTCGCCTTGGCCAGGCTCATCCTCGACGACGACGTCAGCGTCCAGGCGCCACCGAACCTCAATCCGGCCTCGACTGCGACCTTGATTCACGCGGGCATCAACGACTTTGGTGGCATTTCACCGGTCAGCCCGGACTACATCAACCCGCAGCACCCCTGGCCCTACCTAGAACGCCTCCGCGAGGCCTGCGAATCCGAAGGGTTTCGACTCGAAGCGCGACTGCCGGTATATCCCACTCACCTCGATGCGCCGGGCTTCGTCGACGCGTCTCTGCGCCCCCGCATCGTTCTGCTTGAGCAGGAGCTTGCTACGACATGACGACCGCTCTCGAAACCTGCTTGCAAGCAGTCACGCGCGACATTCGCGCGATCCTCGAACGAAGCCTCGACGGCGAAGAGCTCAGCATTCACGACGGCGTCGCCTTGAACGAGGCACGTGGCCGCGACCTCCAAGCCTTGTGCATGGTTGCCGACGAGCTTCGCCGGCAGCAGCGGGGTGATCGCGTCACCTATGTGGTCAACCGCAACATCAACTTCACCAACGTCTGCATCAAGAACTGCAAGTTCTGCGCGTTTGCGCGCACGGTGCGCTCGGAGCAGGGCTACTTCCTTCCTCAGGAAGAGGTTGCACGGCGTGTGCGTCAGGCCTGGGAGATGGGCGCCACGGAGGTTTGCTTGCAGGCCGGGCTTTCGCCGAATCTCGATGGAGACAGCTACATCGAGCTGTGCCGTGTCGTGAAGGAAGCCGCGCCTGAGATTCACATCCACGCCTTCTCTCCAGAAGAGGTGAAGTTCGGCGCTTCGCTCAAGCGAGTGTCGTACTCGGAGTACTTGGCCGAGCTCGCGGATGCCGGCCTCGGTACGCTTCCCGGCACCTCGGCCGAGATCCTCGACGACCGTCTGCGCAAGACGATTTCACCGACCCGGATCGCGACCAGCGAATGGCTGGACGTGGTTACCTCCGCCCATCACCTCGGAATTCGAACCAGCTCGACGATGATGTTCGGTCACGTCGAGACGGTAGAGGATCGGATGCGGCACATGGACTTGCTGCGCAGAGTCCAGCGGGAGACCGGAGGCTTCACCGAGTTCGTTCCTCTGTCTTTCGTGCACGAGGAAGCCCCGCTCTTCGCGGCAAGCGAGGTCGCCGGCGTCCGACCGGGGCCGACCGGTGACGAGGTCTTACGCCTCTATGCGACGGCCCGCCTCATGCTCGGCCGGGACATCCCCAACCTCCAGGCATCCTGGGTCAAAGAAGGCCTTCGCACTTCGCAGCTGCTACTGAGTTGTGGTGTCAATGATCTCGGCGGGACTCTGATGAACGAGAGCATCTCGACTGCTGCCGGGGCTCGGAACGGACAGCTGATGACGCCCGCGACCTTGCGCCGAGTCATTCGAGACTCGGGGAGGGTGCCGGTGCAGCGCGACACCAGCTACGGTGTGATTCGCGAATTCGGGGATACATTTGATCAGGACCCGAGCGAGCCACTCGATGCGATTCAGGACCCCGATTCGGTCTTTGGCTCCTACGATGCGCTCACCCGGGAACCGCGCTTTCACTACGAGCCCCGCGGCCTGCGCGTCGTCAGCTAGAGGCTGTCCGCCACGGCGTCGCGTGATACGCTGCCCGGCTATGAGCCAGCTTGCCGAGCGGTACGGACCATGGGCCGTCATTACCGGCGCTTCCGCGGGAATTGGAGCGCAGTTCGCGCGCCGCGTTGCCGATCACGGCATCAACGTCGTGCTCGTGGCGCGCCGCCGTAACCGTCTCGAAGCGCTCGCCTCGACCATCGAAGACATGTGCCAGGTCGAGGTGCGAGTGGCTCCCGCTGACCTCGCGTCGCGCGACATCGTCGAGGTGTTGCGACCGGCGCTTGCTAACATCGAGGTCGGCTTGCTGATCAATTGCGCGGGCTTCGGTTCGAGCGGGCCCTTCCTCGACATGGACCCGAGCGTTCAGGAGTCGATGCTCAACCTGAATTGCCGCGCTCCAATGCTCCTGACGCACGAAATCGCTCAGGGAATGCGCGAACGGGGTAGAGGTGGCGTCATCTTCGTCTCCTCAGTCAACGCGTTCTCCGGAGCAGGCGGCATGGCCAACTACAACGCGACAAAGTCGTACGATCTGCTCTTCGCCGAAGGTCTCGCCGAAGAGCTCCGACCCTACGGCGTCGACGTGCAGGCGCTTTGTCCTGGAGGGACCACGACCGAGTTCCAGCAGGTCGCCGGCCTCGATCCTCGGAACTTCGGACCATTGGCGCGCCTGATATTCGCCAGTCCTGCTTCGGTCGTCGCCACGAGCTTGCAGACCTTGGGCGGGCGGGTGACGGTCGTTCCCGGCTTGCTCAACAAGCTCATGGTCCTGACGATCAGACTGCTGCCGCGTCGACTTGCCGCACGCTTCCTGGGCCTGCTCATGGACCGTCTCTCCGCGGGGCACTAGCGCTCGCGCAATCGATCGAGGTCGCCGGGGCCATCGACGTCGAATCCGATGCCGCTACTAAGCTGGATGCTGACGCTCAACCCGAGCTCACAAGCGCGCGCCTGATGACGTTGCAGGCTGTCCTCGTGTCCGAGGCAGCTCGGAAGTCCGGTGGCTGGCTTCACCGCGATGAGGTTGGTGCCTTGCTTCGCGAGATCGGGCACGAGCACGACGTCGCTTTCCTCGAGTTGCCGCGCGACGGCGGCGATGTCCTGCATGGCCAGATTCGGTAGGTCGCTCATGCAGATCAGCACGCTGACGGCGCCACGCTGCTCCAAGTCGCGGAGGGCGCCATCGACGACCTCAGCCAGGCCTGGGCTGTGCTCCGCGTCCGCGAGCGCCAACACGCCCAGACCTTCGGCGTGCGCACGGGCTTCTGCCGAGTCGCTCACCGCTGCGATGTCGTCGATGTCCGGAGACTCCCGAAGGACCTGCACGACGTGTTCGAACAATGAGCGCGCCAAGGCAGCCCGTTCGACCGGAGGCAGAACTTCCGAGAGCCTCGACTTCCCACGATCGAAGCCCTTGACGGGGATCAATGCCCAGCGGCTCATGTCAGGCTCCGTGCGAACTCGAGCAGCTCGCCAGCGAAGCGCAGCCGATCTGCTTTCGTTTGAATCAGGATGTTCGTTTCGAGAATTGGATAGTTGGCTCCAAAGGAGTCGCCCAGATGAACCGCGTAGCCATCCAGCAAACCCTCGTATTGCATGGCGACCGCCGCGGCCGATGGGCTGTGGCCTTCGATTTCCGAGATCATCGTGGCGAGCGGCCCCTTCACCGCCTTGCTGTTGAGAATCGGGCTCACCGCGATCGTCATCGAGCGCCGCACGGCTTCAGATACGCCCGGCAGACGCAGGATTGGATTGATCGACACGTAGGGGTTCGAAGGGCAAATCAGGACGAGGTCGGCAGCGCTCAGAGCGTCGAGGGCGGACCGCGTCGCCCGAGCGCTTCCTCCGTGACGAACTCGGCTCACCGCGGGCACGGCTCGCGCCTTCACCAGCCAGTCCTGGAATGCGAGATCGGCGCCGTCTCTGGTCAGGATGCTCGTTGGGCAGGGCCCGTCGCTCATGGGCAGGATCGGCCGCTCTACGCCGAGCGCGCTACAGAGTTCCGCGGTTGCCTGAGTAAGAGAATCGCCCCGGGCTAACGCGGCGGAGCGCGACAGGTGGGTGAGCAGGTCGCGGTCGCCGAGCTGGAACCAGTCGTCAACTCCCCGGCGCCTGGCCTCCGCGAGAACCTGGAAGCTGTCGCCCTCGATGCCCCAGCCGCGATCCTCGGGAGAAAGGCCCGCGAGCGTGTACATCACGGTGTCGAGGTCGGGGCTGATGTGCAGGCCCCAGTGCTGAAAGTCGTCACCGGTGTTTACCACCGCCGTGAGCGAGCCCGGAGGGAGTACGGAATCGAGTCCGTCCACGAGACGGGCTCCGCCCACGCCGCCCGCTAGCGCGACGACCAAGAGCTTCTTCTCGGACGCGGCGCTCATGCGTACAAGTCGTTTTCGGGATCGCGAAGCAAGACCGCCGCCGAATCGTGCGACGCTTTGAACTGAAGGCCACGTACCAGAGTCACGGGACGCCCTTCGTTGGCTTGTCCGGCCACGAGGTCGGCGGCTGCCGCGATGGAATCGGCGACCGCAGATTCGGTAGCTTCGAGCACCCGGCCATGGCGGTCGATCGCGCCGCGACGATCCCAAATGGCAGGCAGTCCTGCCATGCCCAGTGCAAAGCCCACGGTGCCACGTCGAAATGGACGTCCCCAAGAGTCTGTGATGAGAACTGCGACCTCGGCCGAGTAGTGCTCACAGAGCTTTGCTCGAAGCGCCGCGGCGCTAGCGTCCGGATCATGGGGCAAGGTGAGCACCCAGGGGCCCGTGCCTGCGGGGATGCTCCCGGGCGTCGCATTGCTTGCGTCGATGCCTGCGTTCGCCGAAATGAAGCCCAGTCTGTGCCGGACGATCAGCGCGCCACTGGTCTTCCGAGAAATCCCGACGCTCTCCCGGAGAATCAGCTCCACCAGACGCGGGTCCTTCTCGAGCTCTATGGCGAGCTTGTCGGCCTTTTCGCCTGGCTCGATTGTTCCCAAGTCGACGAAACAGCCTTCCGCGCGCGAGACGATTTTGCTCGCGAGGACGAGCACGTCGCCGTCGGCAAGCTCGATGTCGGAGCGGCTGAGGCTCGAAACGATCAGCTCGAAGAGGTCATCTCCCACATCGATCGTCGGCACACCGGCGATCGCGCGAACCAAGAGCTCCGAGCCGACGTGCATGTCGACCGAACTTGGCTCGCCGAGGCTCATTCCGTCTCCGGGATGCCCGTGATGCGAATGCCGGAGCCCACGCTCTTGTATCGGCGATTGATGTGCAGAAGAACCGGCGTGATCGACTCCAGGGCAATCGCGTTCTTCAAGACGCCAGCGTCGATGCCGCGAAGTCCCAGGTCCGAGACCAGTGAGATCACGGCGGCGCGGGCCTCCTTGTCGTCGCCACAGACCAAGACGTCGCAGTCAAAGGTGTGCTTCGGGTCGCTGAGGTGCTCCGAGCTGATGTGGTGGAGAGCCGCGACGAGACGCGAGCCCTCGTTGAGCAGTGCGCGCGCTTCCAAAGCAGCTGATTGCCCTTCGGGCAGATTCACAGAACGAACCTTGGGCGGCTGCAACGGTACCGTGATGTCTACGATCACCTTGTCGCCTACCGCGTCTTTAATCGACTCGAATGTCGCGCGATGCGCGCCATACGGAACCGTCACGATGATCAGCTCGGCGTGCTCACAGGCGCTCAGGTTGTCGGCACCCCGGATGCTGACTCCGAATTCCTCCGAGAACTCGGCTGCCTTCGCCAGTCCCTTTTCGGCCTGCCGAGATCCGATGAACACCTCGTGTCCGGCCTTCGCCCAACGAACGGCCAAGCCCCGCCCCTCGCGACCGGTGCCTCCTACGATTCCAATCCTCATTGTTGCCTCACGAGTTGAGCTCGGCCACGAAGCGGAGCGTGTCCATGTCCTGCGAACCGACCATCAGAGTTCCGACGGGCGAATCCTTCCAACGCTGGAACCGGTCGCGAATGCGATCTTTAGAGCCTACCAGGTAGAGCGCGTCAACCATTTCGTCGGGCACAGCGGCGATGGCCTCATTGCGCTTGCCGTCGAGGAAGAGCGTTTGAACTTTCTCGCAGGCCTCTTCGAAGCCGACCAGGCTCAGATAGTCCTTGTAGAAGTTCTTCTTCTTCGAGCCCATGCCACCGATGTAGAGCGCGAGCTGCATCTTGCAAGGCGTCATCGCGTACTGCGGGTCACCGATGATGACCACAACCGTAGGAGCGATGTCGAAGCTCTCGACCCCCTTTGCATTCCCCGCTTTCTCGAAACCTTCGTTGAAGTTCTTCATCAGAACTTCCGGGCGCCCGGGGTGCATGCAGGTGAGCAGGCAACCGTCGGCGATTTCGGCGGACATAGCCTGGGACTTCGGCGCCATGGAGCCGGTGAAGACCGGAATGTCGGCTCGGCTTCGGATCATGCTTCGGAGCGGTTTGCCCTGACCCGAGGAGCCTTCGCCGCGATATGGGATCTGATAGCGCACGCCGTCGAACTCGAGCGGCGCTTCACGCGCGAAGATCTTCTTCACGATCGTGACGTACTCCCGGAGCCAGGTGAGTGACTTGTTGAAGGGTACGCCGTGCCAACCTTCGACGACCTGAGGACCTGAGGTGCCGAGCCCCATGATGAAGCGTCCGTTCGAAAGCGTGTCCATGGTCATGGCCGTCATCGCCGCGTTTGCCGGTGAGCGACCGGGGAGCTGCATGATCGCCGTGCCGAGCTTGATCGTCGAGGTCTGCGATCCGACCCAGGCGAGCGGTGTGACCGCGTCGTTGCCCCAGGACTCCGCCGTCCAAATCGAATCGTAGCCGAGTCGCTCGACCTCAGCGATCTTCTCCATGTTCACGAGATCCTGGACCGTCGTGTTCAACTGAGGACCTGCATATCCAAGTGTTAGGCCGAGCTTCATTCGCAACTCCTTCGGGCCCCCGAACAGGAGGCAACCTGGGTTTTTCTGGGAGTGGGACCCTATCAGCAAGAAGAACGTGTTTCAATTTGAAGCGGGCGCTGCCGCAGGTCAGCCTGCGCGGATGCGCGTGTTGGTAACTGGGGCGTTTGGCCGGCTTGGGCTGGCGGGAGTCGAGCGACTCTTGAAGGAGGGGCATTCGGTCATCGCGTTCGACCTGCCGAGTCGGCGAAATCAAAGGGCCGCCCGGCAGTTTGACGACCGGGTTCGAATCGTATGGGGAGACATCCGATCGCCGGCTGACATCGCCCCTGCCGTCGCCGACTGCGATGCGATCATTCACAACGCAGGCGTTCTGGCGCCTGTCTCTGAGAACCATCCGGACCTGGCCTATGCGGTCAATGTGGGCGGTACGAAGAACATCCTCGATGCGATGAGACGCAAGGAGCATCCGCCGGTGATCGTCTTCGCCTCGTCCTTGTCTGTGTGCGGCCCACGCGTCCCCGGTGGACCGCCTCTGACGGGCGATGATCCGGCCGTTGCGACCGACACCTACACCGCGAACAAAGCCGAGTGCGAGCAGCTTCTCCGCGACTCCGGCCTACCGTACGTCATCTTCCGAATCGGGGTGTCGGTCGGTGTGAAAGCAGCCGCGGGTGACCTCTCGCCGGATGTCTTTCGGCTGCTATTCAGCATCAACCCGGACACGCGCCTCGAATGGGTGCATCCCGAAGACGTCGCACTGGGACAGGTCCGTGCGATCGAAAACCCGCAGGCGATCTGCAAGACGCTGATGATCGGGGGCGGCGAAAATTGTCGACTGACCTTCCGCGAGTTCTACGGCGCCATGTTTGACGCCACCGGGGTGGGGCAGTTCCCCGCGGAAGCGTATGGTAGAGGCGCCTACTACTGCGATTGGCTCGACACCGAAGAAAGCCAATCGCTCCTGGGCTACCAGCGCATCAGCTTCGCGGAATTCATCGGACAAATGCGCAAAGCATCGCGATTCACCAGGCCGCTGGCACGGATGTTCTCTCCGCTCATCCGCCGGTACATGTTGCGCTATTCCGACGCCTGGCAGGCTCGGATGAGTGCCGCCTAGCTTCAGGCCCGCTGGCTCGATACCGACAGCACCTCGCCCGTCATGTACGAGCTGTAGTCGCTCGCCAAGAAAACCATGACGTTTGAAATCTCCCAGGGCTCGGCGCCACGGCCGAACGCTTCGCGCTTCTTGAGCTCTTCGAGCAGGCCCGGCGGGGTGACCTTCTGCAGGAACGGATGCATGGCGAGGGATGGCGAGACGCAGTTGATGCGCACGTTGCCTTCGGCGGCTTCGATCGCCGCACACCGGGTCAGCGCCATGACGCCCGCCTTCGCAGCGGCGTAGTGAGATTGCCCTTCTTGCGCGCGCCAGCCGAGCACCGAGGCGTTGTTGACGATTGCGCCCTGTCCGCGTGGCATCATGTGCTTGAGGGCGGCGCGGGTGCAGCGAAAGCAACCGTTGAGGGTGACGTCGAGCACGAGATTCCACTGCTCGTCGGTCATGTCGACAATCTTGGCGTAGCCCCCGAGCCCGGCGTTGTTCATCAGGACGTCGACGTGCCCCATCTTCTCCACGGCAAACTCGAACATCGCCTGGACGTCGTCTTCTTTGGTGACGTTGCAGATGATCGTTTCGGGCCGAACCCCGGTCTCGGCTTCGATCTTGTCGGCCGCTTCGCCGAGCCGCCGCTCGTGGATGTCGCTGATCATCAGGCCCGAGGCGCCTTCTTCGGCGCAGCGAATGGCTGTTGCGAACCCGATGCCTGTGCCGGCAGCAGCGGTGACGAGAACGGTCTTGCCTTCGAGCAGGCCGTGCCCGCCGACGTACGTGGGTTTGCTGGTCATCGTGGCTCCTTCGGCAGCCCGAGTCCTCGTTCGCCGATGATGTTTCGTTGAATCTGATTCGAGCCGGCGTAAATCGTGTCGGCTCGCGCGAAGAGATACCACTTCTGCATGGCGGTGAGCTCGTAGGGTGCGCCATCGAGGAGCTCTGCTTCCGGGCCGAGCAAGTCCATCGCGAGCTTTCCGAGGTCGCGATGCCAGTTCGACCAGTAGAGCTTGCTGATCAGCGCTTCACGGTTCAGGTCGGCGCCTTCGTGCTCCAGCATACGCAGAGCGTTGACCCGCATGATCTTGAGTCCGATCCCGGCGTTTGCGATGCGCTGGCGGAAGACCGGGTCCTTCGCGGCACCTGTTCGCTTAGCGACCTCGACGACTTGCTCGAACTCCTTCTGGAAGAGGTACTGCTGCCCCAGCGTCGATGCGCCGCGCTCGAAGGCGAGGGTGCCCATCGCTACTTTCCAGCCCTTGTTGACGCCACCGACGACGTGGTCCTTGTGAGCCTTGGCACCGTCGAAGAACACCTCCGCGAACTCGGCACTTCCGCCCATCTGCTTGATCGGCCGCACCTCAACGCCGTCCTGCTTCATCGGAACCAGGATGTAACTGATGCCCCGGTGCTTCGGTGCCTCCGGGTCCGTGCGGCACAGGACGAAGCACCAGTCCGAGTACTGTGCGCCCGAGGTCCAGATCTTCTGCCCCTCGATGATCCATTCGTCTCCGACCAGCTCGGCCTTCGTCTGCACGTTTGCCAGATCAGAGCCCGCACCGGGTTCCGAGTAGCCCTGACACCAGATTTCGTCACAGGAGACAATGGGCGGCAAAAAGCGCTTCTGCAGCTCCGGCGAGCCGAAGTGAATTAAGGTAGGGCCGAGAAGCGTTTCGCCAATGTGTCCGACGTTGCCTGGTCCGTTCGCGCGGACGTACTCCTCGTTGAAGACAGCCTCTTCCTTGATCGTACAGCCGCGCCCCCCGAACTCCTTGGGCCAGCCGATGCAGTTCCAGCCCGCCGCGCCCATGACTTTGCCCCAGGCGATCCGCTCGTCGACATAGGTGTCCTGGTCGCCTGAAGCACCGCGCCCCTGCAAGTCCTTGAAGGGGCCGTTGAGCTGCTCTTTCAACCAGGCACGCGCCTCTTGCCGAAACGCCTCTTCTTCTCTGCTTAGCTGTAGCTCCATCACAAACCCATGCGTTGCGCGACTCGTTCGCGGTGAAAAGAGGGATCACCGAAGAGAATCTCGGTTGCCTTGGCGCGCTTGAAGTAGATGTGCGCCGCGTGCTCCCAGGTGAACCCGATCCCTCCGTGAATCTGGATGGTCTCGGCGGCGCAATGAAAGAACGTATCGGAGCAATAGGCCTTCGCGCTCGAGGCCGCTTCTTCGAGATCTTCATTGCCCTGGGCGGCAAGGGCGCTTGCATAGAAGGCCGCCGAGCGCGCGGACTCGACCATCGTCAGCATGTCGGCGCACTTGTGCTTGATCGACTGGAACGACCCGATCGGCCTGCCAAATTGATTCCGTACCTTCGCGTACTCGACCGACATGTCGAGGCACATCTCGGCCGCGCCCACCTGCTCGGCGGCAAGGGCGATGCGCGCCAGGTCCAAAGTTCGCTCGCAGAGCTCCCAGCCTTTGCCTTCTTGACCGAGTAGTGCATCGTCAGCAACCGTCACGTCACGCAGCTCGACAGAAGCCAAGCGCCGGGTCTGATCCATCGTGGGCAGCCAGCTGCGCTTCAGCCCGTCCGTGTCGCCCGGCACTAGGAACAAGCTCACGCCTTCGGCGCCCGCGCTGCCCGCGGAGCGCGCCGCGACGATGAGCAGGTCGGCAGTGTGGCCGTCGAGAACGTAGCTTTTGTCGCCGCGAAGGATGTAGCCGGAACCGCTCTTCGCGTGTGTCGCTTCCACCCCCACGGCGTTCATCCGGTTGTTTCTCTCGGCGAACGCCAAAGTCGCCGTCGTTTCGCCGGCTGCGATGCCAGGTAGGTAGCGTTCCTTCTGCTCTTCGCTGCCACCCAGCAGAAGCGCGTTGGCTCCTAGACAAATCGTGGAGAAGAACGGCGAGCAGAGAAGCGCCCGGCCCATTTCCTCCATCAGAGGGTGCAGGTCGAGGTAGCTCATGCCGAGGCCGCCGTACTCCTCGGGAATCGTCAGCGCCGTCCACGCGAGTTCTTCGGAGAGCTGTTCCCAGGTCGCCTGATCGTAACCTCGTTCGGTCTCCATCGCGCTCCGCACGCGCTCTTCCGAGGACGCGACCTCCAAGAACCGGCGTGCGGCTCTTCTCAGCTCGTCCTGATCTTCCGAGAACGAAAACTCCATTCGCTCAGTCTCCTTGATTGACGCTAGCGGCTGAAAGAAACGCGGGTGTTTCTCCCCCACCGTGCAAAACGAGATTGGCTCCGCTCACATAGGCCGAGAGCGACGAGGCGAAGAACATGCACGCCCCCGAGATGTCCTCGGGCGTGCCGAGACGTTGTAGAGGCACCGTCGCCGCAACGCGCGCGATGCCCGCCTCGTCGCCGTAGTGCAGATGGGCTTGCTCAGTGCGAATCAGGCCTGCGGCGATTGAATTGACGCGAACCTTGGGGGCCCATTCGATGGCAAGCGTGGCGCTCAGGTTGATCAATCCTGCCTTGGCCGCGCCGTAAGCCGCCGTGCCAGGGGAAGGGCGCACGCCGGACACACTGGCGATGTTGATGATCGAGCCGCCGGAGTCCTGGTCCTGCATGACGCGATTGGCCTGTTGCCCGCAGTGAAGGGCAGCCGTCAGGTTCAGCTGAATGATCTTCTCCGAGAATCGTGGAGAAGCCGTGGCTGCCTCGGCGAAGGGCGCACCGCCGGCGTTGTTCACCAGTACATCGAGACGGCCGAGGCGCTCGACCACTTCGTTCACCATCCTTTCGACCTGCTCGGCATCCCGAACATCGGCGCTCACGAAGACCGCGCTCTTGCCGCCTGCGCTCGGAAGCTCGTCTGGCTCTCTGCGCCCGCATACGGCGACGTCTGCGCCCGCTCCGAGGAACGCTTCGGCGATGCCTTTTCCGATCCCGCGGCTTCCGCCGGTGATCAGAACCGCCCGACCGCTGAAGTCGAGGGGGTTGCTCATGTGCCGTACACCTTGACCGGAGGCTGAGCCTTCGAGAGCAGGTCTTTCACCGCCGGCCCCAGCTCGGATGCGTCCCAGCGCTTGCCGATATTCATCGTCTGCTCGCGGCGGTAACCATCGAAGACGGTGACCGTTCCACCGTAGACCTCCCAAACGCGACCGGTGACTTCACGCGACTGCGAGCTGGCCAGCCAGGCGATGAAGGGCGAGACGTTGGCTGGGTCGTTCTCGTCGAAGCCTTCCTCGGGCGCCTTCATCGCGTCCGCGAACGCGCCCTCGGTCATGCGGGTGCGCGCGATCGGGCAAATCGCGTTTGCGGTGATCCCGTAGCGGCCGAGCTCAGCGGCTTGCACCAGGGTCAATGTGGCGATGCCTGCTTTCGCGGCGGAGTAGCTCGACTGGCCAACGCTTCCGAGCACCCCAGCTCCAGAGCTGGTGTTGATGATTCGCGCGTCGACTTCTTCTCCGGCCTTGACCTGTCCTCGCCAATACGCGGCCGCGTGCCGGGCGACGCAGAAGTGCCCCTTGAGGTGGACGCGAATGATCGCATCCCATTCGTCTTCGCTGCAGCTGACGAACATGCGGTCTCGGACGAAGCCCGCGTTGTTCACCACCGCGTCGAGGCGCCCGAACTCGTCGATCGCTTGTTGAACCAGCGCCTCGGTCTGTTTCCAGTCCGCAACGTCGGCGCCGTTGGCCAGCGCCTCTCCACCCAGGGCGCGAATCTCTTGAACGACTTCTTCGGCCGGCCCCTGGCCGCCGCCTTCGCCGCTGTTGCTCACGCCAAGATCGTTGACGACGACTTTCGCGCCCTGCCGGGCCAGCTCGAGCGCGTGCTCCCGGCCGATGCCACGCCCTGCGCCCGTTACGATCACTACCCGTCCATCACAAATGCCAGTCATTCTCAAACCTCTGCGTCGGCCAACTTGACCATCAATTTTCCTCGATGTTCACCGCTGAATAGTCGAAGCAAGTGCGACGGAGCCTCATCGAGGCCTTCGACGATGTCGTCGCGATAGCGAATCTTACCCCCGCCGATCCACTGCGCGAGGTCTGAGCGGGCCTCGTCGTAGCGGCGCGCGAAATCCAGGGTGGTGAAGCCTTCCATACGGGCGCTCTTGGCGAGGAGCTGTACGTAGTTGCTCGGGCCCGGAGGCAGCTCGGGCTCGTTGATCTGAGAGATTGCACCGCAGACGACCACGCGACCGTGATAGTTGAGGCGGCTCAGCGCGGTGTTGAGGATCGCGCCGCCAACGCTGTCGAAAAATACGTCGATGCCCTCGGGGCATGCCTCCTCGAGTGCAAGCCGCAGGTTCGACGTCTTGTAGTTGATCGCCGCGTCGTAGCCGAGCTCGTGGGTGAGCCAGGCGCATTTCTCGTCGCTGCCCGTCAGCCCGATCGCCCTGCATCCTCTAACCTTCGCGATCTGTCCGACGATCGATCCTACGCCGCCGGCTGCCGCGGACACGAGAACGGTCTCGCCTTCCTTCGGCCTACCGACCTCGAGCAAACCAAAGTACGCGGTCAGCCCGGTTCCACCGAGCACGCTCAACATCGTCGAGAGGGGAATGCCGTCGATGGTCTTCACCTTGCCATGAAGCATTCGCGACGAAACCACGCTATACGACTCCCAGGCAGCAAGCGCCTGGACGATCTGCCCAACCGGCCAGCCTTCGGCATTGGATTCGATGATTTGCGAAAGCGTCCCGCTCCGTATCGGCTCGCCGATCTCAATGGGCGGCAGGTACGACTTCGCATCGCTCATCCATCCGCGAATGGCAGGGTCGATCGACAGATACAGATTCTTGAGAAGGACTTCCCCTGGCCCAGGCACCCCCACGGCGCTTTCACCGGCTTGAAAATCTCCGACAGCCGGCACTCCAACAGGCCGCTTTCTCAAACAAATCTGCCGATTAGCCTCCGCCACGCGCCCTTAGACTGAAACATGTTTCACTTTCTGCAAGCTGACCCCCTAGTGCCAGGTCACTCCACGCTGCCAGAGCACCGCCAAGTCCATGCTGAGAGCGATCGACCAGTGGAGGAGCGCGCCTAGAAAGAACGAGCGGTGGCGGAGGGCCAGGTAGCCGAGGATGAAGCCGGCGACGATCGAGGCGTTCACCTCGAGGATCGGTTTTCCGTAGTGGCCGATGCTGTACATCATGACCATCCACGGGAGTGCGCTGACGTCGAGGTCGCGGCCGAGGCCGAAGGTCATGTAGCCGCGCCAGAAGCTTTCGCCCGAGACGAATACCATGAAGTACGCGGCGTGATAGAGGATGAAGAGCCGAATCGAGGCCTCGTTGCCTCTGACTATGCCGCGTGTCTGGGGGTAGCTGGCTTGAAAGTCGGGGAGGGTGGATGCCCAAATCACCATTGGAATCATCACGACGAACAGGCCGAAGTAGACCCAGCGCATTCGAGTTCCGCCTCGAAGGACGTAGCCATATTCGCTCGGTAGCTGCCGCAGTTTGAAGCGCACGAGCAGATACGGGATCTGGAGGCGCAAGAGGACACTGCAGACCGCGAAGTACATGAAGCCAAACAGCGGCGTCCTGATGTCTTTCGGGACGAACTGAGCGAAGAGCCGCTGATAGGTGTTCGAGCGTCCGAACGCCAAGAAAAGGATCAGTAACACCATCGAGCTGATGACCACGAAACGCGCTTCGTAGGAGATCTCGGAAAAGCGAACGCCCGTGAGCCAGCGAAGCAGCCCGAAGTACAGCAAGCCGCCGGCGATGATGTAGAGCGCAAGCGAGCCCGGGATCTGCCGGCCCCAGACGTGCCAGCTCCAGTTCAGCGGCACCAGCACGGCAACTGTGGCTGCCGCCAAGCGCCAGAAAGTCCGGCTCTCGATCTGAATCTGCGTGTTGCTCAAGCGTCCTGTCCTCAGGCACCCTGCGTGAAGACCGGCCAGCGTTCGACGATCTCGCCGCCGTCATAGACTGCAATATCGCCGAACTGCAAGAAGACGTGCTCGCTTTGGGTCGGGCGCAAGAACAGCCAGTCGTCTTGCTTCAGTCCGACGCTGGTCGAGCCGTTGAGCATCTCCTGATTGGTCGAATGTCCGTAAATCGGGTTGATGCTCAAGCCCGGCGGCGACTCTGGTACGGCTTTCCAGTAGCCGCCATAGATGAAGAACGCCTTTGCCCGATTGGGATTGAGCCAAGCCATGGCGCCCGCCAGGGGCTCCAGGCCGGGGACTTCGCTGGTCTCGAGCGCCTTGATCACCGGCGTCGCGATGAACGCCGCGGGCTGATGGTCGGAGAGCGTTTGGAGGTCGAAGTCCTTCGGCTTCACCAGAGCGGAGCCCGCTGAGAGCTCGTTCGCTGGCTCGTCGCCATCGTAGAGCTGATAGGTGGGGCTCCCGGCCGCGTTGAGCGTGAGCTCTGCAATGGAGCGCTTCAGGATCGTTTCCGCTGCGGTCACGAAGTCTCGATACCGGGTTTGCGCCTTGTTGAAGGCCTTGGGCGGACCGCCGATGATGTCAGGGATCTTCACGACGTGCGGCTCGTAACCCATGAAGCCGCCGAAGCTCAGCAAGGGATCTGCTTCGATGATCTCGAGCGCTTCGGCGAGATCCGCGACGCTTGTCAGACCACCGCGGTGTAGTCCCACATCGATCTCGAGGTTGATTCGCATGGACAGGTTTCGCTGCTGCGCCAGTCCTTGGTACTGTCGCAGACGCTCGGTGGAATCCACCAGCCACTGAAGTTGCCGAGCGGGGTCAAAACCGTCGTCGATGTGTTCGTCGTAAAAACGCGCCGCCGCTGCCACCGGCATTGGCTTGCCGAGCATTACATCGCTGTGTGGCAACGCCTCCGCGATCAGATTCAGAAACGGTTGATGAAAGACCATCAGGCGCTCGGTTCCAGAGCGCTTCATCACGGTTTCGATCAGTGCCAACGATGGGAGCGACTTAGCGACCACCCGGTAGTCGTACTTGCCCTCGAGATGCGTTCGCAAAATGTCCGCGTTCTCAAGTAATCGCTGCCTGTCGATGAGAAGCGTCGGGCCTGCCAGACCCGCCTCGTCGAGCGCCTTGCTCAAGCCCAGGTAGTAGTCGCTGTGATGGCCGCCCTTGTCGGAAGGCCGTAGTGCGAGGCCCAAACCTCCGGCACCGAGCACCGCGGCTGCGGCTAGAAATCGACGTCTATTCCACATGATTCGACGCCGATTCTACACCAATTCAGCCCAGCCGTTCGATCACTGCAGCCATGCCCTGGCCGCCGCCGACACACATCGTCTCGACGCCGTAGCGGCCGTCGCGCGACTGCAGGTTGTGGATGAGCGTCGTCATGATGCGGGCGCCCGTCTGGCCAAAGGGGTGGCCGAGGGCGATGGCGCCGCCGTTGACGTTGAGCTTGTCGATGGGAATGCCGAGCTCGCGGGCCGATGGAATCACCTGCGCGGCGAAGGCCTCGTTGATCTCGACGAGGTCGATGTCTTTCATCGTCAGGCCGGCGCGGCCGAGGGCTTGCTTGGTCGCCTCGACGGGGCCGAGGCCCATGATCTCGGGACTGAGCGAGGAGACACCGGTCGAGACCACACGGGCCAGCGGGGTGATGCCGAGCGCTTTGGCGCGGGTGTCGCTCATCACGATGACCGCGGCGGCTCCGTCGTTGAGCGGGCAGGCGTTCCCGGCCGTGACCGTGGCCCGCTCACCCATCTGCCCGAGGAGCACCGGCTTGAGCCCCGCGAGCTTCTCGGCTGTCGTGCCGTGACGCGGGCAGTCATCGGTGTCGACCACGGCGCCGCTCGGTGTCGTGACCGGCGTGATCTCTTTGGCGAAGTGCCCCGACTTCTGGGCGGCTTCGGCCCGCTGCTGCGAAAGCGCCGCGAACTCGTCTTGCTCTTGGCGCGACACGGCCATGTATTGCGCGACGTTCTCAGCGGTCTGCAGCATCGTGATGTAGACATCTCCGAGGCCGGCGTACGGCTCCCAGTTGCCTCCCTCGGGCGTCATGAGCTTCGCCATGCGCTCTTCGGACGCCTTGAACTTCGGGTTCTTGGTGTTTTCCATGCCGTCCGACTTGCCGAAACCGAAGCGGCTGACGCACTCGACGCCTGCGGCGACGAACACATCGCCTTCACCGGCCTTGATTGCGTGAGCCGCCATACGGATTGTCTGTAACGACGAGGAGCAGTAACGATTGACCGTGGTGCCAGGAGAGTCGAGACCGGCAAGCAAGCTCACGACGCGACCCATGTTGTAGCCGTGCTCGCCAGCGGGCTGCGCGCAGCCGATCATCAAGTCTTCCACGGTTGCCGGATCGAGGTTCGGAACCTTCGCAAGAGCCGCCTTCACCGCGATGGCGGCCAGGTCGTCAGGGCGCATCTCGATGAGAGACCCCTTGAAAGCGCGGCCAATCGGCGTTCGCGCGGTTGAAACGATCACAGCTTCGGGCATGGCTTACTCCTCGATGAACATCGAATCCTGCGCGTCGCGCAGAGCGTTCTTTAGCACTTTTCCGGTCGCGTTGCGGGGAAGGGGTTTGCTACGGGGCTCCCATTGGCTCGGAACCTTGTAGTAGGCAAGGGCGTCGGCGACCCAGCGCTGCATTTCTTCGACGCCGAGCTCGCGGCCCCCTTCGAAGACGACGATGGCCTTCACTTCTTGACCGAGCTCTTCGTGGTCGAGCCCGATGACGGCCGCTTCCGCGATGGCCGGGTGCGCTTCGAGACGCTGCTCGATCTCGAACGGGTAGACGTTCTCGCCACCACGCAGGATCAAGTCGCGCTTGCGTGACGCGATGTAGAGCTTGCCATTGTGCAGCCGCCCAACGTCGCCCGTCTTGAGCCATCGTCCGGGCCGAATGGCGGCGCGGGTCGCTTCGGGGTCTTCCCAGTACTCTCGCATCACCAAGGGGCCTCGCAAATGAATTTCACCTTCTTCGCTCTCGGCGACGGCCCGCCCTTGCTCGTCGCGAATCTCGATTTCGACGATCGGCACGGTGCGACCCACAGAGGATGGGTCGCTGCTCAGTTCTTCGCCGGCGTTCAGAGTGGCAAAGGCCGTACCCTCGGTCAGACCGTAGCCGACTCCCATCGTATGGCTGCACTGCGGAAAAAGCGCATGCGCCTTCTCGATCAGCGGAGCTGGGATCGGAGAACCGCCGCCACCGACTGAGCGGAACGAGCTCAGGTCGTATTCGCCGACTCTGGGATGGTTCAAGAGACGATGAAGCACGGTGGCCGTGTAACCCCAGCCCGTGATCTTCTCGCGCTCGATCAAGTCGAGCGTGGTTTCAGGATCGAAGCGTCCCATGGGCCAGACGGTCTTGGCGCCTCCAGCCAGCGCGGTCACCGCTGCACAGTGCAATCCCGACACGTGAAATAGTGGGCTCGTCACCAGGATGCTGTTGGCGAGCTGGGGCAATTCGGCGGCCTTGGGGTTGGCCATCATCAAGCGCGCACCGTGGAAGAAGCTGACCATCAGCATGTTGGTGACATTGCCATGGGTGTGGACGACGCCCTTGGCGCGGCCAGTCGTGCCGCTGGTGTACAAAATGATCGCTGGGTCGCCTTCCGCGATTGGTTGAGAGGGCAGCTCGGCGTCGGGATACTCAGCAAGTAGATCGTCGAAGGCGTCTTCCGCGACCAGCATCGACACCCCAGGGTCGCCCGTGATTCGAGCAGCGCGCTTCGCGTCGGCGATCAGAAGCTTTGGTTTGCTGTGTCCGAGAGCGTATCGAATCTCGTCTTCGGTCCACCAGCCGTTCAACCCCACGCAGATGGCGCCGAGGCTCACCGTCGCCCAGAACGAAATGATCCATTCCGGGCAGTTGGCTGCCAGGATGGCAACTCGGTCGCCTGGCCCGACGCCGAACCGATCTGCGAACGCTGCCGCAGCCCTCGCTACCAGCTTCTCGTGCTCCTCGAAGGTATAGCGCCGCTCTCGTTCACCATCGCGGAACACCATGTAGTCTGCGCTGGCAAACTCTCGACCGCGCAGCAAGACATCGCGGAGCGAGCGCGCCCGGTTGACAAACACCGGAACGCGCTCCCCGAGCACCTCCTCCTCGGCGAGCTCGAAGGGCGCTCCTCGGGCGAGGAGCTGCGCCTCGACCGCTGCGAGCCGGCTGGTCGAAGATCTGCTCGAATGGTTCACGGCTAGCCTCCGCGTCAGCGCGCCATCTTTTCGCGGAGCCGCTCATGCAACCAGGCCTCCGCCGAAGGGATATCTCGGAACATCTTCACCGGGATCGGACTCGGTGCAACCCAGGAAATCGCGGTCCACAGCCCCTGCTGAACGGCGTTGTTGAAGATCATGGCGCCGCCCGCGCAGTTCTCCTCCAGAGGCCGCCGGTCGCGATCGATCCATTCGCTGATGCCCTTGCGTTGTATAGCAGGAACCCGGCCCACTTCGCGCGCGTCGATCACGACCGCATAAACCTCTCCCCGTCGCGCCCATTCGCTCATCACGCCGAGGTGCCGTTGCCACTCCGCATCGTCGCACAAGCCCTTGTACGCCATCCGCATCAGCGGCTTGTCTTTCTCATCGAAGATGACTTGGCCCATGGTTCTATGCGCAGTCTAGTGAGTCAGACTGGGTGCTACAACGTGTAGCCCCCGTCCACGTAAAGTGTCTGTCCGGTGATGTAGCGGGCTCGAGAAGAGGCCAGAAACACAGCGGCATCGGCCACCTCTGCGGGCGTCCCGAAGCGGCGAAGCGGCGTGTTGCGTGTGGCCGCATCGATCCATTCCTGGCTGAGCTCACCGCGTTCGACGAGCTTGGGGAACATCCCAGCGTCGACCACGCCCACCGCGACGTTGTTTGCCCGAACACCGTTGCGACCCTCTTCGCGCGCGATGCCCCGAATCAGTGCTTCGATCGCGCCCTTGGGCGCCACCGAGAGCACGTCACCCGGCGGAAATCGTTTCAAGCCTGCCGAGCTGACGAATACGATGGAGCCTCGACTCTTGCGAAGAAGCGGAATCGCCGCATGCGCCACGTGAAAGAAACCGTTCACGTCCCAGTCCATGGTGTTCCGCCACGCTTCGGGCGTTACTTTGCTAATGTAGGGCTGGTCGATGTGTGTGCCGGCCGCGTGGGCGATGGTGTGAATCTGGCCGTGCTCTTCGACGAGCTGTTGGAGACAGGCCTTCACGGAGTCGAGATCAACAAGGTCGACTGGGTGCAACGAGCAGGCGCCGCCAGCGCTGCGGATCTCCTGAGCTACGGCCTCGGCGGCGTCCAAGTGCTGGCGGTAAGTGATTGCGAGCGTGACACCGGCAGCCGCAAAGCCGCGCGCGATCGCGCTTCCGATGCCGCCGCTTCCGCCAACGACCAAGGCGACGCCTTCGGGGAAATCAACCATTCGCCCGCTCCCGAAGCTCGAACTTCACGACCTTGCCGGTGGCGTTGCGGGGTAGGGCCTCGAGGATCTCGACCCGTCGAGGAACCTTGAAGTTCGCCATGTTTGCTCGGCTCCACGAAATGACCCCATCGGCGGTGAGGGTCTGTCCGGGCGCGGGAACCACGAAGGCCATCCCGACCTCCCCAAGCCGTTCGTTCGGAACGCCGATCACCGCGACCTCAGCGACCCCGGGCATCTGCAAGAGAGTGTTCTCGATCTCGGCGGGATACGCGTTGAAGCCGCCCACGATGAACATGTCTTTGAGGCGGTCGGTGATCTTGATGTAGCCGCGCTCGTCCATCGTCCCGATGTCGCCGGTATGGAGCCAACCGTCCTCGTCGATGGCTTTGTTGGTTTCTTCGCTCGCGTCGAGATAGCCCTTCATGACGTTGTATCCCCTGACGACGATTTCGCCCGGCTCGTTCGGGGCAACGGGCTTGCCTTCACTGTCGATGATTCGAACTTCGACGTCGGGAATCGCCCGGCCGCTCGTCGTCGCGATGGTCTCGGCATCATCCTCGAGCCTGCACATGGTGACGACCCCACAGCTCTCGGTGAGACCATAGGCGGTAATCACCGTTTCGAAGCCAAGCTCGTCCTTCATTCGATGAATCAGCTCGACGGGGATGGCCGCCGCCCCGGTGACCGCGAGGCGCAAGCTTGAGATGTCGAACTCGGCGCGATCCGGGTGGAGCAGAATCGACTGATACAGCGCAGGAGGACCCGGCAGCATGGTGATGGCATCGGCTTGAATGCGTCGAAGCACGACGTTGACGTCGAAGACGGGCTCCGGGAACACCGTCGCGCCCCGCATGAGCGCGGAAAACCAGCCAGCCTTGTAACCGAAGCTATGAAAGAACGGGAGCACGATCAGATATCGGTCGCCTTCACGCAGCCCGACGATCGAGCTCCATTGATCGAACGCGCGCAGGTTCTGAGCGTGTGTGCACATCGCGCCCTTGGGCTTGCCCGTCGTGCCCGAAGTGAAGAGGATGTCAGCGAGGTCATCGGGGCTGACCGCCGCCGCACGTTCTTGCGCCGCGTTCGGCGGAACGCTCGACGCGAGCGTGAGGAAGTCCTGGTATGCGAGCGTGCCTGACGGGGCCTCCCCCCGGAGCACGACGATGTGTTCGAGCTGCGGAAGGTCGGCGGCCGTGTTGCGAAGGAGAGCCACGTAGTCGACATCGAGGAAGCCCGTCACCGTGAACAGCGCCTTGGCTCCACTCTTCTCGAGCAGATAGGCTGCCTCGATCCCCTTGTACCGGGTGTTGACCGGGACCATCACGGCACCGACGCTGTGAATCGCCAGCCCGCAGACGATCCACTCCCAGATGTTGGGCGCCCAAATAGCGGCCCGATCGCCCTTCTGGATCCCCATGGCGAGCAGTGCCCGGGCGGCCTCGTCCACACGTTCAGCGAGCTGGGAAAAGCTCAGCGTCGTTGGGCCGTCGATGATGGCAGGCCGATCGCCGAGGTTTACGGCCTGTTTTGCAACCATCTCGGGGATCGTCTCGAACACCGCGCCCGTGATATCGCCAACCCCGGACAGTCGCAACAATGCACTGCTCAGTCACTATTAGTCCTATCGCCATTCGTGGATTGACGCCGGAGGCAATGTCTTCATAATCCCGCCGCTTGAAGGGATTTCTCATCTTCATGAGGATTCCTCACTTTGCATTCTTATTTAGCCCAAACACTTACCTTTCTAGAGATCGGCTTAAACTATGGATTGGGACTGGGGTGCGCGTTCGACCTATGAGTCGGAGCGCCTAGGTATCGACGGGACACTGGCGCCCATCGTTCTGTACGACATGAAGCAGCCTCGACTCGTCGAGGATCACGAAGTCGCTCTCATGCTTGGCATGGCCGATTTCCTTATCGAACGCGGGCTCCCCTTCGTCGGACTCGTTAGTCACCAGCGCGGAACAGGCGTGATTTCGGCGCGCCATCGTAAGACCTTCGCCGACTGGCTCGACACTCGTTCCGACGCCTTGAAACGCGATGATTTCGCTGTGGTCGTCGTGGTCCCCGAAGCGATCTATCGCGCCGTGCTCAGAGTCGTATATCGTTTTCGAAAACCGCCGATTCGAACGATCACGGCGCCGGACATTCCGAGCGCAGCGGAGGCCGTTCGGGCCGAGCTTGTGCGAATAGGTCAGCCAATTCGTCCAGAACTCGAGGGCTTCCTCAGGACCCTTGGCGGTCTGAGCGCCCTCCCGTCGGCTTGACCCGCGGACTGAAACGCGTTCTACTTCGGCCCTGCTTCGGAGGGACGCGCCGTGGGTATTTCGCACGAAATCATTGATGGAATCGCCGAAATCGTCGTGGACTATCCGCCGGTCAACGCGATTCCCGTAAGCGGCTGGTTCGAGCTGGCCCAGGTGATCACCGCCGCGGGGAACGACCCGGAGACCCGAGTGGTCATCCTCCGGGCCGAGGGCCGGGGCTTCAACGCCGGCGTCGACATCAAAGAGATGCAGGACACCGAGGGCTTCGACGCGCTTCTCGGCGCCAACCGCGGTTGCTGGGAGTCCTTCAAGGCTGTCTACGAGTGCAAGGTCCCGGTTATCACCGCGGTCCACGGCTTCTGCGTCGGTGGCGGCATCGGCCTCGCCGGCAACTCGGACATCCTGATCGCCGCGAAGGGCACCAAGTTCGCGCTGCCCGAGGTTGACCGGGGCGCGCTTGGGGCCGCCACGCATCTCGTTCGTCTCGTCCCGCCACTCAAGATGCGTGCGATGGTCCTCACCTGCGAAGCTGCAACGGCTGAAGAGCTCCACAACTGGGGTTCGGTCTACGCGGTTGTCGAACGAGCTCAGCTCGCCGACAAGGCGAGAGAAGTCGCCCGTGCCTTCACCAAGAAGATCCCGCGCGTCGTGCGCGCAGCAAAGGAATGTCTGAACAACATCGATCCGGTCGACGTGAATCGCTCGTACCGTTTCGAGCAGGGTTTCACCTTCGAGCTCAACTTGGCGGGTGTGGCTGACGAGGCGCGAGATGCGTTCGTGGAGAAGCGCGACCCCGACGCCAACAAGAAGTGAGGTAGCTTCGTGACAGACAAACGAATGACGGTCGATGAAGCCGTTGCTGAGGTGAGCGATGGCATGACCGTCGGCATCGGAGGGTGGGGATCGCGGCGCAAGCCGATGGCCTTCATCCGCGCGCTGGTCCGAAAAGGTGTGAAGGATTTGACGGTCGTCTCCTACGGCGGTCCAGACATCGGCATCCTTTGCGCGACCGGGCAGCTCAAGAAGGCCGTGTATGGGTTCGTGTCCCTGGACTCGATCCCGCTCGAGCCACATTTCAGAAAAGCCCGGCAAAACGCGACGCTCGAGGCCGTCGAGCTGGACGAAGGGATGTTTCTTCTCGGGCTTCGGGCTGCCGCGCAGAGGTTGCCGTTTCTGCCAACGCGAGCAGGACTGGGTTCCGACGTCCTCGAGATCAATCCGCACATCAAGACGGTGAGATCGCCCTACGATGATGGCGAGGAGCTGGTTGCGGTCCCTGCGCTGAACGTCGACGTCGCCTTCGTTCACATGAATCGCGCGGACGCCTTGGGAAATGGCCAAGCACTCGGCCGCGACCCCTACTTCGACAACCTTTTCTGCATGGCCGCCAAGAAGGCCTTCATGAGCTGCGAGAAGATCGTCTCGACAGACGAGCTGGTCAGCGGCGGACCGCTTCAAAGCCTCTTGATCAACCGCATGATGGTGAGCGGAGTGGTCGAAGCGCCGGGCGGCGCCCACTTCACCGAGTGTCCGCCCGACTATGGGCGTGATGAGAAGTTCCAGCGTGAGTATGCGGCAACCGCCAAGGACGAAGCAGCTTGGAACGCGTTCCGTGCGAAGTACCTCGAGGTGAGCGAAAGCGAATACCAGAAGGCGGTGGCGTCATGAGCATTGGCGAAGTCACACGCGCTGACGTTTGCGCGCTCGCAATCGCAGAGTGCTTTCGCAACGACGGCGAGATCATGGTCAGTGCAATGGGAACGAGCCCGAGCTTGGGTGCCCGCTTGGCGAAGTCGACCTTCGAGCCCGATCTGCTGATGACCGACGGGTTCAACCTGCTGCTCCGCCGCGCGCTTCCTCTGGGGGTCAAGCCCAGCGATAGCGACGTCGAGGGCTGGATGCCGTTCGGCGCGGTCTTCGAGACGCTATGGTGGGGACGCCGCCACGTCATGATGGGCGCATCCCAAATCGATCAGTTCGGGAACCAGAACATCGCTTGCATCGGTTCCTGGCAGAATCCCAAGGCTCAGCTGCTCGGCGTGCGAGGTGCACCTGGCAACACGATCAACCACGTGACGAGCTACTGGGTTCCGAATCACAATGCCCGCGCCCTGGTGGCGAAGGTCGATATGGTCAGCGGGGTGGGGTACGATCGGGCGGCGGAACTTGGGCCAAAGGGCAGCCGCTTCCACGAAATCCGGCGGGTGGTGACCAATCTAGGTGTCTTCGACTTCAATACGCCGGATCACCGCATGCGTCTCGTCTCACTGCATCCCGGCGTAGATTTGCAGCAGGTCGTAGACAACACGGGTTTCGAGCTCGTCATCCCGGACGGGGTGGACACGACCCCGGTTCCGACCCCAGAGATCATCGGCGTGTTGCGTGAGCTCGATCCCCAAGGCTATGCGCAGAAGGAAGTCGTAGTATGAGCGCTCAGAAGAGGACGACCAAGGCACCCGCCAAGAAGCGCAAATCGACGGCGCCCAAGGTGAAGGCCAAGCGCACGACGAAGGCGCCCGCCAAGAAGCGAGCGTCGGCAGCGCCCAAGGCGAAGCGCGAGACGAAGGCACCCGCCAAGGCCGCGCCGCCGAAGGCTAAGCGAGGCAGCAAGGCGCCCGCCAAGAAGCGAGCGTCGGTAGCGCCGAAGAAGGCGAAGCTCAAGTCCGCCGCGCGCAAAAGCAAGCGGCCTGTTCGCGTCGAGCCAGTCGAAGCGTCCCAACCCAAGAAGACCAGCAAAGGCAAGACCGCGCTCCGCACACGCATCTGCGAGATGTTCGGTATCGAGTACCCGATCATTCAGACCGGCATGGGCTGGGTGTCCGGTGCCCGCCTCACCTCGGCCACCAGTCAGGCCGGAGGCCTAGGAATTCTGGCTGCGGCGACGATGACCTTTCGCGAGCTCGAAGAGACGATCGCCAAGGTCAAGAGCCGCACCGACAAGCCGTTCGGCGTGAACATGCGCGCCGACCAATCCGACGTCATGAAGCGCGTCGAACTTCTCATCCGCGAGAAGATCAAGGTCGCCAGCTTCGCGCAGGCTCCCGGCGAGCGCGTCATCAAGACCCTCAAGGACGCCGGCGTCCTCACAATGCCAACAATCGGAGCGCGCCGTCACGCAGAGAAGGTCCAGGCCTGGGGCGTCGATGCGGTGATCGCGCAAGGCCACGAAGGGGGCGGACACACCGGACAGATTCCCACGTCGATTCTGATTCCGGACGTCTCGGCCGCTGTCGATATTCCGGTAGTCGGGGCTGGAGGCTTCCGCGACGGGCGAGGTCTGGTCGCAGCGCTAGCCCTCGGAGGCGAAGGCATTGCCATGGGGACCCGCTTCCTGCTCACCAAGGACAGCCAAGTCCCCGATCACGTGAAGCAGATTTACGTCGAAACGAAAGCCAACGGCACGGTCGTAACCAAGGCCGTCGACGGCCATCCGCAGCGCGTGATCCGTACCTTCCTCATCGACCAGCTCGAGAAGGCGAACCCACTGACCCGTTTCCCCCGGGCCGCGCTCAATGCCTTGTCCTTGATGAAGGTCACCGGCACCTCCCTCCCAGAGTTGCTCGAAGAAGGCATCGCGATGAAGCAGAACCAGGAGCTCACCTGGTCGCAACTCGCGATGGCCGCCAACGCTCCGATGCTGACCAAGGCCTCGATGGTCGACGGCCGAGTCGAGGCGGGCATCCTGCCGACGGGCCAAATCGCTGGCGTCATCGACGAGATACCAACGGTTGCCGAGCTTCTTCAACGCATCATGGCCGAGGCCGAAGCGACGCTCGAACGGCTGGGCGCCTGAGTAAGAGCCATGGATCTCAACTTCACCGATTCGGAGAACGCCTTTCGTGAGGAGTGTCGCACCTGGCTCGAGGCCAACGTGCCTCGCGATTCGCTTCCTTCGGGTGACACTCGGGATGGATACGCGCTGCACTTGCAGTGGGAACACCAGCTCTTCGACGCCGGCTGGGCGGCGGTCTCCTGGCCCAAGCAGTATGGCGGTCGGGAGGCCACGCTCTTCGAATGGCTCATCTTCGAAGAAGAATATTATCGCGCGGGCGCACCGAGCCGTGTCACCCAGAACGGCATCTTTCTGTTGGCGCCTACCTTGTTCGAGTTTGGGACCGACGAGCAGAAGGAGCGCATTCTCCGTCCGATGGCGCGGGGTGATGTCTCCTGGGGGCAGGCATGGTCGGAGCCGAACGCCGGCAGCGACCTCGCTTCGCTCAAGAGCACAGCGCGGCGCGTGGACGGCGGCTGGCGCCTGAGCGGCCAGAAGACTTGGTCCACGCGCGCCGTCTTTTGCGACATGGCGTACGGCTTGTTCCGCACAGACCCGGAACAGGCGCGGCATCGCGGGCTCACCTATTTCATGTTCCCCCTCCACGCGGAGGGTGTCACGGTGCGCGGCGTCGATCGTCTCGACGGCGACGAAGGCTTCGCCGAGATCTTCCTCGATGAGGTCTTCGTTCCAGACAGCGATATCATCGGCGAAGCGAATCAGGGCTGGAAGGTCGCGATGGCGACCACTAGCTCGGAACGAGGCCTCAGCCTTCGGAGCCCCGGCCGTTTCATGGCGACCGCATCACGTCTGGTCGACCTCTACCATCGCTACCGCGATCGCTCCGACCCAGTCCTTCGCGACCAGGTCATTCAGGCCTGGATGGACGCGCAGGCATACCGTTGGTTCACCTTCCAGACGGTCACTCGCATGACGAATGGCGAGTCGATCGGGCCGGACTCCAGCATGAACAAGGTGTTCTGGTCCGAGATGGACGTGCGCACGCACGAAACTGCGCTTGCGATCATCGGTGACGCGCTCGAGCTCGATGAGGGCTCGGCGAGCGCGGTCGACGCAGGCCATTGGATGAAGGGTTTCCAGTTCGCGCTGGCGGGCCCCATCTATGCAGGCACCAACGAAATCCAACGCAACATCATTGCCGAGCGTGTGCTCGGCCTCCCGCGGAAGTAGCGCCATGCGGTTTGCTTTCACCGATGACCAGAAGATGCTCCGCGACACCGTTCGCGAAGTCTTGCAGCGCGAGTGCGCGCCAGAGGTCGTGCGCGCCGCTTGGGAAGGACGAGCCCAAGGCGCTCGCGCAGTTTGGGATACGCTCGCCGAGACCGGCGTAATCGGCATGACGGCTTCCGAAGAGACTGGCGGGATGGGGATGAGCGAGCTCGACCTCCTGCTTCCCCTCGAAGAAACCGGCTACGCGGCCTTGCCCGGGCCGATCGTGGACACCGTTGCAGTCGGGATTCCGCTGCTCGAGGCGGCCGGCAGCGACGCACAAAAAGAGCAATGGCTCGGTCCGGCGGTGGCAGGGGAGGCGCGAGTAGTGGTCTCCTTCGAAGACCGGCCGATCGTGCCATACGCGGCGTCGGCTGACGTCTTGATCGCCGAGCGGGGGGGGGCGGCCTACTGCGTCCCCATCACCGAGGTCTCCGTCAGTCCAGAGCAGTCCGTAGACCGCGCGCGTGAGCTCGGCCGCGTCTCGTTCGAGCGCAGCGCCGGGTATCGTATGCGCGAAGATGTGAACGCGGCAGCTCTCCTCGCGCTTGGCCGTGAGCGAGCCGCCCTCGGAACGGCCGCTCAGCTGATCGGCCTTTGTCGCCGCATGCTCGACATGGCGGTGCAATACGCCAAGGACCGCGAGCAGTTCGGCAAGCCAATCGGCGCGCAGCAGGCGATCAAGCACCGACTTGCAAACGCCCTCATCGAGCAAGAGTTCGCGCGACCGCCGGTCTACCGGGCCGGCTGGTCCCTGGCGACGTCGGCTCGTGATGCCGAGGTCGATGTTTCCCTAGCGAAGATCTATGCAGGCCAGGCTGCAAAATTCGTGGCCAAAGAGGCGCTGCAGGTTCACGGCGCAATCGGCTACACGATTGAATGCGACCTGCATATGTGGATGAAGCGCGCATGGGCGCTGGCCGCGGCCCACGGAGATGCAGCCCATCACCGCGAGCGAATTGGCCGTTACATCCTTTGAGTTCACCGGGTAGCGCCTTGCGGGCGATATCCGCTCCCCCTAGAGACAAGTTCATAGCGAGGTTCAGATGCCCGAAGCATACATCGTTGAAGCAGTTCGTTCGCCCGTAGGAAGAAAGAAGGGCGGCCTGAGCAAAGTCCACTCCGCCGATCTCGGCGCGCACGTCATCAAGGGCGTGATCGAGCGCACTGGAATCGACCCCGGCGCAGTGGACGACGTGGTCTTCGGCTGCGTGGACTCGGTGGCTACCCAGGCCGGCGACATCGCTCGCACTTGTTGGTTGGCTGCGGGCTACCCGGAGCACGTGCCCGGCGTCACGGTCGATCGTCAATGCGGTTCCTCGCAGCAGGCGGTCCACTTCGCCGCGCAGGGCGTCATGAGCGGCACGCAGGACATTGTCGTCGCGGGCGGCGTTCAGAACATGAGCATGATCCCCATCGGCGCCTCGATGATCGCTGGCAAGGAGTTTGGTATCCCCGATCCGTTTTCCACCTCGGTCGGCTGGAACGAACGCTATGGGGATCGTCCGGTCAATCAGTTCTACGGCGCCGAAATGATCGCCAAGGACTGGGACCTCTCCCGCGAGGAGCTCGAGAAGTTTGCCCTCGAAAGCCATCGACGCGCGCTCCAGGCCCAGAAAGAAGGTCGATTCGATCGCGAGATCGTTCCCTTTGGCGATGTGAGCGCCGACGAAGGCCCACGTCCGGACACCACCCTCGAGAAGATGGCCGCGCTTCCCATTCTCATGGAGGGCGGGCGGCTCACCGCTGCGGTAGCCAGCCAGATCTCCGACGGCTCCGCCGCCCTTCTCGTCGTGTCCGAGAAGGCGCTCAAGGAGCACAATCTCATCCCACGCGCGCGTATCCATCACTTGAGCGTTCGCGGAGAAGACCCGATTCGCATGCTCTCGGCGCCCATCCCCGCGACCCGCTACGCGATGGAGAAGTCGGGCATGAGCCTCGACGACATCGACCTAGTAGAGATCAACGAAGCGTTCGCCCCAGTCGTATGCGCATGGGCCAAGGAGCTCGACGTCGATCTCGCGAAGGTGAACGTGAACGGCGGCGCGATCGCCCTCGGCCATCCGCTCGGTGCGACCGGGGCTAAGCTCATGACGACGCTTCTGCACGAGCTCGAGCGCACCGGTGGCCGGTATGGTCTCCAGACCATGTGCGAGGGTGGCGGTCAGGCGAACGTCACGATCATCGAGCGGCTTGGCTGACCTGGGCTGAGTCCTCAGTTACGGACGAAAAACGCGCTCTGTGCGTCAGCTCCTGTATGGCATGTGACATATCGCACAGGACTTGGTGACTTAGTCGACATTCACCGGGTCGCTCGGCATGATCTAAGTTCAGGCTACCCATGAGCTCCAAGCTCCCAAGACAAGGTTCGAACCCACCGCGTCCCAGGCGCAAGCACTCCGAGGTTCGACCTGCAGTGCAGCCCGACGAACGGCGTCAAGGAGCACGCTGGGCTTCCGACGCAAAGATTCAAATCCTCGCGCCGATCCAAACTCACGCGACGGCGTTGGATGTGAGCGCCATGGGTATCCAGGTAGCCCTAGACCAGTGGCTGTCGACCGGTGCCCTGTGCGATCTGCGGATCACGACCCACACCGGCCGTGTCATCTTCAAGCGCGCACGGGTCATTTGGGCTCGTCGCGTCGGTGAGGAATGCGTAGCCGGCCTCCACGTGGTCGGTTCGATCGTGCCCCCTGCGAATCAGCAGTAGCAGGCGCGCAGCAGTTCCGAGCCTTTCTTGGCCTCTGCCAACGAGGCGGCTTGACGTGGAGCCTCTAGCAAAATAGAACATGTTTCACTTCTAGTTGACCCTTTTTCTACCCGGAACCGGGGAGGTGGACATGGCCAAAGTAGCCAACACAGCAGAGTACTTCGACACCCTTGCCGATCGTTTCCTGGCCGAGCAGGCCAAGGGCGTGAACGCCACAATCCAGTACAGCCTGAGCGGTGACGGCGGCGGAGAGTGGACCATCACGATCGCGGACGGAGAGTTCAAGGGCGTGGAGACCGGCGGCGTCGAGAAGCCAACCCTCAACGTGATGATGGACGCAGCCAAGTTCGTCGAGATGGCGAACGGCGACCTCGACGGCCGCAAGGCTTTCCTGACACGCAAGCTCAAGGTGAAGGGCAACATCGCCCTCGCCCAGAAGATGCAGAAGTTCTTCCCCCAGGGCTGAGCAGCCACTTCGAACGGGAACACAGCCATGAGCGAGATTCTTTCGGCTCCTTACGTCCTCGAATACACGTACACCCGAAGCACCGGTCCGGTAGTCGGCCGCTTCTTGGAGAGCCTTCGATACGAAGTGCTCGAAGGCGTCAAGACGGCCGATGGTCGTGTGCTCTGCCCGCCTCTCGAATACGACGAGGAGGGTGAACCCACGACGGACGAGTTCGTCCAGTTGCGACCGTCCGGAACGGTGAAGTCTTGGTCCTGGGTGCAGGAGCCTCGCAAGGGGCATCCGTTCGATCGCCCTTTCGCGTGGGCCCTCATCCAAATCGACGGCAGCGACAACGCCATGGTCCATGCCGTCGACGCAGGGAAGGCCAAGCGGATGAAGACGGGGATGCGGGTGCGCCTGCGTTGGGCCGACGAGAAGAAGGGCACAATTCGCGACATCGCCTGTTTCGAGCCCATGGCTCCGTTCCTGCCTGGTCCGGTTCACCTCGAGTACGACGTGAATCCCGGCAAGCACTACAGCGCGTATCTACGCGGTTTGCAGGAGGGTAAGTTCATCGGCGGACGTGATCCCGAGGCAGGCAAGGTGTACGTGCCACCGCGCGGAGCCGACCCGATGACGGGGAACCCGACGAGCGAATACGTCGAAGTGCCCGACGTCGGTGTGCTCACCACCTTCACGATCATTCGGATTCCGTTCGAAGGCCAGAAGCTCGAGCCGCCGTATTGCTTCGGCGCGATCGTCCTCGATGGTGCAGACACTCCCATCTATCACCTCATCTCTGGCGTTCCGCACGACGAGATACGGATGGGCATGCGCGTGAAGGCGAACTGGAAGCCCCGCGATGAATGGGAAACCTCGCTCGAGAATATTCTCTACTTCGAGCCCACCGGCGAGCCGGACGCTCCGTTCGATAGCTACAAGGAGCACCTCTGATGCGCGACGTCGCCATTGTGTCCTTCTCACAGCTTCCCTCTGTGAAATCCATCGACGCTGCGGATGAAGCGGAGCTCGTTCAGCCGGTCACCTCGGATGCGATGAAGCAGGTCGGGCTCACCCAAGACGACATTGGTTTCACCTGTTCGGGCAGCACCGACTATCTGCCGGGGCGTCCGTTCTCGTTCGTTGCGGCGGTCGACGGCCTCAAGGCTTTTCCTCCGATTCGCGAGTCACACGTCGAGATGGACGGCGCCTTTGCGCTTTTCGAGGCCTGGGTTCGACTTCTGCATGGTGACATCGACACCGCACTGGTGTTCTCGTTCGGGAAGAGCTCGCTAGGGCCGGTCCCAGACATCCTCAACCTGCAGAACGACCCGTACTACGTGCAGCCTCTGGGGCTCGATTCGATCAGCGCCGCAGCGCTTCAGGCGCAGGCGATGATCGACGCTGGCAAGGCGACTGAGCGTGACTTCGCAGACGTGGTTGTTCGCAATCGAAGGAACGCGATCGACAATCCAAACGCTCAGATCAAGGGAGACTTCAGTGTGGATGCGATGCTCGAAGAGCCCTACCTGAGCTCCCCCCTGCGCAAGAGTTTCTGTCCGCCGCTCTCTGATTCGGCTGCAGCCATCGTGCTCGCAGCAGGGGACCGGGCCAGAGAGCTGGTGCAGAGGCCGGCTTGGATTCGAGGCATCGACCATCGGACCGAGCCGCATGCGCTAGGCCAGCGTGACCTCACGACATCGCCGTCTTCGACTCTCGCCGC
The DNA here is from genome assembly GCA_963842915.1 of uncultured delta proteobacterium. Lineage (GTDB taxonomy): Bacteria > Myxococcota_A > Polyangia > Polyangiales > Houyiibacteriaceae > SG8-38. The sequence continues at coordinate 81,764 of CAWJII010000012.1, read as the reverse complement.
CGAAAAGGCGGGCCTCGGCAAGGGCAAGGATCGACGTCGCGGAGCTTCACGCACCCTTTGCCCACCAGGAGATCATCTTGCGCGAGGCGATGGGGCTCGGGGAGGACGTGAACGTCAACCCGTCGGGCGGCGCGTTGGCAGCCAACTCGCTGATGACCGCTGGCCTGATTCGCTTCGGCGAAGCCGCCAGCCGGATTCTTTCCGGAGACGCCGGTCGCGCCCTGGCCCACACCACGAACGGCGTCTGCCTTCAACACAACCTCGTAGCCGTCTTGGAGGGGGAGTAATGGCTGAGCATTGTGCGGTCATCGGGATCGGTCAGACCAAGCACCGCGAGAGCCGGCGCGACCTGTCGATTCCCGGCCTAGTTCGAGACGCTGCGCTTCGCGCCTTGCAAGATGCGGACATGACATGGAAGGACATCGATTCCATCGTCATCGGCACTGCGCCCGACATGTTCGAAGGCGTCATGATGCCGGAGCTCTGGCTGTCGGATGCGCTCGGCGCGGCCGGGAAGCCGATCTTCCGCGTCCACACCGCCGGTTCGGTGGGCGGCTCGACTGCCGTGGTGGCCTCACACCTCGTTCAGGGCGGGGTGCACGAGAAGGTGCTCACTCTCGCGTTCGAGAAGCAAAGCGAGGCCAACGCGATGTGGGCGCTCTCGCCGGCGATCCCCTTCCAGCCACAACTCGTCGCAGGCGCGGGGGGCTACTTTGCGCCCCTCATCCGTTCCTACATCCGCCGCGCCGACGCGCATCCGGATACTGGTTGCATGGTCGCCGTCAAGGATCGCCAAAACGGCTTGCTCAACCCAAACGCCCACCTGCACCTCGACCAGACGCTCGAACAGGTGAAGGCCTCGCCGATGCTCTGGGATCCGATTCGTTATTCGGAGACATGTCCGTCGTCCGACGGTGCTGTCGCCATGGTGCTGGTGAGCGAAAAGCACGCAGGCCGCGTGAAGAACCCGGCCTGGGTGAAGGGAACCTCGGTCCGAACGGAACGCACCTTCTTTGCCGGGCGTGATCAGGTGAACCCCGCGGCGGGTAAGCTTTGCGCCAAGGACGCCTACGACGAGGCTGGCATCCGCAATCCGCTCAAAGAGATCGACTGCGCAGAGGTCTATGTTCCGTTTTCCTGGTTTGAGCCGATGTGGCTCGAGAATCTGGGCTTCGCCGAAGAAGGTGAAGGCTGGAAGATGACGATGGAAGGCAAGACGAAGATCGGCGGCGAAATGCCTTGGAACATGTCCGGCGGGGTCATGTGCACCAATCCGATTGGAGCCAGTGGTATGCTCCGATTCGCAGAAGCCGCGCGCCAGGTTCGCGGCACGGCAGAGCGGCACCAAGTAGACGGCGCCAAGGTGGCCCTCGGTCACGCGTACGGAGGAGGCTCGCAGTTCTTCGCGATGTGGATCGTGAGCTCGAAGCGATAGCGGGAGTTACTGATGGAATACAATCTAGCAGATCTTTACGAAGCCATCGCGGACACAGTTCCCGACAATCTCGCCTTGGCCTCGGGCGACGTTCACCACACATACGCAGACCTCGACAAGCGGGCCAATCGCTTGGCGCACTACTTCACGTCCCGCGGCATCGGCCCCGGCAACCACGTCGGCCTTCATCTATTCAACGGCCACGAGTTCGTCGAAGCGATTCTGGCGCTCTTCAAGATTCGCGCGGTCGGAATCAACATGAACTACAGGTTCGTGGCCCCCGAAGTTCGATACATGATCGAGAACGCAGACCTCGTCGGGGTGATCACCCAGCGTCGCTTCCTGCCGGTGATCAACGAGGCAATGGAAGGCCTCGAGCCGCTCAAGTCGCTCATCGTGATTGAAGACGGTGCCGACGGCGTCGCCGACCAGGAATCGATCGAGTACGAGACCGCCTTGGCGCAGGGCTCCGAGGAGCGTGGCTTCGGTCCCCGATCGGGCAAAGACCTCTACATCATCTACACCGGCGGGACGACGGGTATGCCCAAGGGCGTCATGTGGCGGCACGAGGACCTGTTTTTCACAGGGCTTCAGGGCGGATCGCCTGGGGGTGATCCGGTCGAGTCTCCGGAACAGCTGGTCGAGCAAGCCAAGGAGGGCTGGTACACGGTGACCATGCTGCCCTGTGCGCCCTTCATCCACGGCGCTGCACAATGGACACAATGGATCTGCCACATGACCGGTGGGAAACTGGTGCTTCAGCACGGCCCCAGCTTCGACGCCAAGCGCATCCTCTCGCTCGTTGCCGAACAAGACGTGTCGACTCTCTCTCTGGTCGGCGATGCGATGGCGATCCCTCTGGTCGAGGAGCTCCGAGCGGGCGAGTACGACATGTCGAATCTGGCGGTGATCGCATCGGCAGGCGCCATCCTCTCGGCGAGCATTCAGGAGGAGATCGAAGCGCTGCTTCCCGACGTGATGATCATCAACAGCTTCGGGACGAGCGAATCGGGTGACCTTGGGCGCGCCGCAGGCGACGAGGACAGCCACGAGAACCGCCCCTCGTTCTACATGGGCGATGAGGTCACGGTCCTAGACGAGAAAGGTGACCAGATCGAGCCAGGCTCAGGACAAATCGGAATGGTCGCCCGCTCGGGCCGCCTACCACTCGGCTACTACAAGGACCCCGAGAAGACCGCCGAGCGCTTCAAGGAGTTCAATGGCAAGCGCTGGGTCGTACCCGGCGACTTCGCCACCATCGAAGAAGACGGCCGTATCACGTTCCTCGGCCGGGGCAGCAAGTGCATCAACACCGGTGGTGAGAAGGTCTTCCCCGAAGAGGTGGAAGAAGCGCTCAAGGCGCACCCGCAGGTCATCGACGCGCTCGTCGTCGCGGTGCCGGACTCTCGCTTCGGATCCAAGGTCGCGGCGGTATTCAACACGCGGGACAATCAGCAGCTTTCTCTCGAGCAAGTGCAAGAGCACTGCCGCAAGCACATCGCGGGCTACAAGGTCCCGCGACAGATCACCATCACCGAGACGGTTTCTCGCATGCCGAGCGGAAAACCAGACTACACCTGGGCCGAGGAGATCGCCCGCAATCAGGCGAGCGCCTAGCCGCGCTTGCTGAGTCCAGAGCCGAGAGGAACCATGCCCGAAGCACGAGAAGAAGAGGAACTTTTTCCTGGCTATCCGCGGGGATGGTTCGTCATCGGTGTCTCGGCCGAGCTATCGGTCGGCGAAGTCCGGCCGATCAAGTACTTCGGCCGGGACATGGTCCTGTACCGAGGCGACAGCGGCGCCGCGATCGTGCACGACGCCTTTTGCCCGCATCTTGGTGCCCACCTCGGACACGGGGGCAAAGTCGTCGGCGAGACGATCCAGTGTCCGTTTCACGCCTGGCGCTTCGATGAAACCGGCAAGTGCGTGGACGTCCCGTACGCCAAACGGATTCCGCCGCGCGCCTGCGTCAAGAACAACCCGGTGCAGGAGCACAACGGCCTCATCTTCATGTGGAACGCCCATCTCGAGGGCGAGGAGCCGAACTGGGAGATTCCCGAGATCCCCGAATACGGCAGCGACGGCTGGACCGACTGGGGCTCGGCGCTCATCGACATCAAGACTCATCCCAAAGAAATAGTCGAGAACCTGGCGGACAAGGGCCACTTCGGACCAGTGCACGGCACCTGGGCCAACGAGTTCGGCAACGAGTTCAAGGACCACATCGGCATTCAGAACGTCAAAGGGGTTGCCTATCCGCGTGGCGGAGGCGAAGACCAGTTCGAGCTTCAATCCACGTACTATGGCCCTGGCTACATGCTCACGAAAATGCAGAGCGTGCTCCCCAACATCATGCTCCTGTGTCACACGCCCGTCGACGAGAGCCGAGTTCACGTTCGAATTGGTGCGATGATTGACATCTCGAACGTCAAAGAGGGCAAGGAGCAGTTCCAAGAGCGATACCGCGAGAACATCATCGTTGGTTTCAAGGAAGACATCGCAATCTGGGAAAACAAGAAGTACCGAACGCGACCGATTCTCTGCGATGGCGATGGCGATGTAGGAGCCCTGCGCCGCTGGTATCAGAAGTTCTATCTGCCCCAGGCAGAGGTTGGATATTAGCCATGGATGATCGAGCCAAACGTATCGTTGAAACAGCCGTAGAGCTCGCAGAGCGTGACGGGTACCAGGCTGTACGGCTCCGCGATGTCGCGGCCAGCGCGCAAGTTGCGCTCGGGACGGTTTACAAGCGCTTTGCCAGCAAAGAAGAAATCCTCATCGCAGCGCTCGAGCAAGAGAGCGAAAAGCTCGTGTCCAAAATCGGAAAGAAACCTGTTCCCGGTGATGGCCCTCGAGAACGTGTGCGCTTCGTCTTCTCGGCGCTGACCAAGGGGCTTTTGCGCCGGCCGAATCTCGCAAAAGCCCTGGTTCGGTCGCTGGCATCCGGAGACCCGAACATCACCGAGCGAGTCGCGAGCTTCCACGCTCTAATTACCGCGATGGTCATGGCTGCGATTCGCGGCGAGGCTGCTTCTCAGCAGGGAGAGTGGGGCGGGGACGTCGACGAACGCGAGCGCACCATCGCCTCGATTCTACAGAACGTCTGGTTTGCTTCGTTTGTCGGTTGGGCTGGTGGCTTGCACGACGCATCTCAGCTCCTCTCGGACATGGACAAGGCGGCCGAGCTCCTCTTGGCGGAGTAGGCGAGGGCACATCGACACGGTGCAACGATTTCGGTGGGTTCTCCCTTGCCCGAAGGGTTGCGAGGACGTCCTGGCACAGGAACTGCGTGATCTGGACATCGAGGTCGCCGATCTGCGCCCGACGGCCGTGCATGCGCGGGGCACTCTTCGGGATGGCTATCGGTTGTGCCTCTGGTCTCGCGTCGCGTCTCGGGTGTTGCTGCCGCTCGTCGAGGTCGAAGCTGCGGACGACACTGCTCTTTACGAAGGGCTTCGTCGAGTTGCCTGGTGGGAGCATTTTGACGCGTCGCAGACCTTCGCGATCGGCAGCTCTCAGTCGTCCAAGAGCTCGCGGCCAGCACACTACTGGGTGCAGCGCGCGAAGGACGCCATCGTCGACAGCTTTCGTGATCACACCGGTACGCGTCCCAGCATCGACAAGAGAAATCCGGCGATCCGTCTGCATCTCCACATTGGCGAAGGAAAGCACGAGCTGTCTCTCGACTTTTCGGGGGAAGGACTGCACCGGCGCGGCTATCGGCAATCGGGTGGCAAGGCGCCTCTCAAAGAGAACTTGGCCGCAGCGATCCTGTACCTCGCGAATTGGCCTCAGGCAGCACGACAAGGCCTGGCGCTGATGGACCCCACTTGCGGCTCAGGAACCTTCTTGATCGAAGGCGCGCTGATGGCGACCAATTGCGCGCCCGGGCTCTTGCGGGAGCGCTTCGGCTTCGAGAGCTGGCTCAGGCACGACGACGCCGCTTTTGCAGCCGAGCGAGCGGCGGCCTTGACGGCTCGGAGGGCTCAATGCCCGGCGCGGATCTACGGATGTGATGCCTCGGACAAAGCCCTGTCGCTGGTTCGGGAGAACTTGGCGGCCGCTGGTGTCGATCAGCATGTGTCGCTCGCGGTCCAAGAGCTTTCCACGATCGAGAAACCGGCGGATGTCGGAATCCTCGTGTCCAATCCGCCGTACGGCCATCGACTGGGCGACGAGGGCACTGTGTTTCTCTTCTACCAGTCGCTCGGGGATACGCTGAAGCGCGCCTTCGACGGATGGACGGCCTACGTGTTCGCGGCGCACGGAGGTAATCTGAAGCACCTCGGCCTGCGACCGGTTCGACGACACGTTCTGTATAACGGTGCGATCGAATGCCGTCTCGTCGAGATCCCCGTGCGCGGCGTAACCGGCGACGACCCAGACCGGGCGCCAGCCTGGCGAAAGCCGAGCGAGAAGGCGTCGATGTTCGCCAATCGCATCAAGAAAAACAAGAAGAAGTGGGGGCGCTGGGCTAAGCGCAACGGCATCGAATGCTACCGGATCTACGATGCCGACATCCCCGAGTATCACGTGGCGGTCGACCGTTACGGTCCGAAAGCCGTGGTGCACATTTTCCAGAAAGAACGAGACGCGGACGACGACCGCGCCAAGCAGCGGGTTCAAGATGTATTGCTGACGCTTCCCGCAGCGCTTGGGATTGATCCCAGCGACCTGGTCGTGAAAGTCCGGCGCAAACACGAGCAGGGCGACCAGTACGCCCGCATCTCCCAACAGGAAAGCGACATGGTCGTGAGCGAAGGGGAGCTTCGCTTCGTGGTCAACGTGGAAGATCGAATCGACACCGGCCTGTTCCTGGATCACCGCGCGGTTCGCGCCTACGCTCACGAACACTGCAAGGCAAAGCGCATGCTCAACCTCTTTGCGTACACCTGCTCGGTCAGCGTCGCTGCCGCAGTGGGCGGGGCCAAGCAGACCAGTAGCGTCGATCTATCGAACACCTATCTGGACTGGGGCAAGAAGAATTTCGAAGCCAACGGCCTGGATCCCGCGAAGCATCGCTTCATCCGCGACGACGCCACCCGCTGGATTGCGAGAGATCGGAACAGCTACGACTGGATTTTCATCAACCCACCCACCTTCTCACGCTCCAAGATGAGCAAGGGTGACTTCAACATCCACAAAGACCACCGGAGCCTGATCGAGAGTGCCATGAGCTCGCTCGACCAGAAGGGCGAGCTGCTCTTCACGACTCACGCCCGCGGCTTCGAGCTCGACGAATCCATTTACAATCGCTTCCGAATCGAAGACGCGACCAAGCAGTTCGTCCCAGAAGACTTCACCCGCTATCCCTTCCAAGCCTTCCTCCTCAGGAAGTAACGCGGGCTCAGCTTCGAGCTGGCGGCGACGACTACAGGTTCTTGCTGGCCGCTCAGCTCGACGTTTTCACCTTCAACTACAAGATGAACAACAAGCTCCGGGTCGACTTCGGTGTTCCAATGATTCGGTTCTAGATCGAGACCGCGAGCCAGACGCGCTACGGCGTCCAGTTCGTATTCCTGCTCGGAATCACTTTGGCCATTTGAGCCGTCTATTCGTCCAGCTTGAACACCCGAATCGCGTTTTCGCGGAGGAACTTCGCCCAAACTTGGTCTTTGAACGGCACGTTCTGCATGTCGGTGAAGATTCGCTCGAGCGAGAGCCCCATCGGGAAGTATCCTGCATACATGATCTTGTCGGCTCCGCGCGTGTTTGCGTAGTGGATGATCGACTTCGGGTAGTGCTTCGGCGCGAAGGCGCTCGTGCTGTAGTAGAGGTTCGGGTACTTGAGCATCAGCTTGACCGCGAGGTCCACCCAGGGCTCGCCGCCGTGGCGCATGACGAACTTGAGCTCCGGGAAAAACCAGCACACTTCGTCGATGTGCTCGACCTTCTGCGGCGCCATCGGAATACGCGGGCCAGGGACGCCCACGCAGAGGCAAATGGGGATGTCCAGGTCAACGCAGGTAGCGTAGATCGGGTAGTACTTCTTGTCGTTGAGTGGAACTTGGGGACATAGACCCGAAGGGAATCCCGTCACGGCCTTGAGGCCATGTTCCTTGTGCAGCTTCCGAATCGTTCGGACCTCGTCCATGCCGTTGTTCGGATTGGCGCCGTAGGATGGGAAGAAGCGCTCGGGGTACTTGCGGCAAGCCTCGAGGTTACTGGAGTTCGGCCCGGAAATGCCCAGCATCGCCTGCTGAATGCCCCACTTGTCCATCTCGCCGATGGCGTACTGGACATAGTCCTTCTGCTCGCCGATCTCGGGGATGTCTTTGAACATGTACTGGGCGGGCATCGTGAAGACTTTCCGGCTCTCCTCATCGAGCAGCAGCGGCTTGATGAACTCGTACCAGGCGGTGGGGTCGCCGTCGGGGATGTTCATCATCAGGTCGATGGCTTTGAGGCCAGTCGGTATCGGCATGAAATCGCGTCCTTTCCGAGTCCCAGGCAGAGCCCTATGTTTGCATGAGCCTGCTGGACATGTCCCAGCCCGTAGGCTAGAACACGTTCTACTTTATGGCCTGAGGTGGCCGATCTGTAAAGGCGGGACTCGAAGAACCATCGAATGCCAGCGGCCCCCGGCCAACAGCACCTGGAGAGACGACAATGGACGGAGATCAGAGCCCGATGCCGACACGCGAAGAGCTGATTCAGCGAGCCCGCGATCTTGCCCCTACTTTGCAGGAGCGATCCAAGAAGGCCGCAGAGCTTCGTAGGCTTCCCGACGAGACGATTGAGGACTTCCACCGACTTGGCTTCTTCAAAGTCGTTCAACCGAAACGATATGGCGGCTACGAGATGGACCCGTCGATCATCTTCGACCTTCAGCTCGAGCTCGGGCGGGGCTGCGCGTCGAGCGCTTGGGTCTACGGTGTGCTGAACGTTCACTCATGGCAGCTCGCGCTCTTTGCGCCTGAAGCGCAGAACGAGGTTTGGGGGGACGATCCCAAGACGCTGATCTCTTCATCGTATATGCCGGTCGCCAAGACCGAATGGGTCGACGGCGGGGTGAAGCTCAGCGGCCGTTGGTCGTTTTCGAGCGGCTGCGATGCTTGTGATTGGGTGTTCCTCGGCGGCTTCGTGCCGAACGAGGAGGGCAAGCCGCCCGACATGCGAACGTTCTTGGTTCCGCGGGCAGACTACGAGATCATCGACAACTGGCACGTGTCGGGCCTGCGTGGGTCTGGCAGCAAAGATGTCGTGGTCGACGGCGCATTCGTTCCGGATCATCGCATGCACAAGTTCTCCGATGGCTTCAGGCAGCAGAGTCCGGGCAACGAGGTGAACACATCGCCGGTCTACAAGTACCCTTTCGGCCAGATTCACGTGCGATCGGTCTCGACTCCGGCGGTCGGCGCCGCGTTCGGTGCGCTCGAGTCCTATGTCGATTTCATGAAGAACAAGGTGTCGCAGGCGACCGGCGGCAAGGCCAAGGATTCGTTCACCAACAGCGTGGTTGCTGCGGAAGCGACCGCGGTGCTCGACCGAGAAGTGCTCACGCTGCGACGGAACTTCGACGAGATGTCGGGCTATCTTCAGCGTGGAGAGAAAATCCCACTCGACCGTCGCGTGCACTTTCGCAATGACTCCGCCCGTGCAGTTCGTGTTTCCACCGAGGTCGTCGAGCAGCTCTTCATCGCATGCGGTGCCCGCGCAGCGTTCGTGGACCATCCGATCAACCGCCACTTCCAAGACGTTCATACGATTCGTCTTCACCACGCCAACGGTCCCGACACGCCGGCTTCCAACATGGGCGGCGTACTCTTTGGTCAGAAGAACAGCGACTTCTTCATTTAGGCATGGACGATGCAGCGCGCAGCAACAAAATCGAAGAGCTCGGAGACGAACTCTACGAGGCCTTGCGCGCGCGTCGGACGCTGAGCCCTCTCACCGAGCGCTGGCCGGAAATCCGAATCGAAGACGCGTACCACGTATCACTCCGAATGGTGAACCGCCGACTCGAAGACGATGGCGAGAAGATTATCGGCAAGAAGATCGGCGTCACGAGTAGAGCCGTGCAGGAGATGCTCGGCGTCTTTCAGCCAGACTTCGGTTACCTCACAGACAAAATGATGTATCCAAACGGCGGGCCGATGCCGATCAGCGAGCAGTTGATCCAGCCACGTGCAGAAGGAGAGATCGCCTTCAAGCTCCGCAAAGACTTGAAGGGACCCGGCGTGACCAACGAGGATGTCCTGGACGCGACCGAATATGTGATGGCCTGTTTCGAAGTGGTCGACAGCCGTGTCCATGACTGGAAGGTCAAAATCCAAGACACCGTCGCCGACAATGCGAGCTGTGGCTTGTTCGTACTCGGCGACGAGCACGCCGACCCGAAGGGGCTCGACTTCCCGAATCTGAAAATGAGCGTCTACAAGAACGGCGAGCTTCTCAGTGAGGGTCTGGGCTCGGCCGCGCTTGATTCGCCCGTCAATTGCGTGTGCTGGCTGGCCAATACCTTGTCGGAATTCGGCATCAGCCTGAACGCCGGTGACGTAGTGCTCTCGGGATCCCTGGTGCCCCTCGAACCCGTGGTTGCGGGCGACCAGATGCACCTCGAAGTCGAAGGGGTTGGGACTGCCTCGGTGCGGTTCACATAGGAGAGTAGGGAGAGATGACGACGAAAGTGAAGGCAGCGATCATCGGGTCCGGGAACATCGGTACCGATCTGCTCTACAAGGCGCTTCGAAGTGACATCATCGAACCGGTTTGGGTTGTCGGGATCGACCCCGAATCCGAGGGGCTCAAGCGAGCCAAAGAGCTCGGCCTGAAGACGACAGCCGATGGGGTCAAGGGAATGGAGCCGCACATCGTCGACGACAAAGTTCAGATCGCCTGGGACGCGACCAGCGCGTACGTGCACGAGTCGAACAACGAGCTGGTCAAGAAGTACGGCGTCAAGATGGTCGACCTCACGCCCGCTGCGATCGGCCCCTTCTGCGTGCCGCCCGTCAATCTTCTAGAGATGGTTGGGCGGGGAGAGCAGAACGTGAACATGGTGACCTGCGGGGGTCAGGCGACGATTCCGATGGTTGCCGCCGTCAGCCGCGTGCAGCCCGTCGAGTACGGGGAAATCATTGCGACGGTCTCATCGAAGTCAGCTGGTCCTGGGACACGCAGGAACATCGACGAGTTCACGCGCACGACCGCCAAGGGCGTCGAGGTCGTTGGCGGGGCGGATCGCGGAAAGGCGATCATCATCATCAACCCCGCGGAACCACCGCTGATGATGCGCGATACGATTCACTGCCTGACCAAAGATGCTCCGAAGCAAAAAGAGATCATCGAGTCGGCCGAGCAGATGATCGCTGAAGTCCAGAGGTACGTTCCGGGCTACACGCTCAAGAACGGGCCGGTCTTCGATGGCAATCGCGTATCGTTCTTCATGGAGGTCGAAGGCCTCGGTGACTTTCTCCCGAAGTACGCAGGCAATCTCGACATCATGACGGCGGCGGGTCTGCGGACGGCCGAGCTCATCGCGGAAGAAATCAAGCGTGCGGAGGCAGCATGAATCTCGAAGGTAAGAAGGTCACGCTCCACGACATGAGCCTGCGTGACGGGATGCATCCCCAGCGCCACCAGCTCACGCCGGAGCAAATGATTGAGGTCGCGACCGCCCTCGACGAGGCCGCCGTGCCGCTCATCGAGGTGACGCACGGCGATGGCCTCGGCGGCGCTTCTGTAAACTACGGCTTTCCGGCCGCCACCGACGAGGAGTACCTCCGGGCGGTCGTGCCCAAGATGAAGAACGCCAAGATCTCCGCTCTATTGATTCCGGGCATCGGCACGGTCGACCATCTGCGGATGGCCCACGACTGCGGCGTGCAGACGATACGAGTGGCCACGCATTGCACTGAGGCCGACGTGTCGGAGCAGCACATCGGCCTCGGGGCCAAGATGGAGATGGACACGGTGGGTTTCCTGATGATGGCTCACATGATCGGGCCGCAGGAGCTGCTCGAGCAGGCAGAGCTCATGCAGGGCTATGGGGCGAACTGCATCTACGTGACCGACTCGGCTGGCTACATGCTGCCGGACGACGTGACGGCGCGCGTGGGCTATCTTCGCGAGAAGCTCGACGCCGACGTCGAGGTCGGCTTTCATGGTCATCACAACATGCACATGGGCATTGCGAACTCGCTTGCTGCCATCGAGGCTGGAGCAGCGCGTATCGATGGCTCGGTGGCTGGCATGGGCGCTGGTGCAGGCAACACGCCGCTCGAGGTCTTCGTGGCCGTGCTTCACCGCATGGGCGTCGAGACGGGGGTCGACATGTGGAAGCTCATGGATCTGGCCGAAGAGATCGTCTATCCGCTGATGACGCACAAGGTTCGCGTGGATCGCGATTCACTCACGCTTGGTTACGCTGGGGTCTACTCCTCGTTCTTGCTTCACGCGAAGCGCGCGGCAGACAAGTACGGACTCAAGTCGACCGACATCCTCGTCGAGCTGGGCCGGATGAAGACGGTTGGAGGGCAGGAAGACATGATCGAGGACGTCGCCCTCGACATGAAGAAGGCCGGGGCCGCGGAGTGATCGCGTGATTGACTTGGAAGAATTTCGCGCCGAAGCTCGCGCTTGGGTCCGCGAGAACGCGCCCAAGTCGCTCTGGGCAACCAGCGGCAGCGGCCCGTTCGAGGGCTACTGGGGTGGCTCCAAATGCGAGGAGACCGACCCCGATCTTCTGCGTTGGCGCGACCTCGGCATCGAGAAGTGCTGGACGGCGCCGGCCTGGCCGAAGGAGTACGGAGGCGCAGGTCTCAGTCGCGAGCAGGAGAACATCATCCACGCGGAGATGAAGGCCATCGCTGTGCCGCGTCCGGTAGCGGGGCAGGGCCTGGCGATGTTTGGTCCTGTCTTGCTCAAGTACGGCAGCGACGTGCAACGAGCGCAGCACCTGCCGGGGATTGCGCGCGGCGAGGTTCGCTGGTGTCAGGGCTACTCGGAGCCGAACGCCGGCTCCGATCTGGCAAACCTTCAGCTCAAAGCGGAGCGCGACGGCGACGAGTACGTTTTGAACGGGCAGAAGGTATGGACCTCCCACGCGAATCTCAGTGATTGGATCTACTGCCTCACTCGAACCGATCCAAATGCGCCCAAGAAGCAAATGGGCATTTCGGTGATTCTTGCGGATCTGAACACACCGGGAATCACCGTGAGGCGGATCGATTTGATTAGCGGCTACTCGCCGTTCTGTGAAACCTTCTTCGACAACGTCCGAGTGCCCGCTGTGAATCTCGTGGGCACGGAGAACGAAGGCTGGACGATCGCCAAGGCGATCCTCGGGCACGAGCGTTCGTCGATCGGCCGATCGATCGCGCGCCAACCGGGCTCCGCACAACGAGAAGTCGTGGCCAGGGCCCGCAGGCACCTCGGCGTGCCCGAAGGCGAAATCCCGGACCCCTTGCTTCGAGACGAGATTGCGTCACTGGGGATGCTCGAAGAGGCGTTTCATCTGACTCTGGCGAGGATTCAGCAGAGTGCCGAGAGCGGCCAACCCGGGCCCGAGGGCTCGATCACCAAGATCGTCGGCACGGAGCTCAAGCAGAAGCGCTTCGAGCTCGGCATGAAGGTCGCGGGGATTCAAGGCCTCGGTTGGGAAGGCCCAGGCTTTCACGCGGATGACCTTCAGTACACGCGTGACTGGCTCCGTTCGCGCGCGAGCACCATCGAAGGCGGCTCGTCCGAAATCCAGAAGAACATCGTGTCCAAGCGAGTGCTCGGCCTGCCGGAGGGGAAGTAATGCCCGGCCACAGAGCGCCATCCTTGCTTCTCAACGACGAGCAGAAGATGCTCTCGAAGACGGCGCATGAGTTCATCCGAGAGCGGGCACCGGCGGCTCGCATTCGCAGCTTTCGGGACTCGAAAGACGAGCTTGGGTTTTCACGGGAGCTTTGGAACGACATGGCGGAGCTCGGCTGGCTTGGCCTGCAGATTCCCGAAGAGTACGATGGGCTGGGCTTGGGCTTCTTTGATCTCTGCGTGGTTCTTGAGCAGAGCGGGCGTGAGTTGATGCCCGAGCCGTTCGTTTCGACCCTGCTTCTAGGCACGCAGGCCCTGTTGCTGGGGGGGAGCGAATCCCAGAAGAGAACTCTGCTGCCGGGGGTCGTGGCCGGTGACAAGATTTTGGCGCTCGGCTATGAAGAAGCGGGCTCGCACGGTGACTTCAGCAGGGTGGTCACGGCCGCGAAGCGTTCAGGCGATGGTTTCGAGCTGAGCGGCGCAAAGCTCCAAGTCCTCGACGCACACGTCGCCGATCGCATCATCGTGTCGGCGAGGACTTCCGACGAGGCCTGTACGCTGTTCTTGCTGGATCCGGCGCAGTCGGGGGTCAGCATCGAGAGGCAGCACCGAATTGACGGGCTGAGCTCGGCCATCGTGAGTCTCGATTCCGTAGCCGTCGACGCCGAGAGCATCGTCGGAGAGTTGGACGGCGGCGTGCAGCTGCTCGCGGCCGTGTTCGAGCGCGCTGCTGTCGGCTCGGCGGCTCAGATGCTCGGCGGCGCGGAGCAGGCCTTCGCGGATACGGTCGAGTACATCAAAGAACGCGAGCAGTTCGGCGTTCCGATCGGTTCGTTTCAAGCGCTCCAGCACCGTGCGGTTTCGGTCTTCACCGAGCTTGCCCTCACTCGTTCGGTCGTCCTTGCAGCGGCGCGGGCCATCGATGACTCAGCCGAGGACGTGCCGAGGCTCTCTGTGCTCGCGAATGCGATGGCATCGGAGACGTTCTTACACGCGGCCAAAGAAGGAATTCAGATGCACGGCGGCATCGGCGTCACGGACGAGCACGACATTGGGTTCTACATGAAGCGTGCTCATGCCGCGTACATGATTTTTGGGAAGCCTTCGCAACACCGGCGACGCTGGGCGGGGCTTCACGGCTACTAGACCACCACCGAAGAGCGAGAAGTACGATGAAAAGGTTTGAAGGAAAGAACGTTGTGATCACTGGAGCGGCCGCAGGCATTGGCCAAGCCACCGCCCAGCGCATTGCGGAGGAGGGTGGCAACGTCGCTCTCATCGACATCAACGCACGGGGTTTGGCCGCCACCAAGCAGATGGCGGAGGCGCACGGGGTCGAGGCCTGGGTATACGAGTGCAACGTCGCCGATGGCGCGGGCGTAAAAGCGGTGATCGATCAGGCTGCAGAAGACATGGGCGGCTTCGACACCCTCTGTCATTGCGCCGGCATCCTCCGCACCTACCACACGCATGAGATGACCTTCGATCAGTGGCATCAGATCATCGACATCAACCTCAACGGCACCTTCTATGTGAACCAAGCCGCCCTCCCGCACTTACTCAAGAACCGTTTCAGCGCGTTGGTGAACTGCTCGTCGACTTCCGCTTTGGGCAGCCACCCCTGGATGGCCGCCTACGCGGCTTCGAAGGGCGGAATCCTCTCGATGACCCGCGCCCTCTACCAGGAGTACGTGAAGCAAGGCCTTCGCGCGAACTGCGTCATTCCCGGGGGCATCGCCACGTCGCTCCACGGCGACTTCAAAGCGCCCGAGGGCGCCGACATGGAGCTCCTCAAGGGCGCCATGCCGTTCGTTGGCTTCGCCAAACCCAAGCACGCAGCATCGGTCATCGCCTTTCTAGCCTCCGACGACGCGCGCTACATCAACGGCACCGAGATCCGAGCCGACGGCGGCGCCCTGTCCTAGTTGGCGTTCGCCTCACTCAGCTGGAGTCGGGCAGATGGATTCACAGTCCACGTTTCCGGTGACACGGAATCAGTTCTTGAGCTTCGCGAGCTCTTGGACTCGGGCGAGAACGCTGGCGTCTACCTTGTGGAGTGCGCCCGCATCGTGTGGTGGCTGCGGGTCATACTCGATCATGAGCTGCAGAGCTTTGGCGGTCGTGGCGTCCGTGACTTGCTCGGCGAGATGCAATGCCATGTCGATCCCGCTCGAAACTCCGGCGGCCGTGATGAGCCTCCCTTCTTGAACCACGCGTTCGTTGGTAGGAATGGCGCCATACTTCAGGAGTAGAGGGAGCGCAGAGAAGTGCGTCGTCGCTCTGAGTCCGGTCAGCAGGCCGGCGGCGCCGAGAAGCAGCGAGCCTGTGCAGACGGAGGTTGTGAACTGACTCGTCTGGTGAGCGCTCCGGATCCAATCGAGGATCCGCTCATCATGGACGAGCGCGCGGGTTCCGATTCCGCCCGGAATCAAGAGGATGTCGGGTTCGCGGAGCTCGTCGAAGGTGCAGTCGACGCTGAGTCCCAAAAAACCATTGTCCGTTCGGACCTCGCCCTTGCGATGCCCAACGAAGCGAACCTGCGCATCCGCAAGCCGTTGCAACACCTCGTAGGGTCCAACCGCGTCCAGTGCGGTCACCTGCTCAAAAAGCGCGACAGCAATCTCCATGGGCTTCCGGGTCTCGCTAGTCCAAGCGGCCGCGGACGAAGGGGAGGTAGATTGGATGCCAGAAGCGTTCTCGGACGAATGCTTCGAGGTCTTCCGGGATGTTCTCTCGGCGGGCTACTCCGTCGGCGATGGCCTGTTTGACGACGGCGGTGGCGACTCGGACCGAGGTTTCTTGCAGGTCATTGACCGGTGGGTAGATGAGGCCGCCCTCGACGTACTTCTCGATGGTGTAGTCAGCGAGGGCCTGGGACGCTTCCAAGACCATGCCGTCGGTAATCGATTTGGCATCGCTGAGAATGGCGCCGAAGCCAAGGCCCGGGAAGATGAAGGCATTGTTGCCCTGGCCGATTGGGTGCGTGACGCCACCCATCATGACCGGGTCAAAGGGGCTACCGGTGGCGACAATCGCCTGGCCGTCGGTCCAGCGGAAGATGTCGTTCGGCTTGGCCTCGGCCGAGCTGGTCGGGTTCGAGAGCGGGAAGATGATCGGCCACTTGTGGTTGTCCGCCATGGCGCGGACGATTTCCTCGTTGAACGCGTCCGGTCTACCCGACAGACCCAAGAGCACCGTCGCACCTGCGCTGCGAATCGTTTCGACCAAGTCGGGAATGTCGCCTGCGAACTGCCAATCTCGGGTGATCGTGCGGTCGTGGGCGAAACCGCGCTTGTACTCTTCCATGTCGCGATCGGTGAGCAGAAGTCCCTGGGAGTCGAGCACGAAGACTCGCGACCTGGCTTCCGCGCGGCTCAGTCCGGCTCGAACCAAGCCTTCGCGGATCGCCCAGGCCACGCCAACTCCACCTGCGCCGGCGCCGTGAATGACGAAGACTTCGTCCTTCAGGCTTTCATTGCGAAGATGGCACGCCGCGAGGATGCCCGCGAGCGCCACTGCGCCTGTGCCCTGGATGTCGTCGTTGAACGAGGGGCCGCGGTCGCGATACCGCTCGAGAACCGTGAAGGCGGCGGTCTTCGAAAGATCCTCCCATTGGATTACGGCATCGGGCCAGCGTGTCCAGACGGCGTCTACGAACTTGTCGAGGAACTTGTAGTAGTCTTCGCCTCGAAGACGTTTCTGACGAACACCCAGGTAGTTGGGGTCGTTGATCAGGTCCATGCGATCGGTGCCCACATCGAGCGCGACTGGCATCGTGTGAAACGGGCTGACGCCACCGCCGACGGTGTAGAGCGCCATCTTTCCGATTGGAATTGCTAGGCCGCCATAACCTTGGTCGCCGATCCCGAGAATCGCCGACGAGTCCGTTGCGACGATCATGCGAACGTCTTCCATCGGGTAGCATTCGAGCGTTTGGTCGGCCCGATCGATGTTGAGCGGTGAATAGGAAAGACCCCGCGGATTCTGGTAAAGCGCACTGAACTGCTGCACCGCGGCGCCGACGGTGGGCGTGTAGACGATGGGCAGCATTTCATCGAGATGCTTCTCGAGCAGCGCGTAGAAGAGAATCTCTTGCCGTTCCTGCACGGCACGCAGGTACTGATACTTGTCGATATCGGTTGCGGCCTGGACGAAGCCCTCGTAAACGCGCTCGATTTGCTGTGAGAGCGTGTTGTACTGCGGCGGAAGAAGACCACCGAGTCGAAGAGCCACACGCTCTTCGTAGCTGAAGGCCGTGCCCTTGTTGCTCAGCACCAAGCGCAGAAGCGCGATTCCATCGAGGTAAACCTCCATGTACTTGCGTCCATGGTCGTCTTCCTTGAGGTCGAACAAGCGACTCACGCGTTTACGCGGCATGGCGTTCCTTTCGTTAGGCGCCTTCGATGGCAGCCACGACTGCGCCTGCCATCTCCGTCGTCCCGAGCGAACGCTGCCCGCCGCTCAAATCTGCCGTCCGGAGCCCACTGTCGAGAACCTTCTGGACGGCGTCTTCGATCGTTTTCGCTTCCTCGTCGAGGTTGAGGCTGTGCCGTAGCAGCATCGCGGCGCTCAGAATCGTGCCGAGGGGGTTTGCGATGCCCTTGCCGGCGATGTCGGGCGCCGAGCCGTGGATCGGCTCGTACACTCCAAGTGTCCCTTCACCGAGCGACGCGCTCGGGAGCAAACCGAGTGAACCGGTCAAGACGGCTCCCTCGTCTGAGAGAATGTCGCCGAACATGTTGCCGCTCACGATGACGTCGAACGAAGACGGATCGGTGACGAGCCGCATGGCCGCCGAGTCGACCAGCTGGTGGTCGAGCCGAACGTCGGGGTTCTCCTTGCCTACCTCGGTTGCGACTTCGCGCCAGACCTGCATCGTCGTGAGCACATTGGCCTTGTCGATGGAGGTGACGTGCCCACCGCGTTTCCGGGCGACTTCGAACGCGAGCGCGACGATGCGGCGAATCTCGCTCTCGTCGTACACCATGGTATCGAATCCCGTGCGGAGGCCATTTCGGGTCTCCTTGCCCTTGGGTTGCCCGAAATAGATTCCGCCGGTCAGCTCGCGAATGAACACTAGATCGACGCCACGGAGTCGCTCCGCCTTGAGGGGGGAGGCTGCTTCGAGCCCGCGGAAGAGCTTCACGGGACGAACATTAGCAAAAAGCTTCAGGGCTTTTCGCATTCCGAGTAGTCCTTGCTCGGGGCGAACCTTGGCCGTCGGATCGTCCCATTTAGGCCCGCCTACGGCGCCAAGCAGAACAGCGTCTGCACTCCGACAGCCAGCGATGGTGTCGTCAGGCAGTGGCACGCCCGTTTCGTCGATTGCGATGCCACCGATGAGGTGCGTCGAAAACGTGAATGTGTGACCCGACTTGCTCGCGATTGATTCAAGCACTTGGCGAGTCGCATCGACGATTTCGGGGCCAATGCCGTCGCCGGGAAGAAGTGTAATCTTGGCTTTCATGTCCTGTTACCTGTGCGGCCGGCCATGATGCACGGCCTGCGTCTTGAGGGCAATGGCTAAGTCCGGGCGACCGGGGCTTCCGGCTGCCTGTTGTCGACTCTCGCGCGTTCCAGCGAAAGCCCATACTCGATGCTGTCGACCAGTGCTTGCAGTGAGGCTTCGATGATGTTGCTCGATGCGCCGACCGTGCTCCAGTTGTCGTAGGACGATTGGCTGTCGATGAGCACCCTCGTGGTGGCGCCGGTTCCACTCCTTCCGTCGAGAATGCGGACCTTGTAGTCAGTGAGGTGCATGTCGGCGACCTCGGGGAAGAACGGTCGCAAGGCCTTGCGCAGCGCGGAGTCGAGGGCGCTCACAGGGCCGTTGCCTTCACCTGCGGTGTGCACGACCTCATCTCCGATCCGCACTTTCACCGTAGCCTCGGCGAACATGCCGCCGCCGCGACGTCGCCCGACGCCGGCTTGGAAGTCGAGCACCTCGAACGGAGCTTCGTAGTCCGCCTGGTGACGCGCCATCAGGACGGCGACCGAGGCCTCTGCTGCTTCGTAGGCGAAGCCTTTGGATTCGAGCTCCTTGATCCTCTCGAGGACACGCCCGCCGCTATCTGAGCTAACCTCCAGGCCGAGCTCTTCGGCCTTGCTGAGCAGGTTGCTTCGCCCCGATAGCTCGCTCACGACGACACGCGACTCGTTGCCGACGAGGGTGGGGTTGATGTGCTCGTATGACTCGGGATGACGGCGGATCGCCGAAACGTGAACGCCTCCCTTGTGTGCGAACGCGCTGCGACCCACGTACGCAGCGTGATCGTTCGGGCTCAGGTTTGCGATCTCGGCGACGAAGTGGGCAAGGTCGTAGAGCTGCTCGAGTCCGCCCCCGGGGAGGCAGAGAAGTCCCAACTTGAGCTCCAGATCCGGAATGATCGAGCACAGGTTCGCATTGCCGCATCGCTCCCCGTAGCCGTTGATGGTGCCTTGAACGTGACGCGCACCCGCGCGAATGGCCGCTACGGAGTTGGCGACGCCGCACTCGCCGTCGTTGTGGGCGTGAATGCCGAGCCGCGCCCCTGGGAGAGCCTTGTGCACGGCATGGATCATTTCCTCGATCTCCCAGGGCATCGAGCCGCCGTTCGTGTCGCAGAGTGCCAAGGTTTCGGCGCCGCCCCGCGCAGCGGCTCGCAGCGTCTCAATTGCATAGCTAGCGTCGGACTTGTAGCCGTCGAAGAAGTGCTCTGCATCGTAGATCACTCGGCGCCCGCTCTGCTTGAGAAAGGCGACGCTCTCCTCGACCATGCGAAGGTTCTCATCGAGGTTGGTCCGCAGGACCTCCGTCACGTGCATGTTCCAGGTCTTGCCGAAGATGGTGCAGACCGGGGTCTCTGCCGCGATTAGAGTCTGAAGCTGTGGGTCGTCTTCGGCGCGGAGCTGTGCGCGGCAGGTCGAGCCGAACGCCGCGAGCGTTACATGCTTCCAATCCACGTCTTTCGCGCGCTCGAAGAACTCGACGTCTTTGGGATTCGAGCCGGGCCAGCCGCCTTCGACGAAGGTCACGCCGAGCGAATCCAAGTACTCTGCGATCCGAAGCTTGTCGTCGCAGGACAGACTCATGCCTTCCATCTGCGTGCCGTCACGCAGAGTGGTGTCGTAGACCTCTACGACGGGGCCGGAGCTCTTATGTCCGTTGTTGCTCATAGCTCGTGATCTGATCGTCGAACGAAAGGAGATACCCAAGCTGGTCCATGCCTTTGAGCAGGCAATGCTTGGAGAAAGCGTCGATCGGGAAGGTCGCTTCGAGGCTGCCGAGGCCTGTCACTGACTGGGTCGGTAGGTCGATCGTGATCGTGGTGGAACGGTCGAGCTGAACCGCCTCCATCAGGGCCTTGTAGAAATCGGTGCTGACTTCGACCGGCAGCAGACCGTTCTTCAGGGAGTTGCTTTTGAAGATATCCGCGAAGCCTGTGGAAATGATTGCTCTGAATCCCCAGCCGACCAGTGCCCAGGGCGCGTGCTCACGCGAAGATCCGCTCCCGAAGTTGTTGCCCGCGATGAGGATCTTCGCGCCCTGTGACGCTTGTTCATTGAGAACGAAGTCCGGGTTGTTCGAGCCATCCTTGAGGTAGCGCCAGTCACAGAAGAGGCTGTCGCCAAGTCCGTTCTTGTCGGTCACCTTGAGAAAGCGAGCCGGGATGATCTGGTCCGTGTCGACGTTCTCTTCGGGGAGAGGAACGGCATGCGAGGTCAGTGTGGTGAACTTTGCCATGACTCAGCCTTTCAAGAAAGGAGCAAGCTCCGTGGGTCGGTGACTTCACCGGTCACTGCCGCCGCCGCCGCGGTGAGTGGAGACGCGAGGAAGGTGCGACCGCCCTTGCCCTGTCGCCCTTCGAAGTTGCGGTTCGAGGTGCTGACCGCGTACTGGCCGGGCTCGAGGTTGTCGCCGTTCATAGCGATGCACATGGAGCAACCGGGTTCACGCCATTCGGCGCCTGCTTCTTTGAAGATCTGGTCAAGCCCCTCGGCTTCGGCCTGCTTCTTGATGTCGTGGGAGCCGGGAACGACGAGTGTTCGCACCCCTTCGGCCACCTTGCGCCCGCTGAACACCCCAGCGGCCATGCGGAGGTCGCTGATGCGCGAGTTGGTGCACGATCCGATGAAGACCACGTCGATCTTCTTGCCGAGCAGTGGTTGCCCGGGCTCGAGATCCATGTACCCCATCGCTTTGTCGAAAGCAGCGCGCTGCGAAGCGTCGTCGAACGCCACCGTGGTCGGCATGGGTTCGCTGATTTGCATGCCCATACCCGGGTTCGTGCCGTAGGTGATCATCGGTTCGAGCTTGTTGGCGTCGATGACAACGGTCTTGTCGAAAGTCGCGCCTTCGTCGGTGCGAAGCTGCCTCCAGCGTTCGACGGCTGTGTCCCAGTCGGCGCCCTGCGGCACCCGATCGCGTCCCTTGAGATACTCGAAAGTCGTTTCGTCAGGGGCGATCATGCCAGCACGCGCGCCCGCTTCGATGCTCATGTTGCAGACCGTCATTCGGCCTTCCATGTCGAGCGCACGGATCGCTGAGCCCGTGAACTCGATGACGTATCCGGTGCCGCCGTCGGTTCCGATCTTCGCGCAAAGCGCCAAGATGATGTCCTTTGCGGTGACGCCGGGCATCAGCTGTCCGTCGATCCTAACTTCGAGGGTCTTGGCCTTCCGTTGCAGGAGGCACTGCGTGGCCAGCACGTGCTCGACCTCGCTGGTCCCGATGCCAAACGCGAGGGCGCCAAAGGCCCCGTGCGTCGACGTATGGCTGTCGCCGCAAACAATCGTCTTTCCTGGCTGCGTGAAGCCGCGCTCAGGTCCAATGACGTGCACAATCCCATTTCTGCTATCGCCGAGTGCGTAGAGCTCGATCCCGAACTCCTTACAGTTGGCCTCCAGCTGCCCGAGTTGCGCCTTCGCCTGGTCATCGATCACCCACAGAGCCTTGGGCAGGGTAGGCGTCGAATGGTCCATCGTCGCGATGGTCTTGTCCGGACGTCGCACCTTGAGGCCGCGCTCCCGAAGCCCGGTGAACGCCTGCGGAGATGTCACCTCGTGAATGAGCTGCAGGTCAATGTAGAGGACCGCCGGCCTGTCCGGCTCCTGAACGACGACATGCGCGTCCCAAACCTTCTGAAATAGTGTTCTTGGTTCCATGATGCTCGTTACGCAGCGCTTCCGGCTGCATTGCTATCGATTTGCTTCGCTTCTCTTATCGCGAGGATGCGGTTGATCGCTGCGAGATAGGCCTTGGCGCTTGCGACGATGACGTCGGTATGCGCTCCATGGCCGTGGAACACCCGCGCGCGCGAGTGCTCGTACTGCGGGTTGATCCTGTCGTTCGGTGTATCGTCTTCATGCGGGGCGACTCGCACGCTTACCTCGCCGAGCGCGTCGATGCCCTCAGTCACCGACTGAACGGTGTACTCGAGCAGGGTCGCGGGCACGTGCACGAGCGACTGAATGGCCTTATATACGGCGTCGACAGGGCCCGTTCCGACCTCCGCGGCGGTTGAGATCGTTCCGTCCGGTCCGGTGAGCCGAACCGTTGCGGTGGGCATTCCAGTGCCGCAGCCAACCTGGATCTTCTCGAGCCGCCAGAACTCTTTGGGCTGGTAGAGCTCGTCGCTGATCAAGGCCAACAAGTCGGCGTCGGTGATGAGCTTCTTTTTGTCGGCGAGCTTCTTGAAGCGGGCAAACGCTTTGTCGAGACCGTCGCCCGATACAGGGTATCCAAGCTCGACCAAGCGATTCGCGAACGCATGCCGACCGGAGTGCTTGCCGAGGACCAGCTGCGTCTTGCCTGCACCCACGGTTTCTGGACGCATGATCTCGTACGTCTCCTCGTGCTTGAGCATGCCGTCCTGGTGAATGCCGGCCTCGTGCGCAAAGGCATTTGCGCCCACGATGGCCTTGTTCGGCTGCACCACCATGCCGGTCACCTTGCTGACCAAACGGCTCGCGCGTGTGAGCTGCGTGCTGTCGACCTTGGTTTCGATGCCATAAAGATCGCGCCGGACCTTGAGCGCCATCACAACCTCTTCGAGCGAAGCGTTACCGGCACGTTCACCGATTCCGTTGATCGCAACCTCCACCTGGCGCGCGCCGTGCTGGACCGCGGAGAGGCTGTTGGCGACCGCCAAGCCGAGGTCGTTGTGGCAGTGCACGCTGATCACAGCCTTCTCGATGCCCGGCACGTTCTCCTGAAGCAGCGCGATGCGCCCGCCGAACTCCTCGGGAATCGTGTAGCCGACCGTGTCCGGGATGTTCAGAGTGCTCGCGCCGGCCTCGATGGCTGCCTGCAAGGCCTCATAGAGAAAATCCATCTCGGTTCGTCCGGCATCCTCCGGGCTGAATTCGACGTCCTCACAGAAGCTCCGCGCGTACGCAACCATCTCGCTGATCTTCGCGAGCACCTGGTCTCGGCTCATCCGGAGCTTGTGCTCGCGATGGATCGGAGAGGTCGCGAGGAAAGTGTGGATTCGGCCATGCTTGGCCGGCGCCACTGCTTCAGCGGCCTTGTCGATGTCTGGCTTGTGGGCTCGCGCCAGGCTGCAAATGGTCGGTGGCTCGGGAGCAGGGCGCCCTTCGACGCCCGTCACACCCACGGCCTCTGCGATGTTCTTCACCGCTCGCAAATCATCGGGAGAAGCGGCCGCGAAGCCCGCTTCAATCACATCCACGCCCAGTCGCGATAGGGTCTTCGCCACCTCTAGCTTTTCCGACGAGGTCATCGTCGCGCCAGGTGATTGCTCTCCATCTCGGAGCGTTGTGTCGAAAATCCGTACGTGATCGAGCTGCATGATTCATTCTCCTGGCGCCGCTGCCGGCGACGCCTTTGCTACTCTCCCTGTTTGATTTCTACCGGGTCGACGAAGGGCATCATCGACCGAAGGCTTGCGCCAACTTGCTCGAGCTTCTGCTCCTGCTCGGCGTGGCGGATTCGGTTGAACTCCGGGCGCCCGTTCTTGTTCTCTTCGATCCAGCGCTTGGCAAAGGTGCCGTCCTGAATCTCGGTGAGGATCTGCTTCATCGCCTTCTTGCTCTCTTCGCCGATGACGCGCGGGCCGCTCACGTAGTCTCCCCACTCGGCGGTATTCGACACCGAGTAGCGCATGTAATTGAGTCCGCCGCGGTACATCAGGTCTACGATGAGCTTCAGCTCGTGGAGGCACTCGAAGTACGCGAGCTCGGGCTGGTAGCCCGCTTCGACCAAGGTCTCGAAGCCCGCTTTCACGAGTTCCGAAGCACCACCGCAGAGAACGGCTTGCTCGCCGAAGAGGTCCGTCTCGGTCTCTTCTGTGAAGGTCGTGGTCAAGACACCTGCGCGCGCACAGCCGATGCCGGCCGCGTACGACATTGCCACCGCGTCTGCCTGACCGGTCGCATCCTGATGCACGGCGAGCAGGGCAGGAACCCCGCCGCCCTCTTGATACGTCTCGCGCACACGGTGGCCGGGGCTCTTCGGCGCCACCATCGCGACATCGACATCCTTCGGAGGCTCGATGGTCCCGTAGCGGATGTTGAATCCGTGGGCGAACATCAGCATGTTGCCGGCTTCGAGCTTGGGCGCGATGTGCTCTTCGTAGATCGCAGGCTGCGCCGTGTCGGGTGCCAAGATCATGATCACGTCGGCTTCCTTCGCCGCCTCGGACACCGACTTCACCGAGAGACCAGCCGCCTCGGCCTTGGCCTTGCTCTTGCTGCCTTCCTGTAGGCCGATGCGAACGTCCACGCCGCTCTCTTTCAAGTTGAGCGCGTGGGCGTGGCCCTGGGAGCCGTAGCCGATGATCGCCACCTTCTTGCCTCGAATCAACGAGAGGTCGGCGTCTTTTTCATAGCGAATCTGAGTCATGTGTCTCTCTACTTCTCCAAAGGGGGTTATGCCGCCGAGTGGCGGGACGCGGGCACCGTGGGGTGGGCGAGGCTGTGCTGCTCCACACCGCGGGTCATCGCTACCGTGCCGGTCTGCACCAATTCCAGGATTCCAAAGGGCCTCAGGACCGACACGAGGCCTTCGACCTTGTCCTGCGGTCCAGTGATTTCGATCGTAACGCGGTCGGGCGACATATCGATTGCCCGGGCGCGAAAGACCTCACAGATCTTCAAGACCTCGTCTCGCTGCTCTCGGTCGCAGGTGACTTTGATCAGCGCAAGCACGCGATTGATCGAATGCTTGTGGGTGATGTCGTCGACCCAGAGCACGTTGACCATCTTGTAGAGGTTCGCTTCGATCCTCTTGGCCTTATCCTCGTCTGCGTCACAGACGATGGTCATGCGCGAAACGCCGGGTTCGTGCGTAGCGCCGACGTTGAGCGACTCGATGTTGAAGCTGCGGCGGCGGAACAAGGACGCGACGCGGTTCAAGACGCCTGGCTTGTCCTCCACGAAAACGGCAAAAGTTCTTTTCACGGACTGGGACATTATTTGTCCTCCCCTGTCTCGAAGATCGGGTTGTGTTCCTGAGTGCCAGGCTTGTTCGGCCGTTGGATCATGTCGCCGAGAGTCGCGCCGGCCGGTACCATCGGGTAAACGGCATCTTCCTGCTCGACCCGAAAATCGATGACCACGGTGCCCTTGGTCGCTTCCGCCTTCCGAACGGCTGCCTCGACCTCCGACCGTTTCTCGACGCGAATGCCGGTCAAGGCGTGGGCTTCGGCGATCTTGACGAAGTCGGGGCTCAGCATCGGCGTCGCAACGTACCGGCCGCCGAAGAAGAACTCCTGCCACTGGCGCACCATACCGAGGAAGCCGTTGTTAATGATGGCCACGTTGACCTTGATGCCCTCCTGTGCACAGGTCGACAGCTCGGCCTGCGTCATTTGGAAGCCACCGTCGCCGCAGACGACCCAGACGGATTCACCGGGCTTGGCGAACTTCGCACCGATAGCGGCCGGCAGCGCAAAGCCCATCGTGCCGAGCCCTCCCGATGTGAGCAGCTTTCGCGGGTAGTCGTGCTTGTAATACTGGGCTTCCCACATCTGGTGCTGACCGACGTCGGTGACGACCAGCGCCTTCCCATCGGTGAAGCGGTAGAGGTCGTGGATGACGTGGGCGGCGTAGAGCTTGCCCAGATCGGGCAGGTTCTTGATGTCTCTCACAGCCGAGTCGCCCTTGATTTCGTCGATGTACGCGAGCCAATCGGGGCGGTCGATGTTGCCGACATGTGGCATCAGCTCTTCTAGAACCTCGCGTGCGTCTCCGACAATCGGCACATCTGCATGGACGTTCTTGTTGATCTCGGCGGGGTCGAGCTCGATGTGGATCTTCTTGGCGGTCTGGGCGTAGGTCTTGAGATTTCCTGTCACCCGGTCGTCGAAGCGCATGCCGACAGCGATGATCAAGTCCGCTTCCTGAATGGCCTTGTTGACCCAGGTCTCTCCGTGCATTCCCATCATGCCGAGGTTTTGAGGATGGTTGGCCGGAAATCCGCCAAGGCCGAGCAGGGTGCATGCGACCGGTATGTTTGTCTTTTCGACGAATTCCGTGAGAGCCTCGGTCGCCTCCGCCTTGATGATGCCGTGGCCTGCAAAGATTATCGGCCGCTTGGCGTCTTTGATGAGGTCCACTGCGTCCTCGATCTGCTCCGCGAGTGGCGCATAGTCGGGACGGTAGCCGGGGAGCACGATCTCGTCATCGCTCCACTCGAAGACACAGCTTTGCTGCTGCGCATCCTTGGTGATGTCGACGAGGACAGGTCCCGGTCGGCCCGAGCTCGCGATGTAGAACGCTTCTCGAATCGTCGGCGCGATCTGCTCTGGCTTGGTCACCAGGTAGTTGTGCTTGGTGACCGGGATGGTGCAGCCGGTGATGTCGGTTTCCTGGAATGCGTCGCTGCCGATGAGCTGCGACGGAACCTGCCCGGTGATACAGACCATCGGGATCGAGTCGAGCATCGCTGTGGCGATGCCGGTCACCAGGTTGGTTGCGCCCGGGCCGGAAGTCGCGATGCAGCAGCCGACTCTGCCCGAAGCGCGGGCGTAGCCGTCGGCCATGTGCGAGGCGCCCTGCTCGTGGCGCGTGAGCACGTGATGGATCGGGTATTCGATCATCGCGTCGTATGCCGGCATGATCGCGCCACCCGGATAACCGAAGCAGACCTCGACCCCCTCGCGTACGAGGGCTTCCCAGATGATTTGGGCTCCGGAAAGCGATTCGCCGATACGATTCTTCAGCTTAGGATTGGCGGGTGTCACGAGGGTCTCCTTCGTTGCTGGCTGGCTCCAACTAGTTGATTTGAGGCGTCATTCAAGCGGCGCGCTTTGCGCGAAAAAGGCGCCGGGTCGATCGCCGACCGGGCGCCTGTTTGCACGGGGAACTGCCGCGCGCCTGCCATCTGCCAGGTTGCTGTAGTTTTGCGCTGTGAGTGTTTGGTCATGGGTCTAGGGCAACAAAAAAGCCCCCGCATGCTCGATGCGAGGGCCAGAAACTGAGTGGGTTGGTCTGTGGGTTGGTTCTGGTCCCCGCCTATGCCTGCGTAACTAGCAGGAGGCTAATAATGAGGCCGACTACAACTACAACACCGCCAACCAGGTCCGCGCGAAGCGCGCCGGTCGGATCAGTCATAGCGATCGGGTACCGAACCATTACCAGCCCATTCTGCTCCCAACCCCCCCAACCGTCAAGGGGACACTCTCTACGCCTCCAACCGGATGGAATCACCCAGCTTCTCAGCGAAGGATCGCAGCGCCCGCGTATCGCAGTCTCGGTGTGCACGGTGGATGCGACGCCAGCCGCTGCGATCTTTGCGGCAGAAACCCATAGGTTCCGAGTAGTTAGGGGGGTAGAGAGTGTCCCTTAGCGTTGGATCCTGTCCCCTAGGTCGATAGCGACGGTGTGTTCGGTGGGGCTGGGCTGGAGTGGTTCTTTGCGTCGCTCGATGTTACTGCCGAAGGCGTCCCACCAGGCTTCGGCGTCGGTGCGGGTCCAGCGAGCGACCGCGAGACGGTCGAGTGCGTCGGCCATTTCTTGGCCCGAGTCGGGCCGGTCCGCCTGATCCTTCTGCAGGCAAGCCATGATGAGTGCCTCCAGCCCGGCGGGGATTTCTAGGGACGAGGCTTCCGACAGTGGGGTGGGCTTCGTGTGCAAGTGGTGCAGGCAGACTTCCATGATCGTCTTGCCGTCGAAGACGTGACGGCCCGAAAGCAGGTAGTAGCCGACCGCGCCGAGGGCGTAGAGATCGGTTCGCGCGTCGATCCCTTGGGGATCTTGGATTGCCTCGGGGCTCAGGTAGTGCGGTGTGCCCTTGATCGACATCGTGTTGGTCTTGTCGAGGTCGTCGACCTGGCCGAGGTTCTTCACCAGGCCGAAGTCCAGGACCTTGGTCACGTCGGGGACGCCGCCCTGACGCGCGAGCATGATGTTGCTCGGCTTGATGTCTCTGTGAATCAGTCCAACAGCATGTGCTTCGTTCAACGCTAGCGCAGCATCACGAAGAATACGCACGACTCGTTCGACCGGTTGCGGTCCGCTGGCTTTGACGACCTGCGTGAGCGTCGCCCCGTCCAGCAGCTCCATCGCGTAGTAGAGCAAACCGTCGGGCGTGCGGCCGTAGTCGTAGATCGTGACCGTGTTGGGGTGAGTGAGCTTGGCCGTCAGCTGCACCTCTCGGCGGAAGCGATCGAGTGCGTCCGGGTCGGCAAGCTCCGGCCGAAGTAGCTTGATGGCGGTCGGCCGTTTCAACATCCCGTGCTGGGCCTCGTAAACCACGCCCATTGCGCCTTCGCCGAGCTTGCTGCTGAGGTTGTATTGCCCGAGGCTCTGAATCTCGCGAACTTCCTTGCGTAGGCGATGAATCACACGGGACGCGAGCGCAGCGAGGCCAGTGGTGAGCGTCCACCACATCGTCGTGATCACTGCTTGAGAGGCGGCGACGCGTTCCGCGGACGTTGCCGGGTAGCCGAAGCTTCGCCAGATGCTGAGGTCTACGCCAAGGTAATGCTTGTACATCGCGGCAACGAGGGCGATCCCGATGAGGACGCCGAGAACGGTAGTTCGCCGGGCCGAGCTAGGCACGAACACGCTTCGGGCAAACATCACTAGCGCCAGAATGAAGGCAGTGATTGTATCGGCGCCCACCTCCGGTCGGATGTCGAGCCCCATTCCAATGTAGCAAACGCTGGCGAGAAAGATGCCTGTGTTCTCGATTGCGTGAATTGCGTTCACCGAAAACTGGCCGCGCCGGCAGATCAGCCAAACCCCGAGCAGGGGCACGATCGCTGCAGCGTGGATCAGGAATCCAGGAGCGGTGACCTGCTCTTCGAGACCCCCAAAGAGAACACCCATTATCACTCGAAAGAGCAGGGCGGTTCCGCCGAGGATTGCGCCGATGAGCCCAAAGGTGGCGACGCGACGCTGAAGAAAGGCGCGCGCTTCTGGATTCGCGAAGTAGGTGCTCTTTGTCATGCCTTCCCGCCCATGATGTCTAAGATCGCAAATTGTAGCCGCTGCGCAGAAGCGCGCTCGCTACGCCAAGAACCACCAGGAACGACACCAGCACGACGCCCGCACTGGCGATGGGCGAAACGTCTGCCACGCCCAAAAATCCGTACCGAAGACCGTTGACCATGTAAAGCAGCGGATTGAAGCGGCTGACCGTGTTCCATGGCTCCGGCAGTAAGTCGATCGAGTAGAAGACGCCCCCAAGGAAGGCCAGAGGCAATAGGACGAAGTTGGGAAAGATGGCGAGATGGTCGAATTTCTGCGCCCAAAGCGCGGCGATCATTCCAAGGAGAGCCAAGGTCGCCGTCACGAAGACGGTGAAGAACAGCGTCCATCCGAGGTGATGAAGAGGAAACCAGGTGAAGAAGATCGCAACGATGTACACCAGCGCGCCTACGATGATGGCTCGGATCATCGCCGCTCCTACGTACGCTAGAAGCATTTCGAATGCGCCGATAGGGGCAACCAGGATGTCGTTGATCGTTCCGTTGATCTTCGACTGGAAAAGACTCGAGGAGGTGTTGAGGAACGAGTCGCGAATCATCGTCATCATGACAAGGCCCGGAACGACGAATTGAATGTAGGGGACGCCGGAGATCTCGCGAAGGCGGGAGCCGAGAGCAACGCCAAACACCAGGAAGTACAGGCTGGTCGTCACGAGCGGGCTCAGCACCGTCTGCAGCCAGACCTTGCTGAAGCGGCGGATCTCCTTGAGGAAGAGCGTCTTGAGCGCAATAGAGCTCACGCCGCGTGCCTGCCATCTGCTTTGCGAATCAGCTCCAGGTAAATGTCTTCGAGCGAGCGACCCCCGTGCCTTTCCAGCAGGCTCTCGCGGCTTTCCACCAAAAGGAGCTCGCCCTTGTGCAAAATGCCGATGCGGTCCGCAAGCTTCTCCGCTTCTTCGATGTAGTGCGTAGTCAAGACAATCGTCGTGCCTGCGGCGCGCAGCTCTTCGACCTCCTGCCAGAGCTCGCGGCGCAGCTCGACGTCCACACCGGCGGTTGGTTCATCGAGGAAGAGCAGTCTGGGCTCGTGGACTAGGGACTTGGCGACCAGCAGACGCCGCTTCATGCCACCGGACAGCGTTCGCGTGTACGCGTCGCGCTTGTCACCGAGGGCAAAGGTATCGAGCAGACTTTGGGCGCGCTCCCGGTTCGGCTCGACCCCCATGAGCCCCATTTGGATCATCAGGCTTTCGAGTGGCGTGAAGAATGGGTCGTAGCCGATCTCCTGCGGCACCAGGCCAACCAGGCGACGGGTCGTTCGGAAGTCCTTTACCGTGTCGAAGCCGAGAACCTCGATGTTTCCTCCATTTTGCTTCGCAAGCCCCGTAATACAGTGGATTAGGGTCGACTTCCCGGCGCCGTTCGGGCCGAGTAGGGCGAAGATTTCACCTTCATAGACCTCGAGCGACAGGTCTTTGAGCGCGGTGAACTTGCCGTAGCGCTTGGTGAGGTGGCGACAGCGAAGGACCGGCGGCTTCATCGCGGCCGACTATAGCGACCTGTGCTGGGATGACCAGGCTACCCCGG
Source organism: uncultured delta proteobacterium (assembly GCA_963842915.1). Classification (GTDB taxonomy): domain Bacteria; phylum Myxococcota_A; class Polyangia; order Polyangiales; family Houyiibacteriaceae; genus SG8-38. The sequence goes on along the minus strand of CAWJII010000012.1, from coordinate 50,624 downwards.
CATGTGACGCAGATGGAACGACTTGGGTCGCGTGAGCTGTGCATAGCCGAGCGTCGACAAGCTGCATCCACGGCCCGAGTCTTTGACGCCCACCCAGGCAAGCTCTGGGTCGAGATAGTCGCAGCGGTTCATGAACCAGGTTCCGGTTTCGACGCCGCTGCCGATCCGTTGCGCACGCTCGAGGTCGCTCGTCCACACCGAAGCGGTGAGGCCGTAGTCGCTGTCATTCATCAAGGCGATCGCTTCTGCATCGTCGCGCACCTGCATGATGCCGACCGCCGGGCCGAATGTTTCTTCGCTCATGATTCGCATCGAGTGATTGACGTCGACGAGAGCCTGCGGCGCCATGTAGGGAAGGCCGCGCTGGCTTTCTTCGAAATGGCTCGGATCGAGTAATGCGCGGGCGCCTGCCGCGAGGGCTTCGTCGATCTGGGCCTGGATGCCCTCTGCGTTGCGGATGCGCACGACTGGGCCGAGGGTGGTCGACGAATCACGTGGATCGCCGAGCATGAGCTCGTTGGCCACGGTGACGAAGGCTTCGAGGAAGGGCTCGTACACGTCGCGATGCACGTAGATTCGCTCCACGCCGCAGCAGGATTGGCCGGCGTTGTAGAACGAGCCGTCGACGAGGTTGGCCGCCGAGCGCTCGACGTCGGCGTCGCCGCAAACGTAGGCCGGGTCTTTGCCTCCGAGCTCGAGTGCGGCTCCGATGAAGCGCTTGGAAGCTGCCATCTGAATGGCGTGTCCCCCTCCGACAGATCCGGTGAACGCGACGAAAGCAACCCGCGGGTCGGCGATCACGTCGGCAACCCCTCCATGATCGAGATAGAGAACCTGGAGCGCGCCAGCAGGCAGGCCGGCTTCCTTTGCCGCGCGCCCGATGCGCTCGGCGACGAGCGGAGTTTGCTCCGAGTGCTTGAGAACCACGGTGTTGCCGGCCACGAGCGCTGGCACCAAGGCGTTGACCGAGGTCAGCCAGGGATAGTTCCATGGCGCGACGACGAAAACGACGCCCAAAGGTTCACGCCGAATGAACCGGGTAAATCCGTCGCGCGCTTCTAGCTCGATGTCGGCCAGTCCCTGGGCCGCAAGGTCGATCATCGTTCGTCCGCGAAGCAACCAGCCGCCCACCTCGCCGCCGCCGTCCCGCACCGGCCGCCCCATCTGCATCGTGAGCTCTTGAGTGACGGCGTCGGCGTCGTGCACGGCGAGCTCGACGAAGCGCCGGACCATCGTGCAACGTTCTTCGAGGCCGAGCTGCCGCCAGGACTCAATGGCCTTGCTGGCTCTCGCCAGCGTTCGTTCGAATCTCTCCTGCTCCGTCGAGCGCGCGCTCGAACACGATGCTTCCATCTACTGGAGAAATCGTTTGGAAGCGACCAGTCATGGCCGGTAGCGTTTCCCAGCTCCGGGGCGGCGTCAATCCGGGCTTGCACATTCGTCCGCGCCGGGGCACGTCCTGTCGATGGCAATGCCCAAACTCGAAGGCAAGGTACTGATCACCGGGGCGAGCGGCTTCATCGGCAGCCGGCTGCGGGATGCAGTTCTCGACTCTGGCTCAGACCTGGTTGCGATTCGCAGGCCGGGGTCACCCCCTTCGAAGGTGGGGCGCTCGGTGCAGGCGGACTATGCCCGCGTCGCCGACTTGGAGCGGGTCATGGCCGAGGAGAGGCCCGACTACGTGTTGCATGTGGCAGGGGTGACCAAGGGCAGCTCGTACGAGGACTTCCGCCTCGGGAACGTCATGCCGACCCGCAACTTGCTGGCTGCGCTCCGTCACGAGCATCCGAGCGCCAAGCGATTCGTCTTGGTGTCCTCGCTGACCTCGTACGGGCCGTCGGCAACGACCGCTCCTCATCGCGAAGAGAACCCGCCACGACCCATCGAGTACTATGGGCAGAGCAAGCACGAAGCAGAGCAGCTGGTCGAAGAGGAATCGGGCGACGTGCCCTGGACAATCCTTCGCCCGTCCGGCGTGTACGGTCCCGGAGATGTCGACTATTTCAACTTGTTCAAAAGCGCGATGCTCGGATGGAACCTGTACTTCGGCAATCGTGAGCGACTGATGTCGATGATCTACGTCGACGACTGCGTACGCGGAATTCTCGAAGCTGCTCCGCACGGAAACAGCGTCAACAAGGGCTATTTCTTGACGAGCGACGAGCAGGTGACTTGGGAGCAGTTCCAAACCGAGGTCGTTCAAGTAGTCGGCCGCCGAACGCGAACGCTGGATCTGCCCGAGCAGCTCGTGTCGCTCGCCGCCCTCGGGGGAGAGCTCGCAACCCGCTTCGACAAGAAGCCCAGGCTGCTGAACCTGCAGAAGGCCAAAATGGGCGCGCAACCGGCCTGGACCTGTGTCGGTGACGCTGCCCGGCGAGATTTCGGTTTCGTTACCGAAGTCGACCTCGTAGAAGGCATTCGCCTCACTCACCAATGGTACGAGGCGAACGATTGGTATCGGAGCCGCGGCCCAAAGGATTTGTTTTCGGCGCGTTCACTCCGCGGCTTGGCCCGCCGTCTCGGTCGATTCCGGTGAAAGCCTGCTGAGGAGGCGATGCCCGGTCGAAGTGATTCGATCCAGTAGGTACCGCGCTCGCGTCTCCGCCCGCTCGAGATGCCGTTCGAGAACTTCAGCTCGCTCCGGGTGCTTTTCGGTTTGCTCGAGGAGCAACTCCGCGATCACGGTGTCGCCGAGAATCTGAATCAGTCGCTCGGCGTGGAGCATCGCGAAGGCAAAATCGCGCTTTGGGTTCCAGTTCTTGGTGAGCTCGTCGGACCATTCACTGATCGGCTTTCCGCGAAGGCCTCTCACCTTGGCTCCCGCCGTCTTGAGGACCAGGTGTTGCTGCGCACTCAGTGACACTGTTTGCAGTTGCGCGACCCGGCGCTCTAGCGGGTTACGACTCGACAGCGAGCGCCAACGAGCTTGCGCCAGGCGTCGCACGAAGTCCTGCGGGCTCTTGATGATCCCACCGAGGGTATCCTTCATCGCCATGAGTGCCTGAATCTGGCTCGTTCCTTCGTAGATCGGCATCACGAGCGCATCGCGAAGCAGTTTCTCCGGCAGGTACTCGGTGGTGTAGCCGTTGCCGCCGTGAATCTGTAGCGATGTCCGCGCGTGCTCGACCGCCCTTTCTGCGGCGAAGTACTTGAGCAGCGGCGTGATGCGGCGCGCCTGCATCTGATGCGACTTCATCAGTCGTTTCAAGCGCTTCTGTTCGTCTTCGGCGAGGTCGCCGTAGCGAAGCAAGAGGGCCAATTTCTGAGCCATTTCCTCGTGGAAACATGCGGTTATTGCCATGGCCCGAATGCCCTGAATCTCGGTCAGCATCGTTTCGAGGTATTCGGCAATCATCTCGTGGCGATCGATCGTCTTGCCCATCGAGCCCCGCTCGGACGCGTACTCGACCGCGGCCCGGTATGCCGACTCGCTCAGTCCGAGGCACTCGAACCCGACACCAAGTCGCGCGTTGTTCATGAGAGTGAGCATGTACTTGAAGCCCTCACCACGTTGGCCGACCAACTCCGCCGGCGCCTTGTCGTAGACGAGCCCGCAAGTCGCCGAGCCGTGATGGCCGAGCTTCTCCTCGACGCGGCTCAGCGGCACGATGCGCCTCCGATTTCCCGCTGCATCGTCCTCGTATGTAGGCACGAGGAACATCGAAAGCCCGTTGAGGCCACTCATCCGATCCTCTGGATCGATGTCTTCGGTGCGCGCGATGACGAAGTGATATTTCCCGTGACCCGAGGTGATGAAGATCTTCTCGCCGGTTACGAACCAGTTGCCGTTCTCGTCTTGCTCGCCGACGGCGCGCAGCGCTCCCATGTCGGACCCAGCGTCGGGCTCGGTAATGTCCATGCAGCCCCAGGCTTCGCCTGCGACAATCTCCTCGATCATCTTCCGCCAGCGAGTTTCGTTGATCCGGCCGGTCACCGGATCGATGTCGGAGCTCCCTTCGAGTGCCGAGAAGACGATGGCCGCCATCGCGAGCCCAGCATGGAAGCCATGGTGCGCCATCGCGGAAACGTCGGCGCGGGCCATCAGCTCGCTGTTCATGAAGTACAGCATCATCGGGGCGTTCATCCCACCCAGCTCACGTGGAATCGGAAGCCCATGAAGGTCCAGCTCCTTGATTCGCTCGAAAATTCCGGCGAGCCGTTCGGGGAACACGACCTCTCCATCGACGAATTCGACGCCTTTTTCGTCGATTTCCTTTTCGTAGGGTTTGATCTCTTCCGCGGTGAACTGCCCGAACATCTCGATGATGTCTCGGTAGAAACCGACCGCCTCTTCGGTGCTGCTGAACCCTTCACCCGCTGCGTCGGCGAAGTCGTGCTCGGTGACTCGCACCAGCGAATCCCAGTCCACGCCCTTGTCGAAGTAGTACTGAAGGTCGTCGTTGTCTTTGAAGAAATTGGCCATGTTTAGTTCTCGCCTTCGTTCTCTGTATAGAGGCTCGATCGCGCAACGCGGATCAGCTCACGCGCGTGACGCGCTCGCGTGCCTCCTCGGACCGGATCATCCGGCAGAATTGTTTGCAGCGTGTCGATCACCGCAGTGCCGGCCACCGCCATCGTGATCACCTCGACCGCGTACGCCTGTGGGTCGACGTCCGGGCGGACCAGGCCTTGCTCCTTGGCGCGCTCGAGCTGAGCGCCGAGCAGCTCGACCCATGGTTGGACGAATGCCTCGAGCATGGCTTGCATCTGCTCTGGGCGGTCGAGAGTCTCGCGTAGAAAGAGACGCGCGCGGTCCGGGTCCTCGATGAAGAACTCGCTCAGCGCCTCCATCGTGGCGTCGAAACGCTCTTCGGCGGACGCCTTCAAGAGAAGACCGGGCAGCACCGAGTTCCAGTGCGCGAGCATCTCGGAGAGCACGTTCTCACGAAGCTGGTCTTTCGACCTGAAGTGATAGAGGAGGCTCGGCTTCCGAATTCCGACGGCGTCAGCGATCTCCTGCACCGAAGTCCCGTCGTACCCCTGCTCGGCGAACAGCCGTGTCGCTTGGGTCAGTATCTGAGCGCGCACATCCATCGTCCCTACCATTTGGTCGTCAAATGCCTACCAAATGGTAGAGAGAATGCAAGGAAAACCGGCCCGAGAGACCAGGGAGGGGCGATTCAGGCGTTCGTTAGGGCCGTCCCGCAAGCGCTACCAGGCGAATGACGCTGGCTAGGCCGTGGTGGTATTGGCCTTCGTGGATCTCAGCTTCGGTCTTCTGGAGCTGAAGCATCTCCAGGTTGGCGAAGTCCTCTCGAAGGTCGTCGAGCGCGTACAAGAGCGCCTCTGCGGGTGGGCCTCCTGTCCCGTAGCCCAGCTGCTCCTTGCTGTAGGCCTCAACGATCATCCTGCCGCCTGCAGCAAGCGCAGATGCCAGTCGTTGGTGGACGGAGCTTCGCTTGCTCTCGTGGACATGCGCGAAGATCAGCGCAACGGCATCGTACGCTCCGTCCTCGGTGCTCGCGCTTTCATAGTCGGCGACCTGGTAGTTGATATGCACCCCGTGGCGAGCAGCGAGCCGCAGCGCCTTGTTGCGACCCACCGGACTGATGTCGAATGCATCGACTTTCCAGCCTTGGCGCGCAGCGTAGACTGCGTTTCGGCCTTCGCCCTCGGCGGGAAGGAGAAGGCGCCCCGGCTGCGGTATCTGGCCCAGGCATGTCTTGAAGAACAGGTTCGGCTCTTCGCCGTAGGCGTACTCCTCTCGACTATAGCGCTCGTCCCACATCTCCTTCATGTCGTCTCTAGCTCCATGCAAGCGTCCAACGCGAACCGCAGCCAGTCATCAATGCTGCGTCCATAGAGGGCCGGCTCGCGTGCGCCGCCGCGCTGGCCCTGCTCGCGATTAGAGGCGGTTGCGAGCACGACGCTCGCCAAAAAGGCGAAAATTGGAGCCGCGGCACTCACCGTTCGGGCACGGTACCACAAATCGACTGTTGCCCGCCGTGCCCTGGTTTCCTATAAGCGGCCCGGAGGCGACGAATGGCAAACGGAATTCAACAAGTAGATCAAGAGATGCTGGGCACGATCAAGCGGCATGCTGGGGTCGGGATGGCAGTGGGTGTTCTCGTCGTCGTCGCTGGTATCTTGGCGCTACTGTCGCCACTGGTGGCTGGGATTTCGGTTGCGATTGCGGTCGGCGTTCTCATTGTCGCATCGGGCTTATCGAGGATGTTTCTCGCGTTCAAGATGGGCTCGTTCGGCCACGGACTGCTCGTCTTCTTGTTGGGGCTGCTCTCGATCGTGATTGGCGGCTACATGCTTTCTCGTCCTGGGATGGCGCTCGCAACGCTGACACTGGTCTTGGCTGTCTACTTCGTCGTCGATGGCATCTTTCAGAGCATTTGGGCGTTTCGCCTTCGCCCGATCAAGGGCTGGGGCTGGTCGCTTTTCAGCGGCGTTGTATCGCTCGCGCTCGGCATCATGATTTGGCGCCAGTTCCCGGTCTCGGGGATCTGGGCCGTCGGCACGCTTGCTGGCATTCACATGGTGTTCGGAGGCTCCTCGGTCGCCTCGGTTTGTGCGACCGCACGTAAGGCTGCCGACGAGGCGCGCGGCTGACAGGGGCCGCTCTTCAATCGATCGGGTCGCCGATTGGCATGAGCTGATCGGGGGCGTCTTTTGCTTGCTCAGCTGGCTCACGTCGCTCGAGCACAGAGGTCGTCCGCCACCAGGGTTCGACGCCGTCTATGCGGGACGGCTCGATGGCTGCCCCGAGCATCGGCATGACCAAGTGGGTGTCGAGGCTTGGTGCGAGCTCGATCAAGCGTTCGGCTGGCTGGTCCCAGTCATGAATCGCTAGGTCGAATGTGCCCCAGTGCACCGGCAGGAAGCTTCCTCCGCCGAGCAGCTTCAAGGCCTGCAGAGCGTTGTCGGGGCCGAGGTGGATGTGACCCCAGGCCGGATGAAAAGCGCCGACCTCGAGCATCACGAGATCGAATGGGCCGAGACGCCGGGCGATCTCTTCGTACTCTGCCGTGAGGCCGGTATCCCCGCTGAAGAAGGCCCCGTGTCGCGCGCCGCGCAGCGCAAAGGACGACCAGAGGGTACGGTTGCGATCCGCTGCGGCGCGTCCCGAGAAGTGCTGAGAAGGCGCCGCGGTTATCCGGAAGTCTGCATTCGGAAGCTCCGCGCTCTCCCACCAATCGAGTTCATGGATGCGCTCGGGCGGCACGCCCCAGGCTTCGAGGTGCGCTCCGACGCCGAGCGAGGTGTAGAAGGGAACGTCTTGGCGAATCAGCTCGACGATGCTCGGGTAGTCGAGATGATCGTAGTGGTCGTGCGAGATGATCACCGCGTCGAGCGGCGGGAGTTGAGAGATCGGGACCGGGACCGGTTGAAAGCGCTTGGGGCCGACGAGACGGCTCGGAGAGACGCGTCGACTCCATACCGGATCGGTGAGTACGCGGACGCCGTCGATTTCGAGCAGTAGCGTCGAATGGCCAAGCCAGGTCGCGCGTAATCCTGTTTCAGAGGGCTTCGTCCAGGCCTCGAGCGGGCTCACCGAAGGAAGCGGCGCGACGGGTACGCGACGACCGCCTCCGAAGAAGAACTCCCGCATGACGGGGAAGGTCGAACCCTTCTTGAAGTTGGGGCCGACGTCGGAGGTGTTCCGAAATAGTCCGTCGATGAAGCGCGGCGACGCCTGCATGCGTTCACGTCTCAGACCAGTGCTTCGTCGTCGAAAGGCGGACATTCGTCTCCAGCGTATAGGGCAATCGCGCGGGCTGTCACGCGGCGCGAGCGTCAGCGCTGGCGTGGTAGACTCGGAGTATGTCGCGCCTAGACGATGCACTTCGCCGTTTCGACGAGGCCAATGCCCAGGACCCAAACAGCGAGATGGTGGACGGCCAGCCCGTCCCCAAAGAGCTGGTGTACGGCCGACGCATGTCTGCGCGCCTCAGGGCGTTCGCCCCCGGCGCCCCGGAGGCCCTGCAGCTCGCTGCGCGCGCCCAACACATTCGCCGTTGGGAACTGCCACGGGACAGCTATCCGGAAGGCAGGGCGGGCTATCTCAAGTGGCGCACCGATCTCTACAAACGACATGGTGACATCGCCGGCGCAGTCATGGAAGACCTTGGCTATCAGCGGGACACCATCGAACGCGTCAAGACATTGCTCCGCAAGCGGGGTCTGAAGACCGACCCCGAGGTGCAGCTCATGGAAGACGTCATCTGCCTCGTGTTTCTCGAGTACTACTTCCATGACTTCGCCCAAAAACACGATCAGGAGAAGCTGATCCCCATCGTGCAGAAGACTTGGAAAAAGATGAGCGATGAAGCGCACGCGGCGGCCCTTCAACTCGACTACGCGCCCGAAGATCTCGCGCTCATTCAGAAGGCCCTGCGGAGCGACTAGCGTCGGGCGGAATCGAGTACGTGACTGTGGCGTGTGCGACCGGTCCGTCGCTTCCATCCGAGTAGATCGTGACTTGCCCCACCGCGAGTCGCTTTCCGAGCTTGAGCATCTCGGCTTCGGCGATGACGTCCGCCAGCTTGGGCGCGCGAAGGAAGTTCATGTTCAAGTTGCTGGTCAGCGCGAGGGCCACAGGGCCGATCATTCCGAGTACCAGGTAGTACATTGCTGTGTCTGCGATCGTCATGAGGGCAGGGCCCGAGACCGTTCCGCCTGGGCGCAGGTATCGCTCGGTCACCGGAACTCGAAGTCTTAGGAAACCATCGCGCAGCTCTTCGACCTCGATCGGCATGCGAGCTTGCGGAAAGACCTCCTGCATGAAGGCCTTGATCTCGTCGGCGGTCATCCTGGGCATCAGAGCTTCAGCCGCCCCTCTTTGATCTCGGTCCAGCGTTTCACCGTCAAGCGCTCGTAGCCGGCCTTGGTCCGAACGTAGAGCGGGTCGTCGACCGATGCGGGGTCGACGCCCTGCTTCCGCAGATCGTTCTTCTGGATCTTGAAGGTCCCAGTCTTCGCGAGCCCGCTCATTACTCGAACGAAACGCGGCTGTGCATAAGGTGGAAGATCTGAAACCGCGCGCCAGAATCTCTCCGGATCGAACTCGCCCGCGGGCACAACCGCCGCGAGACCCGCTTGGCCTTCCATGTTTGGAACTGGCACACCTATCACGGTCGCTTCGTCGATGCCGTCGTTGTGCGTAATGACGTCTGCCACCTCGGCGGTGGACACGTTCTCTCCTTTCCACCGAAACGTGTCGCCGATGCGGTCGACGAAATAGTAGAAACCGTCCTCGTCACGACGAAGCAGGTCGCCGGAGCGGAAGTACTGGTCGCCTTTCTTGAAGACATTGCTCAGCAGCTTCTTCTGTGTTGCGGATTCATCGGTGTAGCCGCGATATTCGAGCCCACCTGTCGCCATTTTTGAAACACGAATCAGGAGCTCGCCGACCTCCTCGTCTTCGCACGGAATGCAGAAGCCCTTCTTGTCGCGGAGGTGCTGATCGAGGTCGACGTCGTATTGGACGATCCGCAGCCAGCCCGCGAGCCCTCCGAGAGGGACTCGGCCTACCGAACCTTCGCGCCCACTGATGTTGGCGATGAACCCTGGGGCCTCGGTGGCTCCGTAGAATTCGCGGATGTTGTCGATACCGAACCGAGCCTTGAATCTCGGCCAGATGTCGGGGCGAAGGCCGTTGCCGACGGCCACGCGCACCGAGTTCGGGAGCTCCCTGGGATGCGGCGGTGAGTTGACCAGGTAGCGGCAGAGCTCGCCGATGTAGAGAATCGCCGTCGCCTTGTATCGATGAACGTCGTCCCAAAACGCGCTGGCGCTAAACGAGCGGCGCATGGCCATGGGGATCCGGGCGAGCATAGCGGCCGACGCGCCGAGGAGGAGGCCGTTCGCGTGATAGAGCGGAAGCACGCAGTAGAGCTTATCGCCGGGGCGAAAGTCGTACATGAGCGGTCCGAACCCTGCCCCAGCGAGAATGGCGCGAGCGTGGGAGACTCGGCAAGGCTTGGGAAGCCCCGTCGTTCCGGAGGTGTAGATATAGACGAAGTCGTCTTCCGCTTTGACCGGGGCTGGCGGGTAGGCCGTGGCAGGCGTGTCGGCAAGAAGGCCAGCGTAAGGATTGTCGTCGAACACGAGAATTCGATTGAGCGACTGACAGAGCTCTTTGCACTCGCGCAGCCCGGACTCGAGTGTGTGGCTCACGAGAACCACCTTGGCGTTTGACACCTCGAGCGCGTGGGAGAGTGGGCGCCCTCCCAGGTTGGTGTTGACCAGGGCGGCTGTTGCACCGATACGCGAAATGCCGAGCACCGATGCGATGTAGAAAGGAGAATTCTCGGCGAGGAGTGCGACTACATCGCCCGGCTTCACGCCCGCTGTCGCCAGGACATGCGCAACTCGCGAGGTCGCATTCACGAGCTCAGACCAGGTCAGATGTTCGTTCTCCATTTCGTAGGCCAGGTCATGCGGTGCGTCCTGGGCGTTCTTCATCGCCACGTGAAGGAGGCTGTCGATCTGTCGCAGTTGCGTGCGAAGCAACCAGGGGACTGTCTCCTTCAAGGCTTTCGGACCGAAACGAAGCTCCGCCATCACAGAAGATCGCCACGACGACGAAGTTAGGCGCGAGAACATGTCGGGAAGTGTACGCGCTCCAACTCTAGATTCGAGACGTTTTTTTGGAGTTCCTGTGGTACAAGAACCGGCCCGTGCCGACCTGGACTGACATCAAAGATCACGCGAGGTCCAGCTACAAGCTGGCCGAAGAGCACGAGCACGCGTTCAAGGTCGTGTTCGCATACCCTGGGGATCGTTTGCAGGCCGTGATCGTGTCTCACTATCAAGCCATGGGGCGTTCATGGGTTGACTTCTCATCGGCCTGCTGTCCCGCTGATCGCATGAACCCTGAGGCGGCGCTTCAACAGAGTTTCAACTTGGCCGTCGGCTCTCTATGTTTGGACGGCGACGTATACGTGGTTCGGCAAACCGCCCTCGCCGATCACCTTCATCTCGCTGACCTCGAAGTGTGCATGCACACCGTCGCCCGGGCCGCAGATCAAATCGAGCGGTCCCTTCCCATGTACGAGCCGGCTTCTGATATGCTCCCCGAGATGGAAGAGGACCGCGCCTAACATGCCGTTTGCGATCGAGATTTCAGGTTTGCTGGGCGTGTTTAGCCTACTCATGGGCGTCTGGGGCGTTCTCGTGCCCTCGCGCCTCGCCGACTTCGTGACTCGTTTTGGCTCCAAAGGCGGTCTCTGGGTCGCCGCAGCCATCCGACTGGTCTTCGGGCTCGCGCTCTGGTTCGCCGCGCCGGCCTCGCGCGCACCGCTCCTGCTTCAGGTGCTCGGCGTGATTGCCCTCGTCGCCGCCGTCGTCCTGCCATTCATGGGCGTCGCCCGGTTCAAGCGCCTGGTCGACTGGTGGACCGGGCTCTCCCCAACCGCGATGCGCTTCAACTCCCTGTTCGCCATCGCCTTCGGCGCCGCCGTGCTCTGGGCGCTCTTGCCCGCCGCCGGCTGACGGAAGGGCCTGCGCAGTGCCCCAGCTCGAGGTAAGCGCGTGGGATGTGGCCATCCTGATCGGCTACGTAGTGCTCACGCGCGTCGCGTTCGGTTGGTTCTTTGCCAGGCAGACGCGCGGGGAGGGAGCCGAAGGTTTTTTTCTCGCTGGTCACCGCATGCGATGGCCGATCATCGGTCTGTCTTTCTACGTGGCCAACATGGGAGGCAGCAGCTTCGTCGGCCTGCCGGGCGCTGGATATCATAGCGGCATCAGCGTCTTTCACTACGAGTGGGTGCCGGCGCTGCTCTTGATCTTGTTTGCTATCTTTTTCCTTCCCGTGTTCTTGCGGGCTCGCATCTACACCGCCCCGCAGTATCTCGAACAGCGCTTCGGACGTGGATCGCGGCTTGCGTTCTCCGCAATGCTCTTGTTGACCAGCATGCTGGTCGATGCGCCCGGTTCGCTTTATGCCGGGGCGATGGTCCTCAAGACCTTGCTTCCGGCCGTGTCGATATGGATCACGATCACGGTGGCTGCCGTTGCGGCCGGCGTCTACATCACATTTGGCGGACTTGGCGCGGTCGTGGCCAATGATGCAGTGCAGGCGCTCCTGATCCTCGCTGGCGGCATTGCGATTTCCGTGCTCGCCTGGCAAGCGGTTCCATCTTGGGATGCGGTGGTGGCGGCCTCGAAGCCCGGCGCCTTGCATCTGATGCAGCCCGCCGATGACCCGATCATGCCTTGGCCCGGGATCGCCGGAGTGTTCATCGTGGGCGTGTACTTCTGGTGCACCAACCAGTTCATCATCCAACGAGCGCTCGGCGCTCAAACGCTGAACGACGGACGCTGGGGTGCGCTGTTTGCGGGGCTGCTCAAGCTTCCAAACCTCTTCATTCTGATACTGCCTGGTGTCTTCGCGACCGTGCTCTATCCCGACCTCGAGAACCCCGACATGGTGTTCCCGATGTTGGCCTTCGACCTTCTGCCGATTGGCTTGCGCGGTTTCATGCTGGCGGTACTCGCGGCGGCGATGCTGTCGAGTTTGGAGGCAATCCTTCATTCGGCTTCGACCCTGTTCACGATGGACTTCGTGCAAGGCGCTCGCCCCGAGATGGACAGTCAACAGCTCGCGCGTTGGGGACGCGGCGCGATCTTGGTCTTCATGGTCTTTGCGGTGGTCTGGACGCCGCAGATCTCGCGCTTCCCGACGCTCTGGCAGTACCTGCAGTCGATTCTGTCCTATCTAACGCCGCCCGTCGTGGCGGTCTTCTCACTGGGATTGTTCTGGCGCCGCGCCAACAGCGCCGGTGCGCTCACGGGCCTGCTCGTCGGAGTACCCCTGGGTCTCGGGGGCTGGGTTGCCGTGGAGGTACTGTCACTTTTCGATTTGCAGTATCTGTACGCGGCGGTGCTGATGTTCGTGCTGGGCTTGGTCCTCGTCGTCGCGGTCAGTTTACTGACGCCCGCGCCTCCGGCCGCTGAAGTCGAGGCTCAGCTATGGCATCGCGAAGATGCTGCGCCCGAAGCCGGCGAGGCCTGGTACCGGGACTACCGCTTTCAAGCGGCGGCGCTCGCGGCGATCACGGTCGGAGTCGTCGTCTGGTGGTGGTGACTAGTAACCGGTTCCGCCAAAGCGATCGGAGTCGCCTCGGTAGATGAATCCGATGAAGGGCTCGGCCCACCACTGTTGGCGCTCGAAGAAGTTGCCTTTGCCGCTCATCGAGTACTGCAATCCCACGTCGAGGTACATCGAACCCTTGAGGTGAATCCCTACGCCGGCTTTCCCGCTGAACCCCGGAGCGAATTGCCCGCGGCTATCATTGCGGCAGTAGTACCAAGCGCAGGTGCCGCCAAGGGCCGCGAAGCTCCAGAGGTTGGCGTCGAACGCGCCCGTCACATAAGGAAGAACGGCATCGAAGATCGGTATCTGAAACCGCACGCCCGGTGAGAAGGAGAGGCGTACGAGGGGTTCGAGGCCGGTCCGGGAAAACGCGCCTGGGACCTTGTTGGTGTCGATTGGGGTCCACTGCAGGCCCAAGGCGAAGTCGAACACGACCCAGCCGATATCGAAGCCTGCCCAACCGGCGAAGCTCGCGCCCGGTTTGACGATCTCGTGGTCGACGTCGAAGAAGATTGGAACGCCTACCTCGACTCCGCCTTGAAACCGAAGCGCGACGCGCCGCTCCTGAGCGGATGCTGACGAGGCCAAAAGGCACAGGGCCAGGGCTATCCAGAGGGACGTGAAGCGCGGTCGCACGGGGCGGACCTTACGTCAGGGCAAAGGGCAGTGCCACCCCGTAAAGCGATCGGGGGCCGTGCGAGTGTCAGCGTCAGTGCGGGCGCTAGTGTCCGCGCCAGTGGCAGCGTCGGCGCCCCTGTCAGGCGTGGGCGTCAATCCAGCTCTTGAAGTCCTCGTATCCGATCTCTTCGTGACGGCGTTCGATTCGCTTTGCCAGTGTCCTCATCGCGTCAACAGACATCGGCCGACCAGCCTCCGCCTGTTCAGCCACCGCCTCTGCTTCCGCCGAGACGCTCCCGGCTGCTTGTTCCGGTGCTTCGCCGACACCCAAGTATGCCGCCACCACCTTCTCGATGATCTCGATGGCGTTGGCTCTGCTGTCTCTGATGTTCCCCTTGCCCGTCAGCACATTACCCAGCCCGAACACCCCGGGAAGGCCATGGACTTCACCCGTGTCCCAGCTGTCGTAGTGGTAGAGCTCGCCTCTGGTCGGGATGCCTTCGATGGGTTTCGGAATGCTACCGATCGAGCTGATGACCATCGAGGCGCGCACGTCGACCTCGGTGCCTTTCAAGCCGCGCACCCGGCCGTCCACGACCTCGGTCTTCTGAAATCGGATTCCCGTCAAGCGGTCGCCTTCGACGATCGTCTGTATGGGTCTCGAGAGCTCTTCGAACTTAACGAAGTACTTACGGATGACCCGGTCCATGATCTTGACGCGCGCACCCTGCAACTTGGCGAGCTGCTCGCGGGTCGGGTTGTCCGCGCTGGCCAGCGGCATGTCTTCCTTGCGGCGCCGGTAGTAGAGAGTACACCCCTTCACACCAAGCTCCTTGGCGCTGAGACCATGGACCTCGAGGGTTTTCGGAATGCCCTTGATTTCCATCTCCAGGACATCCACCTGGATGCCGCGCTTTCGGAGTGCGCGAGCATAGAGCTCGAGGTTGACGATCTTCACCACGTCGATCGATGCGAGCCCACCGCCGACGACGATGGTGTCATCGGGAATCTCGAAGACCGGACCGCTGTAGCCCTCGTCATCGTAGTGGTTGAACCAGTAGACGAATTCGTTTTGGTAAACGAGCCCGCGGCCTTCGTAGGCGTCGGCTCCTTCGACTGGCAGCGCGCGGTCACGCCATGCCCCGTTTGCAAGCACGACCGCGCTGAAGCCAAGCTCGCGATAGAGCTCGCCCCAAGGAAGCGCGCTCCCAATTTCCGTCTTCGGGACGAAGATCACGCTGTCGCTTCCCAGGTTCGCGTTGATCTTCAGGTACTCCTTGTCGCGCAGTTTCTCGTGCCAGCGCGGCAGGCCGTCTTCGATCTTTCCGTATGGCCGCGCGCCCTGCTCGAACACGACGGGAATTGCCCCTCTCGCGGCACAAGCGGCTGCGGCTTCCGACCCCGCTACGGCTCCCCCGATGATCGCCACGACTGGCTTGGGATCCGTCGCGTCCTTCAAAGCTTCGAGCGCGTTCACGAGTTCCGGTCTAGCCCGATTCGATGACTGGAACAACTGCGGCGCTAGATGAAGCGTGATGTTCCGCGAACACCGGTGCTCTGCAAGTCATCGCTGAACTGATACTCGGGATCGAGCAGATCATTGATACGGTTCATGACGAGATCTACCGCGCCTTGAAACTTGTCGCGATACCGGTGCTCCGCTTCCGCAGAGAAGGGCGCGTAGTCCTCCTCGATGTGGAACTCGGAGAGGTCTTCGTACTGAATCGGATCGCCGATTCGGTACACGATTGTGCCGGCCTTTCCGATGGGCACCGAGCCGGTGTACACCAGGTCACAGCCATTGCATCCGATGGGCACGATCGGCTTCTTGTAGCGGAGCGCGATCTCCATCATCCCGATTCGGCCGCTCGGAAGCCGGATCGAACGCGTGCCCTGCGGAAATACGAGGAGATCGAGCCCAAGCTCAAAGGAGCGTTCGTTGAGCCGTACGAACTCGGCCATCATCGCGGTGAACACCCGATTGATGCTCTCGGAGTACGAGCAGTCCCGCGGATCGAATTCCAAGCCGAGGATGTTGCGTGGGGTTTCAAAGAGCTTCCGCGGAATCGCAGCGATGTCGATGGTGCCCGAGTCCTCTCCGGGAGCGGCGTCTTTGTTCACGAGTGCGCGCAGGGTATCGTACTCAGCCTGAGTCGGCCGTCTGCCGATCGTCAGCGTGAAGTCCTTGGTGATGATGTACCCGCGCGACGTAGTCGGAAGGTTGCTGGTGAGCTCCATGAAGGTACCCACGATCGGGCTCTCGTAATACTTCCCCTTCACCCAGACGGTGATGTAGCGCTGCTTCAGCTTCCACATCTTGTACATGAAGGGGAAGTAGTTGAAGCGGTCTGTGTGGTTCATCGCGTAGATGACGGGCTCGTTCGGGATCTTCTCGATGCCCTCGAGCTGGATGTCGACACCAGGCAGGAGCTTGTAGTTCGGCGTGAGTACCGTGTGGCCGAAGAACACCTGGCCGATCGGGCGCTTCATGAGCCGGATGCGTTTCAGTCGTGGGAGATCGAGCATCGCTCGGTCAGGATGTGGACAGAAGCCGGCGGTCTGTCAATTCCCAGCAGCTGGCTGCGGCCCGGATGCTTGGCGATGGCCATGAGGCGGTCTGGCTGACTTTTCCATCGGGGGTGCTACAAAAAGCAATACGCCATAGGTATCAAGAAGGATACGAATCAAACTGGCGAGCCGCTCTGAGAAGACTTAGGTTGCGGCGAATGGAAGAAGGAGACTGAGTGGCGAGACGTAGCCCAAGAGGTAGGAAAAGGAAGTTCGAGCGCAATTTCGAACAGGACGACAAGCGTGATGACCATATCAAGCTCAATGGTGTGGTGAGTCAGGTTTACGCTGGCGGCCAGTTCGAAGTGACGACCGAATCGGGCGCTGCGGTGCGCGCGCAGCTGTGCGGTCGGATGCGAAAGTTCAGGATCCGCGTGATCCTAGGTGACCGTGTAACGGTGGCGCTGTCCCCGTACGACCTCACGCATGGCATGATCGTGTTTCGCGACAAGTAGCGCTCACTGTGTATGAAGGAGCGTTCCACATCCTCAGAGCACTTGGCGACGGCCGCTCGCTGTCTCGGGATGAGGTAGTTCGCGCCGCCGGCGAAGCCTCGTCGGTCGTCCGTGAAGTCACCGAACGCTACGCCAAGTGGTTCGAAGACGACGAGGGACGCGTCCGTTGTTCGGAACGCGGACTAGCGGCGCTGGCCAGAGAGCTGGTAGCCCGAGGAGCCGGCCGGAACAGCGAGGCGCCTTGGCAAGCGGTGTATGCACAAATGTCCGCCGAGCGCGGCGCGCCGAAGCGCGAGCTCGATCAGGTTTACGTGACCGCGGAGACGGCCGTTCGCCGCGCGGAGCTTCTGGTCGAGGCGGGTGAACATCAGCGGGGGCTCGTATTTCTTGGCGACGACGATTTGACGAGTGCTGCGGTGCAACTCGCGGGTGCCGGTCGCAAGGTGACCGTGCTCGATACAGACGAGGAGATCCTTCAGATACTAGCCCGGCATGCGGAGCAACGCGGTTGGGAGCACGAGGTCTTACTCCACGACCTGCGGGAAGCGACTCCAAAAGCGATGCGCGGTCGCTATGGCGCAGTTTTCACCGATCCGCCGTACGCCCTGGAGGGCTTCAGGCTCTTCGTCAGTCGCGCCGCTGAGATCCTCAAGCCCGATGGCAGGCTTTACGTTTGCTTCGGACAGAGCCGCCGGGCTAGCGAACGAGGCCTGCAAAAGCAGCGGGTTCTCGGTGAGGCCGGCTTCCTGGTCGAGGCGGTTTTTCCGGACTTCAATTCTTATGAGGGTGCCGAAGCGATCGGCTCGCGCAGCGCACTTTGGCGGTGTCGGGTGACGCCGGAAACCAAACCCTTGGTTCGAGGCGAAGTCGACGGCGAGCTCTACACGAGCCGCTCGCCGAGTATCTAAGCTCGAGCAGCCACGATCTCGTTGCACCAGGCGATGAGGTCGTCGGTCACTTCTTGGCGATTCGTTTCGTTGAGCGTTTCATGTCGCGCGTCAGGATAGAGCTTGAGCCGAACGTCGAAGATCGCCGCGCGCTTGTACGCATCGTAGAGCCTCTTCATGCCCTTGCCATTGTCACCGACCGGGTCTTGGTCGCCTGCAAAGAGGTAGAGGGGCTTGTCTTTCGGAACCTTGGCCACGTTGCTCGGCTTGGCGATGCGATCGAGCGCGCTCAGCAAGTCGATCCAGGTCTGCGTCGACACGGCGAATCCCATCAGTGGGTCCGCGACGTACTTGTCGACTTCATCAGGGTCGCGCGAGAGCCATTCGAACTCCGTGCGCGCTGGTACGAACGGCTTGTTGTACTCGCCAAAAGTGAGCTTCTGCAGAACGGGACTGGGCTTGTGCTTTCCGACACGAGCCCGTTCAAGCCGGGCAATCAGCTTCCCGGCCACGGCGATAGGGGGCGGCTTTCCGTTCGATCCGGAAAGAGCGGCGGCGACCATGTCGTTGGGATGCTCGAACAGCAGCTGCTGCAGCACGAACGAACCCATCGAGTGCCCGAGGATGATGATCGGCAGGTCACGGTGACGCTTTGCAATTTCTCGATTCACGCCGTGCGCGTCTTCGACGATGCGGTTCCAACTATCGTTGTCGGCCATGTGGCCCGCAGAGCCACCCTCGGGAATGCTCTTGCCGTGCCCACGATGGTCATGCGCGTAGACGGTGTACCCGGCCGTCGCGAGCGCCTGTGCAAGACGCGCGTACCGGGACCCGTACTCCGCCATTCCATGCAGAATCTGCACGATCGCCTTGGGGTTCTGCACAGCCCAGCCGCTCACGTGAAGCGTTGCACCATCCACAGTCTGAAACGTAAAGTCCGCCGCCTTCATATCAGCGGCAGCATACTCGAATTGCTCGCTTAATCGATCGCTAGGAAACGGGCCCAGAGATTGAGCCCCTTGTCGCAGTAACTCTGCAAGATGTTGACCATCGTCGAGCGTTTGTGCTCATCGATGAGGGGCTCCGGGAGCAGTGGGTCGAGCACCACGTGACGAATGCCTTCGCGCCCTAGTAGGAACGCTTCGCGAACCGAGTCGTTTAGAGGCAGCTCCTCCAAGCGGTTCATGCTGACTGTCAGATCTCCGTGGAGCTTCGAGTAGGTCTGCTCCAATTTGGGGCTGTCCCAGAGTGCGCGCGCACGCTCCTCCTGATTGGGATTGAGCTCTTCCATGCGAAACACCGAAGCGTTGGGGTCGAGGCCCAGGGCCACGAGCTCATTGCGAAGGCCGTCGATGCCGGGAGTCAGGTTGTTTGGCCGAAGGAACAAGCCGGGTTTCAGGCGTTCGAAGCCGAGGTAGCGAAGTGCGCGCTGCCGGCGCCGTAGGGCAGGGCGATCGGTGCGCGACAGGTCCGCAGTGAAGACGGCCGCCCAGGAACCATCCCAGTCGCCCAGCCGAGCGGAGACCGTCCGCCAGCCATGAATCTTTTCGTTGACCACTTGCGCGCTTGGGCCGAGTCGATACTCACCCCGACTCGGCGACTCGAGCAGACCTTCGGCGCGCAGACGCACGATAGCCACGCGAACGCTGTTCTCGGCGACGTCGAAGACCGAGGCGGCCTGAACCAGGGAGCGCACGGGCAGTGACCCCTGGTAGATCGACTCACCGGCCGAGAGGACCTCCAAGACGACGGCTTTGGCGCTTACGTTCATCAGAATGATATTACGCTAAATCAGAAACCGCTCCACTAGGCGTAATAGAACGTGTTTCACTTTTGGCTTAGCCCATGTGCCGAGGGGAAGCCAGGCGATGCTGGCAGAGCCCTTCTCGAGAGCTAAGAATGCCGGCGATGGTCCGACTCAGCGTCAATCTGAACAAAGTCGCTACGCTTCGGAATTCCCGCGGCGGGGATGTGCCCAGCCTGGTGGAGGCGGTGAGGGTCTGCGTGCAGGCCGGTGCTCCGGGAATCACGGTTCACCCGCGCGCCGACGAGAGACACATTCGGCTTGTCGACGTGTACGAGATCGCCCGAGCGCTCGCGCCCGTGCGTGACCGCGTCGAGTACAACATCGAAGGTGATCCGCGGCCCCAGCTCGTGGAGCTCGTCGAAAGCGTGCGGCCCGATCAGTGCACGCTGGTTCCTGTTCGGCCTGGCGAGCTCACGAGCGAGGCCGGCTGGCCCGCCGACACACCCCGGCAGGAGCTCTGCGAAATCATTCGTCGCTTTCACGACAAGGGCGTGCGAGTCAGCGTTTTCGTCGGCCCGGAGCCAGCGGCGATCGACTGGGCCGCCGCGCTGGGCGCGGACCGCATCGAGCTCTACACCGAGCCGTACGCGCGAGCGTTTGAGCAAGGAGGCGATGCTCTACGGAGCAGTCTCGACACGTATCGTGTCGCGGTAGACCGAGCGGTCGCCAACGGGCTGGGCGTCAATGCCGGGCACGACCTCGATCTCGAGAACCTGCCAACGTTTCTGAGTTTGCGCGGGATCGACGAGGTTTCGATCGGGCATGCCCTGATGGCGCGTGCGATGTTCGTCGGCCTCGGGACCGTGATCGCCGAATACCTGCAAATTACAGGGATCCGTTGACAGTGGGGCGGAGTTCTTTAGAGTGCGGCGGCTATGGTCGATAGGACACACGAGAACCCTTTTCGGGCCGTTCTGAGTGGCTTGCTCGATCAGCGAAGCAAGGAGCCCAAAGTCGAGCCGGTGCCCGCCGCTGTGAGACTCGACGGACGCGTCTGTCTCGTGACGGGTGCAAACAGCGGCTTGGGCAAGGGCATTGCAATTCGGCTCGCGAAGCGCGGCGCACACGTGATCATGGCCTGCCGAAGTGGGATGCCGGAAGCAGGCGAGGAAGTGCGGGCCGAGAGCGGCGGCGGCAGCGTCGAGATGATTCAAGTCGACCTCAACGATTTCGATTCGATGATGTCATTGTGCGACCAGCTCCGAGATCGCCAAGTGACGCTCGATGTCGCGGTGTTCAATGCGGGCGTCGTCCCGGTCACCTCGCGCACGAACCGGCACGGCCTCGAGCTCATGTTCGCGGTCAATTTCTTGGCCAAGTTCGTCGCACTTCGCCGCTTGCTCCGCGACGGTGTCATTCCCAACGCGGTCTATGGTGACAACTCACGCGCTGAGGATCCGCCTCGAGTGATCTTCATCTCTTCGGAGACCCACCGGAGCTCGATTCCCATCGACTTCGACCAGTTTGGCGAACCGATCGACTACGGCGTGGCCGACGGTGTGAAATACTACGGTCTGAGCAAGCTGCACCTGACGACGTTCTTTCACGAGCTGTCCAGGCGGCTCAACCCGGGCAGCGGCGGCGGGAATCCCGACGTTTGCGTGCACGCACTTTGTCCGGGCGCAGTCAACTCCAACATGGCCCGTGAAGCGCCCGCCTGGCTCAAGCCGATTCTCAAGCCCGTGATGACCCTGTTCTTCCAGAGCCCTGAAAAGGCGTCGATCCCCGTCGACTACCTCGTCGCTTCGGGCGAGATGGGTGAGAAGACCGGCGAGTACATGCACATGATGCGGGTCAAAAACTCGTCCGAAGAGTCGATGGATCCGGACAAGGGTGCATTGCTATGGAGCAAGACCGAAGAGCTGCTGCGCAAACACGACTTGCCTTGAGGAAACCCAATGAGCGATGAGCTGAGCAAACCAGAACGAGAAATCCTCGACGGAACGGTGTGGAACCAGTTCTGCGACACCCTCAAGATGGCGGGCAACGTCGTGCTCGGCCCCAACACGCCAAGCGATGCGATGAATCGCATGGAGGGGTTCCGATACCTGAGCCGAATCACGCGGGCGGCTCTACAAACTTTCGTGGAACACAACGACCCACTTGCGCCGGTGCTTCAGCGCGTGGTGCACGAGACGGCAAAAATGGGCGCCGACCACCCCGACAACTACTACCAGAACGCGGCGATCAGCGGAGAACACGAGTATCGCATCTGGGGCAATCGCGGGACCGTTCACTACTTGGGCTTCTTCACGCAGAAGGGAAACTACGGGCAGGGTCGCGGTATGCCTCCGACCGGGTACCTCGAAGCTTCGAACCTCGAGCTCGCGCCAGACGGGAGCTTCGAGATCATCCTGAGCACCGCGGAGAAATCCGGAAACTGGCTTCCGATGGAGAAGGACACCGGCACCCTGATAGTTCGACAGACGCGCTTGAATCGCGAAAACGAAACGATCGCGGACTTGCACATCGAGCGGATCGGTGGGGACGGAATGCCAACGCCTTTCGACCCGCTGCGCTGTGCAGAGGGGCTCACTCAGTCGGCCGGGCTGGTCGCCGGCGCGGCGATGCTGTTCGCGAGCTGGGCCGAAGGATTCAAGAAGCACACGAACGAGCTGCCGCGATTCGATCAGAATGTATCGAACATGGCTGGCGGCGTGCCCGACATCGCCTACTACCACAGCTACTGGAAGCTGGCGCCGGACGAAGCGCTGGTGATCGAAGCAACGCCGCCAGACTGCGAGCATTGGAACTTTCAGCTCAACAACTACTGGATGGAGTCGCTCGACTACCGCTACTACCCGGTGCACGTGAACAAGCACACGGCGAAGTATCGCCCCGATGGCTCTGTGCAAGTCGTGGTCGCAGCGCAGGACAAGGGATTCGACAATTGGATCGATACCGTCGGTCATGAAGAGGGCACGATGTGTTGGCGCTGGGTGCGCGCGACGGACCATCCCGAGCCGCAGACCCGGGTGGTGAAGCTTTCTGAGCTCTGAGGCCTTCGATGTCTTCCGATGAGATCACGAGCAGCTTCGACCGGCCGTATCGACCGGCCGCGATTGCCGTGGCGAATAGGATAGGGCGCGCGCTGTCGAAAGTCGGCATCGGTGGACGAGCGATCACGGTGCAGGGGGTGCTTTCGGACGCGCGCCGTAAGGTTGGGCTCGACGACTTTGGCGACCAGGGCTTTCTCGAGCCGCTCGAGATCTTGGTAGACTCGATCAATCGAGAGGCTCGGCTCAATCCGGTCGGTCACATGATCATCCGCGGTCGAATCTTGGGTATCCTGAGCAACAAGCTGGTGGCCCAAGACACGATCAAGCGGCACCCGGAGATTTCAGACATTCCGGTCGAGGCGCCCGTCGTCGTCGCAGGACTGGCGCGCACCGGGACGACGATGTTGCATCGTTTGATCGCGCAAGACCCAGGCATTCGTTCGCTTGCATCCTGGGAGGCGATCAATCCTGCGCCCGCGAAGCGGAAATCTCGCCAGAAGAAGGACCCGCGGTTCGCACAGGCTGCTCTGGCCGCCAAGGGACTCAAGTACATGTCACCCGGCTTCTTCGCGATTCACCCGGCCGAGCCCGATGCGCCGGAGGAGGAGGTCATCCTCCTCGAGCAGGCGTTTCTGACGACCACGCCCGAGGCGATGATGAACGTGCCCACGTACTCGCGTTGGCTCGAGAAGCAGGATCACGTGCCGGCCTATCAGACGCTCAAGCGCATGATGCAGTACCTGCAATGGCAGCGGCCCGGCGTTGGCACGAATGTTCGCTGGGTTCTCAAGACCCCGCACCATCAGGAGTACTTCGATCCGCTCCTCGAGGTGTTCCCCAAAGCAACGCTAGTCCACACCCATCGCGATCCGCTCAAGACGAGTCCCTCGCTCTTCAGTATGCTCACTCATCTACAGATGATCTTCAGCGACGAGGTCGATCCGAACCAGGTCGCCGAGCACTGGCTCGGCAAGATCGAGAACATGGCACTGCGAGCGCTGGCGACTCGGGAACGGGTGAACGATCGAGGCTTCATCGACGTTTCATACTACGACCTGATCGAAGACCCAGTGCCTCAGGTCGCGCGGATTTACGAAGCTGCCGGGCTCGAGCTCAGTGCCGCCACCCTCGGTGCGATGCAAGCTTCGCGAAGGGTCAACAAGCAGCACAAGTACGGCCGCCACAAGTACTCCCTTGCGGACTTCGGCTTGACCGAGGACGACGTCGAGTCGCGGATCGCGACCTATCGGGCTCGCTTCGACGTTCCCTACGAGTGAAAAGCAGCTAGTATCCGGCGCGATGCATAGCCTTGCCGCCATGTTGAGCAGCGATGTCGCTGCGGTACCGTTTTGGCAGCGTTTGATTTCGTTTTTCGGCCTCTTCGCAATGGTGGGGATTGCGTGGATGCTCTCCAAGCATCGCGACCGCCTGCCGTGGCGGGTGATAGCCTGGGGAATCGGCCTGCAGGTTTCCTTCGGCCTCGTGGTGATGAAGACGGACATCGGGCTCCGGCTCTTTGCGATCCTGAACGATATCGTCCTCGCTCTGCTCGCCTTCACGGCCCAAGGTACCGAGTTCATCTTCGGCGATTTCGCTTCGGAGAAGTTCACGATCGCGATCAACGTACTTCCGACGCTCATCTTCTTTTCGTCCCTGATGACGATTCTCTACCACCTGGGCATCATGCAGCGTCTGGTGGGCGTCTTTGCGTGGATCATGCGCCGCACCATGAAGACCTCCGGGCCCGAGACGCTATCGGTGGCCGCAAACACCTTCGTCGGTCAGACGGAGGCGCCCCTGATGATTGCGCCGTTCATCGGCAAGATGAGCATGTCAGAGCTGACTGCGGTCATGACCGGCGGCTTCGCGACGGTCGCAGGCGGGGTGCTGGCTGCGTACGTCGGTCTGCTCAAGGGCGTCTTCCCGGACATCGCCGGGCATCTCATTGCCGCGAGCGTGATGAGTGCACCGGCGGCACTGGTGATCGCCAAGGTCATGTGGCCCGAGACCGAAAGGCCGGACACAGAGGCGGATGTGGTTGCAGAGATCGCGCGTCCGGACGCCAACGTGATCGACGCAGCGGCGCGTGGCGCATACGAAGGGATGAAGCTAGCCCTGAACGTCGGCGCCATGTTACTGGCGTTCATTGCGTTGATCGCCCTTGGTAACGCATTGCTGGGCTTGCCGTTCCAACTCTACAACCACTGGATGGGCCTCGAAGGCGCCGCAGCCCTAGCTCCGCTGACCTTGCAGCAAATCCTTGGCTGGATCTTCTGGCCGTTCGCGTTTCTGATCGGCGTGCCAGTGGCGGAGTGCGCCGCAGTGGCGACCTTGCTCGGCGAGAAGATCGTTCTCACGGAGTTCATCGCGTATCTGCATCTCTATGAAACGCTGTCAGAAGGCGTTGCTCAGCTCTCACCCCGGACAGTCGTGATCGCGAGTTACGCACTGTGCGGGTTTGCGAACTTCGGCTCCATTGGAATTCAGATCGGCGGCATCGGCGGCATTGCGCCGGAGAGGAGACACGACCTCGCGCGCTTGGGCTTGAGAACGATGTTTGGTGGGATGCTCGCCTCCCTGATGACGGCCGCGGTCGCGGGAATGCTGCTCTAGGCCGGCGCGACAATTTGCCGCCTTACGCTCGGGGGATTGCGGGCCTATGAATGAATGGGATGATGCGAATCGTTGCGTTTTTGATCGTTGTGTTTGCCTTCGGCTGCGCCTCGGTGCCTGCCGAAGAGGCCTCTCCCGACGAGAGCCGACAGGTTCAGTCCATCGTGCGCAATACGCTGAGCCCCTTCTGCCCGGGCAAGACCCTAGACTCCTGCCCAAGCCCGCGCGCAGGAGAGTGGCGGCGAGATATTCGTGACTGGGTTGAAGACGGCGTGCCGGAGCCGGAGATTCGCGATCGTTTGCAGTCGAGGGTCCCGACCTTCGACTTGAGTATCCCGCCGGTCAAGTCTGGATGGGTCATCCCAGCCATCGCAGTCGTTCTGTCGACGCTATGGTTCGTCGTCATGGCCAGACGGTTCAGCGGGCGCGGCAAGCGAAGCCGGCCGGCCGAGGCACCTCCTGCAGATCAGGACCTGGACGCCCGACTCGACGAAGAGCTAGCCGCGCTAGATTGAGCAGATCACTGACGAGCCGTGGCCGAACAGGCCCTGGTTCACGGTGACGCCGGCTTTTGCGCCGTCGACTTGTCGCCCCTCGGCCCGCCCACGAAGTTGCCAGGTGAGCTCGCAGACCTGCGCGATCGCTTGCGCCGGCACTGCTTCACCAAAACAGGCCAAGCCGCCGCTCGGGTTGACCGGGATGCGGCCGCCGATGGTGGTTTCGCCGTCTCGCAACAACTTCTCGGCGTCGCCCGGTGGGCAAAGGCCGATCTGTTCGTACCAGTCGAGCTCTAGCGCTGTCGACAAGTCGTAGACCTCCGCGAGGCTCATGTCCTCGGGGCCAAGGCCCGCTTCTTCATAGGCGTCGTGCGCGATCGATTCTTTGAATCCGATCTCGGGCGGGCCAGAGCTGGCCTTCGAGTCGGTCGCGAGGTTGGGCATCTCGATGATGTCGTTCGGGTAGCGTGGCGTCACCGTCGACACCGCCGAAATCCGCACGGGATCGGTCGCGTGCTTCCGCGCGAAGTCCATGCTGGAGAGCACCAGCGCGGCGGCGCCATCGCTGGTGGCGCAGATGTCGAGCAAGTGCAGTGGGTCGGCGACCAGCACCGAGCTCATCACATCTTCGAGGGAGACCTCTTTGCGGTATCGGGCGTTGGGATTGTGAAGGCCGTGCTTGGAGTTTTTGACTTTGATCGCAGCGAAGTCCTGCTGAGTCGCCCCGTAAACGTCCATGCGCCGGCGCGCATACAGTCCGAAATACGTGGGATTCGTGATGCCCTGGATGTGGAAGCGCAGCCAGTCCGGATCCTCCGGCCGCCGCCCGCCCGTGGGCGCAAAGAAGCCTTTGGGTGCTGCATCGGCGCCTATTACGAGCGCTACATCGCATAGCCCCGCCAAGATGTTCGCTCGCGCGACGCTGATCGCCTGGGCGCCTGTCGCGCAGGCACCGTAGGAGCTCGACACCTTGGCGCCGGACCAGCCGAGCGCTTGCGCAAAGGTCGCGCCGGCGACGTATCCCGGGTACCCGTTGCGGATCGTGTCTCCGCCAGCCACGAGCTGAATGTCTTTCCACTCCACGCCCGCGTCCTTCAACGCATCCTGCGCAGCCTTCACACCATAGCCGACGAAGCTCTGCCCCCACTTGCCCCAGGGGTGCATGCCTACGCCGAGAACTGCAACGTCCTTGCTCATGCGTCACTCCCGCCGTCGGTCGGCTTCCAGTTCCAGGTCAAGTAGACGTGCTCGTCGTCTTGGTAAAGCTCGCGGAGCACCAGCTCCATCGGCATGCCGGTCGCCAGTGCGTCGACGCCGATGCCATCGGCGACCTGGCCGAGAATCGTGATCCCTTCTTTTTCGAGCTCGACCGCTGCGATCGCGAACGGCTCGAACGGCTCTTTGGCCACGAAGGGCGCAGGCGGCTTGTAGCTTGCGCTGGTGTACGACCAAACCTTCCCTGTGCGGCTCAGAGCAACCTCTTCAAAGTCCGTATGGTCGCAGGCCGGATTGCGGCAGAAGGTCTTTTCCGCTGGGAAGAAATAGGTTCCGCATCCGCGGCATCGCGTTCCGAGAAGGCGAGGGTCGCGGGGGTCCATGGTGAAGAGGCCTTCGACGGCCGGGGCGTTGGTTTTCTCAGTCATCGTGAACGGTTCCATGAAATAGAACACGTTTCAGTCCGCCGCAACCCCGCAAGGGCGACGACTGGGTCTTTCCGGGGCTATGACCCCCGTAGGCCGCGGGTTGCTCTGATTCAGGCGGACTTCGCGTACTGGGCTTTGGTGTGTTCGAGTAGCTCCGTCAGGTCTTCTCGGAGCGCCTCGAGCGTTTCGAGGGTCGTGCGCACCATCGGGCGGCGGAGGCCGTCGATCTCTTCGATCATCCGCTCGAGCCGCCTCGCGGCTGCCGTCGCACGCCGAATGGCATCCAGCTGTTCGGCGCCTTCGGGCTTGGGATTGAAGACTGGATTGAATCGCTTCCGAAGCTCGGTCACCGGCGCGCCTTCCTCGAAGACGGCCTCCCGCAGCTCGTCGACCACTTCCTGAGCTACGGCCCGTTCGCTCCCCGCGTCGTTGCTAGGGTTCTTCTGCAGGGCCTTTGCGAAGTAGTCGACCGCGTCACAGGTCGGAATGCGCTCGTTCAGGCCATCGCGTTTCAGCACGGAGGGCGCGTGCCGCGTGAGCGCGACATAGGACCCCGTGAGCTTGTCGGCCGTGGCCTGCTTGAGCTGGAGCTCGAGCGAGCAATACGAGTAGAAGTCCTCGTATCCCCAGTCGAGGTACGATTCCCGATTGCGGACCTCGACGAGGGCCTCCGCCATGTTCACCCAGGAGCGCTTGAACTCGCGCGCGCGCCGCACGACGTGAACCCGGAGCTCGTCCGCTCCCTCGGCTTCGAGCGCTTCTGCCAGGTCACCGAGCCTTTGATGCGTAGCCATCGGCGCTCTATACCACCGAAGTGCCGCAGACTACAGCTGATCGAATGAGCGCCCGGCGCCGCGCAGCTACCTCGCTCGCAGCGACCGGTCTCGTCGCCGATGTGGCGCGAAAACTGGCAGGGGCCGGCATTTCGGTGATGCCCGTCAAGGGCGCCTTGCTCCAGCACTGGCTCTATGACGATCCGACCGAGCGGCCCTTGACCGACGTCGATATACTCGTTCGTCCGGAGGAGTTCGAGCGGGCGGTCGAAACGCTGCGATCTGCCGGCTATCGACCTGCGGCTGGCAGCGCTATCGGCGCGGTCGTTTTTCAAACAGCGTTCGGACTGGCACTCGACCTTCACCCTCGGCTCTTCGACCGAGCACGCTATTGCTTTTCGACGCATGAGATTTTCGCGCGAAGCAGCGAAGACGACACGCTCTATGGCGTCCCGGTGCGACTCCCCGCACCCCTGGACGCCTACGCTCACCTCATCGGCAAGTTCGGAAGCGATCATCTCGACGCGCGTGCCACGGGCCGCCTCGATGAGATCGCCCGAATGGCCGACTGTATCGACGCTCCGCCCGAAACGGTGGCGCGACATCTTGTGCATTGCGGCATGCGGCGAGTCTCCCGATATGTGCTCCCCTTGGTGCAGCAAGCGACGGGCGACCCGTTCGCGTCCCAGGTTCACGACGATCTTCCTTTCGATCCCATCGGTCGAGGCATCGCCGCGATTGCAGAGCTAGGCTTGCAGGATGCCGCAGCGACGTCTCGGTCGGGCGCTCTGATCGCTCACTTGCTCAACGACTCCCTGCTACGGGGCGTCCACTCCGGCATCCGCGCGCTTCTCCGGCGGGGCCGGCGAAGCTGAAGCGCAACTTCGGCGCTCAGGAAGAGATCGGACCGACGGGACAGGCGCCGGGGTTGCCTTTGGCGAATTGGGTTGTGCAGGCGACCGCCACGGCTTCCAAAGGCTCGCGATAGACAATGCGCGGCGGCTCGTACGGCTCGCGCTCCGATCCTTCGCTTGGACTGCTGGTCTTCTTCCTCTCCACTTTTTCCCTCGCAGCTACAATACAGTAAGTCGGACTCGGGCGCGAGCCGACGCAGCTATCCTCTTCTCGGTCGCCGGGTAGAGGGCCAGGGGGTCTCCTGAGTGGACGTGCGCCGCGCCTGGGCAGAAGTTCGACATAGTTGCGGCATCCCCAAAACCTTCGATCAGGCGTCGCGCAGCTTTCGTCGTCTCCCTAATCTCCTCGAGCTTGCCTGACTGCGCCCAGATCTCGGTGACCCGCTGCTCGTGCAGGTTGCCCACCGGAACGCGCCACTGCACGCAGGGCAAAACTCTTCCATAAGGATCGATAGCGATGTTGTTGGACCCCGCTCCACAGTGTTTGTCGCTATCCGCGACAATTGACGTTCGGCCTGCAGCGGGCGACGTAGTTTCGCTGGCCGCTTCGTCGCTTTTCACCCGCGCTTCGAGCGCCCGACGGTACCGCGCCTGACCTTCGGCGCTGGCTTCGATCGCCAAGGGGCCAATGTCCCCGTCGTCTTTGGGCTTCACTTCGGGGTCGATCTGAAACAGGACGTCGAGCTGGTCGTAGAGCGCGAGCATGCCTTCGACCTCGTTCTCGTTCCAGCGTGTCAGCACGCTATTGACCTTCACCCGTAGCCCGAGTGACTTCATCGTACGGATGTTTGCGACGAGGCGCTCGAAGCTCCCCACAACTCGGGTTTGCCGATCGTGTGTCGCTGCCTTGGCGCCATGGATGCTGACTTCGATGACGAACGGGTCGACTTCATTTCGAATCCGGCGGGCTACGGCCTCCTTGACCGCATGGCCGTTGGTCTTGATTCGGATGACGAAACCTAGGCTTCGCGCATGGCTCGCGATCTCGAAAAAGTGCGGGTGAGCAAGCGGCTCCCCACCGCTCAACGAGAGGTTGAGGATGCCGAGCGAGGCCAGGTCGTCCAGGAGCTCCCGGTACTGCTGCAGGGAGAGTCGCTGTCCGCCAATCGACAGGTCATTGTAGCAGAACGTGCAGTCGAGGTTGCAGGCGTAGGTGAGCTCCAGCAACACCGACATCAGTCGGTTCTCAGTCCACGCCCGCGCGATCGTGTTCGAGTAGCTCATGTTTGGCTGATCGCCCCGGCTTCGAGGAGCGCGTCGAGCAGAGACTGCGCGTCGGCCCGCGCGCGCTCGGCGTCGACGGCATAGCGATCGGTAATGGCAGTAACCACTTCGTCGACGCTTCGCTCTGCTTTCAACTGCTCGACGATGAAAGCACCGACCCCGTTCACCACGAGCACCTCGCCAGCCTCTTGCAGGACGAAGACCCCTTCGTCGTCCATGACGCGGAATCTCGCGTGCGGATCAAGACGATACCGCTGGGATTGGTCTTCGGTACTCATGGTCCAACACCCTCCAAAAACGAGTATCCCTTGCAAACGAGAGGATACGAACCGGTTGCTGCTCTACGAGCCCCGCGGCGCGTGCTGTTAGCGCGTCGACGAGCGTGGGGTCCGAGTTCACATATGGGCACGAGGCGACGATACGCGAGACGGCTTCGGCTTTCGAGCAAGGGCTCAACAAAGGCTCCGGAGCCTGGGAGAGACCGAGCAAACCGGTCAGGGGGTATGGCGGGTGCCGCCGGGGTTCGCCGCCGAAGTCACCCGCAAATGGCATGGCCAAGAGCTCAAACGACCCGATCGATGGCATGATCGCGTTGAGCTCATCGCTCAGAATATCGAGATCGAGCTCGTCGGCTAGGCCGCACAGCGTGGTTTTCCCTGCCCCCGAACGTCCGCAGAAGAGGAACCCCCGCTCGCCGTCGGTGAAGGCGGCGCTGTGCATCACGAGCGCTCCTTGGCCGAAGAGCCGATAGCAGGCGATGATCCGAAAGACATTCTCGAAGGCGCCCCCGAACCATTCGTCACTACGGCAGGTCTGCATTTGAGCGCGAAGGGGACTGCGATCGATGTTGGCTCTGAAGCCAATGCCAGCGACCGCGATGCTTTCTTCGCTGTGCACCACCGCGACTGGATACTCGACCGGCCCGGCTGGTCTTTGCATGAACGCGCTGGAATTCGGATCAAAGTGGATGTCGATCTGCACGTCTGGCTCCGCATCATCCCGGCAGAGCAGAGCCTGGAATCTCGAACGGACCAGGTCGGCTTGCTCTGGGTTCAGGCCGTTGAAGCGATAGCGGGACCCGGCGAACTCGATGGTCAGCGCGCTCATGGGCCCAACTCCGCGGCTTTGCGAATCATCGCGAGGGCATAGTTCCCGAGCGCTGCGAGTCGATCCGAAACGCGAGTCTCGCATTGCGCGCGGCCTACGATGGCGCTCGCAAGGGCGGCCGGGTCACGCTCGGCGGCGTCATCCGCTTGGGTGAGCACCAGTAGGCCGTGAACGCTTGGCGCGTAGCCCAGGAATCGGTGCGCGTTCCAGTGGTCGCGCCTCCGCACGACGACTACGTCACCTGGCAGATACACTCGCTGCCTTCGCACACGCACAGACGCGCCATCGCCGAAGGCTTTCATGCAGCTCCCGCGAATGGCGAAGTCCACCGATTCGCCAAGCTGCAGAACCAAGTTCGCCATGCTCGACTGTCCCCCATGCATCTGCAGGGCCAACCATACCAGAGGCTCGACACTCGCACCCCCCGAACTGAGACGCGCGAAGGCGGCTCAACGGCGCGGAACCCTTGTGCAATTGTGACTCAAAATACTTGTTGACAACCGTGGTTTCGGAGCTTTACCGTACAACTGTCGGCGGCTGTTCAGCGACCCTCCGACACGGTAGATCGCGTTCCTACTCCTCGGGGTTACAACAAAAACGGGCACTCGGGCGGGGTTCACACCTCGCCCGAGATTTAATTACCGTCACCGTAGCTATGCAGGGCACTCGAGCGTCGTGGAACGACGCGAGCACGCGACCTGCTAAAGGCTTCGCTTCTTGCCGCGTAACCCTCGGCGGCTGCCCTTGGGCTTTTTCGGCCTATCGAACGAACGGCCGTCGCCGCCACCACCACCGCCACGGTCGTAGCTTCCACCGCGATCGAAGTCGCCACCACCCGGGTCACCACCACGATTGTAGCGATCCGGAGGAGGCCCGCCGAAATCGCGACGCTGACGCGGAGGCCGGGGCCGATCTTCAGCAATATCCAGTCGCAAGTCACGTCCACCGAGATCGTGTCCGTGGAACTTCTCGACTGCTTGAGCAGCGTGCTCTTCTGCTGCGAACCGTACGAATGCGAACCCCCTGGGGCGGCCCGACTCGCGGTCCTTTGGAATGTGAACGTCAACTACCTCGCCGATTTGTCCGAAGAGCTCACGTAGCTCTTCGTCGGTCGTTGCAAAGTTGAGGTTCCCTACGAATATCTTGCTTGAGATGACTTACTCCGTTCTCCGATGTGCTTAATTGGCACGTTTCTGCTCTGGGTCCAAGTGGGAGAGTGTACCCCAGATCCTGCTTCTTGTTGGTGATTGCCTCTGGTTCAGTAGTGCCAGGGGAACTTTCTGTAGTCTTGCGGGCGCTTTTCGAGGAAGGCGTCCCGCCCCTCTTGGGCCTCTTCGGTGCCGTAGGCCAGGCGGGTCGCCTCGCCGGCGAAGAGCTGCTGACCCACCAAGCCGTCGTCGATCATGTTGAAGCCGAACTTGAGCATCCGCATGGCCGTGGGACTCTTGGAGTTGACCTCTTTGGCCCAGCCAAGTGCAAAATTCTCGAGATCTGCGTGGGGCACGACGGCGTTGACCATGCCCATGTCCGCAGCCTCCTGGGCGCTGTAGTTGAGGCCCACGAAGAACACCTCACGCGCCTTCTTCTGGCCCACTTGCCTGGCGAGGAGGGCAGAGCCGTAGCCGCTGTCGAAGCTGGCCACGTCCGGGTCGGTCTGTTTGAACAGGGCGTGCTCCTCGCTGGCGATGGTCATGTCGCAAACCACGTGAAGGCTGTGCCCCCCGCCCACTGCCCAACCCGGGACCACGGCGATCACGACCTTTGGCATGAATCGGATCAGCCGCTGTACTTCGAGGATGTGCAAACGACCGAGTCGAGCCGGGTCGATCTCTCCGGCTGAATCGGTTTCGTACTTGTAGCCGTCCTTGCCGCGGATCCGTTGATCACCGCCCGAGCAAAACGCCCAGCCTCCGTCCTTCGGAGAAGGACCGTTGCCGGTGAGGAGCACACAGCCAACGTCCGAGGTCTGCCGCGCATGGTCGAGCACTCGGTAGAGCTCGTCCACCGTGCCCGGTCGAAACGCGTTGCGCACCTCGGGCCGGTTGAAGGCAACGCGCACGGTGCCGTGCTCCTTTGCGCGGTGGTAGGTGATGTCTCGAAGGTCGAAGCCTGGCACTTCGACCCAGTTCGACGCGTCGAATATCTCGGAAACCATTTCTTGCTTACTCCGTGAACTCGTTCAGCACGGCGAGAATGATGCGGCCAAGCAGTGTGGCCACCTGTTGCCGCGAAAACTCGCCCTCGATCCAACGCTGTAGAATTTCGCCTGCGCCCGTCAGAAACATATCGGCAAGCGCCTGGGCTTCGGCGTCATCCACTCCCGTCAGCTCGCGAAGTGGTATCAGCCAGGGCTGGACGAGTTGCCCTCGAAAATCCTTGCTGATTGCGGAAATTTCTTGATCCGGCCCGACGGAGCGGAGCAGTTGCCAGCCACCCGAGCCCTTGGCTTCGATCGTGTCACAGGCGGCGTCGATGAAGCCGCGCGCGATCGAGCCGATGTCGCCATCAGCGCCGGTGTCCATGATGTCGGGCGTGCGGCGCGCGAAGTCCTCCCGAAAATCCTCGAGCACGCCCTTGATCAGTTCGTGTCGGTTCGGAAAGAATTTGTAGACGACGGGCCTGGTGATCCCCGCCGCGGCAGCGACGTAGGGGATACGCACGTTGTCGACGCCGTCTGCGGCGATGATCTCCGAGGTAACGCGCAACAACTGCTGTTGACGTTCTTCGGGACTGAGCCTTGTGCGCGAAGCATCGCTGGGTCTGTTGTTTGGAGGCATGTGCTCACGAAAAAGGGTGGCCCCAAGATAGAAGCCACCCCAATCCTGTTAGAACCAAGGACGACTCAGTCTTGAGCTAGGTTCATCACCTGCTGGAGGCTCATCGCAAGCGTCATGTCGCCGTCGATTTTGATTTTGCCGGACATGAAAGCCTGCATCGGGTTCAGCGAGCCGTTGAGCATGCCGAGCCAGTCTTCGGCGGACACGGTGATGGTTGCACCGGGGCTGGCGTGGACACCAGTGCTGACGAAGTCGCTGGTCTTGCCCTTCGTGAGGTCCATGTTCCAATCGCCGCCACCGTCGCCGGTGATGTTGAACTGGTAGATTGCGTTCGGGGCGGTTGCCGCGTCGGTGTTTGCGGCGGCCTTCTGCTCGAACTTCTCGAAGAACTCAGCTGCGGATTCCATTGATATTGCCTCTCTTGTGTTGTCGGCCGCCGTTCCCACCCGCTCCCGGAGTGTGGCCTGCCGGAGAGGAGTTGTAACCGAAATCGCGGCTGCATGCACCCCCGTCTGAACGGGAAAAACGCAGCAATTTCGGCTCTTGGAGGCCTCCGCTGCTTTGAAACAAGCCGGAAACGTTCGACACATCCAGCGGAAACAGCACGGATCTACGGTCTGCCAACTTCAAAGGAGGAACCGGGGATGGATGCTCTCAATCAGGCGGATACCGCATGGCTCATGGTGTCGTGCGCACTCGTAATGCTCATGACACCGGGCTTGGCGCTCTTCTATGGAGGCATGGTCGGCTCGAAGAACGTGCTCTCGTCGTTCATGCACAGCTTCATCGCGCTCGGCATCATCACCTTGCAATGGGTCGTGATCGGCTATTCGCTTTCGTTTGGTTCTGACCTGGGCGGCGGTTTCATCGGAGGCTTCGAATACGCCTTTCTGAACGGGGTGGGTCTCGAGCCGCAAGAGGGCTCCACTATCCCTCACATCCTGTTCATGGCGTTTCAGATGATGTTCGCGATCATCACGCCCGCGTTGATCTCCGGCGCCATCGCCGAGAGGATGAAGTTCTCGGCGTACTTCGTGTTCATCATCTTGTGGGCAACCCTGGTCTACGATCCGATCTGCCACTGGGTCTGGGGTCCGGACGGCTGGCTCGGAGCCCGCGGTGCGCTCGACTTTGCTGGCGGCACCGTCGTTCACCTGTCTTCTGGCGCAGCAGCTCTGGTCTGCGCCCTGGTCATCGGCCGCCGAGGTCGGCCTGGCCCGCCTCACAATCTCACGCTGACCTTGCTCGGCGCGGGGATGCTCTGGTTCGGTTGGTTCGGCTTCAATGCGGGTAGTGCGCTTGCCGCGAACGACAATGCCGCGCTCGCGCTGGTGAACACGCACGTGGCCGCCGGCGCCGCCGCTTTGTCCTGGGCCATCGTCGAGTGGATCAAGCAGGGGAAGCCGACGGCCCTCGGCGTGGCTTCCGGCCTGGTGGCTGGCCTAGTCGTCATCACGCCTGCGGCCGGCTTCGTCGGCCCGACCTCGGCAGTCCTGATGGGCTTGATCGCCGGCCCGATTTGCTATGGCGCGGTGATGCTCAAGGGAACGCTCGGCTACGACGACGCGCTCGACGCGTTTGGCATTCATGGTGTTGGCGGGGCGCTCGGCGCGGTGCTGACCGGGGTGTTTGCGAGCGCCGTTTGGGGCGGAACCGACGGACTAATCGGGGGCAACAGCGAGCTCTTCACCGAGAACATCATCGGCGTTCTTGCGGCGGCGGCGTACTCGGCGGCCGTCACCTTCGTGATACTCAAGGCCCTAGACGCCACCATCGGCCTCCGCGTGAGCAGCGACGAGGAGAGCGAAGGCCTGGACACCAATCTGCACGGTGAAGAGGGCTATCACATGGGTGGGGCTGGCGCGCTGACTGAGTAGCGGAGGCGCCTCGACACCGCAGACCCATTGTCCAAGTCCTGTGTTCGTCCTAGGTCTCGGGCATGGGTCTGCGCGGATTCGTCGCTCGCTTGTTCGGAAAGGAAGCGGAACCTCGTGCGCCGCTGCCCGAGGCAGAGGAGCGCGACTACTCGCTTCCGGAGCTCGCAAACTACGACGGTTCCGATCCCAGCATGCCGATTCTGATCGGCATTCGAGGCCAGGTCTACGACGTGACCCGCGGAAGGGATTTCTACGGTCCGGGCGGGCCCTATGGCATGTTCGCCGGCAAGGACTGCACACGCGCGCTCGCGAAGGTGTCGTTCGACGCAGAGCTTTTCACCGGCGACATCGAAGGGCTGGACAGCGAAGAGCTCGACAAGCTCGAAGAGTGGATCGAGATGTTCGAGGGCAAGTACCGCCGCGTCGGCCGGCTGCTGTAGCGCTAGGGCGAGAGCACCGGGGTGACTTGAAGGACTTGGCCACCGGCGCCGCTTCCGTCGTTGGTGATGTACAGGAGCCCGTCCGGGCCCTGCCTTGGCGAGCGAAGACGCCCTTCGTCTTCGATCACGCGGAAATCGTTCGTCACTTCGCCCTCGGAGGTCACGAAGTAGATGTGAATGTGGGCCGCTTTCAGAGTCGCCACGGCTAGCGCGCCGTCCCAGGCGCCCCACGCGCGTCCTTCGATGAAGGTCGCACCGGAGAGCGCCAGCGTCGGAGAGCCGCTCGACCAGATCGCCTCGATTGCAGCCGGGAACTCTCCGAGGTCGGTCATCGGAACCGATTCGTTGTAGCCCGGCTCTCCGTCGGCGGGCACGGGGTTCCAGCCGAAGTTGCCTGCCAGGAGCAGATTGACTTCATCGTTCGTCGACGGTCCGTGCTCGGCCGACACACCCAAATCGTCCGAGGAGCGAAACGCCATGCCTTGGACGTTGCGATGGCCTTTGGAGAACCAGAGCTCGCCGTCGGGATTGCCGGGTGCGGCGCTACCGTTTCGATCGATCCGAAGCACCTTGCCGCCCAGAGAGTCATCGTCCTGGGGTGTCGTGCCTATCGCGGCGTCGCCGGTGCCGACCCATAGGTAGCCGTCCGGCCCAAAGCGAGGCCGACATCCGCTGTGCCTTCCGCTGCTGTATGGCATGCCGGTCACGATGTCGGTTCGATCAAGCAGGGCGTTGCCGTTGGGCGTCTGGAGCTCGTAACGCACCAAGCGCACATCGGTAGAGGCGCCCGCATCGGAGGCCATGCACACGTAGACGTAGCCGTTGGTCGAGAAGTTGGGGTCGACTTCGAGGCCCAGCATGCCGCCTTCGCCGCTCGCGACCAGGTCCGTCGGTGCAATGATGAAAGGCGCGGCGCCGACTCCGTCCGCGTATACGTTGAGCCGGCCCGGCCGCTCGGTCACCAGCACGGTTCCGTTCGGAAGCCAGGCGATGTCCCAGGGCTTGTTCAGGCCGGAGATGAAGGGCGTCACTTCCAGAGTCGGCGTCATGGTTCCGCCGCCGGAGCCACCGTCTCCGCCCGAGCCCGCCATCCCGCCGCTGCCCGCGATGCCGCCGGCTCCTGCCATGCCACCCAGGCCCGCCGTGCCACCGGAGCCCGCGGTACCGCCGGAGCCAGCCGCCCCGCCCGCGCCGCTGCTGGTTGATTCCCCACATGCCGTCAGAAGGACGGCACAAACCAAAAAGACTCTTAACCCCATGATATTAATTTTGACCGCATCGACTCGCGGATTCAAGTCGAAGGCAAACGCCGGTAGGTCAATGTAGCGAGAGCGCCCACGCAAGCTGCGGTCATTGCATGGAGAAAGGGGAGGTTGAGCAGGGCCTCCTTGTATTTGACCAGCGTTAAGCCGCGGCTCAGCATCCTTCGGTGGATAACGAGAAGATCTTGAACGACGTGATGGGCGGCGGTCTACGCGTGCTCAATCGAATCGCAGACTCACCGATCGTCGAACGACTCGGACTCGAAGACAGGGCTCAGAAGCTCGTGTACGAGGGCGCCAAGCGCGCTGCGGAGACAGCGGCAAGAGCTGCGAAACGACTTTCGGCGAAGCGGGCAGCAAATCGTCCGCGGACCTCGAAGAAGTTCGACCTGAGCTTGAGCGAGGAACAGCAGTTGATGCGGGATACGCTTCGGCGATTCGCCGATGACCTGATGCAACCGGCGGCTCGAGAAGCCGATGAGCGTTCAGCTCCGCCTGACGACTTCCTCGAGACATTCAGCGAGCTCGGTGCGATCGCCATGTCGGTTCCCGAGGCACTCGGCGGGGAAGCGGAGCAGGTCTCCGCGGTGTCGCAGATGCTGATCGTGGAGGACCTGGCGCGCGGGGATATGGGGCTTGCCTATGCGGCTCTCTCTCCTTTGTCGTTCGTCAACGCGCTGGTCCATTGGGGCGACGAACAGCAGCGGGCAACCTTGCTTCCGTCACTGCTCGAAGGAGATTCGAGCGTCGCCACCCTGGCGGTCGTGGAGCCCCATCCGTTCTTCGATCCGGGCGCGTTGCGCACCAGCGCCAAGAAGCGCGGCTCGGACTACGTCATCACTGGCGAGAAATCTATGGTCGCCTTGGCTGACCGAGCGAAATGGTTCCTCATCGCAGCCGAGATTCCCAAGGTTGGCCCTCGCTTCTTTCTGGTCGAACGGGATGCCGCGGGTGTCGAGGTCATCGACGAGCCGGCGATGGGATTGCGGTCGGCGAGCCTTGGTCGCGTGAAGCTCGTCAAAGTGCGTGTTGCGCCCGAAGCGCTCCTCGGGGGCGAAGCGGCCCTGAAAACGGAAGGCCAGGCGGCCTACGACGACGCGGTGAATCGTGGTCGCGTTGCCTGGGGCGCAATGGCACTGGGGACCTCGCAGGCACTGCTGGATTACGTCATTCCGTATTGCAATGACCGGCTGGCATTCGGAGAGCCTATTTCGCATCGGCAGGCCGTCGCCTTCATGGTTGCGGACATCGCAATCGAGCTCGAGTCGATGCGGATGCTGGTGTACCGGGCAGCGGGGCGACTCGACGAGGGCCTCAAATGCCAACGCGAGGCGTACCTTGCGCGCACGCTCTGCTCCGAGAAGGCGATGGAAATAGGAACCAACGGCGTCCAGCTGCTCGGAGGGGCCGGGTTCATCAAGGACCACCCGGTCGAGATTTGGTATCGGCAACTTCGTTCCATCGGCGTGATGGACGGCAATCTGCTGCTCTAGGGGATTCAGATGATCTATTTGGAAGTTCCAAAGAACCTCAAGCTCGTCGTCAACCAGGCGCACCAGGTAGCCAAGCACGTCTTCCGTCCGATTTCGCGGAAGTACGATCGCGCGGAGCACGACTATCCCAAAGAGCTCGACATGCTGGCCGCGCTCATGGATGGGCTGAGTGCCGGTGGCGGCCAGCAGGGAGCGAGTGTCGACGCGCTTCAGCGCGAGGTAGGCTCCGACAAGGGCGTTCGCAACGGAGGCAACATGTCGACCTGCCTCGGGCTGACCGAGCTCTGCTGGGGAGACGTGGGACTGGCGCTCTCCATTCCGCGCCAGGGTCTGGGGAACGCCGCGATCGCTGCGGTGGCCGACGCGGAACAGAAGAAGCGCTTCGCAGGTGTCTGGGCAGCCATGGCCATCACCGAACCGGGCGCGGGCTCTGACTCGGCCAACATTCGCACCACCGCCCGGCTCGATGGCGACGAGTGGGTGCTCAATGGCGAGAAGATCTACGTTACTGCGGGAAGCAGGGCGGACTCGGTTGTCGTCTGGGCGACGCTCGATCGGAATCTCGGACGCGCGGCGATCAAGTCATTCGTCGTTCCGCACGGGACGCCCGGAATGGAAGTGGTCCGACTCGACAAGAAGCTGGGGATTCGCGCCTCCGACACGGCGAGCATCACGCTCACCGACTGCCGCATCCCGAAAGAGAACCTGCTGGGCACCTCGGACATCGACACGAAGAAGGGCTTCGGCGGGGTGATGCAGACCTTCGACAACACTCGCCCCATCGTGGCGGGCATGGCCGTTGGTGTCGCCCGTGCCGCACTCGAGCACACGCGCGAGCTGCTCAAAGAGGAAGGGGTCGAGGTTCGCTATCGAGGGCCACTCTTCAAGAAGAGCGCCGCCGAAGCCGAGCTGATTCGCATGGAAGCGGATTGGGAGGCGGGCCGCCTGCTGATGCTCAAGGCCGCCTGGATGGCGGACAACGGGATTCCCAACTCGACCGAAGCGTCGATGTCCAAGGCCAAGGCCGCTCGGGTCGCGAACCAGGTCACGCTTCGCTGTGTCGAGCTCTGCGGAAACCTCGGGTACACCGAGGGCGAGCTTCTCGAAAAGTGGGCGCGGGATTCCAAGATCCTCGATATCTTCGAAGGCACCCAGCAGATTCAATTGCTGATCGTCGCACGCCGGCTGCTCGGAAAGCGGTCGTCGGAGCTTCGCTGAAGGAGGCCTCATGGAAATCAACGGAATCGCTCACACCTTCGTCACGGTGGGCGACTTCGATCGGGCGCGTGCCTTTTACAGCGAGCTCCTGCCCTTTCTCGGCTTGAAGAACGTGATGGACATTCCGGGGACGTACTACTGCGTCGGCGGTCGAACCGGCTTCGCGATTCGAGAGGCGCCTGAAGAGAACCGTGGCGAGCGCTTCGACCAGAACCGGGTCGGTCTGCATCACATCTGCTTTCGCGCGCGCACACGCGAAGGCGTCGACGAGGCTCACGAGTTCGTCAAGAACTTGGGAGCGAAG
Source organism: uncultured delta proteobacterium (assembly GCA_963842915.1). GTDB lineage: Bacteria > Myxococcota_A > Polyangia > Polyangiales > Houyiibacteriaceae > SG8-38. Next base: position 10,100 of record CAWJII010000012.1, on the reverse strand, counting down.
ATCATCCACGGCCCCGAAGAAGCGATCTGGGCCCCTGGCTACTACTCGATTCTGTTTGAAGATCCGGACGGGATTCGGCTGGAGATTAATTTCGTCCCGGGGAAGGGGCTGCTGAAGTAGGGGCGGCAGGCGCAGCGGCAGCGGCAGTGGCAGCGCCAGTGTCAGTGTAGCCAGTAGCGGCCGTTGGCTGATCCGACTTTGCAGGGGTACTCGTAGAGTTCCGTGAGGAGCTCGTCGGTTAGTACGTCTTCGAGCGGGCCGGAGGCGAGGGTGCCACCTTCCTTCAGTAGCAGGGCGTGTGTTGCGTGAGCTGGGATCTCTTCGACATGGTGACTGACCAGAATGAGAGTGGGTCCGTCGCGCTTGGCGCAAAGGCGATCGACGTCGCTGATCAGACGCTCGCGGGCGCCGGGGTCGAGGCCGGCGCAGGGCTCGTCGAGAATCAAGAGCTCTGGCTTGGTGACCAGCGCGCGCGCGATCATGACTCGTTGCTTTTCGCCCTGTGAGAGAACGCCGTAGCGTTTGTTGCGGAACGCAAAAGCCCCGATGCTCCGCAGGGCGTCGTCGGCTCGAATGAGGTCTCGAGCGCTCAGCTCCTGCCAGTTGCCGATGGTGGCATGGATGCCGGTCGCCGCGACTTGTCGGGCACTTTGCCCCTCGGGGAGCCAGCCGAAGAGCGCGGAGCTGACCCAGCCGATCCGCTCCTTCAGAGTCCGCATGTCGCATTTGCCGTAGACCTCCCCGAGCACCGCGACACGGCCTAGGCTCGGCCATTCGTAGCCGGCGACGATGGACAGAAGAGAGCTCTTGCCGGCCCCATTGGCTCCGAGGACTACCCAGTGCTCGCCCGGCATCACTTGCCAGCGAATGTCCCGCAGAATGGCGACTCCGTCGCGGCTGAAGGCTTCGATGTGGAGATCAATGACCGGTGCCACCGATCGAGCCTAGCATCGTATCGGCCCGCGACGCCTCGTGCTTAGTGCTTGATGCCGCGCTCGATGTGCGTTCCAATGCGCCTCGATGCCGTTACATCTCGTTTGGGTCGCGCTCAGTCTCGTTCTCAGCGCCAACGTGGCGCAGGCTCAGGGGGACTGTTCGGAGCGTCTCGAGGGCCTGGTGCCCGAGGGGCCTGAGACGCACTTCTTCATTCCATTCGACGTCCCCGAGGGCATCGTCGAAATCGAGGTGGTCCACGAAGACACCCCGGCGGTGAACACTCTCGATTGGGGGCTCGACGACCCGAACGGATTTCGCGGCTGGGGCGGAGGGAAGAGCGGCCTCGGCAACCCTGCAATCGTGGGTCTCGAAGCTGCATCGCCAAGCTACGTACCTGGGCCCATTCCGGCTGGCAGCTGGGAAGTCGTGGTCGGCAAGGCGAACATCGTCGAAACGCCGGCACGGTACGACGTCTGCATTCAGCTTCGTACCGAGGCGACTTTGGACCCGCAGCCGCGCTCGCCCTACGAGGATCCGGGTGCCCTCGACGACGAAGCACGCTGGTATGCAGGCGACTTCCACGTTCACACGCTCCAGAGCGACGGTACGCCGACGATGCGGGAGGCGCTCGAGTTCGCCGATGGCATCGGCTTGGACTTCATCATGCTCTCCGAGCACAACACCAATAGTGGGCTCACACTGTACGGGAGCTTGCAGCCCGACTTTCCGACGCTTCTCATGATCCCCGGGCTCGAGTGGACGACTTACTCGGGTCACGCGCACGCGATCGGCGCCCTCGATTGGGTCGATCAGAAGTTCGGCGTACGCGGCGTCACCGTCGAGGGCGCCATCGAGGCCATCCAGGCGCAGGGGGGGCTCTTCTCGATCGATCACCCGACGGTGCCGGGTGAGGATTTCTGCATCGGCTGTCCTTGGGAGATCGAAGTCGACCCGAGCTCGGTCGACGGCGTCGAAGTGCAAGGCGGCATCTGGAACGCCATCAATTTCTGGGAACAGATGTGCGCGGAGGGATCGCATGCCACGGCGGTCGGCGGAAGCGATGATCACGAAGGTGGCCTCGGAAGCGGTGTGCTCTACAGCCCGATCGGAATGCCCACGACCATGGTGTTCGCCGAAGAGCTGAGCGTCGATGCCATTCTCGAAGGGGTTCGCGCTGGACGCACGGTCATCAAGGTCAACAGCATCGATGACCCGATGCTCGAAACCGAGCTGAGCGGCGAGCGGGTGGGCAACACGGTCTTTGCCGACACCGCGACCCTGTCGGTCGTGGTGACTGGCGGCACCGGCCGAACCCTTCAGGTGATCAAGAACGGGACCATCCCTTGGAATCGCTATCGATTGGCAGTGATCCGTTCACGCACGAGATGAGCGTCGAAGCACCGTCCGAGGGCGAGGATCGCTATCGTCATCAAGTCATTTCCGGCGCAGACCCAGTGACCATCGGCAGCTACGTCTGGCTTCGAGCCGCGGAGGCACCCGAGCCCAGCGGAAGCTCTGGCGGTTGTAGCTGCCGGCTTGTGAGCGGGTCCGATGACGATACGGGATTGCTACTAGCCGTGCTCGCGCTTGGCGCATGGTACGGGCGGCGCCGCCGCGGGAGCTGAGCGTCAGCCGGTCTTCTTTCGGCGGCGCAACACGTGGCGCAGGCGCGAGCGCTCGTCACGCTCCCGTTCCTCGAGCATTCGTCTCAGGGAGCTCAGCTCCGCCGTCAGCGCGGGCTCGACGCGAAGTTGCAGGGTGTTGACCTGGCGCGTGGCCTTGGCGAGCGCGTCGCCCAAGCGCCGAACGAGCTGTTCCTTTGGGAGCGCTTCGAGGACCAGCTCGACCAGTCGCTCGAACTCGGTCGCGGTCTGTGCCGCCGCCGGGCCTATCGAAGGCGCGGCGGTATCTCGCGCGGTCAAGGTGCGCAGTAGCGGGCTGTGTGAAACGACCGAGGGTACTGAGATGCCCCAAATCTGCTTGTGCTCGAGCTCGACCGTGATCTCTCGGCCCGGCCAGGCATAGGTTTCCAGGCTCGCCTGTCCGCGCGCGGCCAAGGCGAGGAGCAGAGCCTTGTATGCCTTGCTGGCACGGTCCTCCACCTCTTGACGGGCATTCAAGGCAGGCCGCGCGCTCTTGAAGAGCTCGGTGATCAGGGCCTCGCGTTTGCGATTGAGCAGCTCTCGGCCTTTCTGAACGCGTCCGAGCTGGGCGCTCGCGCGAACGAGCCCGGAGCGAGTCGGTGGGACCGAGCGTGCGCTCATGGACTGTCCTCCGTGCTGGCTGCGCGCGCGGCCCAGGCCTCGTCCGAAATTCGGCTCAGCTCGTCGCGCGGCAGGGTCTCGAGGAGCGACCAGCCCACTCGCATGGTTTCGGCTAGGGAGCGGCGCGCGCCGCTTTGATTGATCAGCTGCGTTTCGAACGCATCGACGAAGTCCAGAGCCCGCCGATCGCCGGGCGCCAGACCTTCACTGCCGACGATGGCGGCCATCAGCTTCGCTTCGCGCCCTCGTGCGTAAATCGCATAGAGCTGGTTCGCCCATTCGCGGTGCTCCGGCACGGTGCGGCCTTCGCCGATGCCCGCATTCATCAGGCGCGACAAGGACGGCAGCACGTCGATCGGCGGATACACCCCGCGTTGATGCAGCTCGCGGCTCAGAACGATTTGCCCTTCGGTGATGTACCCGGTCAAGTCGGGGATCGGGTGCGTCATGTCGCCGTCCGGAAGAGACACTACCGGCAACTGCGTGACCGAGCCAGTGCCGCCCTTGAGCACTCCCGCGCGCTCGAACAGCGAGGCCAAGTCCGTGTACATGTAACCCGGGTAACCACGGCGTCCCGGGATCTCTTCTCGCGCTGCCGCGACTTCCCGCAGGGCCTCGGCGTAGTGAGTGATGTCGGCCATCACGACGAGCACGTGAATCCCGTGCGTGAACGCGAGGTGCTCGGCGGTCGTGAGCGCGACTCGAGGGGTTAGCAGTCGCTCGATGGTCGGGTCGCTTGCCTGGTTGAGAAAGAGCACCGTGCGCTCCATCACCTCGCTTTCGAGAAAGCGAGAGACGAACGTTTGAGTTTCGCGCTCGGTGATGCCCATCGCGGCGAACACGACCGCGAAAGGCTCCCCTCGGGCGGGACGCGCGTTTTCTACGATGTCGGCGGCGAGCTCTACGCCCGGTAGGCCGGGCGCGGAGAACACCGGGAGTTTCTGACCTCGCACGAGCGTGTTCATCCCGTCGATTGCGGAGACTCCGGTTTCGATGAAGTCCGATGGATGTTGCCTCCGAACGGGGTTGATCGGGGCGCCCCAGATCGGCAGGCGCGCTTCGCCGATGGACGGCGGGAGCCCATCGAGCGGTTCGCCGGTGCCGCTGAGCGCTCGCCCCAGTAGGTCCTGGCCGACCACCGTCGTTGCCGTCTCGCCGGTCAAGGTGATCGCGGCGTCCGCGGGCTTGAGTCCAAGCGTGTCCTCGAACACCTGAATCACGGTGATCTCGGTGCCAACGTCGATCACCTGACCTCGTCGATCGTCCTGACCCTTGCCTCCGATGCGAACCCACTCCCCAAGCTTTGCGCGTCGCGTGGAGCGGACGAATATGAGTGGACCCGCCGCCGAGGCGGCGCCGGAGTAGGTTCGCGAAATCGGAGCATCCAAGCGCTTCATGCCGGCCTCATGTCCTCGATGGTTTGCTGGGCTTCCGAAATTTGTGCGTCCAATGCATCGGGTTCCGCCGTCTTCACCGAACCGAACGCAACCCGAACGGCAGCGAGATCGAGCTTCTCAAAGGCGACGCCTTCCTTCAGCGCGGTTTCGCCGGTTTGCATGAACGACCAGAGCAGCTTCACGAGCTGATAGGTCTTGTGCACGGTCGAGAAGGCATCGTTTGGATGGAATGCGTTCTGGCCGATGAGGAACTCCCGGGCGATCCGCGCGCCTTCGAGCACCAGCCGGTCTTCGTCTTCGAGCGCGTCGACGCCGACCAGGCCCGCGATTTCGCGCAGCTCGCGGTCACGCTGGAGCAGACGAACTGTTTCGACCCTCAACTCGGACCAATCGGCGCCGCCTTCCTTCGAGAACCACTCCCTGGTGCCGTCTGCATACAGGCTGTAGCTGATGTCCCAGTCGACCGCCGGGAACTGACGTTGGTGGGCGAGGCGCGGATCCAGGGCCCAGAGTGCGCCGACGACTCGCAACGAGGCCTGAGTGACCGGCTCGGCGAAGTCGCCCCCAGGGGGAGAAATTGCGCTGATGAACGTCACCGCGCCCGTCCGCGCCGGCTTCCCCTCGCTTTCCACGCGGCCGGCTCGCTCGTACAGGCGGCTCATTCGATTGGCCAGGTAGGTCGGGTAGCCTTCTTCGCCCGGCATCTCTTGGAGGCGGGCGGCAATCTCGCGGAGCGCCTCAGCCCAACGTGAAAGGGAATCGGCAAGGATCGCTACGTGGTAGCCCATGTCTCGGTAGTACTCGGCGATCGTCATGCCGAGATACACCGACGCGTCCCGCGCGGCGACCGGCATGTTCGAGGTGTTCACGATCAGGATCGTTCGATCCATGATCGGCCGGCCTGTTTCGGGATCGGTGAGGCGATTGAAGTCGTGTAGGACTTCCGCCATTTCGTTCCCGCGCTCGCCGCAGCCGATGTAGACCATGATGTCCGCTTTGGCGTACTTGGCGAGCGACTGTTCGATCACGGTCTTGCCGGTGCCGAAACCACCGGGCACCGCGACCGAGCCTCCTTCGACGACGGGAAAGAGCAGGTCGAAGACTCTTTGTCCTGTGATGAAAGGGCGGTCGCCTGGGAGCCTCCGGGCAAATGGACGCCGTTGGCGAATCGCCCAGGGTTGCGAAAGGCAAAGCGCGGTTCCGTCATCCAAGCTCCCGATTGTGTCGGTCACTGTGAACTTGCCTTCTCGGATATCCGCCAGTCGGCCGCCCTGTCCCGGAGGCAGCAGAATTCGGTGGACCATTCCGGGGCGCTCTTCGACCAGTCCCAGGATGTCGCCGCCGCTTAGCTCGGCACCTAGCTCGACTGTTGGCGAAAACGACCAGAGCGCGTCGGGGTCGAGGGTGGGCAAGGTCATCCCCGGGGCCATGAAGTCGCCAGATCGCTCGGCGAGCCCAGTGAGCGGTCGCCCAACCCCGTCGAGGATGGAGCCGAGCAAGCCCGGTCCCAGCCGGGTCATCAGAGAGCTCCCCGTGCGTCGCACCGGCTCCTGCAGCCCAAGCCCGCTGGTTTCCTCGAACACCTGAATCGTCGCGACGTCGTCCTGGATCCGAATGACCTCGCCCAGCAGACGGTGCTCGCCGACTTCGACGAGCTCGTAAAGAGCGGCATCGCCAAGGGGCTGTGCTTCGGCAATCGCTCCCGCGACCCGGATGATGCGTGCGTCGGTCATTGGAGCTTCACCCGATAGCCAATCGCACGCCGAAGGATTTCGACGATGTATTCGTGGGCCGTCGCCTCCGTGGTCCAGTCGGGCCCGGGCACGGGGATGACGACCGGGAGCGCGGAACGCTGAAATGTTCGTCGGATCTCTTCGGGGATGTCCCTGTAGAGTGGCTCATCGATGATGATGACACCGGCGTCATCGTCCTCCGTCAAGCGATCGATCTGCCTCGCCGCATCGGCGCCGCTGCTTGCTTCAAACACCGTCACCCCTGCCATCGCGAATCCGGCGCTCAGTCCTTGGCTAGCAATCACGACCAGTCGTTGCTCCTTCATGCGAGCACCATTTCTGCCTGGATGAGCGCGGACGGAGCCCGGAGCGCGACGCCCCAGATGATTCGTCTCAAGTTCAACACCTGGGCTCGAAGCTCGATTGCAAAGCCGATCACGGGTGCCGCGCCGCTCGGGTCGATGCGCCGTGCTCGATTCTGCCATTCGATCTGAGCGCGCAGTGCCGCGCCTTCCAAGTCCGCGAGGTCCTCGACGCCCTCCCGAAACGCAGGAGCAAGCGCGGAGTTGCGGAGCTCCCAGGCGAGTTCCCTCTCGACATCCTGGCGGGTTGCCAGGCTCATGAGCCTCTCGAATACGGTCCGCGTGAGCCAATGTCCTCCTTCTACGAACGTCAGCTCCGCGATGCTCGGGTCGCGCTCCACGAAGTGCAAGAGGACGGACCAGGCGTTCATCAGGTCGATCACCTGGCCGACGTACTCGACGAGTTGCGCGCCGCCGTCGCGCGCCCGCGACGACGCTCTACGGGCGAACGCGCGCTGGAGTGCGACCTCGATTTCGAAGAGCGATGGACGGGCCCTGCTCGCAGCTTCGACGAGAGGCGGTCCAAACGGGTGGTTCCAAAGGAGCAGCATTCGGACCACGTCGGCCGGTGTTGGCTGGCTCGCGAGGGTGTACAGAGCGCGTTCCGACAGGCTCACCGTCGGAACCAGGCCCGACATACGGGCGTCCGAGGCCGCGCCTTGCTCCGTGCCCCGTAAGATGGCTTGGATGGACCGTCGATCCTCGTCTTCGAAGATCACCGACAAGGCCAGGCGCCGCTGGTCGCTGCACCAGCGATCGAGCACCCTGATTTGGTCGGCAGCGTGACGGCGGATCGCCCTCTCCAGGCTTGCGGGCGTCGCTGGCGCGTCGGACCGCACGAGCCCAAGCGCGCTGAGCTCTCGTTGAAGCCCCGGTAGGCCCGCGGCGCGTGCAAGTCGTTCCAAGTCCGATGACGGAAGCAGATGGGTGCGAAGCCCCCGCGCGCGTGTGTTGATGTCGCCTAGGTACCGCGCCATGGCTAGAGCTCCTGCAGGCGCGCGTGGATTTCGATCGCCAACGACGACGCTAGGCGGTCGATCCGGGTCTCGAGCCGGCCGTCCACCAGGACCGAGGCTCTTGCGCCAAGGACGGTGAATCCCGTATCAGTCTCTGACCACGGCTCTACCTGCACTTGCGGCTTCGTGCGGAGAGCCTTTCGGACCGCGGGTTCGAGCGCGGCAGAACAGCGCACAAGAGCGTCGTCTTCCTCGACGAACTTCAGGGCCTCCCCAAGCTCGGCTCCCAGGGTCGAGAGGTAGCTTTCCGCTTTTGCAGCTTCCGGGAGAAGAGCTTTCGCTTGCTCGAGCACTCGATCGACGACCCGCGTCCGCGACAGAAGGACGGCGCGCATCGCCGCGTGCCTTTCGAAGGCGACCGCACGCCGAGCATCTGCGCCGTACTCCGCCTCCTTGTGGTCCATTCGTTCTCTTCGGATGCCCTCGACCGAGCGCTCGGTCTCCGACACGACCCGTTCGGAGTCCGTCCGCGCCGCGCTCAGGATGGATTCCGCCGTCTGCTCGGCGGCGCGGCGCAACTCGGTATCGAGGTCGGAGGCGGCCATTGTCGCCTCAGCCTCCTCCCTGCATCAGGATGAGGACCGCAACGACGAATCCGAGGATCGCGAGCGTTTCCGGGATGGCGATCAAGAGCACGACCGTGACGGTGAGCTCTGGCTTTTCGGCGAGCGCCGCCGCGGCGGCAGGGCCGATGCGGGACTGAGCCCAGGCTGTAGCGAGGGCAGGAATGCCCACCGCCAAAGCGGCACTCACGTAAAGGAAAACCGTCTCCAATTCCATGTCAATTGTTCCTCTCGTTGGAAGCGCTTTCGCGCGCGGACCAATGTCGAAACGGCCGGTACTGCGCACCGCCCGGGCTGTAGAACTTTCCAAAGAACTCCACGTAGTGAAGTCGCAGCACGTGAATCGTCGGGCTGAATACGCCCAGGACGAAGTTGATCAGATGAAAGACGAGGGCGAAGAGGATGCCTACGACGACTGAGCCAAAGGCGCCGACCATACGATTCGCGACGACGGCCATCATGACCGAAGCAGTGCCGACGGCCATGATGCGCGCGTAGGACAGCACGTTGCCAAGCGTGGAGACAAACTCGATGGGTGCGAGAACGCCTTCGCCGATGATCAAGATGGGTAGGGCGACCAGCGTCGTGATCACCAGAGGCGTGAAGAAGCGCTCCGGGAGCATGCCGGAAGCCGCCATGAGAGCCAGCGCAATGAGAACGACCATCAGGGCAGCCATGCCCTTTCCGAGCGCGCGCCGTTTGTCCCCGTGAAACATCTTCACGGCTCCCACCAGCAAGCCGACCACGATGTGAACGAGGCCCAGCGCGATCGCGAAGCCGAGGAAAGGAAAGAACGCCTCTTCACGATTGAAAATGATCGGATGCAGACCGATCCGATGTCCGAGATCGCCGAAGAGCTCCCCGTACAAGAAGCCAAATATGATCGAGAACAAGGCGCAGGCGAGTCCGATCTCCGATACGGATCGCAGCGTGGTATCGGCTCGCGAACGAAGTCGCAGGATGAGTGACACGAGCGCGAGGATGGAGCCGTAACCCACGTCGCCGAGCACGACACCAAAGAACATCGGGAAGAACACAGCAACGAAGGGGGTTGGATCGACCGTCCCGTACTTCGGGAGAGGCATCATCCTCGTAATCGCTTCGAATGGACGGAACAGGCGAGGGTTTTTGAGAACGACCGGGACGGTGTCCCCCGCCCACTCCTCGGAAGACATAGTCTCGATCTCGAACCCCGCGCCGCAGCACAGGCCGAGCTTCCGTTCCAGCTCGGGCTGCACCGCCTTGGGAACCCAGCCCTCGAGAACGAAGGCTCGCGGCGTGACCACGGCTTTCTCCATGGCCTCGACAGTCGCGAGGTGGTCCCGAACGCTCGCCTGAATCCACGCGAGCTCCCGTCCCCGCTCTCGGCCGATTCGCGCGCGATCTCGCTCCAGCGCCGAAAGTTCCTTTGGCAGCTCGTCTAGACGAGCCTGCATGCGCTGAATCGTCGCGGTCACGCCTTCCTCTTCAAACTGGTCCGGAAGCGAGAGCGACTGCACCCCGGCTTCACTGAGCAGCTGCTCGGCTTTGGTCGCGTCAGCCGTAGGCACCGCCAGAAGCATCGCGGATTCGCCAGACTCCGACGGCTGGCTGAGCAGCTCGAACCCGTCGCCAAGGGCTTGGCGAAGCGCGGCCCGCATTCGTTGGAGCTCGTGCTCGCCGTCCTCCCTCAGGACCAGGTAGAAGACCCGGATCCCGTCGAGGTCCAAACCCGAGTCGCCGATTTTTCGAAACGCCGAGAAGAAGGGACGGAACTTGAGGATCAGCGCTCGCTCCTCTTCGAGCCCTTGGCGCTGCTCGGCCAAGGCTTCGAGCTCCCTTCGGGTTCT
>CAWJII010000011.1:0-151895 GCA_963842915.1 uncultured delta proteobacterium | reverse complement strand
GCCCGCGATCAGGGCAGCCTGGGGTAGTGGTATCTCTTCGGCTGCTTTGGGCGGCCTTGGCGTTTCCCCGAGCAGCTCGAGCGCGCTGTCCACGTCTTCGACGACATTGCGGACGCTCCGCACGTGGTGCTCCTGCTCGAGCGTCAGCCCGAGAGGTATCAGGGACTCGGTCTCGGCGGGTTCGACCAACTGGACCAAGCCAACGTGCTGGATACAGCCCAAGCACGTTTGGAGCCGCTCTCTCGGGCCGAGCATTCGGATGCGGGACATCTTCAGAATCAAAGGGAGCCCCCTGACTCGGGTCTACCGAGCAGAAGATCGACCACGTGCCGGGCGAGCTCGTCGACCGTCGCATCGTCGAGCCCGTCGAGCCGTTCCGTTTCCTGCCGAGCCTCCTCTCGAATCGAGTCGATAGCCTGGTCTCGTTCGCGTGCGATTCGTTCCCGGAGCCTGCCGTCCTCTCCTTCGAGCTCTGACTCGAAGCGTTGGACGCGATCTTCCGCCGCAGCCTGCGCCGACTTGACGAGCCGTTCCGCCTCTCGACGCGTCTCTTTGAGCATCGCTTCGAGCTCGACCTCCGTCTCGAGCAAGCGGCTGAGCTTGCTCTTGGCGTCGGAGTCCTCGTGCTCGCTGTCGTTCTTCCGCCTCATGCCATATCCAAGTGCCGGCATGGAAAATAGCAGAAGGAAGGCTGGGAGTGTCGGCGTTAAGTGACTTTTGACCGGCGACCGAGGCTCAAAATCAGCGCTCCGGTCAGGGTGACTGCCCCCGCCATCCAGAAAGCGACATCGTAGGTCCAAGTAGCCGCGACGAAGCCGAGGCCATACGCAAAAAATGCGTGACCCCCATTGAAGGCCCCGTGGATGATTGACACCACCATCCCACGGGAGGACGCATCCGCTCGTTCGATTCCGAGAGCGGTGACGGCAGGGTACGCGATGCCGTGCCCGAGGCCCATCATGGCGCCGATCGCAAAGAGGTGGTGGGGGCCGAGGATTCCAAGCATCGGAGGCACCGCCGAGTACAGACAGAACGCGATCACTGATGAGCGAAGCACGCCAAAGCGATCGATGAGACGCCCGCCGCCGAGGCGCACCGTGAGCGCGACGATCGCAAAGCCGATGAAGAAACTCCGAACCTCGGTGACACCGAGCTCGAGCGCGAAGGGCTGGTGGAGCGTGAACAGAGCGGTGAACGCTGCGGTCATCACGAAGGTCGCGCCATAGACGCGCATTAGGGAGCCGCCGAAAATCGGTCGTCGGGCTTGTTGCCCCTGCGGCTGGTGCCGTGGCGCCTCTCTCAGACGAGTACTGAGAAGCGTGGCCACCAGGCCGGCGCATGCGCTCGCAACAAACACGTACGACCAGCCCACGGAGTCCGCGAGGACCTCGCCGATGGTTGGAGACACCGCGTTCATCCCAAGGTTTGCCGCCCCGAAGAGACCCAGCGCCTGCGCCATTCGATCGCTGGGGGCGATGTCCGCGGTCATCGTACCCGCCGCGTTGAAGCCCATGACCATTCCGATGCCCCAGCACATTTGCCCGAGATAGAGCAGAGGGCCTTCGTGATCGACGAAGAGGTAGATCGCGCCGGTGACGGCCAGCATGAAGTTGCCGAAGATCAGCCAAGGTTTCCGCCCGTAGCGATCGACGAGCCAGCCGACGAGCGGGGTCACCGCAACCGCCGTGAGACCCTCTATCGCGACCGCGCGCCCAATGGCCGCGGCGTCCATGCCGAGCTCGCTGGCGAAGAACTTCGGCAGGATCAAGTAGAAGGACCAGGAGAACCCAAATAGCGAAACCGAGGCGAGAAGCAGCAGGAACTCGCGCGACAAGAGTCGCGAGTTGTCGCTGGGGGCGATGGGACTCGGTCGCGCGGGCATGGGAGCGTCTCCTTAGCACTTCAAGTCGGGCCGTGGCCGGGGCGAACGACAGGATCGTGCGTATTCGGCCAGGATCGGCGATGATCTTGGCGAATCGGAATCGTGCGAGCATTTCTGACAGGGGCGACCGGTACCGTCGGTCGCGAAGTTTGTCGCGAGCTCCTCCGGAGGGGTGCGGACGTCCGTATTGCTGCGCGCGTGCCGAGTGCGTTAGCAGGCGTTCTACCAGAGGCGAACGATGTGGTGAGATTCGATTTCGCGGATCGTGAAATCTCGCCTGCTCTCTTCGATGGGATCGACGCCTTCTTCTTCATGACGCCGCTGATCGAGAAGCAAGTCGCAGCGTCTCGCCGCGTGTTGGACGCCGCGATCAAAGCCGGGGTCCCTCAGATCGTACGTTTGTCGTCTCGCTCCGCGGGCTGGGACCAGCACTCTGAGCTCCGTGCCTGGCACCGCGAGATCGACGACGCGGTCAGGGAGTCTGGCGCCGGTTGGTCGATCCTACGGCCATGCTCGTTCTTTCAGAATTTCATCCGCTACCAAGCCGAAACGATTCGAATGATGTCGTCGATCATCGCCCCCCAAGGTGATGGTCTGATTTCGTACATCGACGCCTTGGACGTTGGGGAGGCCGCTGCCGAGTGCCTGATGCACTCCGACGCTCACGAAGGCCAGACCTATGTCCTCACCGGGGGCAGGGCGTACGGCGCCAAGGGAGTTGCCGCCGAAATAGGGAGGATGATCCACAAACCTCTCACTTACATCGACGTCGAAGAGGGACAGGCCAGGGACATGATGCTGCAGGCGGGAACAGCGCCGTGGCTGGTCGAGGCAGGCCTCGCGGTATTCGCCCACGCCAAGGCTGGCCGCGAGGCTGCAGTCGACCCCGCACTAACCAAAATCATCGGCCGACCGGCGACCAGCCTGTCCGAGTTCGTAGCGCGCAATCGCGACGCATGGACGTGAGCAACCGGGGCGCGGAAAGAGCGCGACACGGGGTTGCGTCGAACGGCTCGCGCTGCCGCGGGTGCTGGGAAGCCGAGGGGGCGGCGGGGTACGTGGTTTGGTTTTGTTACACCGCCCACCCACCCCCACCCGTAATTCTGGTATCATTCTCACGCGAGTGAGCAGCGTCCCTGGCGCGGCGGTCGCTTCGCTCCGCCTTGCCGGCGCGTTGCGCCGGGCTTCGCCCTTCGGGCTCGCGCTGCCGCCTGCTGTGTTGGGACGTGGTTCTTGGTGTCTCCGTGCCCCGGTCCGCCAGCGAGCACCCCCGTCGCGAGGCGGTCTCCGATTCTCGTTGCCGGCGCTGACACTGTGATAATCAGGGCAGAAGTGACCGTTCGCTTCTTCCCGTCAAACCTACGCCGTGTCCTCCTGGCTGTTCGCGCGGGCGCTTGGAGCTGTGCTCTTCGTCGCGTTCGTGTCCCTAGGGGTTCAAGCCAAAGGGCTCTTCGGAGCCAATGGCGTGACGCCCATCTCGATGCTGGTCGAGCAGGCGAAGAGCGCGGGGCACAGTTTTTGGCAGCACCCGAGCGCGCTCTGGTGGGGGAGCGGCGACGCGATGATCAGCGCCGTTTGGATCGTCGGCGCTATCGCCGCCCTCGCGTTGCTGCTCGGCTTGTTGCCGAAGCTCGCTCTGGCGGTCGCTTGGTTCGCCTATCTCTCGTTTGTCAGCCTAGGTTGGCCGTTCATGTCCTTTCAGTGGGACGCGCTCCTACTAGAGGCGTCGTTCACGGCCTTCTTCTTCGTCCCCTTGCGTGTCTGGGATCGACCCCGCGGACATCCCGCCCCGCATCCTATCGCGCGCTGGGCCCTCTGGTGGCTGCTGTTTCGACTAGTGTTCCGTTCGGCCTGGGTGAAGCTCGCCAGCGGCGACGCCGCCTGGGCAGACCTGAGCGCACTCAGCTACCACTACTGGACGCAGCCGCTGCCCACGGTGCTCGGCTGGTATGCGAATCTGCTCCCAGCCTGGTTTCAGAAGCTCTCCTGCGCGCTGATGTTCGCGGTTGAATTCGCCGCGCCTGCCCTGATCTTCCTCCCCTGGGCCTGGGCGCGTCGATTCGCCGCAGCAACGATTGTCGCTCTGATGGTCTTGATTGCGCTCACCGGCAACTACGGGTTTTTCAATCTGCTCACGATCGTGCTGTGCATTCCGCTGCTGGACGACCGCTCGCTCGCACGTATCGTCCCAGGCCGATTTGACGGGAAGCCTGCGCCGGACCGGAAGACCAAATGGAACGCCTGGCCTGGATTCGCGCCAGCCCTCGTCATCGCGCTGTCGGCGACCATCTTCGTGATGGGCACGTTCGGACAGCGTCTGCCGCGCTCCTTGGCCCCGATCTACCGCTTCAGCACGTTCAACAACTACGGCCTCTTTTCGGTGATGACCACCGAGCGCCCCGAGATCGAGATCGAGGGCAGCAGCGACGGCGAGAACTGGAAGCCGTACGTCTTCCGCTACAAGCCGGGCCCTCTCGACAGGGCGCCCGTTTGGAGCACCCCGCACCAACCTAGACTCGACTGGCAAATGTGGTTCGCTGCTCTTGGCGACTATCGCCGAAACGTTTGGCTCGGCAATCTGATGAGAAGGTTATTGCAGGGTGAGCCGACGGTCCTAGCGCTTCTCGACGAGAACCGGTTTGAAGACGAGCCGCCCAAGCAAGTCCGCGCCGTCGTCTATCGGTACGAGTTCACGGACCGCGACGAGCGCAGGGCCACGGCAAACTGGTGGAAGCGCGGCGAGCGTGCGCTGTACGCGCCGATCCTGGGCGTCGAGATCGAACCGCCTAGTACTGCAGAGTGAACGACACCGACGCCCAATAGCTTCTCACTCGGTACCGTCCCGGGCAGCCAGTGCGCACAACCTGCGTATCGGAGCAGAGTAGCGTTTCCTGGTTTGTTCCCGGAACCGTCGCTGTGGTGCCAATGTACTCGTTGCCGAAGGTCTTGCCCGTCGAGGAGAAAAGACCGGCGAGATCGAGTCTGTACTTGTCCTTGATGCTTGGATCGTTTCGGTCGTTCCAATAGAAACCGAGACCAGCGCTGCCCGTGGAGACATTGAACGGGGTCGGAGGCGGCGTGAAGTACTGGGCGAACTCTCCCGTCGTTGCACTGTTCGCGATGTTCATACCCAATCTGAGCGCCAAGAAATCCTTGTTGAAGCGGTACTCGAACCCGATCTTGGCGCTCCACGTGTTTTTCCAACCGAACGGCACCACGATCTCGCTGAGCACGGCGCCGTCGGGCAGCGAGGCGACTACGGTTTGGTTCTTGTTGCCAGTCTTTTGGGCTCCGTGGAACTGAGCTCGCGCTTCAAAAGCCAATAGTAAGTGACTGTTCGCCTGATACGAGACACCGAACGCCACCGCGTGCGGGATGAACCAATCCGCTTCTGCGTTGAGGGCTTGCGGGAGAATGTCGGTTCGGGTCGTGCCCGTCAGCTTGATCTTCGAATACATGCGGTACATCGCGCTGATTCTGACTTTGCGATGCGGTTTGATGGTGAAGCCGAATCGTGGTGACGGGAAACCCACGCCCCCGATGTCGTTCGTCACGCGCCCGTAGCCGGGGTTCCCTGGCTGATACCCGGGAAGAGCGGCCGCGCTATTCTGCCACAGGTCGGCGGTCTGCTTCGACCACGGCAATCGCAGTGCAACGCCGAGCTGAAACTTCTCATGGACGCGAAATGAGAAACCCGCTGCGAACTCGCCGACAAAGAAGGTCACATCGAGGTTTTGCGGCTCTGGGCTGGTGCAGCCTGGAGGGGTGGAAGGAGCATATTCCGGCCCGGGCCCGACCGGATCACCATCGACGCACCTCACCCCGCTGAAAGACGACCCGTAACCCGTCTCGATGTAGATTCCGCCCGCGAATACAACCCGGGGTGCGATCCTTCCGGCAATGAAGCCGGATGGAATCGGACCAAATCCAACGCCCGAGTCGACCGTCGTGTTGGGGCCCGCGACCGGCGCGCGTTGGTTGGTGAACAGCGCCGTGAAGTTGACGGTGAACCCGAGCTTGTCGATACCATCCAGGTTGGCCGGGTTGAGCACGAGCGCAGCCGGTCGGTCGAGGTAGGTCACCCCCGTGAGCCCCATGCCAATGCTTCGGCTGTCGTAGGCGGTCGGCTCGGGGTTGGCGCTCGCAAGCGCCGGAGTCAGCAAGCCGGTGAGTAGGCATGCAGTCAGAATTTTGTGCTTCATTACGGGGGCTCCTCCACCCATCTTGCGGCCCGGGGGGTCGGCGCAGGATACATGGAAAGACCGCTGATAGGTCAACCAAAAAGAACTCAGATCATGGACAAATATCCATCTGATATCCGAGCTTTACATACTGTGTCTCAGCACTAAACGAGGTTCGGGGGGCACCCCACGCCCGTGCCGCCGAGGCCGCAGTAGCCCGCCGGGTTCTTCGCGAGGTACTGCTGATGGTAGTCTTCGGCGTAGTAGAAAGGCGGCGCTGCAATGATCTCGGTCGTGATGCGCCCATGCCCTGCATCGTCGAGCGCGCGCTGGTAGCGCTGCATCGACTCAGTAGCCAGGTGGTGCTGTTCATCGTCGAAGTAGTAGATGCCCGATCGGTATTGCGTGCCTCGATCGTTGCCCTGTCGCATGCCTTGCGTCGGGTCGTGGCTTTCCCAGAACAGCCTCAGGAGCTCTTCGTAGCTCAGCTGGGCCGGCTGGTAGACGACGAGGACGACCTCGTTGTGACCGGTGCGGCCCGAGCAAACCTCCTGGTACGTCGGATTGGGTGTGTGACCGGCGGCGTAGCCCACCGCGGTGGTGAACACCCCTTTTCTTTCCCAGAATTTTCGTTCGGCCCCCCAGAAGCATCCGAGTCCGAACATCGCCTCGCGAGTGTCGTCGGGGAAGGGGCCCTCGAGCGGACCGTCGAGGACGAAGTGACGGGCAGCCACCGGCATTTTCGAATCGCGTCCCGGTAGGGCTTGCTCGGCCCCGGGCATTTGAAGCTTCTTCTCGGAACTGAAGAACATGAGACGATACATAGGGAACATGGGCCGCTGCGGTAGTGCCTCGGCCCTCGCGGCTTGGCGATCAGTCGATAATACGATAACCCAGCCTGATGGAGGAGCAGCAGATCTCCGAAATCGCCCAACGCCTTCGCGGCAGCCGGAGCGTGCTGTTCATTACCGGAGCCGGCGTTTCGGCGGACTCCGGTCTGCCGACTTATCGCGGCATCGGAGGGCTCTACGAACAGGAGGAGACCGAGGAGGGCATTCCCATCGAGGCCGCCCTCTCTGGTGCAATGTTCCAGCGCGATCCGTCGCTTACTTGGAAGTACATTCATCAAATTGAGAGTTCGTGCCGCGACGCGGGGCCGAATCGGGCGCACCATGTGATCGCAGAGCTAGAGCGCCGTTTCGAGCGGGTGTGGACGTTGACGCAGAACGTCGACGGCTTGCACCACGCCGCAGGCAGCTCTCAGGTCATCGACATCCATGGAGACGTGCACCGTCTGCTCTGCACCCGTTGCGGCCATCGCTGGCGCGTGAGCAGTTATGCGGGGCTCGACATTCCGCCATCGTGCCCGGACTGCGCCTCTTTGGTGAGGCCCGAGGTGGTCTTGTTCGGTGAGATGTTGCCCTTGGATCGCGCCAGGCTACTCCAAGAGCAGTTGATGCACGGCTTCGATGCCGTCTTCACGATCGGGACCACCAGCGTGTTTCCGTATATCGCCGAGCCAGTGATCGACGCCCGGCGCCGCGGCGCACTGACCGTCGAGATTAACCCCGGCACGAGCGAAGTTTCACACATCGTCAACTACCGACTCCGTACCGGAGCAGCCGCGGCCATGGATGCGGTTGTCCGCGCACTCGATCGTGCCTAAGCTTCGTCTGCCATGGGGGGGCCGGGGCAGAAGTATCGCTACGGCGAGTCATATGAAGAGACTGTTCATCTGACGGACGGACAGCGGGTTCATCTGCGCCTCATGCGTCCATCGGACAAGGAGATGCTTCGCGAGGGCTTCGAGCACTTGTCGCCGAGCTCACGCTATGCGCGCTTCATGGCGCCCAAGTCCAGGCTGACCGATCGGGAGTTGCGATACCTGACGGAGGTCAACGGAATTGACCATTTCGCGATGGGCGCCATCCGGCGTCACTTCGTCACGAAGGACCAGGGCGTTGGCAGCGCGCGGTTCGTGCGCCTGGCCGACGAGCCGGACACGGCCGAGGCCGCTGTGACGGTTCTCGATGACTTCCAGGGCATAGGGCTCGGCTCGATCCTCTTGCAGCGGCTGATCGAAGCCGCCTGGGAGCGTGACATCCGCTGGTTTCGGAACGAGCTTCTCGCCGAAAACGCAGCCTCGCGGAGGATGATCGAGTCCCTGAGCCCCGAGGTGAAGTTCCGGAACTCCGGTGACGGGGCGATCGTTGCGACCCTGCCGGTTCCCGAGCCTGACCGAACCCCGACGCTCCCTGGCTTCTTCGCGGGGACGGCGGTTCACAAGCTCCTGTCCTACGCGGCCCGCGCCAAAGTCTCGATACGCCCGAGCGCGACCCAGCCGCCGGGGCCGCCCGACTCCGACTAGGACACTTGCACAGGAAACATCATCGGCGCGCGCACCTGCACCATGCGCTGCGCATCGGTGAGCGTGCCCACGATGCGTAAGGCAAACGGAAACGCCGTGCCTGGGCCGCGGCTGGTGATCAGGTTTCCGTCGGCAACCACCGGATGCTCGCTGTAGTCGCCCCAGCCTTCGAGCATGTGCTTCACGCTCGGATGGCTTGTGAGCTGACGGTTCTTGAAGACCCCGTGTGCCTGCAGTGCGATCGGCGCCGCGCAAATCGCAGCGACCCAGCGTCCGCTTCGTTCTTGTTCGCGCAGAAGCTCCCCGACCTTTTCGGACAGAGCCAGCCGTTGCGCGCCCCCGGCTCCGCCCGGAAGAACCAAGACGTCGAAATCGCCTTCGACCTCCTCGAGCGCGACGTCCGGGGTAATTCGCACACCGCGACTGCAGCGAATTGACCCGCTGCCTTCGACCCCAGCGACCGTCACTTCAATTCCGCCGCGGCGCAGCACATCGATGCTGATGACAGCTTCCATCTCTTCGCTGCCCTGTGTGAGCAAGACCAGAGCCGTCGGCTTGTCGCTCACTGCACGCCCTCGCAGTTTCGAGACTTGTCGGCCTTGCAGATCTCCGCGATTCGCTGACGGAGCGCTGCTTCGAGCTTCGTCAGGCCCAGGCTTTTGGCCAGGTCGATCGCCGCGGCAGCGCTGACGCGGTCCACCACGAAAGCCTTCAGCCCGAGCAAGGCGCCCACGCGTTGCCCGGACTTGCAATGCAGAACAGCCGGTAGGGCATCTTGCGCCTCGAGCGCCTTGGCGAGCCTGCGGGCGTTGTCTTCGGTGAGCCCCGCGGGGCCCGCAACTGGAATGGACACGAACTTCATGCCCAGGCGCTCGACCGTCGCTTCCTCACCCTCGTCACCCTGCTCCATGTCCGTCCGCAGGGTGATGACCGTGCGGTACCCGGCCTGTGCAATCGCCTTCAGCTGATCGAGGGAGGGCTGGCCCCCCACCAGAAGACCGGTCTTGGTGACGCGGGCATTGGGTATCGGAACCAGCGGCGGCGTTTGGTCGATATTCTTCGGGGTGCTGGGCTTCTCAGGTTCCCGATCCGCGGATGCCGCAGGGGGGGCGCCGATGAGAGCGCTCAAGACGATCAGTGAAACTACTGGGATTGCACGATGGAACATAGGACCCCCTCATCTGATGGTGTGGCGTTCGAACGCGCGGCCGATGTACCGCTTCGCGTCATGGACTACCTCACGCCTTTTCCGCTGTTGATTGCGCGAGCCGCGACGCGGCCTGAATACACGCAGCCGCCGAGGAATGTTCCCTCGAGTGCCCGTTTGCCGTGCATGCCGCCTCCGCCGAAGCCGCAGGCTTCACCGACTGCGAAGAGGTTGGGGATTGCGTTGCCGCCGGTGTCGAGAACCTTTGCATCGAGATCGACCTGGATGCCGCCCAGGCTCTTGCGCGTGAGGATCTGCGTGCGAATTGCGATCAAGGGCATGGAGTCTGCGTCGAGGATCGGCGCCATGTTGCAGGTGCGGAGCCGGTCGCCGAGGTACTGGCGGACGTGCGCGATTCGGCGAAGCTGATCGTCGTTCTGAAACTTGGTGCCTCGTGCAATGTTGGCGTCGTAGTCCGTGATTTCCCGCTCGAGCACTTGGGCGTCGACGTCTTTGCTGCCGGCTAGGGCGTTCATTTTGTCGGCCAGCTCGGGCACGCTGCCCGCGGTGACGAAGTCCGGGCAATGGTCGATGAACTCCTGAACCTGCTCGCCGTTGCCTTGCAGCAGCCGCGCCACGAAGGCCAAGAGCTTCTTCTCGCGAACCGCCTGGTTGAACTCGGCACCGGAAACCGCGAACTCCTTGTTGGCGATCTTGCGATTCATGACCTGCCAGGAGTACTTCTTCTTTTCGCGGCAAATGCGCTCGACGAGCATGAGCGTGTCGTAGGAACCCACCAGCGGCGGATCGACGAAACGGCGGCCCTGGTAGTTGACCCAGAGCGGTGATTTCGCTGGGACCAGGCTCAGGCCGTGGTTCGGGAAAAGCGGCTCCCAGTGCCGGACACCCGCGGCGTAGTTCCACATCTTTTCTAGATGGGTGACGTTTGCGCCGAGCTCCTGCGCGCGGTCGAGCAACTTGCCGTCGGCCTCGGGGATCGAGCCGTTGAGCATGGTTTGTGGGGGTTCGCCCCATTGATCTCTGGGCCAAACCTGGCGCACCTTGTCGTGGTTGCCCGCGATTCCACCAGCCGCGATGACGACGGCGTCGCCCTGTGCCTCGAACGAGCCGGCGCCGTGGCTGCCGTAGCAGCTTACCACTTGGCCGCGTTCCTGGGTGAGGCCGTCCACCCTGTGATCGAAGTGCAACTCGAGGCGCCCGGCTTTTTCGTGTTCTTCGAGCCGGGGAATCAGGGGCCGCACGATGCCTTCGCCCGTACCCCAGACGATGTGGAATCGCGGCACGGAATTCCCAGGAACGAAGTATCCGCGCTCTGTCCAATTGACAGCGCGGAAGAAGCTCACGTCACGTTCGGCAAGCCAGTCCCGTACCTCCTCAGTGCAACGATTGACGTACGCTTCCGCCCAGCGGTACGGCCAGACGTCTTCGGGATCGAGCTCGCCGTAGCGAACCCAATCCCGCATCGCGAGGTCGACCGAGTCCGTGATGCCGCTCTTGCGTTGCTCGGGCGAGTCGACGAAGAACATGCCGCCGAAGGACCAGAGCGCGAGCCCACCAAAACGATCGCGCGAAGCCGCGTCCAGCATCACGACCCGCTTGCCTGCGTCGAGCAGCTCGAGCGCGGTCACCATGCCAGCGAGGCCGGCGCCAATGACGACGACCTCGGCTTTGTATTTGCTCTTTTCAGCCATGAAGAGGCGTGAGCATAACAGATAGGCGGCCCGGAAGAAGGCGCCTTCTGCTTGCGTTTTTTGCTGCTGTGATGCCCTGACGGCTGGCCGTCAGGGCTGGCGGCCTAGTCACACGGGGCTTGACCCGTTGCGTGCGGGCAGTGCGTCGCCGTGTCCATCATGGTTTGGGCGAAACCGAGGTGGGTCTCGACACATTCCTGTCGTACGGCGTCGTATCCGTCGTAGGCTGCGACACACGCTTCTTGGCTTTCATAGCGGTCGACGCCGCCGAAGCTACAGACCTCGCCGTACGTTCCACAGAAGGCAGCGGCTCCACTGATGCCGCCCATTCCGCCTTCGCCAGCCATGCCGGCTCCACCGCCAGCGCCGCCCATTCCAGCGGAGCCGCCTGATCCCGCCGCGCCTCCAGCGCCGCCGCTCTCCGTATGACAACCCAGGACGCCGAGCGTTCCGCTCAGCACGAGAATCATCAAAATTCGCATAGCCACCCTCCCATTGCGGCGACCCTCCTCGCCGGCTGTCGCCTACGATACCAAGACCTTGGCGGTCCAACGGCGCCTTTCCGCACTTTCCGCCGAGTTGGTGGGCTTGCGTACAAGGTTCGGGCCTGTACGGTCGGGAGCGGAGGACGAATGCGCGAGCTCGATGGAAAAGTTGCGGTCGTTACGGGAGCCGCGCATGGCATTGGACGCGAAACAGCGCTCGCCTTGGCGGGCAAGGGCTGCCGGCTCGCGATTTGCGATGTGAACGAGGCTGCACTCGAGGGCGTGCGCCATGAGCTCGAGCAGGGCGGCGCCACTGTGACCGCGCATCGGGTCGACGTCTCAGACAAGACGCAGATGGCGGCGTTCCCGTCCGAGGTCGTCGATGCCCACGGCGCGGTCAACATACTCATCAACAACGCAGGGGTGACGGTCTACGCGTCCTTCGAAGAGCACAGCGTCGAGGATCTCGAATGGATTCTCGGCGTGAACCTCTGGGGCGTAATCTACGGCTGCAAGTTCTTCCTGCCGCACCTCAAGGCGGGGGGCGAGGGGCACATCGTGAATTTGTCGAGCGTGTTCGGCATCATCGCGCCACCGCTTCAAACTAGCTACGTCGCGAGCAAGTTCGCGGTGCGAGGTTTCAGCGAGTCGTTGAGGGCGGAGCTCGCCGAAGATCAT
The DNA here is from genome assembly GCA_963842915.1 of uncultured delta proteobacterium. Classification (GTDB taxonomy): domain Bacteria; phylum Myxococcota_A; class Polyangia; order Polyangiales; family Houyiibacteriaceae; genus SG8-38. Next base: position 139,442 of record CAWJII010000011.1, on the reverse strand, counting down.
GTCGGCGTTACTTCCGTGCATCCGGGCGCCATCAAGACGAACATCATTCAGAATGCTCGATTGGTCACGGACAGCCACGCAAAGCTTCGGGACTCGACGCAGCGCTTGTTCGACAGGCTCGGGACCACGCCGGACGTCGTCGCTGCTCGAATCGTCAAAGCCATCGAGTACAACTCGCCCCGGGTTCTCATCACGAAGGAAGCACGCATGGCCGACGCACTCAAGCGCTTCATGCCCGCAACCACCGACGGCATCGTCGCGCGTGTCTTCAAGAGGCTCGGCCCCGAATAGTCGTGCAGAGCATTCGGCGCGAGCAGTTTGGGGACTTCTCGGTCCTTCACCGCGAGGCGAGCGGCGAGGCGAAACTGTGCGTGCATTTCGCCCACGCTACGGGCTTCAATGGGGAGACCTATCGCGGCCTGCTCGAGGCCTTGGACCCATCGTTGGACCTGCATCTGATGGACGCGCGGGGGCACGGGCGGACCAGGGCGACGGCCGATCCGAAGCGTCTGCGCTCCTGGGCTCCGTATCGCAGAGACCTCGAGACCTTCGTCGAGACACTGCCTCAGCCCCTGGTGCTCGCAGGCCACTCACTTGGCGCGACCGTGAGTATGGAGTTGGCTGCGCGGCGCCCGGACTTGGTCCAGGGTTTGGTGCTCGTAGACCCCGTCATCGTTCCGCCGCGCCTGATTCCAATGATGGCTGTGGCCCGGGCGCTTGGCTTGGCAGATCGCATCGTTCCGATCGCGAAAATGGCCGCACGCCGTCGCATGGAGTTTCAATCGAAGGAGCACGCGGTCGAAAACTACGTCGGGAAGGGGGCATTTCGAACTTGGCCCCGTGACTGGATTGAAGCCTACGTCGATGGCGGAACCGTGGCGACCGAAACGGGGACGGTCCGACTGAGTTGCGACCCTGCCTGGGAGAGCCAGAGCTTTGCCGCTGCTACGGTCAGTCCATACCGCGCGCTTCGAAAGGTTCGTTGCCCAATCACCTTGATCACACGCGAGCACAGCGCGCCGCCGTTCACCCACGAGTCGCGCGATGCGTTCATGCGCTGCCAGCCCGACACGCGTCTGCTCGTCCTGGAGGACGCGACCCACTTCATCCCGATGGAGCGGCCGGAGATCGTGGTCGAAGAGATCGAGCGGATGGCCGAGCTCGTACGCTCAAAGCTCGGATAGCTCGCGCTCGAATCCCCCAGACAGGATCGGAAAACGGCACCAGGTCTTCGGGTCGAGGTTCTTGTCATCGACGTGAAACGATGGGGCGTAGCGTTCGCGTTTCCACTGGTTGCGTGACCAAAGTTGGAAGAAACGCTTCACCCAGGACCGGAGGGTGTCTTCGTCGTACTCGCTGAACTCGCTTTGCAGGATTTCCAGGCAGTCCGCGGGCGGAAGCTTGTCTCCGATCGCGAGCCGCTCGATGACGTCGAGCACCGGGTAGGGCATCAGGTCGCCCTCGTCGGTCTGGTCGCTGCCCTTGGGGCGAAGCTCGGCGGTGGGCGTCTGCACGTTGACCGCGTGCAGAGCGGGAATCGGCTGCATGCCCTCGGGGCCCTCGCTTTCGAGCCAGCCAAGCCATTTTCGAAGGAAGGCCTTGTCGATGCCGGCGATCGGGCTGAGGCCCCCGCAGGTGTCACCGTCCATCGTTGCGTAGCCGACCGCCGCCTCCGAGCGATTGCTGGTCGACAAGAGGAGGGCGCCGCGCATGTTGGCCAGCATCCAGACGCTTGGACCGCGCGCGCGGGCCTGGATGTTTTGCAGTGTGATGTCGTCCTGTTCCCAGCTGAGCGGACGTTTCACCGCTTCGGAGATCAGGCCTTCGTATGCGTCGACGATGTGTTGCACATCGAGGATGTAAAACGTGGCGCCGATCGCCTCGGCCACCGCGGCGGCAGCGTTGCGCGTGACCTCTCCGCTGTTCTCGGTTGGCTGGTAGGCGCAGCAGAGAAGCTTGCCGACCCAGTCACGAGCGGTCAGCTCGGCCTTCATCCCGATCTTTTCGGCAAAGCGTTCGGTGCCGAGCTCGGCAAGCGCCCGGTCGACCATCAGCGATACCAGGCAGGCGGCCGCGGCCGAGTCCGCCCCTCCACTGATGCTCAATACAAAGCCGCGCGAATGGCTCTTTCGTAGATAGTCGAAGAGCGCGAGTGTCAGGCAGCGTGTGAACTCCTCTTCTTTGTGTGCCTTGCTGGCCTCCCATGCCGGTTCGCTCGGCTCGCTGCGCTGCATCGGCGCGCGAGGAAACTCGAAATCGACGCTGATTCTCTTGGCTCCCGGGTCGCTGCGGTCTGCCCGAAAGCTGGTCGTTCGCACCTGCTCGGTTCGGGAGGCTTCGACATCGATGACCGCAGTCGTGAGCACCGAGTCGTTGAAGGTCAACCTTGGCGACTTTGCGAGCATCTTGCCGTTTTGCGCGATGTAGCAACCGCCGTCGTAGATGACCCGTCCGGCCTCGTTGCCCAGCAGATTGGCGTAGAGATAACTCACCGCCATCGAGCGTGAGCCCTCGAGCACCAGGCGTTCGCGAACCTCGTGCCTGCCAAAGGCGAAGTGACTGGCGCTGGGGTTCACGATGATGTCCATCGCGTGGCCGTCGAGCGCCCCGCGTCGTTGTGCCACCCAGGCGTCTTCGCAAATTTCAAAGCCGATGCGCACACCGGAGAAATCGAAGAACACGTCACCGAACGGATAGCTCTGCCCATCGCGCTCGAGCCCCACGACTTGATGGTTGGGCCAGGGCTTGAACCAGCGCGGCTCATAGTGAAGGCCTTCGCCGGCGAGGTGCTCTTTGGCGGCAAAGCCTGCGATGCTGCCGTTCGCGACCACGCATGCCGTGTTGTAAAGGCCGCCTCGACGACGCACGGGCATCCCAATGCTCACGACCATGCCCTTGGTTTGAGGCAGCAGCTCCGCAAGCATCGACCAGGCGCGCTCGGCGACGTCCGGACCGAGAAACGCGTCCTCACAGCCATAGCCCGTCGTGCAAAGCTCGGGGAGGACCAAGAGACTTGCACCTTCGGCCCGTGCCTGGTGCAGCATGGCCTCGATGCGCCGTTGGTTGCCGGCCCAGTCGAGTGGCGTCTGATTCAACGACGCGGTCGCGACCTTGATCGGGATCATGCCTCATCTCTAGCACCGCTCCGAGGTCGGGAGCCTGTTTGACGATTGACTGCTCGGGGGGGCGGGCGTATTATGATTTCTCGCATCGTCATATTCTGCCAAGTCGAGTAACAAATGGCCTTTTATCAAGCGCCCCCAAGTCTTGGAAATCAATACGATTCTGACTCGCTGCTCCGTGAGTACCTGGAACGAACCCTCCCAGCGGAGCTGCTACAGCGTTTCGAGCCGGAGTATCGGGAGCTCGGTGAGCTCAACGGTGGGGAGCTCTACCGGCTGGCGATGGCCGATCTCGAGAACGAGCCGGTACACACCGTTTGGGACGCCTGGGGAAATCGGATCGACGAGGTCGAGGTCACCGAGGTGTGGAAACGAGCTCAGGTCATTTGCGCCAAGCACGGCCTGGTTGCCGCTGGCTACGACGCGGAGCTCGGGCCCTTCGCGCGAGTTCATCAGCACGTCTTGAACTACGTCGCGCAGGCTTCCCTCGATACCTACAACTGCCCCTTGGCGATGACCGATGGCGCCGCACGCACGCTACTCGACTCGGGGAATCAAGCGCTCATCGACCATGCGCTCCCGCGACTCTTGTCGCGCGACCCGGCGACCATGTGGACGTCCGGTCAATGGATGACCGAGCGCATCGGTGGCTCGGACGTTGGACAGACCGAAACGATCGCGCGGCGTGACGGCGATCGCTGGCGTCTCTATGGGACCAAGTGGTTCACCTCTGCGACTACGGCCGACATGGCGCTCACCCTGGCGCGGCCCGAGGGCAACCCGCCGGGCGGCCGCGGCTTGGCGATGTTTTACCTCGAGCTTCGCGACGAGAGCGGGAAGCTTCAGAACCTCCACATCAATCGGCTCAAAGATAAGTTCGGGACGCGCAAGCTTCCCACGGCCGAGCTCACTTTGGACGGCGTCGAAGCCATTCCCGTGGCCGGTCTGCAAAACGGAGTTCGCAACATCACGCCGATGTTGAATGTCACACGCACCTGGAACGCGGTCGCGGCGGTTCTGGGCATGCAGCGAGCCGTTGCGCTCACCCGTGACTACGCCCGCAAGCGCGAAGCGTTTGGCGCCGCACTCATCGACAAGCCGCTTCATGTCGACACGATGGCGGAGATGATCGCGGAGACGCAGGGCGCGTTTTTGTTGGCGTTTCGTGTCGTGGAGCTCCTCGGCCGCATCGAGTCCGGCGAGGCGAGCGAAACCGAGCAACTCCTGAGCCGCTTGCTCACTCCGATCGGAAAGCTCACGACAGGAAAACAAGCCGTTGCCGTGGCCTCGGAGGCGCTCGAATCCTTTGGAGGCGCCGGCTACGTGAACGACACCGGTCTTCCGAAGCTCCTCGCAGACGCCCAGGTGCTTCCGATCTGGGAAGGCACCACCAACGTCCTGTCCCTCGACACGCTCCGTGCCCTCAAGCAGGACGGGGTCTGGGAATCCTTCGTCGGAGAGATTCGCGCGCGTCTGCAAGCCGCGACCGATCCGCGTTTGCGAGCCGCCGTCGACCTGAGCCAAGCGGCCGTAGAACATGCGGGCCGATGGCTGCAAGCAACCCTCTCGGATCGTGACTTGCTCGAAGCAGGGGCACGGCGGTTCGCGATGACGCTGGGCCGTGCCACCGAGCTCGCCTTGCTCGTGGACCATGCACAATGGTGTCTCGATCAAGGGAAGGGCGAACGCGCCTTGGCCGCTGCGCGTCGCTTCTCTCGCTCAGGCATCGACCTGGTCGAGGATGAGCCAACGCCGGACGAAAGCCGGCTGCTGGTCGACTGAGCTAGCGACTGCCTGGCGGGTCGATCGGGAGCTCGAGACCGCTCGGAACACTCAGAGGCCGAATCGCCTGCCTCGTCTCGTCCCGCAGTGTCTTGTCGACGAATACGGTAATCAGACGAACGTCGTCATCCGTGAAGGGCATGCCGCTTTGCTCTAGCTCGTGTCGAATGGCGCCGGCCATGTTCGTGATCGACCCGTTGTGGAAGTAGGGCTCGGTGAACAACAGATTTCGTAGCGTCGGTGTGCGGAATTTTCCGCGATCATCTCTACGCCCGGTTACCTCTTCGAGCCCGTAGTCGACGATCCCCTCGACCTCCGGTACGTTCCGCTTGGCGAACGTTTCGGACTCGAACAGCGGCGGGGTATGGCAGCCATCGCAGCCCATCTCCGCGAAGCGATACATGCCTTCGACCTCGTCTTCGTTCATCAGGTTAGGTCGGCCCTCCAGGTAGGCATCGTAGGTCGAGCGGTCGGAAATGAATGTTCGCTGATAGGCGGCGAGCGCCGAGGCGAGATTCTCCAAGGTGACTCTTGGGTCCTCCGGGAAGGCGTTCTCGAAGAGCTCTGCGTATTCGGGAATGTCGGCGAGCTCGGCGGCGAGCGTCTCACGGTCGGCGTTCATCTCGTCTTCTTCGAAAATTGGGATGAGCGCCTGCGCTTCGAGCGTCTTTGCTCCTCCATCCCAGAGCAAGCTCGGACGGAAGGCGAGATTATACAGAGCTGGGGAGTTGCGCCGCAGCATGTTGGGGCCGCGGCGACCCGGCCCCGCGAGTAGGCCGGCCCCGTGGCCCACCGCGCGCGCGATGCCATCTCCCATGCCCCAAATCTCGCTGTGGCAGGTCACGCATGCGGTCTGCCGGTCGACCGACAGGATCGGATCGAAGAACAGCAGCCTTCCGAGCTCGATTCTGGCCTCCGGAACATCGTCCATGATGTCGGGACGCGCCGGAAAGGCAGTGATGGGCCATGGAGTGGGGCTTTCGACTCCTGTTTTCCGTGCCGAATCGCCACAACCAAGGGCGAGAGCGGCAAGGACCAATCCGGCCCCTGCATACCTATGCATTAGATGCCCGCGCCGCCGACTCCGCCGGCGCCGCCAGCTCCGCCGGTGCCCTCGTTCGAACAGGAGGTGGGGATGTCCGGAAACAAAATGGGCAGGATCGAGATCCACTGACGGATCAGGTCGTATCCATCGTCGTCGATCAGGCTTCGGCCAAGAGGCGCCATCATCTCGCCAGTCTTCACCGAGTCCATGCGGCAGAGTATAATCGACAAGTCCGGGTCGCCTGGCAGGATGTCGACGGTTGCATCGCCGCAGTTTCTTACGCCGCCCCCGGATGTCGGACCCTTACAGACACCCCACTTCGCGAAGTCCTGCGCCGTTGGATTCGTCGGGTCCATGCTGGCGTAGTCCAGGTAAATGCCCGTCCCGTCAGCCACGCCATCGGGCGCATGGCAATGCGAGCAGTTAGAATCGAAATAGGAGCGCGCTGCTTCGTGGATGCAGGCCGGCGTCTGACAAGCCTCGGTGTACGGAACCGGGTCGACGTAGGTCGTGCGCTCGGCGATGGGCCCTGGCTCGGGCGCCAGCATGCCCAGCTCGAACAGCTGGTCGATCTGATTGGCGACCAGCTCGCCTTCGTCGCCGTGGTCGTTGCCTCGATTGAGCATGCCCGTCGACGGGCCGAGTGTCCGTGTCTTCGTGTTCGGCCCCTCCACCCCGTGGCAGCGTCGGCACGCACCGTTGGATGGAACGGCGTAGTCCGGAACGGTTTCCTGGATGTTCTCGCAGGTTGCGTCCATGCCGGAGCAGTCCTCGTCGCCCTCGCAAGGGCTCTGATCGTCCGAGCACTTCTTCTCGGTCGGATTGGTGTAGGTAATCGACTCCGTCCAACCGCCGGACTGGCAGACCGCGTCGGTCTGCTCGTCGTTGTACACGTAGACATGCACCTGCCAGCAGGATTCAGCGCCGCCGCAGTTCAGTCGGTCGTCTTCGGCCGCGACGTGTACCATCAGGCGGGTTTCGACCAGCTGCTCGAGGCCGTCGGTCTCCGGGTCCTCCATGTTGGGCGGATAGGAGAAGGTCTTCGCGTAGATGGTGCCGACAGGGCTCTCCCAGCGCGAAGTGTCGTTCGCGTACTCGATCGTGCCGCCCTCGGTCAGGGTGACGAAGCGATGCTTGAGCGCGCCGTCGGTGAACAGCGGTGAGGTGACCTCGTACGGAACGACGCCTTCGGCCGGTACCTGATTTCGAATGTCGGTGAACAGCCCCCAGTCGGAGAGTAGGACGGGGACGCTGGAGTGGCAGCTGCTGGCGATGCTTCCGCCAAATCCACCTTCGCCGGCCATGCCGCCCATGCCACCTTCGCCGGCCATGCCGCCCATGCCACCAGCGCCTCCCATTCCGGCCTCGCCGCCGCCCCCTCCGGCGGCGCCAGCGCCGGAGGAGGCCTCGCAACCCATGGCTGCGACGAGGAGGGAGGTGGAGACGATTAAGTTAAGTGCGTTCTTCATGTGCGTGCCTGCCCTGTTCCGGAGTTGTCGTTAGTTTGATGCGCGGTCGCAGAGGCGGCCGGTCGTGTCGGTCGTGCTGTTGTCGGCCAGACAGGCGGCGTATGCTGGAAGGCTTGCCGGCATCTGGCACTGGTTATCTGTCAGGTCGCGATAGGTTCCGCTGAAGTCTGCGCCGAGGCAGATCTCCGGATCGGTTACGCCTTCTCGGATGTTGCCGTCCCAGAAGACATCTTCTGACGGATTCTCTGGCGTTCCGACATTGAGAATGTCGAAGACCAGGTAGAAGTCGCTGTCCTGATCGGCGTTCGTGCCGTTGTTGAGGAAATAGTTGTCGTGCGCGTAGATATCCTCGGCGTAGGGGTTGTACGGGTACGTGTACGGCGGGCAGTCCGCACCGGCCGCATCACAAGTAAACGAGCTGCTGACGATCGCAAGACCGAGCGAGTCGTTTCCTTGGACGTCGTTGTTTCGAATCTCCACGCCTTGGCCGCCCAGATTGAGCACACCGGTGCCCACCGGAATGATCTGCACGACGCCGGTGGTCGCGAAGTTCGTGCCGTTGTTGCAGTAGACTCGGTTGTTCTCCATCAGCACGCCCGTATTGGCGGGCCGGTCCGCCGAAATCGGCTGCTGCAGAGGCATGAGTCCGCCGGTGTTGCCGATGACGTAGTTGTCATGGGCGACGACATCCAGGCAGTTCTCGACCTCGAGACCCGCCACGTTGTTCGCCGCGATGTTGTAACGGACGACGCCGCCGGTGGTCTCGTCATCCAACCAACCGCACTTGCCGACGTAGATGCCCGCATCGGAAGCGTCGGTGGCCTGGCTGAACTCGACGAGCGTATCTTCGCAGTTCGTCGGGTAGATTCCGTAGGCGCCGTTGTCTTCCTGGTTCTCGTTGTCCCAGCTCACGTGAACTTTGCGGAAGACCGAGCCGCTCGTGCCGTCCTGCTCGATGCCGTTGGCTCCGGTGTTCTTCACCCAGAGGTTCTCGACCGTGACGCCATCCTTCTGTACGAAGATACCGATGCCGCTGCCGGGGCCGCCGAAGCTGAGCACCGTGTCATCGGGCGAGTCGCCGATTCCCTTGATGACCAGATTCTGCGACTCCGTTCCGCCAACCAGCGATATGTTGATCGTCGCTGTCCATCTCGTAGGTGCCCTGCGCCAAGCAGATGACATCGCCTGGGTCCGCGTTCTCGAGGCGGGTGTTCAAGCGCGCTGCGGCGTCGGCCCCGGGCATGAAGGTGTCTCCGGTGCAATCGTCGGTCGCCGTCTCGGGAATGTTATCGAAGACCTCCGCGACCGCGTATCCATCCACCGCGGGCAGGGCGTCGCAGTCCACTACAGCGGGAGTGCCGCCCTGTGCCGCCGCTGCCAGCTGAACCGGCCGAGCCGCCTGTGCCCGCGCTGCCGCCGCTGTTACCGCTATCGTCGCTGCAACCTGCAACTGCGATCGTGGACGCAAGAACTGCGCTGATAAGTACCTTGAAATTCATTTACTGGTCTCCTCCTCCAGAGATTTCGCCTTTCTAACACAAAAGCGAAGATTGAAAAGTGAGCAATTCTCACGATTGAGTGTTTTTTGCCAAGGCCTTGAATTCACGCGGTTTTAATCGCGATATGGGCTCGACCCATCCATGTACACGGCGAGGTATCCCTTCAAGAGGGTCTTCATCTCGGTGATGATGCGATTCCTCAATTTCGGGTCGTCTTGGGAGAGCGCCCAGTCCTGCAAAGAATTCGCCGCCTGGATTGCGGCTCGGGTGACGAGCTGAATTCGGTCCGCCGGGATCACAGCCTGCAGCGCCGGGTGAAAGGCCAGCATGGCGGCGACGCGTTCGTTCGATTCGTCCGTAATCGCCCGGAACTCTGGCGTAGGACGAATGCTGAGTAGCAATTGGAGATAACCGGGCTGCGTGGCGTAGCCCTCGATCGTTGCGTCGATGGCTCGGTCGATCGCTTGGTCCCAGGGCAGAACACCGAAATCCTCGGCGATCAAGCTCGCGGTCTTCAAGTCGACTTCTTCCATCACGCGTCGCGCCAACTCCGCCAGCACGGCGAGCTTGTTAGGGAAGTACTGGTATACCGAGCCGATCGGCACACCTGCTTCCTCAGCAATTGCTGCGGTCGTGATCTTGTCGACGGGCGTGTCGTGCAGAAGGGCAGAGGTTGCGTCCAAGATGCGCTCCACGCGGTCGCGGGAGCGTTCCTGACTGGGCCTCCTGCGAGGAGTGAGTTGATCGGTCTTCTTGCTGGTCATCGCTAGAAAGCGCTCTGCGGCCGGATTTACCGGAAAAACCAAGGAATGGCCAGCCCCTGCGCATTCTCTCACCTAGATCGAATCGACGATTGCAGGCTACACTCGGAATTCACCAATTCCTCTCCATGACCTCTCCTTCCACCAGCAACGGGCATCCCGCGACCGGCGTTTCGACCGCGGAACCGAAGAAAGTGTCCGTCGAAATCGATCTCGACGCGCCAGAGTACTACCTCAACCGGGAGTTGACCTGGCTCGCTTTCGTCAAGCGCGTCCTTCACGAAGCCGAGGACAGCCGAACGCCGTTACTCGAGCGGGTGAAGTTCCTCGCGATCACCGGCACGATCCTCGATGAGTTCTTCATGAAGCGCATCGGCGGGCTCAAGCAGCAGGTCGCGGCAGGGGTTCACAAGCTCACCGTCGACGGCCGTACTCCGATGCAACAGATCAAGGAGGCGCACGAGCTCATTCGGTCACTCACCGTCGAGCAACAGGGGCTCTTGGTGCAGCTACGGCGCGAGCTCGAGAAGATCGGCGTCAACGTCGCCCCGTATGATTCCCTTTCGGACGAAGACCGGCTCTGGCTTCGAGACGACTACCTCGAGAACATCTTTCCGCTCGTCACCCCCCAGGCGATGGACCCCGCGCATCCGTTTCCGTTCGTGTCCAACCTCTCGCTGAACTTGCTGGTCTCGCTTCACTATCCGAACGACCCTGTGCCGTTGATGGCTCGGGTGAAGGTGCCGCTCGGTGCTGGCGTGCCGCGGTTCATCCAAGTCCGCGACTCGATGATTTTCGTACCGCTCGAAGACATCATGGCGAACAACCTAGACCTCTTGTTCCCCGGCATGGTCATCGAGCGCACCGAGCTTTTTCGCGTCACCCGGAACGCGGACGTCGAAAGCGACGAGGACAAGGCGGACGACTTGCTAGCGCTGATCGAATCGGAGCTGCAAGAGCGGAAGTTCGCGCCGATCGTTCGGATCCAAGTCGCGCATGGCATGGACTCGACCCACCGTGGTCGCTTGGCAGCGGAGCTGGGACTCGACGAGCAGGCTGACGTGTTCGACATCGATGGTTTCCTGGGGCTCGGTGACCTGTTCCAGCTCGCAGGCCTCGACATCCCGGAGCACCGAGATCCCGATCATAGGCCGGTCGACGCGCCGGGCCTCGTAGGGCGAAGCAATATCTTTCACGCGATCCGCGAGCACGGGGCTCTCCTCTTGCACCACCCCTACGAGGCCTTCGGCACGTCCGTGGAGCGGTTCCTGCGCGAAGCGAGCGAAGATCCGAAAGTCCGCGCGATCAAGATGACGCTCTATCGCACATCTTCGAAGTCGCGCGTCATCCAGCATCTCATCAACGCAGCCCTCAACGGCAAGCAGGTGGCTGTGGCGGTCGAGCTCAAGGCCCGTTTCGACGAAGAGGCCAACATCAACTGGGCGAGCAAGCTCGAACAGGCGGGCATTCACGTGACCTACGGCGTCGTCGGCCTGAAGACGCACTGCAAGATCATCCTCGTTGTGCGTCGCGACCACGATGGTCTGCGCCGTTACATGCACCTCGGGACCGGCAACTATCACGAGGAGACGGCCAAGCTCTACTCGGACATCGGGCTTCTCACCTGCGACCCCGGCATCGGCAGCGACGCGACGGAGCTCTTCAACTATCTAACGACTGGCTACAAGCCCAATCGCAGTTACAAGAAGCTCTTGCCGGCGCCCAAGCTTCTCAAGCCCGCGCTTCTGAAGAAGATCCGACGCGAGATCCGTCGAGTGAGCGAAGGGGAGAAGGGGCTCATACAGATCAAGACCAACGCGCTCGAAGACGTCGAGATCACCCGGGCGCTCTACGAAGCATCACAGGCCGGGGTGAACGTCGATCTCATCGTTCGCGACTCCTGTCGCTTACGCCCTGGAGTTCCCGGGCTGTCGGACAACATTCGCGTCGTCAGCGTCGTTGGCCGTTTCCTCGAGCACTCGCGGATCTACTATTTCCGCAACGGAGGCAACGAGGAGTACTACATCGGTTCGGCGGACTGCATGACACGGAACCTGGTGAGCCGCGTCGAGGTGCTGACTCCGGTAGAGCCGCAAGGGCTGCAGACCCAGCTTCGAACGGTTATCGACGTTCTCATGGACGATCAGCGAAGCGCCTGGGACATGCAGCCGGACGGAAGCTACGTGCAGAGAAATGGCGACAAGGAAACCGACGGCACACACCAGCAGATGATCAAATGGGTCGAAGGCCGCTTCGCCGAGGCCAACCGCCTGCGGCGTCGAAGCGCGCGAGGTCCCCGAGGCCTTGCATCGCCCGATGAATAGCGAGATGCTGTGCGGCGGGGCTCGCCATGAACTCTAAGCTGCCGCTGATCGCGCTGACCGTCGCCGCTACCTTTCTCGGAACGGCGTCCGGATCATCGCAGCGAGTCCTCACGGCATCCCCGACCTGCGAGGAGCTCACCATCATGGACTTCCTCGCGCGGCTCGACGAGGAGCGAAGTCGCTACAAGCGAGGCCTCGAAGTCCAGGACCGGCGCGACCTGTCGCAGCTCCGGCGAGAGGTCTGCGCACCCTATGTCGGCTATCGCGTGACCCGTCAGCCCACGACGACCTATTCCAATGGGCGCATCATCGTGCGCGGCTATCTCGAGCTCAACTATCCGAATGGGAATCGCGCCAAGAGCCGAGGCGGCGGGTGGTTCTACCCGAGCGGCGCAAAGGCGAAGACGGCGCTTGGGCAATGGGAGTATCCGAACCGCCAGCTGGCGCGGACCAAGGAAGGCATCTGGTACACGCGCGACGGCAAGTACGTTGAAGACCCGGATCGGGCGCGCCTCGAGGCCTGCGAATACTTGGGCAGGCAGCTCTGCCCGCTCGGCAAGGCGGACGAGGACTTGCTCGCCGTCACGGTCATGGGGCTGATCAACAAGGCGACCCCGCCCAAGGAAGCGCCGAGAGAAGATGAGCCCAAGGGCGCATCCGAGAAAAGCGACTAGGCCCGGGCTGTGGTAGAACCGCTGCCCATGGTTGATCCATCGCTTCGAACCAGTTCATCGTCCCCTGACCGCGAGGCCATCCTTCGGACCGCCAAGGCGTCTCCCGAGATCGCCGGGCAGCACGACAAGGAGCGCTGGCTCGCATTGTACGCCGACGACGCGGTCTTAGAGGATCCGGTCGGCACTCCAGCCTCGCACAAGGGACGGCGACCCGGCCGCCTCGGTGACGAGATCGGGCGATTCTATGAAGCCTTCATTGCGGCGAGCGGGATCGAGATGGTTACGCGCCAGGACATCGTCTCCGATATGCATGTCTTTCGCGCGGTCGACATTCACACGACCAACTTGAAGACGGGCCTGAAGATGAAGGTTCCGGCAAATCTTCTTTACGAAATCGTTCCGCGCTCGGGCGGCCTGGCGATCCGGCGAATGCAGGCGCACTGGGAGCTCAACCGCATGAGCCGCATCCTGATGGCCGAGGGGGGGCTCGGGATGCGAACGATCGCGGTCATGAACTGGAGCATGCTGCGCGCGTTTGGCCCCCGATGGCTCATGGCGTACTTCAAGTCATCACAGAAGGGCGTGGGCCGCGCGGGCAAGGAGCTCGTCGAGCGGCTCGCGCATTTGGCCGGTCACGACGCGGCCGACACGTTTGCGCCTGCGGCGACGGTGGACTTGCCCGGCGGCGCGCAGGCTTCGCCGAGCGAGTTCCTCGAAGGCTGCACCGCGCTCGAGGTCCGCGATCTCCTCGCGTCTGGGCGAACCGTGTCCGGCCTCGCGTCGATCGAATGGGGTGCGCGCCGGCGGGAGGCAGGGTTTGTGGCCGAGCTCGATTCGTCCGGCCGCCAGGTGCAGCGTCTTCGCTGGTTCTGGGAGGGATGAGCGTGACGAAGAAAGCCATCGTCTGGCTGGGGGGCGCTCTCTTCGTCCTGCTGCTCTATCTTTTGTCTGGCCCGTGCACATCGATCCGATTGCCTGGGAACCACAGCCGGCTCCGGCGCTCGAAGGGGACTTCGCCGAGAACCGAGTGATGCAGGGCATGGAGCTCTTCGCCACGCCGAATGGTCACGGCCCCGAAGACGTGGCGCTCGACGCCGAAGGACGGATCTACGTGGGCGTCGAGGAGGGACAGATCATTCGCTACGCCGCCGACGGCTCCGACCCTCAGGTCTTTGCCGACACCGGCGGGCGGCCGCTCGGCTTGGACTTCGACAACGACGGCAACCTCATCGTGGCGGACGCCGCCAAGGGCCTGCTTTCCGTCAAGCCGACTGGCGCGATCTCGATTCTTTGCACCGAGGCAGGCTATCACCCGCTTGGTTTCACCGACGATGTGGACGTTGATTCGCAGAACGTCGCGTGGTTTTCGGACGCTTCGTACAAGTGGGACCACCACGAGGTCATGAACGAAGCGCTCGAGAGCAGACCGAACGGTCGACTGCTCAAGTACGACATCTCGACGGGCGAGTGCGCGGTCGTCTTGGATGAGCTGTTCTTCGCCAACGGGGTCGCCGTGTCACCGGACGACAGCTACGTCTTGGTGAACGAGACGATGCGGTACCGTACCAAGCGGGTCTACGTTCGCGGGCCGCGCAGCGGTGAAGTCGAGGTGTTCATCGACAACCTTCCCGGCTTTCCGGACGGCATCTCGACGGGCGCGGACGGTGTTTTCTGGCTGGCGATCTATGCGCCTCGCAACGAGCTCTTGGACTCCGCCGGGCCGAGGCCTTGGCTGCGCAAGCTGATCCAGCGAATCCCCGCGGCGCTACAACCGAAGCCGAGGCGTCACCCGTTCGTTTTGGGGCTCGATGCCAACGGCAAGGTCGTCCACAACCTTCAGGACGCGGACGGCGTCGAGTTCTCCAAGTCCACGAGCGCCGAGCAGGTTGGCGATTGGCTCTTCATCGGCAGCCTGACCGAGCCCAAGTGGGGGCGAATCAGCCTCAGCTCGCTTCCCTGAGACCCGCAAAACGTCCGCTTGCCCGAGGCCGCGAATAGGCGAAGCATCCAGCGCTACTTAGAGAGGAGCGGCGAGATGGTTCGGATTTGGCTTATTGGGCTTGGGTTCTTGTTGATGATGGCGGTTGCTGCGTGCAGCAGCAGCTCCGAGAGCTCGTCCGGAAACGTTCAGATTGTCGCCGCAGACGACGGATCGGTCGAAGTCATCGCCGGCGGCAGAGCGATCTTCGCCTTGGCGGCAAAGGGGCCGGTCGCCCGCAATTTCACGGAACGCGTGGTTGGTGTGGGGGCGATCGTCTTCGAGCGCATCGGAGAGACTGCCGATCCCCTGTCCGTGCGCGCCGTCGTGAACGAGGGATCGCGGGCCCTCCGGCCGACTCCATCGCCGTGGGCGTTCGCTGTGACGATCTCGGCACGTTCCATGGCTTCGGAGAGCAGTACAACGCCACGAACCAACGAGGCGAAGCCTTCCAACTGCTGGTCAATGAACAGGGCAACGGTCGCGACGGGGGCATTGGAGTGTCGGTCGGCAACGAACACAGCACCTATTTCCCGATGCCGTACTACATCGACGCCCGTGGTTTCGGCGCGCTATTCGAAACCAACGGCCGCGTCGGCCGACCAACGCAACCTCCGCCCTGGGCCTACAACCTGTGGATGGCCGGGCAGGGGGGCTGGGCCAAGGTACTCGGCGAGGTGAGCGACTTGGAGGCCGCGTCCATCCCGGTCTCCGCGTTCTGGGTGCAGGACTGGGGCGGGATTCGCATGAACCCCGACGGCGGCTTTGGTGTTCAATACATCTGGGAGCCCGACGACGCCCTGTACCCGAATTTCTCGGCCCGGGTCTCCGACTTCCACGAGGCTGGCTACAAGTTCCTGACCTACGTCAACCCGTTCATCGTCGATCCGTCCACCGTCCGCGAAGAGGATGACCCCGCTCGGTTTGCGGCGCGCTTCGATCCGATGGACCAGATGGGGCTCCTTCTGGGGGACCAGATGGGCGACACTTACATCGACTTCGTGGCACCCAACATCCCGCAGGGCAATGGGCATCCCGATTTCTCGAATCCGGCAACCGTCGGCTTCATCAGTGACCTGCTCGAGGAGATCGTCAACAGCTATGACGTCGACGGCTGGATGGCCGATTTTGGCGAATGGGTCCCCGTAGACGCCGTGCCTGGGGACGGAGGCGACCCGATCGAGCGCCGCAACACCTTCCCGATCGACTGGCAGCGTGCCAGTCGCAACGCGATGCAAGCCGCTCGCCCGGACGGAGACTGGGTCATCTTTGCGCGATCTGGATTCACCGGTGTTCAAAGCGTCGCGCAGATTCATTGGGTGGGTGACCAGGAGACGAACTGGAGTGAGCTCGATGGGCTTCCGACGGTCGTGCCGGCCATGCTCAACCTTGGCTTGGCCGGACAGCCATTCGTCACCCACGACATAGCCGGCTTTGCTCGAGGCACGGGACCCAGCAGCAAGGAGCTGTTCCAGCGCTGGACCGAGCTTGGCGCGTTCACCCCTGTCATGCGCACGCACGACGGCGCGGACAAAGTGAACAACTGGCGATGGAACAAAGACGCCGAAACCACTGCCCACTTTCGCAAGTTCACCTTCGTGCACTGTGCACTCATGAACGACTTCATGATGCTGGCGGCCGAAGCGGAGGAGACGGGCGCGCCTATCCTGCGCCACCTGATGCTGGTATTCCCGAACGACCGTGAAACCTGGGACATCAGCGACCAGTTCATGATTGGTGATGCGCTTTTGGTCGCCCCGGTCACCGAGCAGGGCGCCACCTCCCGCTCGGTCTATTTTCCCGAGGGCACTTGGTACAGCGTCTGGACCGGGGAGCCGGTGCAAGGCGGCCAGCGCAGCGTCGTGGACGCGCCGATTGGAAGTCCCTCCGTGTACTCTCGAGACGCAGACCGGGAAGACCTGCGCAGCTGGGATACCTTGGCGTACGAGGACTGTCGCTAAAACGGCAGCCGCGTCAATTTGGCCTGTGTGGCGCGGGACCGTCTAACCTGCGTCGAGGATGAAGGGACGTTCGTCGGCGTTGTTGGAGCGGCTCCACCCGGCCTGGGTGGGTCTCGTCGGCTTTGCCTTGTACCTGCGCACCGTCGGGTACGATTTCGTGCTGCTCGATGATCCCTGGCTCGTCCGTGACAACGTGCTGCTTCACGACTTGAGCTTCGAATCGGTTTGGCGGGTTTTCGGCGACTTCTCCTGGGAGCAACGGTACCGGCTCGGCGCCGAATACCTTCCGATCCGGGATCTGTCCGTGATGCTCGACTACGCCCTGTACGGGGACTGGGTGGGCGGTCAACACTTGACCCAGGTGCTGCTCTACGCGGGCACCTGCGCGGTGCTCGCTACCTTGGCGCTCGCGCTCTTTCAGGACCGCGCACTCGCCTGGCTGACGGGGGTCCTCTTTGCCACCCATCCGGCGCACGTCGAAGTCGTGGCCTGGCTTTCGGAACGGAAGGGCGCGCTGGGGTCGTTTCTCCTGTCCCTCTCCTTGTTGATTGCGACCTCGTATCTTCGTCGCGGTGGCTGGAAGCGCGCAGGCGCGGCCTGCCTAGTGTTTCTATTCGCGGTGGCGGCGAAGGCGCTCATCATTGCAGGGGCCGGCGCGCTCGTGTTGATCATGCTCTGGCTCGACTCTCCGCTCGACCGGCGACAAAAACTCGGGTTTGCCGTCGCGTACGCGGGCATTGGACTGCTCGCTTTCATCCCGAACGTCTGGGTCTCGAGCTCGATGGGCGTCATCGTCCCGTACCACGGCGAAGGTTTTTCGGACACGCTGCTGCTCTTTTTTCAGGCGCACACGCAGTACCTGAAGCTCATGGCTTACGGAGGTCCGTACGCGGTCGAGTACGCGGTTCATCCCGGCGGTGCCGCGCTCGTCGACTGGCTACCCGGAGCGCTTGCGGCGATTCTCGGTGCAGGCGCTGTCGGCTGGGCAGTGCTGGCCCGGTCACGACGCAGCGCTGCGTCGTTCGGTCTTGGCTGGTGGTTCGTCTTCATCGCGCCGGTGAGCCATCTGCTCGTGCCGGTTCAGAACTACGCAGCCGACCGGTATCTCTTCTTGCCGAGCTTTGGTTTGCTCCTGGCGTTTGCCGTCGCTCCTGTTGAAGTTTCCGCGGACCGTCGCTTGGCCGATTGCCGCCATGGCGCTGATCGTGGGCTCGGCGTGGACCGTCGTGCAGACACCCGTCTGGTCCAGCTCCGACAGACTCTTCGAGAACGCAGTGCGCGTGGAGCCCGCCAACGTGAACGCCTGGGACAAGCTGGCGTCGTCCGCGGGGGACCGTCAGGAGCGCGGTCTGGCCTGGGCCTACACCATCGAGGGCTTGAAGCATTCGCCCGGGCACTGGCGACTCCTGCATAGGCAGGCGCTGCTCTTGGCGGCCGATGGCAAGCTCGACGCTGCGATCGAAACCATGCGGCGCGCCGCCTCGGTGCCTGAGTCGCACAAGGCCTACGCCAACTTGGCCCTGCTCTATCTGAGGCGCGGCGACCGGGACGACGCCTTGCGCATGGCACGAGAAGCGGTTCGCCTTCAGGCCGAGACAGCACACAATCAACGCGTGCTCGGCATCGTCACCTTCGAGCTCGGGGATACGGTCACGGCATGCCGCGCCTTCGACAGAGCCGCCACCCTCGATCCCTATGACGAGAACAACCAGCGCAACCTAGAGCTTTGCGCGCAGCAGGACAGCCAACCGTGACCTCGCCGCGAATGATGCGCCATGCGTGAGCTCGGCATCGTCGCCGCGATAAGCGCGCTGATGTGCCTGCTGAGCGGGATCTGGTTCACTCCCTGGGAAACCCTTTACTACAATGGAATCTGGGTCGTGGCAGCGGGCCTTCTCCTCGGAGTCCCTACCGGTTTCATCTATCACCTGCGCCTCTATCAGGTGCTCAAGCCGCGAGGGGAGCTGCCGACCGGTTGGTATTGGAAACCGCTGCGCTTCAACGCACGCCTCCGCCAGGACGAGCGGCACGGTGTACTGACCTGGTGCTACCTCGGGGGCTTTGGGTTCGTGGTGATTTGCATTGGCTTGTTGATGATGGGGGCGGGGGTGTCGATGGCGCTGATTCGGGGCGTGTAGTCGACTCCGCCCCACGTCGCGCCTTTTTCCGCGCCCCTCCGTGAGCAGATTCGTCAGTGTCGGCGTCGGCGACTGCGGCGACCATTTGGAGTATCCTGCCTGGGTGAAGAAGAGCTCGCCTGATTATCCGGTTGAGTCTCCGATTCCTTTTCGGACCGGGTCCAATGGGGAGTTTGAGCCTCCGACTCCTTCGAAGCGGGACCGGGTTGCCGAAGAGACGTTTCAGCGGCTGAGCGCGGAAAAGGCCAAGCGGCTCGGAATTTCTCGGCGTGACTTCGTAGCCAGCACGATGGGTACGGCGTCAGCGCTTTGGGTCATCAATCAGGTTTACGGCTGCTCGAACCGCAGTGGCGCCGGATTCGACGTGGACGCGGGCATGCTGGAGGACGCCGGGGCCTGTGCGCCACTGGAAGGCGACGAATTCATCTTCGATGTCCAGACCCACCACGTGAATCCCGATGGCGCTTGGCGAGAAGGCGGAGGTTTCGAGGCTGCGCTTGCTTCGTTTCCGCAGGCGCGATGTGACGAGCTCGACTTCGTCGACTGTTTCGATGCTGACCACTACATCCGAGAGGTGTTCGTCAACAGCGATACCTCCGTCGCTGTACTGTCTCAGGTGCCCGCAGTCCCGGGAGACAATCCGCTCGAAACCGACGAAGCAGCGGCGACCCGCGAAATCGTCAATCGGCTGGCTGACTCGGAGCGCTTGGTCATCCATGGCATCGTCGTTCCGGACCGCGGGTCAGAGCAGCTCGACGGAATGCAAGCACTCAAAGAAGAGCAGAAGATCGCGGCTTGGAAGGTGTACACGCAGTTCGGCGCTTGGCGGCTCGATGACGAAGCGATTGGCGTTCCGTTCATCGAGAAGGCGCGAGAGCTGGATGTGAAGTTGATCTGCGCTCACAAGGGCCTGTCGCAGTTCGGTTTGGATCCTTCAATATCCTCAGCCGACGACATTGGAGTCGTTGCACCGATCTATCCAGACGTGAATTTTCTCGTCTACCATTCCGGTTTTGAGGTGAACGTTCCAGAGGGGCCGTACGACCCGGAGTCGGTTCAGGGGGTCGACACCCTGGTCAAAGCGGTGCTCGAAAACGGGATCGGCAAGCGGGGCAATGTTTACGCCGAGCTCGGAAGTACTTGGCGCTTCTTGATGACCCAGCCCGACGCAGCCGCGCACGTGCTCGGGAAACTGCTCGTGCATCTCGGCGAAGACCGAATCCTCTGGGGCACCGATTCGATTTGGTACGGGACCCCGCAAGATCAGATCAGCGCGTTTCGCGCGTTCGAGATTCCGCAAAGCATGCAAGACCAGTACGGATACCCTGCGCTCAGCGCCGAGGCGAAGGCGAAGATACTCGGCCTCAACGCGGCCGATGTTTACGGAATCGACGTAGCGGCGACGCGCTGCGCGATTTCCGGCGATGACGTGTCGAACGCGAAGCTCGCCATCAAGGAGGACCCGTCACTGCGTCGCCCGTCGTATCGCCAGGCTGGGCCGCAGAGCCGGAGGGAGTTCTTGAGGTATTTGCAGTTGCATGAGGGGCAGCCGGGGTAGGGGCTGCTACAGCTACAGCTACAGCTACAGCTACAGCTACAGGGACAGCGACGGGGTCGTGCTAGAGCTTGGCGACGGTTTGTAGTGTCGCCTTGGATCGATTGAGCGTGTAGAAGTGGATGCCTGGGGCGCCGTTTTGGAGTAGGGCGCGGCACTGCTTGGCTGCAAAGCTCACTCCTGCTCCGAGCGCCGCTTCGTCATCCTCTCCCGCCTCACGGAGCGCGCTTTCGAGCTCTGCCGGAATGCTGGTGCCTGGTGAGAGCGACGCGATACGCTGTAGGTTCGCCAGGTTCAGGACGGGCATGATTCCTGGGACGACGGGTACTTCGATGCCCTCGGCGCGAAGCTGCTCGACGAAGCTCCAGTACCTCTCGTTGTCGAAGAACAGCTGCGTAATCAGAAACTCGGCGCCAGCCTCGACCTTGAGCTTGAGGTTTTGAATGTCCGAGGAGAGGCTAGACGCTTCGTGGTGCTTCTCCGGGTAGCAGGCGCCCCCGAGGCATAGGGCAAAACGCTGGTGGACGAAGGCCGCGAGCTCATTGGCATGTGCGAATCCACCTTCGACGGGCTTCCAGTCGGTCGCGCCCTTTGGCGGATCGCCGCGCAGAGCCAAGATGTTTTCGATCCCATTTGCCTGCATGTGGCGCAAGGTTTCGTCCAGCTCGGATTGTGTGGTTCCGGTGCACACCAGATGCGCCATGGCGGTGAGCCCGAACTCGGACTGTAGCTCGATTGCCAAATCCGCGGTTCTTTCCCGGGTGCTGCCCGCGGCACCACAGGTGATGGAGACGAAGCCCGGCTCGATCGCCCGAAGGCGTTCGACGGCCCGAAATAGGGCCTTCCGCCCGGCATCGTTCTTTGGCGTGAAGAACTCGAGTGAAAAGACGGGGCCGTTGTCGGCTGCATACAAGTCAGCGATGCGCATGGCGCCTTTCTATATGGGCAAGCATTGCCTACGGGCAATACGACAGAGGAGAAGAAGTACGAAGATCCGTATTAGGCCGACCTCGCCAATGGTCCGATTCGCGGCGCTGCAGCCGCCACTCGTGCCAGCGCTGGTGCCAGCGTCAGCGTCGGTGCCAGCGTCAGCGTCGGTGCCAGCGTCAGCGTCGGTGCCAGCGTCGACGTCGGTGCCAGCGTCAGGGGGCGCGCCGCCTTCTCGCAGCACCAGGTCTGCGCACTGGTAGTAGATGTCATTGCCCGGCGTCGTGTAGGGGGGCTTGTCGTACATCACCTGAATCACCTGAAGCGTGCAATTGTCGCAGCTCAGGTCGGGTAGTTTGACGGTCGCCACATAGTCGCGCTCGCCCTGGCCTTTGTCGGTGATGCCGTCGAGTAGGACGGTGTCGTTGGAGTCGAGCTCGAACATGGTGGCGGGGTCCACGAAGTCGTCATCCCCGTCCTCGTCGAATGCGATTCGATAGTGTCCAGGGTGGTCGACGTACTCGTCCCATCTCACCTCGATCGTCGCACCTGGTACAAAGTAGGTCACGTTGCTGGATCGTGAACCGCCGGCGATTCCGCAAGGTCCGGTCTTCAGGGTCTCGGGACCGTATCGCGAGCTGGGCGAGCTCAGCCCGAGATGGGCGCGCGCCTCCGGAGGCGAAATCGCCCAGAGAGCAAGGAAAAGCGCGAGGCACGAGAATCGCATGGGATCATCCTAACGTAGCCACCGGTGCCCGGCACGCTTCTGCGGCGGCTTGATCAAGCCCCCCACACGGGGCAAAGCAGGCTGCATGTTGCGTATTTTGATTGTCCTCGGGCTTCTTGCGGTCCTGCCAGCGTGCAAGCCCTCGAAGCTCAACGAAGCGAAGTGGGAGGCGGCGGGCGCCGAGGCCGTGCTCCCATTCAAAAAGAGCATGAAAGGCGCGCTCGTGGCGGGGCTCGAGGATGGACCGGTCGCAGCGATCTCTGCCTGTCGAGTCGAGGCGCCCAAGCTCGCAGAGCAAGCCAGTGTCGGCGGCGTCAGAGTCGGCCGGGCGAGCGGGAAGCTTCGAAATCCGAGCAATGCCGCCAAGCCCTGGATGCAGGCGATTTTGGACGAGTACCAGTCCAATCCCGAGGGCAGAAAACCGGCCGTGATTGCGATCGACAAAGACACCGTCGGTTACGTCGAGCCCATCTTCATGCAACCGCTTTGCGTAACCTGCCACGGCTCCACGCTAGCGCCCGACCTCGAGACGAAGCTCGATGAGCTCTATCCGAACGACCAGGCGAGGGGGTACGCGGCGGGTGACTTTCGTGGCGTCTTCTGGGCAGAGCTGCCCCGCAATTAGTCGAGAGGCTCGCTTCAACCCATCGCCGCGATTCGCTCGGGCTCGATGTAGTAGAGCACGCGGACCTCTTCGGGCTGCCGGAACGGATACACGTCGACCCCCATGTACTTCTTGGCCATGCGATCGATGTGATCGTCGGCGCCTGCGTTGGTGATCCTCGCCACGCGGCCGCGAATCATGAGCGACCGGTAGGGGTTCTCTGGGTCGGTGACCGAGATGGCAACCCGAGGGTCGCGCCTGATGTTGCGGTCCTTGAGCCGACCTTCGGCCGAGTTGACGACGATCGTGGACCCATCGGTGTCTACCCAAACTGCGCTAGACTGAGGGCTGCCGTCCGCCATGAGCGTTGACAGGTGCGCAAAAGCGGGCTTGTCCAGAATGTCTGCGTGGGATTCGGGTATCTGCTTCATGACGTTTCTCCTGCGGCCAGTTCTCGCTCGGGTCTGAGGCCCGGTGGCTCCGGCGTCCACCGCGCGACTCTAGCACCGAGGTTGTTACGTGGTAATGAGCAACGGAACCCGGCGGCAAGCAGAAGAGGAACAGGTGGAGCGCGACTACGACGTCATCATCATCGGGAGCGGATTCGGTGGCAGTGTCCCAGCGCTTCGCTTGACGGAGAAGGGCTATCGCGTCGCTGTGCTCGAGCAGGGCAGGCGCATCAGTGCAGACGACATGCGTGCGGCCGACGAGCGCCTTCGAGATCTCGTCTGGCTTCCGCAGCTCGGCTATCGCGGCTTCTTCGTTCAGCACCCGTTCCGGCACGTCGGGATTGTGGGCGGGGTTGGGGTGGGCGGCGGCAGCCTGGTGTACGCCGCCGTGCTCTTGAAGCCGCGCGACCGTTTCTTTGACGACCCCGCGTGGGCAAACCTGGGTGTCGATTGGAAAGCCGAGCTTGCTGAGGGTTACGACACGTGCTTCACGCATGCTGGGAACCGTCGACAACCCCGACCATGGCAAGATGGACGACTGGCTCCAAGCGACCGCCGAAGCGATGGGCGCTGGGGATAGCTTCGGTCCTGTCCCGCAGGGGATCTACTTTGGAAGCGCTGGAAAGACCGAGCCTGATCCGTTCTTCGGGGGCGCGGGCCCTGAGCGAACCGGCTGCACGCGCTGCGGACGGTGCCTGACCGGATGTGCCGACGGTGCGAAGAACAGCCTCGACAAGAACTATCTCCATCTCGCCGAAACGATGGGCGCGGAAATCCTTCCCGAACGCAAGGCAGTGTCGATTCGTCCGCTCGAGGGCGGTGGCTACGAAGTACAAACGGTCGACCCTTTCCGGTCGCGCGACAGACACGCGCCGCTTCGCGCCAAGTACGTCATCGTTGCGGCCGGCGTCGTCGGCACACTAGACCTTCTCTTTCGCTGCCGTGACGAGCACCGGACACTGCCGGAGCTTTCGCCGAAGCTCGGCGAGTTGGTGCGAACCAACAGTGAGGCGATTGTGGCCGCGCTCTCTCCTGACCCTGACGAGGACCTCAGTCACGGAGCCGCGATCTCATCGCACTTCTATGTCGGCGAGCACACACACATCACGCAGAATCGGTTTCCTCCCGGCTATGAGTTCATGCGCTGGTACCAGGGGCCACTGGTGGACGGCTCCACGCCCTGGCGCCGCGCGATGCGGGCCGTCGTGGCGATCGTCACTCGTCCAGGACGCTCTCTGCGTTCTTGGTTTGCCAAGAATTGGCATCGGCGCGTCGTCCCGTTGACCGTGATGCAAAGCCTCGACAGCCAAATCGCGTTTCGGTTCAGGAGAACGCTGCTCTGGCCCTTCAAGCGCCGTCTCGTATCGGACGTCGCGCCGGGTGAAGAGGTGCCGTCGTACATTCCGGAGGCCAACGAGGCGGCTAGAAAGCTGGCCGAGCACATCGGCGGCACGGCGCACAACACGCTTCTCGAGAGTGTCGGCAATGCGTCGGTGACGGCGCACATCCTCGGTGGCTGCGCGATTGGTTCCGGACCGGAGGAGGCGGTGGTCGATGTGGACCATCAAGTGTTTGGCTATCCGGGGCTCTTCGTCACCGATGCGGCGGCGATTCCGGCGAACGTAGGGGTGAACCCGTCACTGACGATTTCCGCCCTGGCTGAGCGGTTCAGTGCACGGTTTCCCGCGAAGGACGACTCCGCGACCTCGTCGCCGTTTTGAGTCAGCTGCCTTCGAGCGACACGCTGATCGTGGAGCCGTCGGCGCCGCTGCCCTGGAAGCTGCCGTTGTCGGTGATCACGATCACTGTGACCATCCGCGCTGGCCTTTCGCGTTCGCCTTCTTCCTCTTTGACACCCACCTCGACAACATCGCCTGACCGCACGGCGGAGTACGTCGTCAGTAGGTAGTCGCCGCTCTGGTAGCCGTAGCCGTCGCCGTCATCTTCGTAGAGCCGTCCTTCGGCTCGACCCTCGGCGTCCAAGGAAACCATCAAGGTGAGAGGCTCGAGAAGCGCCTCGGTCGTGCTCTGGACGACTCGGCCGAGAGGCAGAATCGCGCCGCCGCGCAGTTTCATCACCGGAAGCTCCGGGATCATCGATGCGATCCTCGCCGACCAGGGTGAGCTCGCGCCAGATGCCCGACGGAGTCTCAAACTCGTGGGGATCGCCCTCGCTCAGGCTCGGCTCGATCAAGAGGTCAGCGCCTACCAAGAACGCGTGGTCCTCCGCGCGAAGCGATGCGTCCGCCGGGTCGGCGAAGAAGACTGGTCGCCAGACGGGCAAGCCATTGAGCGAGGCTTCGTGGAACAAGGTATAGATGTACGGCAGCAACCGGTAGCGCCGCTCAATGGCCGTGCGGGCGATCGCTTCCACCTCTGGTCCGTATGACCAGGGCTCCTGAGGCGGGGAGAGTTGGACCGTGTGTGTTCGACTGAAGGGAAAGAACGCGCCGACGCCGATCCAGTGCGCGTAGAGGGAAGGGCTGGGCCCCCGAAAGAATCCTCCGATATCGGGACCGGCGAACGGTTGCCCCGAAAGGCCCATGTTCAGCGTCATCGTCACCGACCAGTAGAGGTGGTCCCAGTTCGCGGAGTTGTCCCCCGTCCACATGGCGGCGTAGCGCTGGCCTCCAAGGAAGCTCGAGCGCGAGAGAAGGAACGGGCGATGCTCGGGGCGGGCCGCCTTCATTCCCTCGTGAGTCGCCTGCGACATCAGGAGCCCGTAGGTGTTGTGGTAGCGCGCATGCGTGTCGGGCGGCAGGTCTCCGCCGCCGACGTGCAGCAGGTCGGCCGGGAAAGGAACACCGGGGGGAATCACGATCGAAGGCTCGTTCAAGTCGATCCAAATGCCGTCGATTCCATTGGAGAGGAAGTCCGGGATGTAGTTCGCCCACCATTGCCGAGTTTCGGGGCGGGTGTAGTCCGGCCAGACCGAGTTGCCCGGCCAGCTGCCCTCGACGAAGAGCTCGCCGTCGGGCTTCCGGATGAAATGGTCGCCTTGCAGTCCCTCATCGTACACGAAAAAGCCTGGCTCCGACTTCACGCCGGGGTCGAGAATCCACACCGACTTGAATCCGTTTCCGTGAAGGTAGTCGTTCAGTCCGCTCGGGTCCGGGAATAGTTCCTCATCGAACGTGAAGATGCGAAAGCCGTCCATGTAATTGATGTCGACCCAGAGGACGTCGCAGGGGATAGAGCGCGCGCGAAACTCGTCCGCGATTTCCCGAACCCGTGCATCGGGGACGTAGGACCAGCGCGCTTGCTGGTAGCCGAGCGACCAGAGAGGTGGAAGCTCGATGGTGCCGGTAAGCCCGCTCAGCTTCGTGAGCACCTCTTGCGGCGTTGCACCTTCGATGACGATGATCGGGAATGCCGCATCTGCAGAAAACTCGATGCCATCGCTCAGGTCGATTCGGGTGCGGTACGTGGTGTCCGCCAGCACTCCAAACGAAGAGCCGTCCTCACGCACCGCCAAGACCCAAGGATGCGCCTGATAGAGGTTGAGGAACTCGTCGTCATACTCCAGGGGCGACAGCCCAGCCGGCGGCGCTGGCCGATAGGGTTGCTCCGCCCAGGTCTCGGTGATCGCACCGTTGCGCAGCAGCGGACCCGCGGTTTCACCCGTTCCGTACAAGCTCGTCCCCGCGTCGATCGCGATCGAC
This sequence comes from uncultured delta proteobacterium, assembly GCA_963842915.1. Classification (GTDB taxonomy): domain Bacteria; phylum Myxococcota_A; class Polyangia; order Polyangiales; family Houyiibacteriaceae; genus SG8-38. The sequence continues at coordinate 112,765 of CAWJII010000011.1, read as the reverse complement.
GCGCGAAGCGTAACGCCCTTGGTCGAGAAGGTCGGCTGGGTCGGCCAATCGTTGGGAACCCCGCCTTGCGCGAATCGAGGCTCGACCAGCGCCATCGATGTCGGGATCGTGGAGCATGAGACGCCTGGCGGCGCGAAGCGCGCAACCCCTTCGCCGATGAGGCCCGGAGCTTGGGGGCAGGGCGCAGGTGACTTGGAGCAGGCGGAAGCAGACAGCACGAGCGCGGTGCACAGAGCAACGGAGCGATGAGGCGAGAACATGGGCTGAGCATGCCCAAACCAGTCGTTCTGGGCTAGTGGAAAGACGGCGCCTGGACGACGCCCTGGTCGACAATTTCACTCTTTGCCCGCCCGAAGAAATCGATACGAATCAACTCTCCGAACGGCTCGTCCGCATGCTGCTCCGCCACCTGAGTGCTTCTACGGAATGACGATGTTGAACAAGCCGTCTGGCTTGTCGAAGAGCCGGAAGAAGCCAACCAGGTCGAGGCGGCTCCCTTCGATCTTCAGGTCGTCGTTGAATAGCGTGTCCTTGATGCCAATTCGGCCTGTCACCATGCGAAGATAGATATCGTGGGTAATTTTTAGGGTAACGTTGGCTTCTGGGTGGGGCTCGCGCTTGTAGTGGCGTAGAACTGAGTTCTTCAGCTCGAGGACGTGAGTCGTGCCGAGGTCGGTGAAAACCAAGTTCACGACCATCTCCTTCCCTTCGGCCTTGGCTGCGTTCAAACGGGCGGCCATTCCGTCGAGGAACCTCTCGATCGGTGCATGTTTGATCATATCCATGGCTGATGCCAGATCGACCGGTTCGGTCGGACCTCCGTGACGGAGCTCGAAAGCTCCCGATAGGTAGGTGTCGCGCCAGGGCCCAGACTCGGCCTGGTAACCGAGCTGATCGTAAGTTCGGGCGAGAAGGTCCTTAGCTTCTTGCTTGTCCGGCTCCGCGAATACGAGATGATTCAGAACCTCTGCGGCCCATCGATAGTCGCCGCGATCGTACGCGGCCTCCGCGTTCTTCAAGACCTTGGCAGCACCACCGGCAAGCTCGACGTACTTGGCGCCCGCATCGGCAGGGGGAAGCGGGTCGAGGTTCGCCGGGTTTCCATCGTACCAGCCGAAGTAGTGCTGGTAGACGGCTTTGGCGTTGTGTTTCAGCGTTCCGTAGTACCCGCGGTTCGAAAACGAGGCGCGCAGCGACTCGGGAAGCTGCAGCTCTTCTGCAATTTCCCGCGGTGTGTAGCCGTGCAGCGCGAGGCGAAGGGTTTGGTCGTTGATGAACTTGTACGTGTCCCGCTGTTTCTCGAGGAAGTCGATGATCCGCACATTGCCCCAAATCGGCCAGTGGTGGCTTCCAAAATAGACTTCGGCGTCCCCAAAGAGAGCGATAATTTCGTCAATGTAACCGCTCCATTTGATCGCATCGCGAACTTTGGCGCCGCGGAGCGTGTACAGGTTGTGCATGTTGTGTGACACGACCTCGGCTCCGCAAAACGTCTTCAGCTCGGGCAGGTAGAACGTCAGCTCTGACGGGGCCTCGGAGCCAGGGGCATTCTGGAACACGAACTCGACCCCATCGATGGTCAGCTCGGTAGTCGTCTTCCTGATCGTTTCAGAGGGCTGAAGTATGCCGAAAGTGGCCTTGGCGGGGCCTTTGCCTAGGCCCGAGCCGACGTGGCCTCGTTCGCCTCGAGGCAATTGAAATCCGAACATGTAGAGCGCGCGTCTCCCCATGGTCACGCCGGCGATGATGTTCTCGCTCGTTGCCTCATCGACGAAGAGGTCCGGCGCGATGACGGGCACGTTTCGCTGCTGGGCTTCTTCGGGTGAGATGACCCCTAGCACCCCACCGAAGTGGTCGATGTGGCTGTGGGTGAAGATGACGGCGGACACCGGCTTGTCACCGAGGTGCTCCCGCGCGAAGGCCAGCGCCGCATGTGCCGTCTCCTTCGTGGTGAGCGGGTCCACGACAATCCAGCCGGTTTCCCCTTCGATCAAAGACATGTTCGCGAGGTCGAAACCGCGCAGCTGGTACACGCCCTTGGTGACCTCGAACAAGCCATGGATGTTGTTCAGCTTAGCTTGCCGCCACAGGCTGGGGTTCACGCTGGCGGGTGCGTCGCCCTCGATGAAATCGTACGCGACCATGTCCCACACAGGCGCGCCATCGGGGCCGGCAATCCGAAGCTCGGTTTCACTGGCGATCAATCCTCGCTTGGCGTCCTCGAAGTCCTGCGGGTCCCCGAGCGGCAGGCTCCCCGCAACGGCTGCATTGAGCGCGGCTGTCCGGGCGCTCGGCGCCGTGTTACCCGCGACGTCCGCTGGGAGGTCTGCGCCGGTGAATCTGGGTACTTTCCTTCTCGGAGGCGCATCCCGACAGCGCCACGGCGAAAACCACCACGGCCAGATTGAGTCCCTGCATCTTCATTTCCCTCTCGGCCGGCGCGGAGCCTACGTGAGTGCCGACCAAAATGAAACCGCTAAGACGGGGGCGCCCATGGCGCCATGCTACAACCGCAACAGCCAAGCGGAGGTCGCCCATGCAGAGCCACTTCTTCAATCGTCATTTCGAGCTCGACCCGTTTCTCGACGACGCGCAGGCGCACGCCTTGCTTCAACTCTGTGAGGATTTTGGAAGCTACGGCATGTACTCCGAGGAGGGCCTCAACGAAGGGATCGGCGAGGGTCTTCCCCAGCGCTTCGACGCCGCGTTCAATTTCGTCCGCACCGGAGGCCGCTTGGGACTTCGGGATACCGATTTCGGAACCTTGGTTGCCCGCACCAACTACTTTCGTGAGACCTATGCGTACGGCGATCAAATCTTCGCGCCCGGCATCGAGCCTCTCTATCACAATCGACGCCTCATCGACGCCGCCAGGCAAATCTTCGGACGCCCCATCGTCGAGCCCGCTATCGTTTACGCCAACATCTTGCTCCCGGGGCAGGAGCTGGCGGTCCACACCGACGTGCCCGAGTTCCGCGGCCTCAACCGCAAGCTCCACCCGCAATGGCTCATCGTCGTCGCACACCACTCGGGCCTCTTCGATGAGTACCGCATGCCCATCGCCACCTCCGTTTCTTGGTATCAGGACACGAAGGGCGGCGAGTTCGCGTTTTACCCGGACGGCATCGACGCTGCGGCTAGAGCCTATGACGTGCACTTCAATACGGCCGTCATCATGGACACCGACAGTGTTTTCCACGGCGTCGATCGTGTGATGGAAATCGACCGGCCTATCCCGCGGTTTCTCCCGCGCATGCGACTTCATGCGCTGGGCGATGGGAACTGGGTCGTGCGCGACGGAGAGGAGAAACTCGCCCGCTATCGATGGGAGGACATGCGTTTCTCCATCTCCTGGAAAGCCTACTGCTTCCGTGACGAAGCCGAGCGTGAGGTCTGGCGTGACCAGAGCAGGGACTTGGACGCGGACACCGTTCTGCAGACCCTTTGCGACGACCTCCGCGAGCGCGGACGCATCGGGCCGGAGCGACCTTCCAACCGGGAGCTAGCCGAGATTCTCGTGGCCGAATACGTAAAGTTTCCACCGCCTTCCATCGACTGAGAGCGAGGGCGCACTGGGCCCGGGCGCAGCGCCCACAGAGCTGGTACACCTCGCTTCAAATGGGTTTCTACGATCGCCACATCCTTCCTCCCCTCATCAACTTGGCCTGCTCGTCCAAGCCGAACATGAAGCAGCGGCAAAAAATCGTTCCGCTAGCCGAGGGTGAGGTTCTCGAAATCGGAATGGGCAGCGGACTGAATCTCGGTTTCTACGATCCCGACAAGGTCCGGAAGGTCTGGGGCCTGGAGCCTTCGGAAGGAATGCGCCAGCTCGCGCGAAAAAACTTCGACGGCGCGAAACTCCAGCTCGAAGTGATCGACCTGCCCGGCGAAGAAATTCCACTCGACACGAACAGTATCGACACCGTCGTCGTGACCTACACCCTGTGCACGATCCCTGACGCGCGGCGCGCTCTTCAAGGCATGCATCGCGTGCTGCGGCCTGGGGGCAAGCTGCTCTTCTGTGAGCACGGGCTAGCCCCAGATGAGGCTGTTCAGAAGTGGCAGAACCGGATCAATCCGGCTTGGCGCAGGCTCGCTGGGGGCTGCAACGTCAACCGGGATATCCCGCAATTGTTGAAGTCCAGCGGCTTCCACGTCGATCTCGATGAGCGCATGTACATTCCAGGCGTTCGATTCCTCTCTTACAACTACTGGGGTAGCGCTATCGCCGACTGAATCCGCTATGCTGTTCGATAGTGGGGAAGCTACTTGCATTGTTGTGCTTGGTTGGGGGGATCGCCGTCTGCGCGGCGTCGCTCGGCCTCCTGCCTGAGGACTACGTCGTTTTCCCCGCGTCCCGTCGTGTCGTCTTCGGCGCTGGGGCGGTGTCCGTGCTCTTCGGCTTCATGCTGCTCGCCCGCGACCACCGTGCATCAGACGCAATCACGACGATCGTCTTGCTGAGCTTCGCCGCGTTCGCTGGCTGGCTCACCTTCTACGCTCCCGACGGAACCATCGATCGCTATCTCCCTTTCATCCCAACCGCCGTCAATGACGCACTTGCGCGCCTGCTCTTCGGCCTGGGTGCGGCGGCCACGTTCGGCATGGCCATCTGGGCCATGCGGCGCCTCTTCCGCTGAACCGATCGGTCGCCTGGCTCACGATCCGAGCTTGATCGCGCAAACTCGTTGGCGAACTGCCGGTCTGGGCCGCTCTTCGAAGCCATGCTCGTAGGCGACAATCCTCAGAGAGCTCCCAAGCGCATCGAGCAATTCGCCTGGGTCGAGAAGAAACGCGGGGTTGCTTGGACGCCCGTACTTCTCGTTTCCCTTTGCGAAGGTCTCGTAGATCAGCACGCCCCCCGGAGCGAGAGCGTCCGGCAGCAGAGTCAGGAGAGGGCGGTGCAGATAATTGGTCACGACGATTCCGTCGAAGTGGCGTCCAGGGAGAGGCCAGTCCCCGCCTTCCAGGTTGGCCTGGACGATCTCCACCGTATTGGCCCCGGCCAAGTCGCTGAGGTCGGAGACGTCGACATCCACCGCGACCAGCCGATATCCGCAGCTCATGAAATAGCGCGTGTGCCGCCCCCCGCCGCAGGCCAGGTCCAAGACAGTCCCGCCATTGCGAATCAGCGTGGCGAAACGCTCGACCCAGGGCGAAGGCGTGTTGTCCGACGAGCTCATCGTTTCCGCGTCCTGCCACGAAATGGGCCCTAGGACACGATTTGATACCTTCCCGGACATGAGCATGAGCCAAGCACCGAACCGGTCTTCGTGACTATGGGGATATCGACGGCAGCTTCCGGGCGCGATTGAACGGGACGATCGATGGCGTCGTTCAGACCGACTGGAACACCGTCGGTCGCTTTGGGATTCGCGACATCCTGAACTGGCACCTGAGCAATCGTCTGCGCCTCGGGGACCTTCAGTCCGGGCCGCTCGAGATCGTCGAGTACCAGGTGCGCTTCGGGGCCTAGTCCCTCGTTGAAAGCCTGGGGTTTGTGTGCCTGCTCACAGAACAGGCCCCTCAGGTCCGGTTCCAGCACACGATCGGATCTTTTCGGACCCATCACGTTCTCGGCGGGTTTTCAGAACCTGGCAGCTTCCGGGCCAAGCTGAGCGGGCCTACTCCGAGTCCGGGCGGCGGGAACGGACTGAAGCAAGCGGATCACCCGCGATTCACTGAGCAACTGCGCACCGAGCCCCTGGTCCCCGGGGCGGGACATGCTGGCCCATTTTTCGCCCACTTGGTGCATCGCCCAAAAGCTGCGGCGCTCGAACCGAAACTTCGTTTTCAGGGTGTTGACATTCCGAATCGTGTTGAGATAGCCATGTGCGTCCCCGCCCGTTTAGCCAAACGCTGCGCGCCGCACATCGGTGCATCCCTCAGGAGCAATCAGTGAGCGTCAATCGAATCACACAATGGGTCGGATTCGCCTGCCTCGGAACCTTGGCCGCCTGTACGAGTGGCGACACGGGAAAGCCAGGCGGGACCGAGCTCAACGTGATTGTCCCCAATGGCGCGATTGGCGGCGGCTCTTCGGCACCCAGGGTGATCGATATTCAGAGCGTCGAGTACACAATCGACTGCGCCGGAAACAGCGACACCTTCCTCGACAACAACAGTAGCTTCCCGGACGAAATCAACCTGAACGGTAATCTCGAGGTTCAAGACGGACGCACGAACCCTGGAGCGATTTACGGCGACCCGGCCTTGGACGGCAACGCGGAGATTTGGCAGGGCTTCATGGACTTGCCTCCCGGCCCCTGCACTATCCAGCTACGTGCGCGGGACGACGATGGAGAGGTCATTTGCACGGCCACCGAGCCTTTCACCATCACCGCGGATTCGACCTCGAAGGTCAACATCGTCCTGATCTGCGACATCGCCTTCCAAGCGCCAGTCGGCATGCTCGACGTCGACGGAACGTTCTCCTTCAACGTCGGCAACTTCTGCCCGGATATCTTCATCCTCAACGCCCTCGACAGCGCGCCCGAGGCAAACGCCACAGAGGTGCAAGTTCGCGGTCGCGATGGCGATGACGGCTGTGGCCTCAACTGCGATCCGCAGACCTGCGTCCCTTCGCCCACAGGGCTTTCGTGCACACCGGGTCCGGACCCTGGCCTTTCGATCACGCTGACGACCACGTCGGGATCGTTCGACTGCGATCAGGATTCGGTCATTGACGGCACCTCCTGCGTGTTTCTCGGCGATCAGCTCAACACGGGCAACGCGGACTACGTCTGTGACGGCGGCGATCCGCCGGGCACGGTCGTGACAATCACGGCGCTCATCACAGACGGCGACGTGGATTGCGACAAGACCAAGCAGATCCAGATCACCTGTGGCAACGGCCCAGGGGTTTGCGGCGACGGCTATGTCAACACCGGCGAGGCCTGTGACGGCGACGGAACGGGTACGGGCGGCGAGACCGCGACCTGCGACACCGACTGCACGGCCGCTATTTGCGGCGACGGAACTCAGAACGTCACTGCCGGAGAGCTCTGCGACGACGGCAACACGGCTGGCGGCGACGGCTGCCCAGCGAGTTGCGGTCCCCCAGCCTGTGGCGATGGTTCAATCGACGCGCCCGAGGCCTGTGACGACGGAAATCTCAGCAACGGAGACGGCTGTGCTTCGACCTGCGTCATCGAGACCGGCTATGACTGCACGGGTCAGCCCTCGAGCTGCGCGTCGACCTGCGGCGACGGCGTCGTCGCCAATGACGAAGCCTGCGACGATGGCAACACGGTCTCGGGCGACGGATGCGACGCGTTCTGTGTCGTCGAGAACGGCTACAGCTGCACCGGCTCGCCCTCGTCCTGCTCGACGACCTGCGGCGATGGCATCATCGCAGGCGCTGAGGCCTGTGACGACGGCAACGTAGCGGGCAGCGACGGCTGCAGCGCGGTGTGCACCATCGAGCTTGGTTGGGGCTGCACGGGTGAGCCTTCGTCCTGCTCGACGACCTGCGGCGACGGCATCCCCGCGGGCAGCGAGACCTGCGATGATGGCAACACGACGGGCGGAGACGGCTGCTCGGCCACCTGCCAGCTCGAGGGCTGCGGGAACTTCGTCATCGACGTCGGTGAGGACTGCGACGAAGGCGGCGTTGAGACCGCCACTTGCGACGCGGACTGCTCAACCCCGACCTGCGGGGACGGCGACATCAATACCCTGGCCGGCGAAGCTTGCGACGACAGCAACACCCTCAACGGTGATGGCTGCAGCTCCGTTTGCGCGGTCGAAAGCGGCTACGGCTGCACGGGCGAGCCTTCGACTTGCTCGACGACCTGCGGTGACGGCATCGTCGCCGGCGCGGAAGCCTGCGACGACGGCGGCACCAGCGGTGGCGATGGCTGCAGCGCCAGCTGCACGGTCGAGACCGGCTACGGCTGCACCGGCTCCCCATCGTCCTGCTCTCCGGTTTGTGGCGACGGCCTGATTCTCGGCGCAGAGGGCTGCGACGACGGCAACGCTTCGGGCGGTGACGGCTGCTCGGCGGTCTGCCAGGTCGAGACCGGCTACGGTTGCACGGGCCAGCCTTCGAGCTGCGACACCATTTGCGGCGACAGCATTCCCGTAGGCAGCGAGCAATGCGACGACGGCAACTCGAACTACGGGGACGGCTGCCGACCGGACTGCACCGCAGAGCTCTGCGGTGACGGCATCGTCAATCCGTCTGAGCAGTGCGACGGTGGCCCCAACTGCTCCGGGACCTGCACGCTGATCGGCTGCCAGATGGGCGGCAACAACTGCCAGAACTTCAGTGATGGCTTCTCGTTTGGCAGGAACTGTCAGACGTACTCGCTCTGCATCGGCTCGCCTGGCTACTACCTGCTTCAGGGCACTACCAACGGGACCTCGCTGAACGATTACGACATCATCGGTCAAGCGCACAATCTCAACGACATCGAGACTGCGCAGACCAGGACGGACTACAACTTCCTGCCCGCCGGCAACTACACAGTCGAGGCCTGCGACAACACCGGCGCGGGGATCAGCACCAGCCAAGTGTGTGTGCTTCCTGCGGACCGAGTTTCTGCGCCGGGCGTCGTCAGCGGCACGGTGAGCGACTCGCCTGACCTCGACGCCGGGACGGGCGAGATCGACCTCGCTGGGCCGATCTCGGGCGGCGACCAGTGCTACGTCGTCGACGTCGTGACCACGGGCAACTACCGGATTGTGGCCAATCACAACAGCGGTGGCGGTCTGCTCGCAGCGGGCTTGTACAGCGGCACACCACCAAGCGGCCTGATGACGGCGGCCGGTCAATCACCGTCACCGATTGCAGTCGGTGGTCAAGGAACCAGCTCCTACGTGACCCTCACGGCAGGAACCGCGTACCACCTCTGCGCCGACACCGCGACGCTGGGCTCGTCTGTCAACTTCACACTGACCCTCGAGGCGCAGTAAGGTCGCGACCGACTCGTGGCCCCTAGGTTGACGCACTGTTGGTTCGGGATGGCAGCCCTGCTTGCCGTTCCAACCGCCGTGCGCGCCCAGGTCACATTTGCTGACGTCACCGTCGATGCCGGGGTCCAGTACGATCACGTGACCAGGCCAGAGACCGTGCCTTGCGCTGACACGAACGACGGCTGCGAGGGATTCCTGCTGACCGCTGGCGCGACGGTCGGGGACTACAACGACGACGGTTGCGACGACCTGTTCGTGACGCGTTTTGACGCAACCGACTTGCTCTTCGAGAACCAGTGCGACGGCTCGTTCATCGAGGTCGCCGATGAAGTGGGCCTCGCAGCCAACGTGCAAAGCAATGGCGCGCTGTTTGTCGACGTGGACTCCGATGGTGATTTGGACCTCTACGTCGTCACACAGGCGACGGACGCTCATTTGCTTTACATCAACGATGGCGCGCACCTCGGGGGCTCGGCCATGCGTCCAAGCTTCACCGAGGAAGCGCTGAGCCGAGGCGCGGCCATCACACCAGACCCGTCGCGCCGTCGGCAAGGGATGAGCGTCGGGGCCGGTGATTTTGATCGCGACGGGTATGTCGATTTGTTCACGACCGAGTGGAACGGACAGCCACCCTTGACGTGCAGCGGCACGCATGCGCGCCTCCTTCACAACCGCGGCACCGACGCACCCGGCTTCTTCGAAGACGTGACCGAGGCGACGAGGACGCTGATGACGTTTGGAGACCTGGGCGCCACCCAGCTTCCGCTTTCGTTCTCGCCTGCCTTTGTCGACCTGGACGATGACGGTTGGCCTGAGCTGGCCGTCGCGTCGGACGGCAGAACGAGCCAGCTGTTCTGGAACGATGCCAATGGCCGTTTCACCCGTGGGACGGAAGCCGCCATGGTCGGCACGGACGAGTTCGGAATGGGCTCCACCTTTGGCGACTACGACAACGACGGGGATTTCGACTGGTTTGTGACCTCTGTCTACGAAGTTGACGGGAACCCGAGACGCGACGGCAATCGCCTCTACCGAAATGAAGGCGGCCGCCTGTTCTCAGACCGGACCGACGCGACCGGTGTGCGCGATGGTGCTTGGGGATGGGGCGCGGCTTTCTTCGACTACGACAACGACGGCGACCTCGATCTCGGTCATACCAACGGCTTTCCGGTCGTGGATGGCTACCTCGACGACCCCGTGCGTCTGTGGCGCAACGACGACGGCGTCATGAGCGAGGTCGCGCAGGCTCTGGGAATGACCGACACGGGCGACGGCCGAGCATATCTGACGTTCGACTACGACAACGACGGTGACCTAGACGTCTTCCTGACCAACCATCACGGCACGCCGGTCCTCTATCGAAATGAAGGCGGCAACGCCGGAGACTGGCTGCGCGTGCGAGCCAAGGGCGTCGTTTCGCCCGCGGACGGCCGGGGCGCGAAGGTGACAGTCACCGCTGAGGAGCTCACGCAGGTCCGGCAGATTGGTGTAGGCAGCCACTACCTCGGCGAGGGGGAGACCGTGGCCCACTTTGGGCTCGGTGCGGGCTACGACGCCGCTGGTGGCACCGTGGACATTCACGTTCGGTTCTCGAGTGGCCGCACCGTCGACTTGATCGACGTGGCGCCGAATCAGCTCATCGTAGTCACCGAGCCGGCAGAGGGCCTCGAGCCGTTCGAGCCTTGCGTGGCCACAGCGATCGACTGCAATGACAACGGGTTGATCGACACCTGCGACATTGCTGGCGATGGGATGCTCGACATGGACGCAGATGGCGCGATTGACGCCTGCTCGGCTCCCCAAGCACCCACTGCGTGCGAAAGGCGGGCCGTCGACAGTGGCACCCCTGACGCTGGAGTTCCCGATGCTGGGGTTGGGGACGGTGGTGTGGCTGACGGCGGGATGACCGACCCGCCGCCTTTCGAGTACAGGTCCGGTTGTTCTAGCGCGCCCGTCGCCGTGAGCGCAGGTGGCCGCGGCCTTGCTCTGTTGATGGCTCTCTTTGGAATGCTGCTTGTATACCGATGTAAATATCGGCGAAATCGCTTGACCAACCTTGATCGCTGATTAGTTTACGCCCCGTTAAGTTAGCCTGTGCCTCTGGCCCCGTTGTAGGAGAACGTCAGCATGCCTCGTTTCCGGTCTCTCGTAGTTACGATGGCGCTTTGCGCGTCGCTTCTCGCATTGGCCGGGATAGGCGCCTGCGAGGAGCCTCCACCCAGGATCTACATCACGTCGCCCGCAAACGGCGCGATGATCGATGCCTCCAGCGTGCTGGTCACCGGAACGACGAACCAGAATGGGACCGTGCTCGTCAACGGGAACGTGGTGCCCCTCAATCCCGACAATACCTGGGAGGTGACCGTTCCGCTGGACCAGGCCGAAGTCATCAACTTAATCGACGCGCAATTCTTCGTGGGAATCGAAAAAGACGCTGCTCGAATTACGGTTCTGGCAGGGCCATCGGTCGCGGAGGGGAGCTACTCGCCCGAGGGGGTGGGGCTTGGCTTCACCGACACCGGGCTGAGCTCGTTGCTTCCTTTGGTTTCGACTTTGGCGGGAGACGCCTTGGACATCAGCAGCTTGCTGCTCGGTGGCGGCACAATCTTCGACGACACCATCTTCACATTCGACGTCGCGGCGACGGCCTATGATGCGGACATCGGCGGCTTTGATTTCGATGCGACTCTGGCCCCGGGGCAGATCGACACGACCATCACCATCAACGGGCTTTCGCTCGCCGCGGAGGTCGACATCAATGACGGCCTCGCCATCGACTGGCAATGCAAGCTCGAGGTCGACATGCAATCCGCAGTCATCACCGGCGCGTATGGTCTGTCGCCGGATGCGACCGTGCCAACGCGAGTCGATGTCAATCAGCTCGGAGATGTAGACGTGACGGTCAACGGCCTGTCGTTCCAGTTCATCGACGGTCCCTGCGACCCGGATGCGCCGCTCATCGGTGACCTCGTCAACTTGCTCATGGGCGGCCAACTCAACGGCGCGATTCCCACCGGTTTTCGGGAGAGCCTCAAGGACCCCGATGGCATCGGTCCGCTCGATTCACCGATTGCGGCAGGCATTCAGGAAGCACTTGCCGGAATCGACATCGCCGGCGAGGTTGGCAACGCGGTGGGCGTTGCCCTCGATGCGCCGTTCCACGCCATCACGACGAACAGCAGCGGCATCGTCCTGAACGCCGACGCGTCCTTTGTCGCCTCGGTGGGAACGGGACCCGGCCAATGCGATGCGCCCTACGGCACGATCGATCTCACCGAGTCCTTCGTCATTCCATCGGTTGCGCCGACTTTCGGGCCGACGGCGCCCGGCGGGGACCCGTATTCGCTCGGGCTGAGCATCTCGAGCTCGGCGTTCAATCAGCTCTTCAAGGGCATGGTCGAGTGCGGCTTGATGCAAATCGACGTGACCGAGGTGGAGTTCTCGGGTTTCACGCTTCCGTTGACGACCAACATCATGGCCCTGCTCGGGGTCCCGCAGTTTCAAACGGTGCTTGGCGCCAACACACCGCTGGTCATTCAGATCCGGCCGGCGATGGCGCCGTTCTTGACCGGCAACCCGGGGCCCAACGGAGAGATGGTGGAGCTCGGGCTGCCACACTTGGTCATGGAGATCGTAGATCCGGCAACCGGGAAGAAGTGGCTCTTGCTCGCGATCGACACGCGGTTCGGTCTGGACCTGGCCTTCGACCCCGTCACCGAACAGCTTGCGCCGGTGGTGAGCGCCCCTGCGCCCGGGGATTCGGTCGCCCGGGTCCTCAGCAATGCAATCGGGGCGAACGAGTCCGGTGTGGAGAACTCGATCGTACTCATTCTGCCTTCGTTCTTTGCGGCCTTCGGCGACGCGTTTGGTAGCTTCCCGCTGCCGACCTTCTTCGGTTTAGGGGTCGAAGTGGTCGAGATCGAGTCCGCGGGCGGCCTCTTCAAGCTCTACACGAACTTGGTTCAGGCTCCGGCGACGAAGCTCGAGAACGTCGTCCTGACCGATTCGAGCACCGGGGACTTCGTGACCGATGGCGTATTCGACACGAATGAATGGCGTCACAAGACGAAGATCACCGCCACTCCGTCGACCATCGATACGCGCTTCAGAAGCGTCATCGCAGGGGATGCCTGCTGCACGCTGGACGACGAGCACGTGAACGCAACCGCCGATTACAGGCTCGAGTTCGACGTCGTGCCGATCCCCGGCGACACTTGGACGCTCGACATCGACCACCGTATCCTCGGCGCGCTCACGACGGTCGACGAGGCCAACCTGCTCTATGATGGCTCCGAGCTCGCCGAGTTCACGACGCCGATTCAAGGCCGCTACAGCATCGACGGCGGTCCCTTCGTTGCATTCCACGTCTCGCCGAGTGTCGCGTCGGTGTTCGACGATTTCGGCGGTGCCGAGGACGACCTGAACGCGGAAGTGACAGGCAGCAACGGAGTGAGGCTCAACGGAACGACGCAACAACACATCGTGGTCGAGTTCACCTGGAACATGCACATCTTCTCCGATTCGAATGTGGCGTTCCCGGCCATCGACGGGGGCGAGGGCGCCATCCGGCTCGGCATGCACGACACGATCGAGCTCGGCACCGACCCGAGCCCAGGCTTCAGTGCTGGGCACTATCCCGGCCAGGGCAATCGTGACATCGCTCAAGACGGCCATTTCGTCGACATCGACCTCAGCGCGGTGAGTTGTGTGGGTGATCCCGTTACCTGCCCGGTTTGCGGAGACGGCGTCGTCGGCGGCACCGAGGCCTGTGACGATGGGAACGGCCTCGGCGGTGATGGTTGCGACGCTAGCTGCGCCATCGAAGCCGGGTTCAACTGTGGCGGCGACCCAACGTCTTGCTGGCCGATCTGCGGCGACGGGCAGCTCATCGGCGCGGAGACCTGCGACGACGGAAACGCGAACGCCGCCGACGGCTGTTCGATCTTGTGCCAGGTCGAGCTAGGCTGGACCTGTGCGGGATCGCCGTCCGTGTGTTCGGAGTACTGTGGCGACGGCCTGATCGTCGGTGCCGAGTTCTGCGACGACGGCAACGCCAACTACGGCGACGGGTGCCGCCCGACCTGCACTCCTGAAGGCTGCGGCGACGGAGTCATCGATCCAGGCGAAGTCTGTGACGATGGCAACACCAGCAGCGGAGACGGCTGTGACGCCGCCTGCGCGGGTCTCGACGGCGCGTGCCAGATGGGCGGCAACAACTGCCAAAACTTCAGCGACGGCTTCAGCTTCGGTCGGAACTGCACGACGAGCACCCTGTGCATCGGCTCCGCAGGTTGGTACCTCTTGCAGGGGACCACAAACGGCACCTCGTTGAACGACTACGATATCCAAGGTGAGCCGCACAACTTGAACGACATCGAGACTGCGCAGACGCGAACGGACTACAACTTTCTCGATCCGGGCGTGTACACGGTCGAGGCCTGCGACAATACTGGTTTGGGCATCAGCGACAGTCCGTACTGCGTGTTCCCGGCGGATCGTATCTCGGCGCCCGGGAGCGTGAGCGGCTCGCTCAACGATTCGCCCGACCTCGACAGCGGCACAGGAGAGATCGACCTCGCCGGTCCGATCTCCGGCGGCGACCACTGCTATACGGTAGACGTGGTCCGCACGGGCAACTACCGGATCAAGGCAGCCCACAACAGCGGTGGCGGCCTATTGGCCGCTGGCCTCTACACCGGCACTCCGCCAAATGGCTTGACGGTGGCAGCAGGTCAGTCCCCATCGCCGATTCCCGTCGGTGCCTTTGGGACGAGCAACTACGTGCCCCTGAGCAAAGGCACGACCTATCACCTCTGCGCGGACACCGCGACGCTCGGCTCCAACGTCAACTTCACGCTGACGCTCGAGGAACAGTAAGATTGTTCAGGCGTGCGCGGCGGTCGCGACGACTTGCTAGTGCGGTAGGCAGAGCGCAGCCAAATCCTTGTTGAGTCGTTCGATCGTTGCCGGGTTACTGAGGATGCCCGTGTGCGTCTCGGGGAACCCTGAAACGACGGTTGCGTCATCCTGGGCCTGTCGAGGGAGCGCGTTTCGGACCAGGACGGAGCCGTCCGTGCCTTGCTTGGAGCGCTTGGAGCTTCCCCCGAACCCGAAGTACAACACATATTCGATGTCGGGCGGGAAGGGCCGGTCGAAGAGGAGTTGAACGAACTCGCTCTTGGGGCCGACGTCACGCCAGGACGGCACAACCTCTGGCGCCATCTTGACTCCGGTGTCGGCGCTCGGAATCCCGCCAAGCGGCGACGCGATGGTAGCCAGGAATCGAACGTAGCGGTCAGTGCCTGCGTCGACTTGGTCGCGGACGAACTGATGGGCGAGCAGGCCCCCCATGCTGTGGGCGACGATGCAGAGCCGATCGAATTTGCTTTTTGCGTGAATGGATTCGAGCATCGTCCGGAGCGCGTTCACGGCGGCTTGGATCCGCACGCCGCTCGGATATTGGTAGACCCAGGCCTGGTAGAGAGCGGGGTCGATTCCTTCGATGAGCGTCGCGAACTCCCGTGGGTGCCCTGACATGCCGTGAATGAACAGCACGGGCGTCTTATCCTCATCGTACTCCTGCAGCATGAAGACGCCTGCGCCATACTTGTTGAAGAAGTCGACTGGCTGCCACATGCCTAGCGGACCGCTCGAGGGGTCGAATCGCGGGTCGTCGAGCTGGGCGAGCTCCCCCATGTGAAGCTCGTACTCGACCGCGACTTGCTCCGCCGCCAGGCGGTCCAACGCTGGGGCGCGCTCTTCGCTCAGCTCCATGTTCAATCTGGAACGGCTGCCCTTGGGAGAGATCTTGAGGATCTCGAAGTCGTTGTAGACCGCGTGCGGCTCGCCCGGGCTGAGCTCGCCGTCCGCGTTCACATCTTCGGCCACGCCGATCATGTAGTAGCCCGGACGCACAACGAACGAGTACTTCCCGGGCTCCTTCAGTGTCTGAAACTGGCTCAGCCGAACCGGCTTGCCGACTCGCTCGTCCACGACGAACACGTACACGTCGATGGGGCCGCCTTGCCAGTCCCCTGCTTTCACTCGCCCAGAGATGTTGCCTGTTTGTTCCATCTCCTTGAGGTCCCTGCGGAGTCGCCGGAAGTTGGCGCAGCCGGCTAGCTCGGCGGCGATGAGGGCGATGAGAAGGCATTGAACTAGCGCGCGCTTGCGAAACCCAAGACGGGAAGCAATTGGCATGCTCCGTTTGTCACATATCCCCCTAACTCTGTCGAGGCTCAGCGACGATTAGCCGAGCCGTGCTCGCGAGCGGGATGGTCGACACCAAACGCAGCCCGGCTTCACTGAAGAGTCGCCGGAACTCCGGCTTGCGTCGCTCACGCCCGGTTCCGGACAAGACCATCATCTCCAGGTCGAGGAGGCGCGTCGTGTCTTTACGATGCCCGGGGAGCACGATGCCCTCGACGACAAGGACCTTGCCGCCGGGCCGAAGAGCGGCTCTGCAGTTCCTGAGAATGAGCGCGGCCTCGGCGTCTCCCCAGTTGTGCACGATGTGCCTGACGATGTAGAGGTCGGCTCCGGCCGGCACTTCGGCGAAAAAATCGCCGGATACGCTGCTGCAGCGCGAGACCACTTCAGCCTCGCGTAGACGGGACTCTGCGGCACGGACGACGTGCTCTTTGTCGAACAGGATCCCATGCAGATGAGGCCATCGCTTGAGAAGCTCGATGATCAGCGTGCCCATTCCCCCGCCGATGTCGACCACGGTTTCGTAGTTTGAAAAATCAAATGCGCTGGCAAGCGCTCGAGCGTCGTGCCGCGTGAAGGCGTCGATGCCGGCGTTGTAGATCTTCGACTCCGTTGGATGGTCCGCCAGGTAGTCGAACAACTCTTGGCCGTGCTCGATCTCGAAGGCCGCATCCCCCGTTTGCACGGTCTCTTTGAGGCGAAGCCAGGGCGACCAGGAAAACGGTGCGCCGACGTATCGAGCCAACGGTCCGAGCGCCCCGGATCGAAGTTGGGCGCCTAGGACGGTGGTTTGGAAGCGGTCGTGCTCGTCTGTTCTCAGCAGGCCTTCGGCCGCCAGCACGCCCAGCAGGCGGCCGAGCGCGTCTTGGTTGCAGTTCAGCGCTGCGGCGAGCTCCGCTTCCGCCATGGGTCCCTGCTCGAGTGCATCGGCGATGCCGAGCTGAGCGGCAGCGGAGATCGCCGCGGCAACCCACTTGCCGCCCAGCAATTTCAGAAGCTCCAGGGCCGCCTCCTGATCATCGGCAGGGGCGCTCACGCTCTCGCTCGCACCTCTGACCCCAGTTCGGGCTCGACCAGCAGAGGCCGCAGAAGCGCGAACATCTTCGCTTCCTCCGTCTTGGCCTGGCTTCGGCCGAGTGCGCGTTCGACATCCCTAGCGACTGGCGAGAGGGCACGGCGCCGAGCCAGGCCCGTTTCCTTTTCAGCTCGGATGCGACCCGCACAGATGCGGAGCCTCCATCGATCGATGCCAAGCTTGGACACGAGCTCGTCAGCTTTGGGCTCACCGAGCCGCGAGACGACTTTGACGAGGAGCTCGCCCGCGATTTCCTCTGCCTCCACGGCTCGTTTGCGAATGTACGCCAGCGTTTCGTCCGGTGTCATCTCGTCTTGGAGCGCGACGTGCGTATCGACGAGGATGGAGGGAAAGGCGGGGACGTCCTCGAAACGAGCCTCGGGCTCGTGAGGAGCGAGCAGCGCCCATTCTCGTAGAAGTGACTGGACGTAGTTGGAGATCTCAAAAATGCGTTGACCCGCTTCGACCTGCTCGGAATGCCTGGCGCCGCTGAGTCGGTAGATTTCTCTCAAATAGTACTGACAGAGGAAGGTCCAGTACGAGAAGTTGTCCCAGTAGATCTTTGCCAACATCGCGGGGGCGTGCCCGTAGATAGGTGCGGCGCCTCGGAAGATATCGAGCGCGCCTGCTACCAGGACGCGATACTGAATGTTGAGCTCGCGCGTGCGCGTTTCGAGGTCTTCCCCCGCCAGGTCCACACGGATGAGCTCTTCGGTAAACGCGTTCGCGAGCGCGATGAAGTCGTTGCCCGGGCTGTAGAGCGGGTCGACGAACGCGCCCGCCTCACCGACGATGCCCCAGCGGTCTGTGGACCAACAGCGACCGAGCGTGTGGCTATAGTCACGAATGCAGAGGAAATCGAGGATCTCTCGCTCAGCGAGATGCTTGGCCAGCACGGGCTCGTGCTCGGAGATGAATTCCCGGAGCCGATCCAAGGTCTGAAGTCGCTTGAAGTCGTGGTACTCGGAATGCGCGACGACACCGATGCTGGTGTTGCCCGAGGAGAGTGGGATGATCCAGAGCCAGTAGCCGGGGCCCATGAGGTGGTTGGTCGAGCGCCAGCGCTCCGAGGCGAAGTCCTTCCCGTGCCATTCGCGAACGTCGTGCGGGACGAGCTCATTGACGTCCAACTTGCCCTTCACTCGAAACCAGCCCGAGGACGACGAATGGCGAGTGCCCCGGGTCAGCTTCAACTTGCGTCGAAGCAGTGCCGAGCGCCCGGTCGCGTCGATCAGCCAACGCGCACTTAGCGCAAGCTCACCGGAAGGACCTCGTACCTGGACGAGATGTGCTTCGTCCCCGGCGCCAAGCTCGACCTCGCTGACCGTGTGGCCCTCCAATAGCGTGACGCCGTTTTCAATCAGCATGGCCCGAAGGTCACTCTCGAAGATGCCCCGATCGATCTGATACGACTGGACGATTGGCTCCGAAGACGGCCCGATCTCGGTTCGCTGCTCGAGCGGCAAGTGCCCGCCACCGGGATAGAAACGAAGGCCGAATTTGAGCAGATGATTTCGCTCGAGGTACTCGCGCAAACCCAGGCGCTCTAGGTACTGAGAGCCTAGCTCGACGCTGGATTCGCCGACCTTGTGTGCCGCCTCCGGCAGAGGGCGGCTCGTCTTGTCGACCGCCGCGATGCTCAGCTCCGGATGCTGGCGCCGCAGCTGAAGCGCAAGTGTGAGGCCGGCCATTCCGGCGCCACAGATCAACACATCGAACGAGCTATGCATTCTCCGACTCTCCAAGAAAGCACTTGGTCCTGCTCTATACACGCAAGCGGCGGCGTTGACGAGGGTATGTCCCGATGATAGTTTTTCGCCTTGCGCAGAGCTTGGCGATTCCTCTTGGTCCTCACGAGCCTCGCGCTGTACTTCGTCGTGCTCGCGCCAGTGGGCTACGCCTTTCTGACCCTGCTCAGCGTGCTACCGACGCGCGATCCCGATGCGCGGGCGAGGCGACTGCAAGGGATTGTATGCTGGGGTTTCCGGACGATGCATGACTGGCTTCGGTTCATTCGGATCATCGACTTCAATCCCAGAGAAGTCGATGGGGCGCTTCCGGACGGTCCGTGCATCGTGGTTGCGAACCATCGCACCCTGACCGACATCACCTCGATCATGGCGTCCTTCGGCCCCATGACCGCCGCGGTGAAGCCGGAGATCTTCCACATGCGGTGGTTGCGGCCATTGATAGAGAGCGCGGGATTCATCGAAGGAGCGTCCATGAGTCCCATCGACCTCGGGGACATGATCGACGCCGCAGCGCAGAGCGCTCGGTGCGGCACCAGGTTCGTCTTGTTTCCCGAGGGCACCCGCGCCCCGAACGATGAGTTGCTGCCTTTCGGACGAACCGCTTTCGAGATCGCCTGTCGCGCCGACGTGCCCGTCGTGCCGATTCTGTTGCGCTGGAAGCACCCCTGGCTATCCAAGGATTGCCGACTTTTTGCCATGCCCGATGGGCGCACCGAGCTTCGAATCGAGGCCTTGCCCCCGGTCTATCCACACGACTTCCGGGGCTCTAGCCGGGCCCTTAAGGATGTGGTACAGAGCACGTTCCGCGCGCAACTGAAGGCGGATTCAGGTAGGGAGTTGGAAGGGTACAATGCCGGAATCAGTCGAGAATCGGCTCAAGCAGCTCATCGTTGAAGCCTTGATGCTGGACGACGTCGTCGCCGAGGAGATCGAGGACGAGGCTCCACTCTTCGTCGAGGGCCTGGGCTTGGATTCGATCGACGCGCTCGAGCTCGCGCTTGCCGTTCACAAAGAGTTTGGGGTTCGCACCTCTGCCGAGGACGAGCGCAACCGCGAGATCTTCTTCTCGGTCAAGAGCTTGTCGGACTTCATTCGGGCAGAGCAAGCCAACCCGACCGCAGCGTCAGTCGGTGAGGAGCAGCAGTCGCAGGCGCAGTGACCCTTAGCGATGCTTGGCAGGATTGTTCAAATCGTCGCCGCGCTCGCGCTACTCCTGTATCCGTTCGCTGTTTATGTAGGCCTGAGCCGTTGGGACCCCCGTGCGGCCGCACTGGTGCTTCTAGTCTTGATCGCGCCCGCAGCGATCGCGCGTCTCAAGAAATACCGAGCTTCCGAGCTGAGGGCGATTGCCTTCGTGCCACTGGTGACGGTCGGCTTGCTCTCCTTGAGCGCGGCACTCGATGCGGCTGGTTTCATCCTGGTCGTGCCGGTCTTCGTGAATCTCGGCTTGCTGGCCACGTTTGGGCCGACGCTTCGCCGGGGCCCGCCGATGATCGAGCGCTTTGCGCGCTTGCAAGAGCCTGAGCTATCAGGCCCCAAGGTGGCCTGGTGCCGCACCTGGACTTGGATTTGGTGTGGCTTCTTCACGCTGAACGCTACCGCGGCTGCGGCCCTCGCGCTGTTTGCGCCCTTGCACTGGTGGACGCTCTACAATGGCTTGATCGCTTACGGCCTGATCGGCCTTCTGTTTGCCGTCGAGATTGTGCTTCGTCATCTGAAGTTCGGACGGGCCGGCGATGACGCGTTTTGGAAATCAAACGCTGCGGGAGAGCCTCCGCAATGACCGGTCAGATGCTGGGGCGGCACGCCGCGACGGACCTGGTCGCGTTCGGGCGAGGCGGGGAGCGAACCGCCGCGGATTTGCTCGCGGACGCAGCTTCAATCGCCGAGCAGCTGCCCGCTCCCACAGACGGCTCCCACGTCCTGCTCGTTTTCAAGAGCGACCGCTACGCCTTCGCGACCGGGCTTCTCGGCACATGGGCTGCGGGGCACACAGTGGCCCTGCCTCCAAACACCAGCCGGGATTCCGTGCTCGGTACGCTTCGCCGGCCCGATGTCGTCGCCATGCTTCACGACACGGATGCGGGAAAGCCAATTCGCATCGAGCCGTTTGACCCGATTCGTCCGCATGGGCCGGGCATGGCTGCCGTGACGATGCCTGCGCGGGCCAACGTCGCTACGGTGTTCACATCGGGCACCGAGAGCGCCATGACCCCTTGCCCGAAGACCGAAGCTCAGCTCCTGACGGAGGCCAGTGTGCTCGTGCAGACCTTCGGACTGACGCCGAGTGAGCGAATCGTTGCCACCGTCCAGCCCTCGCACATCTATGGATTACTATTCTCCGTCCTGGCGCCGCTCGTCGGCGGAGGCGCGTTCATCCGGGAGACGCCGTTTCACGCAGAGACGATTGCCGCCAAAGTGAAGGAGCACGGCGCGCGTATCTTGGTGACGGTGCCGGCGCATCTTCGAGGCCTCATCGCGGTCGATCGGGAGTCGCTCTCCTCGCTCGCGCGCGTGTTTTGCTCGACCGCCCCACTCAGAGCGGAGATCAGCAACGCGTTTCGATCTGCCCATGAAACGCCCGTGACCGAGATCCTGGGCTCGACCGAAACCGGTGGCATCGCGTGGCGGGAGCGTCCTCGCCGGGATGCTTGGCAGCCTCTTCCTGAAGTTGCAGTGGATGTCGATGCAGAAGGCTTCCTCTGGGTGAGCTCGCCATTTGCAGGAGGAGAGGGAGCGGTGCGAACCGCCGACCTGGCAAAACCGCAGCCCGATGGAAGCTTCGTGCACCTCGGGAGGTCCGACGGCATCGTCAAGATCGGAGGGCAACGCGTTTCCCTCCCGGCGATGGAGCAGTGGCTTTGCGAGCAGCCGGGTGTAGACGACGCTGCCCTCGTTTCCGTTCAGGCTACCGGCCTGCGACAAGTGCAGTTGCTCGCTGCCGTCGTTGCGCCCAGTTGGACCCTGCCGCGCTTGCGCGAGGCGATGACTGCCCGCTTCGGGGCCTCCGCGCTTCCGCGTCGCATCTTGCTCCGAGATCGGCTGCCACGAGAGGACAATGGGAAGCTCCCGCGCAAGCGGGTCTTGCAGCTCTTCGGTCTCAACGCCGAGGAGAAGCCCATTCGTTGGGACCTCGAATGGGGCGAGGCGACCCGAAGCAACGACGATGGCCGAGTCTCACAGCGTGTCCCCGTTCACATTCCACATACGTATGGTGCTTTCGAAGGCCACTTTCCGGGCTACCCGATCTTGGCGGCGGCCTTTCAGCTCAACGACCTCGTACTTCCGCGTATCCGCGCCGAGCGTCCAGAGCTCGGCGCGGTTCGAGCCGTGCGCAGGCTCAAGTTCCTGGGTCGCATTGTCCCCGACGACCGACTCGAGCTCGAGCTCCGCTGGAAAGAAAACGAAGCGAGCGTCGATTTCGTCCTGTCACGCGGTGACAAGATTTGTTCCGGAGGTCACATTCTTTTTGAAGGGGTAAGCGCGTGACGGACCACGAGCAAGCGGCGTTTCGTCCCTGCGTGATCGTGCCAACGTACGACAACCCCCTCACGGTACATGCGGTCGTCAGTCGGGTGCGGCGGCACTGTGCCGATGTGATCGTCATCGATGATGGCAGCGACGAGCCCGGGCGACTCGCCTGTCAGGCCATCGCGAAGCAGGGCCTCGCTCGCGTCACGACCCGCGAGGAGAACGGCGGCAAAGGAGCGGCTGTGAAGACAGGGTTCGAGCTGGCCCGCACGCTCGGCTTCAGCCACGCACTCCAGGTGGACGCCGACGGCCAGCACGACCTCGATCGCGTACCGGCTTTCCTGGAGCAGGCTAGGGACCGCCCCGACGCGCTGCTTCTCGGCTATCCGATCTATGACGAGAGCGCCCCCCGGGGGCGACTCGTTGCTCGGCGCATCACTGGGTTCTGGGTTCGCCTGGAGCTCGGCTCGTCGGACATCGTCAAAGACGCCATGGTCGGCTTCCGCGTGTATCCCCTCGCTGCGGTCGCGAAAGTGGTCGTCGTCGGCAACCGGATGGATTTCGACGTCGAAATCGCGGTGCGCATGGCCCGCGCCGGAGTCCCAGTCATCAACTTGCCGGTGGCTGTTCGCTATCTGACCCAAGAGGAGGGCGGAACCTCTCACTTCCAAACCTTCCGAGACAACGTGCGGCTGTCTTGGATGCACACGCGGCTCTGTGTCGCCGGGCTCTGGCATTGGTTTACGACCCGTCTGAGGCTCGCGCCGTGACCTGGCTTCGCCAGCGGGAGCGCGGCGCGGTGCTCGGTATTCAGTTCGTCTTCTGGCTCGCGACTTTGTTCGGCCGCTGGCCGGCGCGGCAGTTCGTTCGCCTGCTTGCGGTGTTCTACGCAGCGTTCGACCGAAACGCGAACCGCGCCTCGCGGGCCTGGCTGGAACGCGTGCACTCCCGTCCGGCCACCTGGTTTGACATCTACCACCACATCTCGATGTTCGCGCAGGTTGCGCTCGATCGGATCTTCTTGCTCAAGGGCAACACGGAGATGTTCGAGGTCAAGCGCAATGGCAACGAGCATTTGATCAAGCTCGCCCGGGAGCGCCGAGGCGCGATTCTTCTCGGCGCACATCTAGGCAGCTTCGAGGCGATGCGGGTCAGCGCAGACGAGGAGTCGTTTCCGGTGAGCATCGTCGGCCACTTCGAGAACGCCCGTATGATCAATGCGCTCCTGTCCGAAATTGCCCCTGAGATGGCCGACAGCGTGATTCACGTTGGCGACGATCCCGTCGGCTTTGCCCTGGCGATCCGAGACCGCCTCGCTCGAGGCCACATGATCGCGGTTCTCGGAGATCGCGTCGGCCTCAACGAAAAGACAGTGAGCGTTGATTTTTTCGGCAAATCTGCGCGTTTTCCCGCGGCGCCCTTCATTTTGGCGGCGGCACTTCGAGCCCCCGTTTACCTGGTGTTCGGTCTATATTACGAACCAAATCGCTACGAGCTCTTCTGCGAGCCCTTTGCAGAGCGCATCGAGCTACCCCGTGCCGAGCGGGGTGACGCCCTGCAACGGATGGTTCAGCAATACGCGAATGCGGTGGAGCGATTCTGCCGGAAGGCACCCGATAACTGGTTCAACTTTTATGACTTCTGGGGCGAACAAGACAATGGCGGTGACTGATGCGGCGCGAGAGGTGCGTGGCGCCATCGAGGTAGGTGCAGAGCCCCTGAGCATCGATGACATCGTCGCCCTTTCGGAGGGCGTCGTCATCCCGCAGCTGAGTAGGGCCGCGCGCGAGCGCATGCAGTCCAGCGCCGATCTGGTAGCGCGGCTCCACGAGGACGAGGCGCACATCTACGGCGTGACGACCAGCGTGGGTGCATCCGTAGGCACTCATGTGCCCCGACTGTTTTCGCGGGACCTTTCGCTCAATATCCAGCGGATGCACGGCTGCGGCACCGGGCAGCACTTGAGCGAGCAGCAAACCGCAGCAGCCTTGGCGGTACGATTGTCGTCGCTATCGCGGGGGCTCAGCGGCGTCCGGCCCGTCGTCGCCGATCGCTTGATCGACTTTCTCGAACATCGAGTTCTGCCGCTCATTCCGTCGGAGGGCTCGGTTGGCGCGAGCGGCGACCTCACCCCACTTTCCTATGTGGCCGCTGCCTTGGTCGGTGAGCGTGAGGTTCGATTCAACGACGAGATCGTCGACGCCAGTGAGGCGCTCGAGGCAATCGGTGAAGCGCCCTTGACCCTTGGTCCCCGAGAGGTGCTGGCGCTGATGAATGGCACTAGCGTCGCGACCGCCATCGCCTGCCTCGCGTGGGCGCGCGCCCGCGAGCTGAGCCGTCTTGCTGCCTGCTTGACCGCCATGTGCTCCGAGGTGGTCCACGGCAATCCGACCCACTTCGATGCATTCGTACACGGTGCGAAGCCGCACCTGGGTCAGGTGCTTGCCGCGCGCTGGATTCGCGAGGACCTGGGCTACGATGGATTGGAAACCCGGGCGGGCGTCCGTCTTCAGGACCGCTACTCGATTCGCTGCGCTCCTCACGTCATCGGTGTGGCGCTCGATTCGCTACGCTGGAGTCAATCGGCTTTCGAGACGGAGCTCAACGGCGTCAGCGACAACCCGCTCGTCGATGTCGAAGCCGGGCGGGTCGTTCACGGTGGCAATTTCTATGGAAGCCACGTGGGCTTCGCTTGCGACACCCTCAAAGTGGCGATTGCCAACATCGCATGCCTTCTCGATCGCCAGCTCACGCTCCTCTGCAATCCCGCCGAGAATGACGGGCTCCCAGCGAACTTGGTCGGTGTGCAAGACGCGAAGTCATGCTCTCATAACGGCTTCAAGGCGGTCACAATCGCGGCATCGGCCTTGGCTGCCGAGGCACTCAAAATGACCATGCCGGCCAGCGCATTCAGTCGCAGCACCGAGCAACACAACCAGGACAAGGTGCCCATGGCCACCCTGGCGGCCCGCGACCTCGCTCGGGTCGTCGAAATCACCGAACAGGTTGCGGCGATGATGACGCTTGCTTGCTGCCAGGCTGTCGACCTTCGCGATGACGCTTTGAACTTCTCCGAGCGCGCCTCGGCCATGCACTCGGCCGTGCGCGAAGCGGTTCCTACCCTGGGCCCCGATCGACGAATGGACATCGACATTGCAGCGGTGCTCGACTTGCTTCGAGGGCACGCTTTGCCTCACGGTTCGGACGCGCTCACATGAAGCGAGACGCGCACGCCGTCAGCATCGAGGCCACGGTGCCATTTCATTTCTGCGACCCCTTGTTTGTCGTCTGGCACGGGCGCTACTTCGAATACTTCGGCATGGCTCGGGCCGAGCTCATGAAGAGCCGGAAACTCGACGTCCCCGAGATTCGCGACCTCGGCTACCGGATGTACATGACCGACGTCCGCTGCCGCTACACGTACCCGCTTGGCTACGGGGACGACCTGCGCATCACTGCATGGTTCACGGCGGCGACCCCGCTGATCCGTGTGGCCTACACCATCACGAACCTAACCCACGGCCGAAAGAGCGCTCGGGCGTACACTGAAATCGCTACGACCGACGCCGGGGGAGAGCTCTTGTTGCAGACCCCTGCTGTCATTCTCGAGCGCCTGCCTGCCGAGCTGCGCGGCGAAGTGCGATGACGGGAAAGCCTGCACCTCGCGCACTGGTGACCGGAGCGAGTCGTGGCATTGGCGCCGCGATTGCCAAAGAGCTGGCTTCGATGGGGCACTCGGTCATCCTCAACTACCGTTCCAATCAGAACGCGGCCGAAGACGTTCAGGCGGAAATCCGCAAAGCCGGCGGCGAAGCAAGCCTCTGCGGTTTCGACGTGCGCGATCGCGAGACGTCATCCGCCGCGATCGAAGGCTTGCTTCGCGAAGACGAGCGTCCGATTGGTATACTCGTCAACAACGCCGGCGTCGCCGCCGATGCCGCATTTCCCGCAATGACTTGGGATGCCTGGGAGCAGGTGACTCGAACCACGCTGGACGGCTTCTATAACGTCACCCATCCGCTCGTCATGCCGATGGTGCGCCAACGCTGGGGGCGAATCATCAGCCTGTCGTCTATTTCCGGCCTTCGAGGAAACCGCGGCCAGGTCAACTACGCAGCGGCCAAGGCGGGCATCGTCGGCGCAACGAAGTCGCTCGCGATCGAGCTGGCGAAGCGCAAAATCACCGTCAACTGCGTCGCGCCCGGGCTCATCGACACCGAGATGATTCAAGAAGTGCCCGACTTCGTCCTGAAGCAGATGATCCCCGCCGCCAGGGTCGGCCAGCCCGAGGAGGTTGCGGCGTTGGTTGGTTTTCTCGCCAGCGATCGGGCGAGCTACATCACGGGCCAGGTGATCCGGGTCGATGGAGGATTTGTATGACCGCGTCACGGCTTTGGGACGTGATCGTCGTCGGTGCAGGGCCTGCGGGCTCGACCTCCGCTGCGCTCTTGGCAGGGCGCGGATTCGACGTGCTGGTCTTGGAGAAGGACGAGTTCCCGCGTTTTCACATCGGCGAATCACTCCTGCCAGCCGGTCTCACCGTGTTGAACGACCTCGGGATCGAGCCCGATCATGATGCCTTCATGTTCAAGCGAGGTGCCCAGTTCCTGCGCGAGTCGACCGGCCTGCTGTCCTCCTTTGATTTCGCCGATGCGCTAGGAGGGCCACCGCGTCATGCCTGGCACGTCGAGCGCGCGAGCTTCGACACGATGCTACGCGACAAGGCTTCCGCCCGCGGAGCACTGGTGCGGCACGGTGTGAGCGTGATCGACATGCAGGTCGACGCAGAATCGGCCTCGGTGCAGACCTCATACGGCACCGAGCGCGCGCGCTTCATCGTCGACGCCAGCGGGCAGGATCGCTTCGTCGCGAAGCTTCGCCAGGCCACGGTTCCGTACTCTCAGTTCGGGAAGGCCGCCGCGTTTGCGCACTTCAGCGGCCTATCCGACGAAGCCTTGGAGGTCATCGGTCCGGGAAGCGACATCCGTATCATGATGGTCGAAGGGGGCTGGCTCTGGGTGATTCATCTGCCTGGTCGCCGGCTCAGCGTGGGCCTGGTGTCGAAGAAGCCAGGGCTCACCGGCCACGCTCTCCAACGCGAAATCGCGGTGTCTCCGCTGCTGCGTTGCCTCACGCACGGTACCGAGGCCACGGCGCCCCAGCTCGCCAGCGGCTTCAGCTACCGCAACGATGCCAAGAGCGGGCCGCGCTACGCCTGCATCGGAGACGCGGCTTGCTTCCTCGACCCGGTGTTTTCTTCCGGGGTGAGTCTCGCCTTGCTCGGAGCCGACGGGCTGGTTCAACAGCTCGCGCCGGCCTTGGACAGAGGCAGCGAAGCGAACGCGGAATTGTACCGAGAGGAATCGGCCAAGATGGACGAAGGCTATCGCGCCTTCGCCTTGCTGATCTACCGCTTCTACAATACACGTTTGGTCGACAATGTGGTGCTCAACTCACCGGCGGAGGGCGAGCTTCGGGCAAGCATCACGAGCATGCTTGCTGGCGACGTGTGGCGTGAAGGCAATATCTTCCGGGACATGTTGTTCCGGTCGCGCATTCAACTTTGAGACGGAGATTCGAGCATCGCATTGACGCCTAAGGTCGAGCCGGTCGCCATCACGGGTATGACTCTGAGCAACGCGCTTGGAAGCTCCTGCGATGAGGTTCGCAATTCGCTGGCCCAGCCAGAATCGAAGCTCGGGCCCTCGCCGGTCGCGGTGCCCTTCAAGACAGCGGTGGGCGCGATCCACGGCGACCTACCTAGCCTCGACGCAGAGCTCGGCCCCTGGTCGACGCGCCTGACGCGCATCGCCAAGCAGCTGGTTCTCAATCTCGAATCGGAGTTGGCGGCGCTTCGTGGGCGATGGAGGCCGGAGCGAATCGCGCTGATTTTGGGCACGAGCACCGCCGGTGCTGAAACCACCGAAGCCGCGTTCCAGCACTTCCTGGCGACCGGCAAGCTGCCGGAGGGATACGACCTGTGGCGACAGCACACCTATGGTGCGGTCCTGCATGTGATGCGCTCGTTGACCGGCGCTCAGGGCCCTGGCTGGGTCGTGTCGACCGCATGTACCTCGAGCGCAAAGCCGCTGGCCACGGGGCAGCGGCTCATGGGTGCGGGGCTCATCGATGCTGCGATCGTGGGCGGCATCGACACGCTCTGTGCGATGACGCTCTGCGGTTTCAATGCGCTTGGCGCGCTGTCGGCGAAACCCTGTCGTCCTTTCTCGAAAGCTCGTGACGGGATCAGCATCGGGGAGGGCGGGGCCTTGCTCCTGCTTGAGCGAGACGTTGAACCTATCGTATGGCTCGATTCGGTTGGAGAAAGCTCGGATGCGTATCACATCAGCGCACCGCATCCACAGGGCTTGGGCGCGCAGCTTGCGATGCAGCGTGCGCTCGACCGAGCCGGTTGCAGCCCGGCGGACGTCGATCACATCAATGCGCACGGCACAGGCACACCACACAACGACAGCGCCGAAGCCAACGCGATCCACGAGCTCTTCGGCGACGAGGTTCCCGTCGTCTCCACGAAAGGGTACACCGGTCACACCTTGGGCGCTGCCGGTGCCACCGAAGCGGTGCTTGCCTCGTTCGCGCTCACCGACGGCTGGATCCCGGCCTCTCCAGGCGCCACCCCCGTCGACGAGAGAATCACCATCAACATCGCAACCGAACGCAGGGCCGGGAGCTTTCGCAGGGTGCTCAGCAACTCGTTCGCGTTCGGCGGGAACAACGTGAGCGTTCTCTTGAGGTCGGCATGACTTCGTCGATGGAAGTCGGCGTGGCCGGCGTAGGCCTCTTCATGCCGGACTTCCCGACGGTGGCGGATTGGCATGCCCGTAGACGCAGCAACGAGCCTCAACTGCCGACGGGCTCACGCCTCGATCGCCGCGCGCGTGGACGATCCAGTGTTCTCACCAAGGCCCTGGCCGAAGCGTACTTCGAAGCGGCAGACGCGGCGGGCGTCGAGCTGGGCGAAGGCTCGGCGGTGTTCGGCTCTGCGCTCGGCGAGGTCGGCACGATGCTTGGGCTACTCAACCAGATGTGGCGCGAGCGCGAAGAACCTTCGCCCATGGCCTTTGCCTTGAGTGTTCACAACGCGGCTTCGGGCGTTGTTTCGATCGCCACGAAGAACCGAGGCTTCACGACGTCTCTCGGAGCAGACCACGACACGCCCGCGATGGCGCTCATGGAAGCGATAGGACTCATCGCGGAACGTGGTGAGCCGGTCGTCGTCGTCTGCGGAGAGGAGCCCACGCCAACGGCGCTGGTTCCCGATGACGAAGCCTGGGAGCTCGCCGCCATGGCGATTGTGCTCGCCCCGTTGCGGGTCGATGAGCGCGGCTCCGAGGTTCGGCTCCGAGGCCCGTTCAAGGGGGCGCCCACGCTCGCCGGCCCCGAGCTGCCGCCGATGGTCGCCAGAAACCCGCAGGTCGGGCTTCTGGATTTGATCTGTGCCATCGAGGCCGGGAAGTCGGGCATCCTCGCGCTCGACCGCGGCAGAGGAGCTGGCTGGTGCATGGAGGTGCTCTTCGCCCATGGCTGATCTCTATCCTTCCATCCGCGAGCTCATTCCTCACGATGGCCCGATGGTGCTCCTCGACGAGATGCTGCATTGCGAACCGGGACATGCTCGCTGCCGCATCACGATCGCGCCAGGGATGCGTTTCGTGTCCGACGGCGCCGTCGATACGATCGTGACCCTCGAGTACATGGGGCAGGCCGTGGCCGCCTCCTGTGGCTACGCGGCGTTTCGGGGCGGGAACGACATCAGGGTAGGGATGATCGTCGGATGCCGGCGCATGGATATTGAAGTGCCCAAGCTCCAGGTCGGCGACGAGCTACTCGTCGAGGTCCGAGAGGTCCGCGCGCAAGAAGAGATCAGCGTCTATGAATGCGAAGTCTGCCGCGGGTCCGAGACCGTCGCGTCGGCGCAACTGACACTCTTTCATGCCGAGAAACCTCGCGGCGAAAGCGATTCGTTCCCGTGAGGTGGCTCCTTGCAGTCGTGACGCCGGTCGTCGCGCTCTCTCTCGCCGTCTTCTCGAGCGCCCAGTCGATCAAGGCCCCGGTGGGGCTCGACACCTTGCTGTCCGCGTTCGCCAAGATGGACGGCCTCGAAGCGAAGTTCGTCGAGGAGAAACGAATGCAGTTGCTCAAGGCTCCGCTCTGGAGCGAGGGCCGACTGTACTTCGCGCCGCCCGGGTACCTGCTTCGACAGATTGACTCGCCGCAGCCGTCGCGGGTGCTCATCACTCCAACGGCGCTCACCGTCGACGATGGGTCGACCCGAGAGGTGATCGACCTTCAGGTCAGGCGTGACGTTCGTTCGTTCGTCGGCTCGTTCGTGTCGCTGCTGGCTGGTGACAAAGACGCCCTGACTGCCGCCTATCAGATTCGCTTCGTTGATGCGAAGGACGGGGCGTGGCGACTTGATCTCGCTCCCAAGGCCGCACCTCTCTCGGACATCCTCAAGATGGTTCGCGTCAGCGGAACGGGGCTTTCGGTAGAAGAGATTCACGTCTTCGATACGAATGGTGATGAGACGATCACCCGCATGCTGGAGGTGAATCCGAAGCGCCGATTCGATGCGTCCGAACGAAGAGGCCTGTTCGGAATCGAAGCGCAATGACATCCGGCGGATTGCGACGGCTGTTTGCTGCTGCCCTGTTCGCCGCGCTGCTTGCGGCATTTGTCATCACTCGATTTCAGGTTTCGGCCGACATCACCGCGTTCCTGCCGAGCTCCGAAGATCGAAGCCTCGCGGAGTTCTCGAGAGCCATCGCCAGCGGGCCTCTCAGTCGCACCATGGTGCTCGTGCTGGTGACTCCTGACGACCCAAGCGCGGTAGCGGCATCTCGCGCGTTCGAAACGGCTCTGCGCGAGCATTCCGACGTCGGACCGCATCTCGAATCGATCGAGGGCGGCCCTCCCGAGGGCTTTGAACGGGCTCTCTGGGAACTATACCATCCGCGCAGATTTGGTTTTCTCGCGGACGATCCGAAGACGGCTCGCAATCGGGCGAGTGATGAGGCACTGCGCTCCTCGGCCGAGCTGCTGTTGAGGCGCTTGCGGCACCCCGATTCATCGGCGATAGCGCGTCTCGCGCCAAGCGATCCGTTTCTGGTTCTTCCCGATCTGTTTCGCCGCGCCCAGCAGGCAGCCGGGCGCCAGCTTCGCCTGGTGGACGGACGGTTTCTCACGCCCGATGGCTCCGATGCTGTCCTCTTCCTGACCACCGGCGCTTCGGCCTTCGATTCCGGCGTTCAGAAACCACTGCTGAACGGCATCCAGTCTGCGTTCGCACGCGTTCAGGTCGCGATGCCCGATGCCAAGGCGTTGGAGCAGAGCGGTATTAACCGATTTGCGGTTCGTGCGGAGGAATCGATTCGCGCCGACGTCCAGCGAATCACGATCTTCTCCTGCCTGGGTCTGGGGCTCTTGCTTTGGATCTTATTTCGAGGTTTTCGACTCGTTGGCTTGGCCTCCATCGCCGTAGGCATGGGCGTCTTGGCGGGTTGTGCGCTCACGCTCGCCCTGTTCGGCCGAATTCACGGCGTGACCCTGGCGTTCGGCGCCTCCTTGATCGGCGTTTGCGTGGACTACGTGATCCACTTCTACTGCCACCAGTCGGTCGCGCCATCGCCAGACGGTCCGTACGCGACCCTGGGTCGGATCTGGAAGGCGGTCGCGACGGGCGCAGCGACTACGATGATCGGATTTGCGGCTCTCAGTGCCTCTTCGCTTCCCGGCCTACGCGAAGTGGGCCTCTTCTCGTTGACGGGCATCGCGGCAGCCCTTGCAAGCACCCGATTCATCGTCCCGTCGCTGATGCCGATCGAGCCGCGCCCGGTGGCGTTTAGGCAGTGGCTCGTCGAGCGATTGGGCCAGGCCTACGCCTGGCTGCTCGCGCACCGCGCGGTGCCGGCGCTCATGGTCGTCGCAAGCCTCTTGCTCGCCGTCGTGGGGCTTTCGAAGGCACACTGGAACGAGGATTTCACGAGCCTCAACCGCGTCGACCCCGATCTGTTCGCGGAAGACTCGGCGGTCCGCGCCAAGGTGACCCACCTCGAACAGATGCGCTTCATCGTCGCCCTCGGCAGCGACGACGAACGAGCGCTCCAGGTCAATGACGCCGTCATTTCAGCCCTTGCCGAAGCCCAGAGCACCGGTGAGCTTGCAGGTTACCAGTCGATCGGCGTCCTCCTGCCGAGCGCTCGCAAACAGACGGAGGTTGCGCGGGCCTTCCGCGAATCGCCCGCCGTCTGGGAACGGACGGCTGAAGCCTTCGCAGGTGCTGGCTTCGACTCAGCCGCACTGGCTCCCTTCGAGAGAGACCTGAAGGCCCCGTTGGCCCCGCCGCTTCGATTCGATGACTTGCTGGCCTCCCCGCTCGCCTCGCTCGTTCAGAAATTTCGAATCGAGCTCGACGGCAAGGTTGGCTGGCTCAGCTTCCTTCACGAGGTGCAGGACCCGGCGGCGCTCGAGAAACGCATGGCCGCGATCCCCGGGGCACGACTGATCGACCAGGTCAAAATGATGCAGGAGGCCAATCTCGCGTATCAGCAACGCACCCTCGAGCTGATCTCGATCGGCCTACTCGGGGTGCTGCTCATGTTGGTCCTGCGATACCGCAGCATGCGGAAGGTCTTCGCGGCCTTCTTCCCATCCTTGCTCGCCGCGGCAGTGACCATCTCGATCCTGACCTTTGCCGGACTTGGCCTCGACCTGGTGTCTCTGACGGCGCTTCTCGTCGTGGTGAGCGTTGGCGTAGACTACGGCGTGTTTCTGCTCGACGCGGACATGACCGGGGAGCTCGATCGATCCGCGGCGCTTTTGAGCATCGTCGTGGCCTGCGCGTCGACCGTCCTAGGGTTCGGCTTGCTGAGCCTTTCTAGCTATCCCGCACTCCACGTCATTGGTCTCACTGCGGTGATCGGCGTCGTCGCGTCGTTCCTTCTTGCCCCTGCGGCGCTGACGCTCGGAAGTCGGAGGCCCAGGTGACGCCGCGCGCCCATATTCCTTGCCTCCTGTTTCTAGCGACTGCGCTCCTCGGGCTCGGTGCCTGCACGCGAAATGCTCCGTCGGCACAGCCGGGGCCCGGCGCGGGCATTGGCCCCGGCCCCATGCTTGTGCCAACGGCGATCGCCGAACGATTTCTTTGGCGCCAACGCGTCACGGCCTCATGGGGTGACCGTAGCGAGACCTTCGATGCCGTGCTCCAGATGGATGGCGAGGAGCTGATCTTGATGGGACTCGGCCCGATGGGACGACCGGGCTTCATCGCGACACTCGGCGCGTCGGGGCTGCGGTTCGAGAACCGCAGCGGACGGAGCCTGCCCTTCGCTGCGGAGCACATCATGGCGGACGTCCAGAAGGTCTTCTATCCCTGGCTCCCCCCGGTACCGGAGGGCTTTACAGGCACACACGTGGGCGCGCACGAGAGCCTGATGATCAGCGAAACCTACACCAGCGGGCGGCTTCGTACCCGTGCGTTTCGGCGCAGCGACGCGCTCGACCGGGGCGAGCTTCGAGTGCGTTACGAGGGGTGGAAGCCAGGGCTCCCCGCGCCGCAACGCGCGACCGTGGACAACGCCTGGTTTGGCTACGAGCTGACAATCCTCACGGTGGAGCAACAGAGTCTGCCGGATCAGGCGATAGCATCTGACGAATCAAGTCGATGATCACCGGCTTCCAATCCACCCACTGGTGATGCCCGTCATATACAATCGAGCTGTAGGCAATGTGGCTGTCCTGTAGGTGTTGGGTGAACGACTCGTTGGCCGAGACGATTCCTTCGCGGTCATGTGTGCCCCAGGCGAAAAAAAGCTGAAGCCCTTCGACGTCGTCGGGGGAGCTCCAGCGTAGATAGAGGTCATCTGCTTCGATGCGCGCGCGTTCCTCCTCGTTCGCCGGCCCGAACACACGGCGCGACTGAAACAGGAACTTCGCGACGAATCGGTTGCTGAACTCGATCATCTGGTCGGTGTTGAAGATGGGAGCGCTGATCGCCGCGACTGCATCGAAGGTCTCCGGTTGCCGCAGGGCGAAGCGTAGGGCTCCGTGTCCGCCCATCGAAACGCCCATCACCACGCAGGTGTCAGGACATCGCTCCACCGGCAGTGTGCCGTAGACATAGGGAAGCAAGTCGTCGAGCACCCAGTCCGCGTAGCGATAGCTGCCGTCGTACCAGTTCTCCCAGAAGCCGAATTCGCCGTCCGGAAGGACCAGGACGAACGGGGGCAATCGGCCGGCACTCACCTCGGCATCGAGGGCCTGCCCGAGCTCGACCTCATCGAATGCCCCCGGGTCGTCTCCGCCGCCGTGCAGGAACAGCACCAGAGGGAAGCGCTTGCCGTCGGGAAGGTCCCTCGGAACATAGGCGGCGTAGGCCATGGGTCGACCCATGGCCCGACTGTGCATGGAACCGTGACGAAGGTATGGCTCGGACTTGACGCAGCCTGCGGCGGTGACCAGGAATCCAATCATCGAGGCGATTGCCGTGATTCGTCGGCGGAGCATTCGTCGAATCTAGCGTGACTCCATGTAGGTCGTAAGGTGCGTATTCTTCAAATCTGCAAAATGTCTTCACTGCTCGGGATCGCGGCCCTGACTGGCTGCGCTCCGTCGACGCAAACTCCAATCCCTTCCACCGCCCACAGAGCCCTAGAGCCTCCACCCCGCTGCGCAGCAGTCATGTTGCCCGGCAAAGGCGACCTCGGCGAGTCGTACAGTGACAACAAAGTGGTCGAACGGCTGCAGGCCACTCAGAGCGACCTCGAGGTCATCACTGTCGATGCCCACTTCGGCTACTACCGCGAGCGCAACCTGCTCCCGAGACTGGACGAAGACGTTCTCTCATCGCTGAGAGCACGGGGTATCGAGACGATTTGGTTGGTTGGAACTTCGATGGGAGGCATCGGCTCGCTGCTCATGGCACAGGAGCATCCTGAGCTGGTCGATGGCATCATTCTCGTCGCGCCGTATCTCGGGCGCAAAGACACCCTGAAGAGTGTTGAAGAGGCCGGTGGTGTGACCGCCTGGCAGCCTCCGGAAGATCAGTCGCAATGGGACGTGTCGCTTTGGACCTGGATCAAGGGGTACACGAACGGCGAAGAGCGGCCGCCAATCTTTCTTGCCTACGGCGAAGAGGACGGCGGCGCGGAAGGGCACAAGCTGATCGCCGACTTTCTCCCGGAGGGTCGTGTCTTCACCCGAGAGGGGGGACACGGTTGGAAGGTCTGGAATCCGCTCTGGGATGAGATGCTTGCCGGGTTGGCACCCCTCTGTACGCGTTAGCCAGTCGCAGCTCCGCGCAAGCGTGTCGCCGCAGCGGGGATTCGCGCAAGACTTTCGCGCGGCACGGGTCGCCACTCGCGGCAGAAGCCCCGTCTACACCTGGCATGGGTGTTGCATCCGTTCGGGCATGACACAGACCTTTGATTTCATCTCGAGGGGGCGGTTCGTCTTCTTGTCGTGCGCGGTCTTCTTCATGGCGACCTTCGCTGTCCCACACGCTCGTGCTGGCGTCGATCACGAGGTTTCTGCAGTCGGATCCGGAGACTACCAGTACGATGGGCCCACGCCTGCGGCCGTGCGCATCGTCGTCGAGGACGCTCGAAAGCTGAAATCGCCGTTCGTGTGGGGCCGTTACGAGAAAGTGCACCTCACGTTTGCGCAGGGCGGAAGCGATCCCCTGGCGTTTCTCGCGGAATCCATTGCGAGCGAGCTAACCAAGCACGGAATCCCGGCCTCGACCAAGCCCGATTCCGACGGCGAAACGATGAAGCTTAGGATTGAGACTTTCGATATTCGAAATCGTCAGACCACGGGCTTCTCGCCAATGGTCACCCTCACGCACCTTCGGATCGTGGCCACGTATCAAGGCAAGTCTCAGGTCATCACCGGCTTTGCCGTACACGCCAAAGTCCTCAAGAGGAAGCGCGACACCGAAACCTGGACCTACCTATACAGCGACCCACTGCATCTGGTCGTCCGTGAGGCTGCAGCGAAGTTGAATCGTTCGTTCTGGGGCCTTTCGGTGCCCGACGCTAAGGTCGACGAGCTCATCGCATCCAAGGCGAAGGCCGGTCATTCAGCCATTATTTCGCGGCTCGCAGATATCGCCTCCACGAACACGCAGCGTGCGACCCAGTATCTAAGCACGCTGACCGCCGACGGTCACCAGACCGTGCGCCGCACCGCGTTGTGGGGGCTCGGGGTCCTCGGAATGAAGAGCGCAGTGCCGTTTCTGAAGAAGGCAGCTCTAGACGGAGATGCGGCGAATGTGTATCTAGCCGTCAAATCGCTATCCGACATCGGCGGGAACGAGGCTAGCGCGGCGATCAAAGAAATCGAAAAAGTGAAGCGTCCGGAGATGGCCGGCCGGGAGATCGAATCCCTGGATGCCGTGATCGCGCTGTACCGCTAGCCTCGGGCTCGAAGATCTCTCTAGAACGCCGCGTTGAGCTCGATCGGGGTGGCGCCGGCAAAGGAGAATACCGCATCCCGCCATCGCGGTGGGCCGAAGGCACGTCGTGCGTTTCGCGAAGCGCAGTATGGCTCGGATGGGATCCCGAATATCTTTCGATCCAATTGGTTGTCGCGGTCCAGATCATGAAAAGCGGAAATCGCGTAGGATCCGGCTGGTATGCCTCGGAAGACGCAGCGCGCTCTGCCATGTTCATCGATCTCGGACTTCGCGCCTTGAAAATAGTCTCTACTCAGCCATTTCTCTTCTTGCTCGTAGAGGCCGCACAAGACCTGCCCCTCTCGGGACTTGGCTTTCGAAATCACGAAACTGATCGAGAGGGGGTCGTTTGGGTCAGCGGAGGGTCGGTCCTCCAGCTCGGCGGCAAACGCAGAGACCGAGAGCCCCAGGCCTGCAAAGAACGCCAGCGTCAACTTGCTGTAAAGGTATCGAGTCATGTTCTCCGGTGAGAAAGCCGCTCCGGGTGCCGAGCATAGTCGCCGCCGCGGGCGGAGGCGAGGGGCTTGCCCGCTTCTAGTCCTCAGCATCCTCGTGCAGGGTTGCAGCGAATCCTGGCCAGAGCTTCCCGAAGATCTGCGGGCAGACGCAATTGTCGTCCTTGGCAATCGGCCTCCGACCGACGAGCACGGTCGCGTGATGCCCGAGACTGAACGCCGCGTCCAACGAGGAGTCGAGGTCTACAACGACGGGCTCGCCCCGCTCGTCGTCATGACCGGCGGGCGGGCGCCACGGGGGGACATCGAAGCCGAAGTCATGAAGAACTTCGCGGTCGAGCTCGGTGTTCCAGAAGACGCCATTCGCCTTGAAACCGAGTCCAGAAATACGATCGAGAACGCACGCTTCACTAAGCAGTTGTTAAGTGGGGACGGGGGCGCCGAGCGGAGGCCGCAGGTGATCTTGGTGACCTCTCCCTACCATCTCGGGCGAGCAGAGCACTTGTTCGACTGTGCCGGCTTCGACGTCGAACCCACCGCGGCTGCCGCTCCCCCGAACTTTCTGCGTCGCATCGGCTTCAGGGTCTACGAAGTCATGGTCTCGGTGTACTACGGGTTCATCGACCAATGCGGGAGGGCCCGGGGCGAGTAGCGCTCAGCCTTCGGCCTAGCTACCGAACGCCACCGGCACGCCGAAGAGCATCACGTGGCCGTGGAGGAACCCCATGTAGACGATTGCTCCGACGGCGATGACGAGCAGGTCACGCCAGTAGGGGACGACCTTTGATGACAGCTCGGCGCCGCGCCGGTTGGCAGACCACATGTCGAAAAGCGCGAAGGCGCCGAAGCTTCCGAAAAGGATGAGCGAGGCCAGATCGCCGTTCGCGAGAAGGTGTACGGCCGCCCAAACGCTCACCCCCCAGAGCATAGGGTGTCGGGTGAACCGTTTCAGACTGTTCGGCAGGAACGCCGCGACCAAAAGCGTCAGTGCGAGCGGCATGACCCAGACGGCGACTTGCGGCGCCCAGGCGGGTGGATCCCAGAGCGGCACAAATGGGGCGCGACCCTTGCCGATCACGAGCAAGATAAAACCGGTCAACGAGACGAGGGAAAACAAGCCGCGGTACGGGTTGTTGCCAAAGCGTTTGCTCAAGCGCTGGCGTAGCGAGGGTACCGAGGGAACGAGGTGAACCCCGATGAAGATGACGACGCCCAGCACTAGGATGCTCATTGCCGCCCAGCATACACGAGCGACGAGCGGCTCCGATAGGCCGTGCCTCCAGCGGTTTTTGTGCCGAGCTCGATTTTGGATATCCTGTGGGTAGCCGCTTCGGGCTGCTGGGGGACCACATGGGCAAGTTTTCTCGAACCTTTTCGCTGATGCGCGCATCCTGGGAGGTCCTCAAGCAGGACAAGGAGCTCCTCTTCTTTCCGCTGCTGTCCGCGATCGGCTGCGTTTTGGTTCTCGCTTCGTTTGCAGCACCGATTCTGGCTCTGACCGATTGGCAGGCCGCCGGCGAGAGCATGGCAGCGGGCACTGCGGAAGCTCTGAGCGTATCCGACGGCAAGGTTTCGGCGGACCAGATCATGCAGATGCTCGGCCTGTTCCTGTTCTACTGCTGCAACTACTTCGTGATCATCTTCTTCAACGCCGGGCTCATTGCCTGCGCCGAGATTCGCATGGAAGGCGGCGACCCGACTGTGGGTGACGGGCTCCGGGCTGCCTGGTCTCGGCTGCCCGCGATCTTGGGATGGGCGGTTCTCGCGGCCACCGTCGGGCTTGTGCTTCGCATGATCGAAGAGCGCTCCAACCTGGTTGGTAAGATCGTTGCCGGTCTCTTGGGCATGGCCTGGTCGATCACCAGCTTCCTCGTCGTCCCAATTCTCGTCATCGAGAACGAAGGCCCGCTGAGCGCGCTTCAGCGCTCCGCCTCGATGCTCAAAAAGACCTGGGGCGAGCAGATCATCGGCAACTTCAGCTTTGGCTTGATCTTCATCGTGCTCGCCTTGCCGCTGGCGCTGCTTCTGTTCACGGGCATCGCCGCCCAGAGCGTCGCGCTCGTGGTCGTCTCGGTGATCGGTTTCATCGTCATCGCGTTGGCACAGTCCGCGCTCCAGGGCATCTTCCAAGCCGCCCTCTATCTCTACATGCGAGATGGCGAAGCGCCCGAGGGCTTCGAGGCTAGCGCACTACAGGAATCGATTGGCCATCGTTGAAGCCCATCAGGTCATGTTACGCTAGCGCCAGCAGCCGACGGGTTGCGAAAAGAGGTTGAAAAATGGACCGAGGTGACGGCAGCTTCTTTGGGTTGATCATTCAGCTCGCAGTCATTGCGTTTTTCGTGTGGGTTCTCTGGAAGATTTTCGAGAAAGCCGGCAAGCCGGGCTGGGTGGCGGTCATCCCCGTGTACAACGTGGTCGTACTGCTCGAAATCGTCGGGCGCCCCTGGTGGTGGATCTTCCTCTTTCTGATCCCCCTGGTAAACGTCGTCGTCGGCTTTCTCGTCGCGCTCGACTTGTCGAGGTCTTTCGGGCACGACGTCGCGTTCGCCCTCGGTCTGTTCTTCTTGGGATTCGTCTTCTATCCCATCCTGGCCTTCGGAGGCGACAGCTACGAAGGCCCTGCGGCCGCGACTTAGCGCGATTGCGTGATAACCATCACTCGAACGTGACTCGCACGCCGCCGGTGAAGGTGTACTTGCCGTTGATGGCTTTGAAATCGTCGGTGGCCGCAAAGCGGGTCGCGAAGTAGAGAGCCGCCGGTCCGAGGAGCAGGCTCAGACCGGGACCTCCTCCGACACCCCTGACGGCATCGCCCGCGGACTTCCCGATCACTATGTCGAGCTCTCCACTGATCGCGAAGCGCTGAACGAGCTTGATGTCGAGGCCGTATGCCGAGGCCCAGAGGAACGGACCTTGGGAAGATGTCTGGAGGATGGCTCCCTGCCGGGTGCGGAACAGCAGGCGGTCAACGAGCAGGTACGAGACCTCCAAGGCGGGCACGAGGCGCGTGCGGCGGATGCTCTTGCTTTGTTGAGCGCTTGGGAACCAGACGCCGAGCTCAGTGTAGAGTGATACATCGCGTCGCATGAGGACGCGGTACCCGCCCCAAAGCTGGATACCCTCATCGCTAGGCGGCGCGGTCCCGCTTCGGTGCACATCCACGGGCGCCGCGATGCCGAGGCGCACACGTCGAATGGGTGCGACCTCGCCGCCGAGGTTCAGTCGCCACTTGCCATTGTTCGCTTTGGGATCGCCGACGTACGCGAGGGTCGCAAAGGGACCCGAGCCTTCCCGTCGGTCGTTGGTCAGTCCCAGGGCGCTTCGCGATAGCATCAGGCCGAGCGCTTCGTTCGGCGCGAAGTCGAGTCTCTCCGAGTCGATGACGTCGAATCCCAAGGAAGCGACCACGGCTTCGTCACCCTCGGGTCCCGAGACCAGCTCCAAGGCGATCTCGTCCGGGCTTTCCTTCGTCGCGCTCAGGTCCAGCGTGGTCGTGTCGCCGCTACTAGAAACCTCTTGCAGAACGATGCCCTCGGGAACCCGAAGCCGAGCTCCTTCCGGGAGGGGTAGCTCGCTTTTCGCGGACACGGTCACGCGCCTGGGCTCGGCGTTTCGAACCAGTGGCGCCCTCATCTCTGGTTTCAGGACTTCCAAGGCGGTCGCCACGACGGCCACCTCGACCGTGGGCGCGGCACTGCCGTCGCTGCTCATGCAATCGACTTGGTAGGCCCCAGCATCCTCGAGCACGAATGACTCAGCCTTGTCGTGGCCCACGGTTCCGCAGAGAAAGCCGCTGGGCGAAACGACTCTGGTACCAGGAAGGACGCGGGCAGGCAGGGGCGCCTTTTCTGGGTTGCCGGGCGCTGCGCCGGGGCGTGGCTCCTCGCCGGGCAGATCGAGGCGCACCAAGTGCACGTTCATCGCGTGCGCCGCGGATTGGGGGCTCTCGAATCCGTCGCTGTCGATCGTCGAGACGCGCGCGAAGTAAACCCCTTCGGGTAGTCGGTGAATCTCGAAGCTCGTGACCGACGCAGGCACCTTGGTCGCCACGACGACTTCGCCACCCTCGCGATCCTTGGCGATCTCGATGCGATACGAATCCGCGGCTTCAACCGAAGACCAGGCGCCGCGCACGGTGCCGCCTTCGGCGCGAATGCCCGAGAAGATCATGTCGAGGTCGCTGCTCCAGTTGGGGGTGGCGGGTAGGGGAGCGGGCTTGCTCGGCCGGCGGGTGCCCTTTTTCGCTTTGGAGCCGAATCCGGGCTTCACGCTCACCGCCTCGCCCATCTTCACCTTGAAATTGGCATCACCGCCTTCGTGGTTCGAGAGCAGGCTGCTGCCCTGATCGTCGACGCTGAGGACCGAGCTTCCGCCGTCCAGGCCGGCCTCGGCGCTTGGCGTCTTCACATCTAAGCGGAATTCGCTCAAGCGGCTTCGTAGCGTGCCGCGCTCCAAGCTTGCTTCCGTCGTTTTGCGCCGCGCGTCACGGTACACGCCTCCGTAAATGATGATGAGCGTGTTCTGTCTCATCTGCACCAAAGACCCGTCCTGAAACGTCACGTCTGCCGATGCCTGCTCCAGCGTATTGACGCGCCAGCCGCGGTAGAGTTCCTTGCCCTGCTTCGCGCGCTCCCATTCCGGATCTTTCGGCGCGCGTGCCTGCACGGTTCGCTGCACGGCTGTGAGCCGAGCGTCGGGGCCCTGCTCGAGCTTCGGTAGGATCAGAACCTCGCCCGGGATCAAGTGGTGCGGAGTGGGGCCCATGCCCGGGTTGTGTTCGTGAATGAGATCCCAGCGGCGCTTGTTTCCGAACAGGCGCTCGGCAATGCCTGCGCAGGTATCGCCAGGCTTGATCACGTACTCGTAGGTCTCGCTCGCCCCAGCGGCCTGCGCCGCCGCATCCGGCGCGATTCCGGCGAACATACAGAGCGCAGCGATCATTGCGATGTGTCTAGTCAAGGTTCCCCCTTACCCCTTTCGAACCGCTCTCCAGACCTTCCGAGCGACCTCCTCGGGCGGACATGGCTGAATGACGACTTCCGAAGCCCCTGCGCGGAGCATTTCGGCGAGTCGATCGATATCTGATGGGGCCGCGTCGCTGACAACGGGAAGCCCAGTGTCGGCCAGGGCGGCAACT
This sequence comes from uncultured delta proteobacterium, assembly GCA_963842915.1. GTDB lineage: Bacteria > Myxococcota_A > Polyangia > Polyangiales > Houyiibacteriaceae > SG8-38. The sequence goes on along the minus strand of CAWJII010000011.1, from coordinate 70,275 downwards.
TGAGTTGCGGTCGCGCCGGGTGCAAACACAGCCAACAAACCCAACGGCACATCGGCCTTCTGTGGGTCAATCGCCACTGCTTCGATTCCATTCGCGGCAAGACCGAGCGTCAGGTTCTGATCGACAGGGCCGCACACAGCGATCTTGATGTCGGCCCCGAACCACAGGTCCCCATCCATCGTGGCGCCCTCGGCCTCTATGGGAGGCGCCGAGACCATGCGTGCCGGCCTGCCGAGCAGCCGTTCTCCCGATGCTGCTCCCTTGCGTTGAGGCGCGTTCGGGTCGAGCAAGCGCAGGGTCTCGAAGACCGCCTGCGCCGAGGGACGGTCCACCGGCGATTTGGCCAGCATCCGAAGAATCATCTCGTCGAGGGAGCTCGGGATTTGGATCTCCGGGAAACGCTCCCGAACGGACGCTGGGGCGACGAAGAGATGCTGCGACAAAATGACCGCGTTCTTCCCATCGAACGGTGGGTTCGCTGTCAGCATCTCGTAGAGCACGCAGCCGAGCGAGTAGATGTCGCAGGCCGGGGAGAGGCTCAGGCCTCGAGCTTGTTCCGGGGACAAGTAGTCGGGTGTGCCGAGGCCCTCGCCGGCGCGTGTCAGCCGACCCGATTCCTCGCTTTCGAGGATGTACGCGAGACCGAAATCGACCACCACGGTTCGCTCTCCGTCTCGGGTGCGGTCGAGAATGATGTTCTCCGGTTTGAGGTCGCGATGAATCAGTCCGATGGAAGCAGCGGAGGCGAGGACGTCAGCCACGTCCGCGGCAATCTGACACGCACGGCGTGGGCTGAGCGGCGGCAGGTCGATGTCGACGAGGGAACGAAGGCTCGTGCCGTCGAGAAGCTCCATCGCCAGGTACATCGTGTCGCCGTGCGTTCCGAAGTCGTAGATCTCGACTGCATTCGGATGCCTGAGCGCGGATGCCACGCGCGCTTCCCGCTCGAAGCGCCGCCGTGCCATGGGCTTCGCAGCGTCTTCCGGCGAAATGACTTTGATCGCGACCGAGCGCTCGAGCCCGAGTTGCTTGGCGGCATAGACTTTTCCCATGCCGCCCGCGCCGACCTGATGCTCCACCACGAATCGGTCGGCGATGACCGTTCCCGGCGCGAGGTCCCCTTGGCTCATCGAGCGCCTCGATTCATACCCGCACCTCGAAAAGCTTCACAGGGTCGCGGCGGCCCTCGAGCTGCCTCGGACCCAGTGAAGTGTACTCGAAATCAGCTCCGGCGGAGCCCTTGGTGGCCTGTGTCACCAGAATCTGTTGCGGCCGTGCGATCGATTCGAGCCGCGCAGCGACGTTCACCACATCTCCGATGGCCGTGTACTGCATGCGGGTTTCGGAGCCCACGTTCCCTACGACCGCGTGTCCGGAGTTGATGCCGATCGCCAACTCGACGGTAACGCCGAACTTCTGCCGCCAACCCTGATTGCCTGCCTCGAGCCAGCGCATCATGTCCTCTGCAGCCGCGATGGCTCGCGCAGCGTGGTCCGGCTGCAGCTGAGGTGCGCCCCATATCGCCATCACCGAGTCCCCGATGAACTTGTCGACCGTGCCCTCGTAGCGAAACACGATCTCGGTGAGGATCGTGAACAGCTCGTTGAGGAGGCCGACGGTGTCCTCGGCCGCCAGCGAGTCCGCCATGGGAGTGAACGCGACCACGTCGGCAAAGAGCACCGAGATTTCGCGCCGCTCGCCGCCGAGCGCCATGTCCTGTTCGCGACGAACGACCCTGTCGACCAGATCGGCGTCGAGATAGCGTCGCAGGTCGCGCCGTATCGCCTCTTCTTCGCGAATGCGCTCTTCGCTGGCCTGCAAATCAGCAGCGGCCGAGCTGAGCACGTCTCCGAGGACCGCCAGCTCGTCGCGGGTGTTCACGGTGACCCGACGGTCGAAACGGCGATTGGCAAGGTCGTCCGCGAACATCGAGAGTTGCTGGATGGGCCGAGTGATCTGACGCGCGACCGCGAACGCCACCATCAAGGCGATGATGATTGCGATTAGGCTCACCACGAAAACCACACGTCGCATGGTGTTGACCGAGGCGTAAGCGAAATCCCGCGGAATCTGCGTCACGATGGCCCAGGGGCGAGTCTGAAGGCCGCTCACGGTGCCGACCATCTCCGTTCCGTCGCTTTCGACGTACTCCCCGGACTTCACCATTGCGCCGGCGAATCTGCTGGTCTCGATGCCTTCGAGTGCGCCTGCCCCGCGTGCCGAGGCGAGCTCTCGTGACTCTTCGATCCGGGCGTGCGCGAGAATGCGCATGTCGTCATCGACGACGAAAATCGAGCCGGGCAGCCCCTCGAAGCGCTCGATCGACAACTGCTCGACCCGTTGCTGAACGCGCCGGAGCGAAACCAAGCTGCCGACGAAGCCGGTCACTAGATCTGCCTTTCGAATGGGCAGCACGAGCAGGACTCGTGGGCCTTCCGGAGCTGGGACAGCTGCACCTGTGACCACGTTTTCCGCGCTTGCGGCCACACGGATCTCCTCGGAGAGCTGCTCTGGCGGCTTGATCTCTCGAGCGCCGGCTTCACGAATCACGTCGACCAGCTCGCCGTCGCGGGCGTAGACAGCGACGTGGTCGATCGCTTCATGGGCGGCGACGAGGTTGATCGCGAGCTGGATCGCTACTGATTCCGGCAGATCGATGTTCGTCAGGACGCGTCCGACCGCTTCTAGGCCGTTCTCCGCTTCTCCGAGCTCTGATTCGATCGTGCGCGACAAATCGCCAGCGACGGAGAGCTGATACTCGCGTGTCATCGTGCGCACCGTCTCGCTTGCCTTGCTCATCAAGGCGAAACCCAGAGCCGTCAGCGGCAAGATCGTGAGAAGTGCGCCGAGGACCGTGAGCTTGGTGCGGAATGGAATGACCGCAGGTGCCCCCATGTAATTTCAATAACATACCAGCGTGCCCGGAGCACCAGGCGCTCACCTGTTCAGCGCGGATGGCTCCGGATGGCGAATCGCAGAGGCGCTTGGCGCTCAGAGAAAGAAATCGAAGAACAGGGCGTACAGAAGGCTGGCCATCAGAAGGCTCAGGAAGGTGACGGGCAGGCCGTATTGCAGCCAATTCCGTGGCGTGATCCGGGCTCCTGGAACACCGCAGTTCTCGGACTCGGTGACCACGATGATATTCGCCGTTGCCGCGATGTGCGTTCCGTTGCCGCCGAGGGCGACGCCAAACGCCAATGCCCACCAGAGTGGAGTGATGTTGACCCCCTGGGACTCCAAGCCGAGGATGATCGGTATCATCGCCACGGTGAAGGGGATGTTGTCGACGACCGCGCTGAGCGCGGCGGAGATCCACATGAGAATCAAGGCGGCGATCAGGGGCTCTCCGGGCTCTTTGGCCAGAGCAGCCAGCTTGTGGCCGACCAGGTCGAGTAAGCCGGATCCTTGGACACCACCCACGATGACGAAGAGCCCGGCGAAGAAGACCAAGACCGACCAGTTCACCTCGCCAAAGAGCTTGTCCGGCGAGGGGCGCAGCAATACCAGGGCGAGCGTCAAGCCGACGAATGCGGCGAAAGCCGGGTACATGTGCAGGCGGTGATGAGTGAAAAACAGCACGATGATCAGGCCCAGCGCGACAAGAATTCGCCTCAGGGCGGGCATGTCTCGGATGGCGCGGCCCTCATCCAGATCGATGGGCTTGAGGACCGGATGGCTCGCCAGTTGCTTGCGAAACAGCAGTAGCAAGAGCCCTGTCGTCACGACCCAGACCAGGGCAATGGGCAAGCCCATGTGCAGGAGGAACTGGTTGAAACTAAGGCCGCCCGCGCTGCCAATCATGATGTTGGGAGGGTCGCCGACTAGGGTCGCAGCCCCGCCAATGTTGGAGAGCATGGCCTCAGCGACCAAATAGGGCATCGGGTTGAGCTTCAGGATGCGTGTGATCAGCACGGTGAGCGGCGCGAACATGATGATCGTGGTCACGTTGTCGAGGAACATGCTGATCACGCTCACCGCCAGACCCAAGTAGACCATCAGCAGCATGGGTCGCCCACCCGCTAGCTTGGTCAATCGGATCGCCGCGTACTCGAAGGCGCCGGTAGGGCGCAGCATGGCCACCACGAGCATCATTGCAAGGAGCAGAAGGATCGTATTGGCGTCGATGGACCTAAGGGCGGCTTCCTGGGAATAGAAGCCCCGGGCCATGCCGACCCCGATCATGACGACCGCGCCGATGATGGCGGCGTTGGCACGGTGCAGAACCTCACTGAAGATGAGGGCGTACGCTGCAAGCAGAATGCCTGCCGCGATGTACATGTTCGTATCGAGGGAAGTAGCTGCTACGTCCACGGCTCAGCGTTCTTGGACCTTCAGCATCAGCGACGCAATCCACATGCGGGTAACTATCCCCTTGTACACACCCTCATCGATGACAAACGCATAGCTGCTGTTGAACTGTTCCATCATGGCAAGGGTCTTCACCACGGGGGCCGCGGATGTCACGATCGCCAGCGGCGCTAGCACAAAGTGCTCGGCGGGCATCTGCAATACCTCCTTGGCCCACAAGTCGGGTATCCGGATCGCTTCGATCACGTCGCCCAGCAGATGTGCACCTTTGACCATGTACTCCGGAACACAGGTCATCTTGAGCGTGTGGCGAAGGGACACTCTGCCCACCACCTCGTTGCGTTCGTTGCAGAAGGGGATGCCGGGAACCCGGCGCGCCACGCATTCTTCAAACACGTCGGCTACTTTCATGCCGGCCCGTGCGACACGGGTCGGCGTGATGACTTCTCTCAGCTCGAAATCGTGTGCCTTGGTCATGATCCGGCTCCTTGGCGTCGAATCCCGTAGCCTATGAGAGCCGCCAGCGTTTGGCGAGGTAGTACATCATCGTCTCGTCGCTGCCGCCGCCGACGCTAGCGATGCGTGTGTCGCAAAATGCGCGCCCAGCCATGCTCTCCTTCATGTAGGCGGCGCCACCGTGCAGCTGGAAGCATACGTCTGCAACCTGCCGGCAGACGCGGCCCACGTGGAGCTTGGCCATGGAGATGAGGTCTGTGGCGTCTTCTCCCCTGATGAGCGCTTCGACGCAGGCATCGTTCATGAGCTTACCCGTGGTCAGGAGCGTTTTGCATTCAACCAGCTTGAACTGGGTGTTCTGCATCGACATCAGAGTCTTGCCGAACAGCTTGCGCTCCCGGGCCCAGTCGCATGTGGTCTCCCAGAGCTCCTCGCAGTAGGCGATGAGCCCGATGGTCGCGACGAGCCGTTCGGCTTGGAACTGCATCATCTGCTGCGCAAAACCTGCGCCGATTTGACCGATCGTGTTGGAGACCGGAACTCTGACATCCTCGAAGAAGAAGAGCCCTGTATCGGAGCCCCAGAAGCCGATCTTCTCGAGCAGATCATAGGACAGGCCGGCCGTACTCGTCGGCACGATGATTTGTGAGAAGCCCGCATGGCCGGCGTCGGGGTCAGTCACCGCCAGCAGGCAGAGCCAGTCCGCAGTGGCGGAATTGGTGATGTAGATCTTGGAGCCGTTGATGACCCAATCGTCGCCGTCGCGGACCGCCCGGGTCCGGATGCCTGCAACGTCGGAGCCTGCGTCCGGCTCGGTCACCGCAATTGCGGTGACCATCTCGCCACGAATGGCGGGCACCAGGTACTTCTGCTTCAGCTCTTCGCTGCCGAAGCGATGAAGAGACGGCGTCGCCATGTCCGTGTGGACGGAAATGCCGGTCATCACGCCAACATTGTCAGCGCGTCCGAGCTCTTCGCAGAGGATGGCGGTGTACGACCAGTCGAGGCCGGCGCCGCCATAGGCTTCGTCATAGCGAAGACCGAGCATCCCGAGCTCACCCATCTTGGGGAAGAGCGACTTGTCGAGCCGGCCCATCTTGTCGAACTCGCGCGCCCTCGGTACCAGCTCTTTGCGCACGAAGGCGCGAACGGTCTCGCGAAACGCCTTGTGCTCAGGGGTCTTGTCCTTTTGCAGCATGAATGGTTCTCCCTAACGCTACTCTCGAGATTTGCTCCCGGAGGAGCGCTGGGGCAATAGCAGAAGCTCCGGGTCGTAGCTCGCGCTGCGCCGCATCCGACCTCGCGCGAGTCGAGCAGGGGAGCTCTTAGGGCGCCAGGAGGTCTGCGTAGATCGAGAAGAACATCCCTTCACGTGCTGTTTCGATGATGTTCAATTCCAGCCCCAGTAGCGACGGCAGCGGGAATGAGCCCAGTGCGCCGGCTATGTCAGGCAGCGCGTCCGCGATCAGGTTGGGCACGAACGACTGAATGATGGCTTCGTTGCCGCCCACCGATGTGTAAAGCAGCGTGACCGCGACATCTTCGGGCAAGGGCGGTGCCAACACCATCGTCAGGTTGCCTTCGCCGTCGACCTCCATGTCGAGACCTGCGCGAATGTCGACCACCAAAGACGCGTACACCATGTCGTCGGTTCCGCGCACGTCTACCCTCAAGTGCGGCAACAAAAGCTCCCCGAGCTCTCCTTGGGGGCCCGGGGCGCCCGTCATCAACGGGGCGAGCTCGGGGGCGAGCACGAGCTTCATTGGCGTCGTCGGCGGTAGCATCTCGAGCCCGGGCAGCAGAAGGCTCAGGCTCGCCGCATTGAGCGCGAGCGAATCGAGGTCCGTGATCTCCGAGCTCAGCGAACCGCCTTCGACGATCGACTTCAACAGCTGGTTGAAAAACGATGGCGAAAGGCAGATCCCCACGCCGAAGGGGGCACCCGACGGCGTGTTGCCGTCGAACACCGGAAACGTCGTGTCCACGTCGTACGAGGCGCTGAGGTCCGGAGCGCCTTCGGCGACCATCAGTGACATGACGCGACCGTCCGATCCCAACGTCATACCCGCCTCGTCGATGGGAATGGCGAAAAACGGGGCGTCGAGACTGGCCATGAATGCGTCGCCGAGCGACCCGGCGATGGAGAGGTCCGCCAAGGCGAGCTCGGCCGCGTCGGAGAGAGGATCGTCCGCCGGACCGGGGCCATCCGGGTCTTGTAGAACGGCCGCCAGAGCGTCGGTGGCAAGCGGCTCCAAGTCAGGAAGCGCCGCCTGAATGATATCGCCGATAATCGGCGCATCGCAGGCCCCGGAGAAGGAAGGGACGAAGCCGCTGAATGACAGAACCGGCGCACCGAGGGAGTTTACGTCGATCTTGCTTGGCTCTGTCGGGTCTGGCTGCAGAGCGAAGCTCGAGGCGATGCCGGTTTCGCTTGCCGTAATCGTAAGCCCGCAGTCGGGCACTAGACCGCTTCCGAGGATGTCGAGATGGATCACGATCTCCGTGACCGTGGTGTCGATGGCCAAGGCGTCCTGTTTGGCATCGAGCTGAAGGCCCAGCGAGGCGAAGCTCGGGGCTGGTGCCGCGACATCGACGCTGGCCCGGCCCAGACAGCCGAGTAACCCGCCATCGATGAAGCAGTCGTTGTCGATGACCCGTGTGCCAACCGGGATCAAGGTGGCCAGATCGAGCTCACTTGCGACTGAGTCAGCCAAAAATCCTTCGATGGAATCGAGCGCGGAATCATTGATGCGAACCGCAAGGCCCTCCTCACTGAAGTCGCCGTCGGCAACGGAGCTGCCTGCTATCACCGTCACACGATCTCGAACCATCGCGCCGTCTTCGGAGCGGGACAGCTCTGCCAGAATCGGGTTCGCCACCGCTTCTGCGTCCAGCGGCACCTGCACGGACCAATCGCCGTTCGTGTCAGGTGTGACCGTGACACCGTTCAGCGTGAAGATGGCGGCCGTTTCTGCGTTTTCACTCGTGCCTTCGACCTGCACCGATGCGGCTTCGAGAAACGCGCCCTGCCTAGGTGCTGTGATCTGGACGAGCATCTCGGGAAGGTCCTCAGGCTCCATCGTTCCCGAATCCGCCGTGCCAGCGTCGGTGCCCGTACCGCCATCCGGTCCAAGATCTGCGCTGCTGCCGCCACGGCAGCCCGTAGCTACCAGGAGGGTGGCCAAGCAGAGCAGAGCCCAACTCGAAATCACACGATTACCCCCCATTCCTTCATTCTCGCGGTGTAGGGTTCCCACCACAAGCCCAAACCCCGGGAGCCGGCGTGGGGTAGCTCACTCTTCTTCAGGATCTGTAGGCGCCAACGACGCTCGAACGCAGCAGCCGCGGTGTCCAAGCTGCCGCTGCCGCCCCAACGGAGGTCGGTTGGCGTCGGGCCGGGCATATAGTACGAATTCGGTCCGTGACGGCGCCCGAGCGACATTCAAACCAGGGTCGTTTCGGCCTCGCGGAGCTGATCGATTTCGAGGTGCAGCTCGCGTCCGACCGGGATCGACCACGCGAGGAGCTCATCGCTAGGGATCGCGCGATCGCGTTGCGCTGGCAGGACGATCCGAGGACGGCCCCGGAGCTCGTGACCCGTTGGCTGGCGTCGCTGCAGCGCCGAAGCGAGGACCCGACCACCGGTGAACGGGTCGAGCGCGCGCAGCTCCTCGCGAACTGGGTCGTTTTTGCGCTGTTCGGATTGATCGGGGCCATGGTCGCGCTTGCGGTCTTGCAGTTCACCGGTGACCACCCGATCAACGTCTTGGTGGTGCTCGGCGTGTTTGTGATCGTTCAGTGGCTCAATTTGCTCGGAACGATCATCGCCTTTGTCTGGTCGCGATCCTCCCCGGGGTTTCTCGCGAACTTCCCCTTGAGCGCACTAGTCCGAAAGCTGATCACAAAGATGGTCGGCGCCGATGATGCCGGACGGCTTCTGGCAAGGCGTTCCCTGTACGGCGGGGTAGAGCGCTGGGTTTTGTTTCGGGGCATGCAGGTCGGAGCCGTCGCGTTCAACGTCGGCGCGATTGCGACTTTCATCGCGGCCGTATCATTTACTGATTTGGCCTTCGCTTGGAGCACGACGCTGCAGGTCGGAGCGGAGGGGCTTCAGCGATTCTGCGAAGGCTTGGCTGTGCCGTGGCGACTCTGGTTGCCCGACGCCGTTCCATCGCTTGATCTGGTCCACGCGACACAGTATTTCCGCATTGACTCGGCGTATGTGAACGCGCCGGCGGGCGCGCGCGTTCAAGACGCCGCCCTGGCGGGTGGATGGTGGCCTTTTCTCCTCCTGTGCTTGCTGGTGTACGGCCTGTTTCCGAGGCTCGTGCTCGTTCTTTGGGGTCGCGTGGGAATGAATCGCGCCTTTGCCAAGCTCTCATTCGACACGCCCGAAGAAGCCGAAGTCATCGTGCGCCTCACCAATCCTCGGGTGCGCCGCGTACAGGAGGACGACCCGGGAAATGTCGCGCCGCTCGGCGAAGGGCATCAGCCCCTGGGTCGACCGCAGCAGTTCAGCCAAGACGAGCCGGCGATCGCGGTTCGCTGGCGAGACGCCGAGATTTCGGACGACGCGTTCTTGAAGCGCTTGCGCGCGAGGTTCGGCGCGCTGGTCGAGCCGCCCATCGCAAGCGCTGGCGGCCACGACCATAGCGAGGACGAAGCCCTGCTCAGGCGACTCGAGGGCAGCAAGCAGCCGGTGCTGCTACTCGCCGAGCCCTGGAACGCCCCCGACCGCGCATTCAAACGTTTGATTCAGTCCCTGCGAGCTCACGGTCACTCTAGCCGGAAGATCTACGTCTTGCTGACCAGTGGTGGCAACGATGAGCAGCGTGAGGTCTGGGCCGGGTACCTGGCCGAGCTGGCCGATCCGTACATTGCATTGGACGCGCTATGACCAAGCGAAGCGTCGAAATTCCGCGCTTTGCGGTGGTCGGTCGAGTCAACAAGGGCAAGTCGAGCGTCATCGCGAGCCTGATCGAGAACGACGCGGTCAAGATCTCCCCAAGACCCGGTACGACGACCGAATGTGTCCGCTATGACGTCGAGGTCGACGATCGAGTCCTGTTCTCCGTCATCGATACACCTGGATTTGAAGATGCGCCGCGGGCGCTTCACTGGATCAAGCAGCGGGAGGTCACCGCCGCTGATCGGGTCCAACGCGTACGCGAGTTCGTTGACGCGTTTGAGGGCAGCGAGGACTTCGTGGAAGAGCGGCGCTTGCTTCGACCCATTCTGGATGGCGCGGCGATCCTCTACGTAGTCAATGGTGACGAGCCCTACCGAAAGAACTACGAAACGGAAATGGAGGTTCTGCGCTACACCGGACAGCCGGCGATGGCGCTCATCAACCGAAGCGGCTCAGGTGAGTACATCGAAGACTGGAGGCGCGCGCTCAATCAGTACTTCAAGCTCGTCAGGCTGTTCGACGCCCACGCGGTGACCTGGGAAGAGCGACGCAAGCTCCTCGAGGCCTTTGCCACTTTGCAGCCTTCATGGGAGCGCCCCATCGTCGAAGGCGTCGATGCCTTGCGGGTGCAGGAAGAGCACCGGCGCTACCAAGTGTCCAACATCATTTCTGACATGATGCTGGACGCACTCACGCTGCATTTGAGTGTCGTGCTCCCCGATGAACACGCCTTGCCGCACGAGAGATCCCGGCTCGAGCGAGAGTTTCACGACAAGCTTCGCCTGATCGAAAGGAAAGCGCACCGGAAGATCGCCGAGGTCTATTTGCACCGTCTCGATGGCTGGTCACCCGAAACGGAAATCGAACTGGAGTCGCACGATGACCTCTTCGCCAAGGAAACCTGGGACGTCATGGGGCTCCCGCCAAAGACGCTCCTGACGCTGACGACGCTGACCGGAGCTGCGGCGGGTGGTGCGGTGGACGCTGCCGTGGGTTTCGCGTCCGTGTTTGCTGGGACGGTACTCGGCGGGCTCGGCGGGCTCGGGGTGGGGATCTACGAGCTCACACGCCGATTTGCGAGCGCGTCCAACATGACCGAGCAGGCCGTGTCGGCCATGCGAAACCCCAAGGACGGCTACAGAGTTCGCGTCGGGCCGCACCCTTCGCTCAATTTCCCTTTCGTACTTCTTGCAAGAGCGCTCGACCACTTCGACCGTATTCAGGCCTGGGCGCACGCCAAAAAAGAACTCCCGGAACCGACCGAGCACGGCCCTAAAGTCCTAGATCAACTCGACACATCCTCCCGACGTCGGCTCAGCAAGACCTTCTCGAAGATTCAGAAGAAGTATCGAGACGTCCCGAGGGATACTCGGCGCGAGCTCCGCGCTCTTGTCCATGAGATCGTCGTCAAGAACGCGAAGTCTCTCCGCGTTGGCTAGATGTACCAGGGGAGGGCAGATCGGCGATCGTGACGTCTTGGGCCCCGTCTGCGACCTTCACCCGCTTCGAATCGACCAGGTCTCGGATTTCCCGCAAGTAGCGAGTGTGTTCCGCGGAATCATCCGGGCTGTAGTTGAGGTTCTTGTAGAGGCTGATTAGGCGCGTGAAGAAGTCCCGCGCCGTGTCGCGATCGTCCATCGCGAAGTCGGCTTCTACGATCTCCTTCACGAGCTCGAAGCTGCTCTTCTGGCGCCCGAGAGGCATCGAGGAGTCCACCGAGTCGAAAGCGTCCTGCTGAAGGAAGACCATGTCCAAGAAGACCGATTTTTGCCAGGCGAGGAAGTCGGCCATGGTGGTCCCTTCTTCCCCTGTCACTTGCATCATCTGGTAGATGTCGTCGCCCCGATGGAGAAGCGCGTGAGCCGCTTTGACGTCCTCCACCCAGGTCGGGGACAGGTTCTCGGTGTACCAGTCTCTCATCTGGTCGAGGTAACGCGACCAGGAGATGAGCGGATCGATCGCCGGATAGAATCGCTTGTACGCTCGGTCGGCCGATAGACCCAAGAACGTCTTCACGGTGGCCAGCGTCGCTTGGGTTACGGGCTCTTCGAAATTTCCGCCGGCTGGCGACACGGTGCCGATGAACGTGAGGCTCCCAGTCTGTCCGTCGGGACCACGGATGAGCCCCGCCCGCTCGTAGAGGCTCTTGATCGAAGAGTCCAGATACGCCGGGAACGCCTCCTCCCCCGGGATCTCCTCCATGCGCCCCGAGGTCTCGCGCATGGCCTGGGCCCAGCGCGAGGTAGAGTCGGCGATGCACAAGACGTCGTACCCCATCTGCCGATAGTACTCCCCCAACGTGATTCCCGTGTAGATGGAGGATTCTCGCGCGGCGACCGGCATCGAGGACGTGTTGCAGATGATGATCGTGCGGTCCATCAGCGAGCCCCCGGTCCGGGGGTCCGTGGTCTCCGGGTACTCGGTGATCGTCTCCACGACTTCCCCCGCCCGTTCGCCGCAGGCGATGATGATCACGATGTCCACTGCCGAGTGTCGGGAGATGAGGCTTTGGAGCACCGTCTTGCCGGAACCAAAAGGCCCCGGGATGCACGCGGTGCCTCCACGTGCAACCGGGATCATCGTGTCGATGATGCGCTGTGTGGTGGTCAGCGGTTCGGTCGGGTAGATGCGCTCGGCCACGCGCTGGCGGAGCATCCGTTCGGGAAGCGGGCGGCGCACCGGCCATCGTTGCGCCATCGTAAGCGTCCGTTCTTCACCGCTTGGTCGGACTAGTCGGGCGACCGGATCTTGGATCGTGAGGTTGCCCCGGTTGATCCAGGTCAACTTCACCGCTGCGGGTTCGTCGAAGGGCACCATGATCTTGTGTTCGAAAATTCCCTCGGGAACCGTCCCCAAGACTTGTCCCGCCACCAGGGTCTCTCCCGTCGAAACCTTCGGCGTGAAGTCCCAGCGTTTCTCGGTGTCCACGGGGTCCACATCAGTACCACGGGGCAGCAGGAAGCCGTGTTCCTCTGCCAACAGGGCCAACGGGTTTTGCAGCCCGTCGTACACCTTCCCAAGAAGACCGGGTGCGAGCGTTACAGACAGCATTTCGCCGCTCAGCTCGACCTCGTCCCCGACCTTGACCCCCGAGGTGTCTTCGAAGACCTGCAAGTCGGCGACCTGATTCTGGACACGAAGCACCTCGGACTTGAGACGCTCCTCCCCGAGAAGCACGTAGCCGACCTCGTTCTTCATGACTCGAGTGTCGCGGACGCTGATGCTGACCAGGCTCTCCTGTACGGCTACGACGGGAGCGCGTCGAACTCCGTCCCTGTTCGACTCGCCCCGATCAGGCGAAGAGGTTTTGGTGGTCACTTGTCACCTCCGATATGAGTTCCTCAAAGCGATCACGGGCCTTCTCGGAGTCGTAGGACAGCCATCGGTGGACAATGTCCCACTTGTACGCGAAGGCGAAGACTTGCTCGAACCCAAACGGGTGTGCGTCTGAGATCTGGCTCAGCTTCTTCCAAGTCTGACCCATCAGCAGTTTCTCGAGCTCCATGGCGTCCCCCCGCTCGAGGAACGACTGCGCCTCGGGGATCCATGGAAAGACGGCGCCCAGGCCGAACTCCGGCTCGGTCCAGCGAGACCCGATGATACGAGTGTACGAGCCTGTGCCCCATCGCCCGGACGGGGCGGCTTTTCCCTGGCGCCGCTGGCGGAGGGCAACCATCACCGTCCGCGCGTTCATCCGGAATTCCACCATGCTCATGAGCTCCCGATTGACGTTGCGGGCCACGACCTCGTCATACATGGCGAGGAACTCTCCAGTCGTCCGACTAACCGGCTGGCGATGCCAGCTCAGCAGACTCTGGGCCCTCGTGAGGTCCTTCCAGTCATCCGCGTGCAGGAGCGAGAGTCGCTCCTCGAGTCGCAGACGGCTCAAAGGTAGCAGCCTTGCCCGCCGGAAGTCGGGCAGGGCGGGAAGACTGGCGACGAGCTGATAGTAGCGTCGCCTCACTGCCCTGCCTCGACTAGGATCTTCCGATAGCGGGGCAGAAGCAGCTTCAGCATCATCGCGGATAGAGCCTCGTCGCTCAAGTCGATCTCCAGGTCCTCGCCCAGCAAACGAACGCGCGCCCCGCCCTGGAACTCCTTCGACGGGATGAGCTCGATGCCCTTCCTCAACACGTCGGCCGAGAAAGCCACTGCCGACTTCTGAAGAAATTCCTCGAGCTTCGCCGAGACTTCATCGCCCAGCTGATCGGGAACCAGGATGACCGCGTCCTTGTCTTGGATGAGCTCTTCCGCCGCCCTCCCGGCCAGGACCAAGATCATGTCGCGGAGCACCGAGCCGTCGGTGGTCACGTCGGTCACGAGGCGACGCACGTGTTCTTCGAAAGCGGCCATGATTGCCGAGCGAAGCTCCAGGCTGGTGTCCCGTGCCGCGATCCGCAGCGCCTCGATGGTCGCAGTCTGTTCCCGCTCCATTGCGGCCCGTGCCTCCGTCTTGATGGCTGTAGCTTCCGCTTTGGCGTCCGCCACGGTCCGTGCCGCTTGCGCTCTGGCTTCCGTGAGAATTCGGTCGGCCTCCGCTCGCGCCGACTGGACTCCTTCATCACGAATCCGGTCGATGAGCTTCTTGACGCCCGAGGATTTCCCGTCTGGCTCGGTCATGCGTCACCTCACTTCGGAATGGCGCCTGCAAGCACCAGCGCGAATACGAAAACGAATACAGCGAAGCCCTCGATCACAGCCGCGGGCGCGACGGAGATCCCAAACACCTCAGGCTTCGACTTCGAGGTGTTGATGGAGGCCGCACAGGCGCTTCCCTGTGCCATCGCGCTGACGAGCAGGGCAACGCCAGTGAGAGCTCCCAGCACGAATAGGCCGGGCGAGTTTTCCACCGAGACTGTGCGGTTGAGGGTCAGCATCACGACGATGCCGTAGATGGTCTGCGAGGAAGGCATTGCCGCCACCCCGACGAAGCGGCCGTAGCCGCTCTCCACTTCGAGCATCGCGCCGGCCGCGGCCAGGCCGCCCCGGCCAACGCCAAGCATGCTTCCGATGGCACCTAAGGCCAGAGGGGAGAAGATGCCCAGCCATCCCATGATCAAGACGAGCGGTTCCAAGGTTCACACACCTTTCTTCTTGAACGGCCGGAAGAGAGGACCCTCTTCCGGAAGTCCCCAGTTGAGGAATTCGATAACATTCAATCGTAGTCCGTGGATGAAACCACTGGCAACGGCCAATAGCAGGTTCAGGCTGTGTCCGATGACGAGGATGATTAGAGCCACAAGGAGACCGACGCCGGGAATGCCATCCCGAGCATCAGCGGCCATTCCGTTGAACGCGATCGCCAGTGACGCGGAGGCGAGGCCCAAGGCGAAGAGCCTCAGGTAGCTCAAGACATCTCCAAACGCTGCGGTGATTCGAGTCAATCCCACCAGCCCTTTGCCCAGGCGGGCCAAAGGACGCGCTCCGTATCCCGAAAACAACAAGACCAAGACCAGGCCGAAGATAGCGACGGCAATGGCCGGCCTATTCAGCCAGTCGGCTCCTAGCTGTGAGGCCACTAGCAGCGTGTACCCAGCGAGCACGAATATGGCCCATCCGAGCGAGGGCAGAGCACGGGGGCTCCAGCCGTACCGTCTGGCGTTCATGAGATTGCCGATCATCACGTGAATCGTTCCGATCGTGATCGAGAGCGCCATCATGGAGCTCGCGTCCGTGACGTCTAGAATCGCCAGCCGCGAGAAAAACATGTCTGGAGCTGGCGTGACCCCGAAAAACGAGCCCACCAGAACGCCGTAGACGACCGTGGTCACCGTGAGGGTGGCCAACACCCAACGCCACCGGCGTCCTGCGGCGGAGCTCGACAGTCTATTCCAGAAGTACGCCAGCAGGAGTGCCAAGATCAGCCCGTAGCCACCGTCCGAGATGATCATCGCGAAGAAGATCGCGAACGAATACAGAACTACAGACGACGGGTCCCAGCTGCGGTAGCCGGGGGTCTTGTAGAAGTTGACGAGGTCCTCGCCGCCTTCCATCCGATCCGAGTTGTGAAGGAGCGTCGGGGGTTCGTCGTCCGGGCCGGGATCGGAAACCTCCATGGCGACCCCATGCTTCGCCGCGTACGATCCGAGCGCGTCCAAGGCCTCGGTTGGTGCCCATGCCCGGAGCGCGAAAACCGGACCGGAATCGTAACACTGATCGGCCGCAAGCCTGCGAGCAGCCCGGTCCTCGAGAGCAGCCAGGCTGCGGGAGAGCAGGCTGCTCCAGCGGGTGAGTCGAATTCTCCCGAGCGATGCGTCCTCGAGCTCGAGCTCCACGTCCTCTAGCCTTCGCTCGAGCGTGTGCCGCGAGATGCCACCGGTTCGCACTCGTGGCACCGGCAAGCCCTCGGGCTCCAGCTCGGCGATCACGACCACATAAGCGTTCCGTCCCACGCGCTTGATCTCCTGCCAAGTCAGATCCAACGCTTCGAGGTCACGTAAGCGGTTCTGTGGCACCACGTAGAACCACAAGCGTTGTTCCCCCAAGTCTCCTTCGGTCGGGAACTCGAAGTCGCCCCACGGCGCAAGTGCTTCGATGCGGTGCATGAGCGCGTCCCGCTCGAGCTCCAGCTCGTGCGTCTGATCCCTGAGCTCCAGGATCTCCTCCTCGACGGCCACGGCATCGAACTCGGCGAGATGGGTTACAGGGCGCTGTTTCTGGGGGCACTGCTCGAGATAGCTCAAAGCTTCGCGACTTCGTTTCGACGGGTCTGCGAGCGGCGCCACGTCCTGCGCGAGCGAAACGACCTCGAGGCAGCCGAGCTCCTGCATGTCTTCGAGGACTCTTTCCTTTTCAGCCTGGTGCCCCACCAAGGTGAGTTTGCTCAAAGGGACAATGGCCACGCCGTCTCCTCATCCTCCGCCGGCCCCAGGTCATGCACCTGCCGGGCCTTCGCCAGCTTCCCTTGAACCACGGCGGCTCTTCCTATGTCACCCAGCCAGATTTGGATGCGCTCGATGTTCTTCCGGGTCCTGGGAATGAGAATCTTCTCGAAAAGGTTCACGCGTTGTGTGATGCGTCGCTCTGCACGCGACAAGATGCGGACCCTCTCCGCGGCGACCTGGATGCGTGTTCGCGCCTCGGCCGCATCCCGAAGGCGTTCGACCAGCGCATCAACCCAAGGGGGCTTTGCAAGCGGTGAATATTCTTCTACCTGGCACTCGACTTCCTTCAGAACGGGGAGCCGGACACCAACCAGGTTTTCTTGCTCCAAGTCGAAAGCCGTCATCTTGACCAGACCCTTGAGCTCGATCTCCGTGTTGGCCAGCATGGGCAGCTCCGCCCCCACGCGCGCCTCCACGCGGTCGACCTCGGCCTGCGTCGCTGCGTGCTCCTTACGGGCCCTGTCCAGTTCGATGGTCAGCTGCCTGCGCTTGAGCTCCAGTGAAGGAAGGAGCTTCTCATAGAGCTTGAGTTTGACTACCTCCTGCTGTAGCGACGCCTTGCTGAGCTTCAGTCGGGCCATTGCTCAGCTGACCTCTTTCGTGTCTTCGTTCCTCAAGTCCGGGAAGTACCGGTCAACGAGGTCCTGCTTCATGAGAAGCTCGTGTGGCTCGAAGCATTCGGCAAGTGTGTGCCAGCTCAGATCGAGCGCCTTCAACAGAGGCAAAGAGACGTCCACATCCATGAAGCGCCTCCGAAACAGCTTCCCGAATTTGAGGAGCTTCATGTCGAGGTCCGAAAGCTCGAAGGCCATGGCCTGCTTTTGCTCGGCTTCCCGGGCGGCGGCGTAGAAGCGCACCATGGTGTTCATGATCTGGCCGTGATCCTCCCGGGTGACTTTCCCGACGACGTGCTGCTTCAGCCGCGAAAGCGAGCCGAAGGGGTCGATGACCCCGTCGTGCAAGTAGAACTGTCCCTCCGTGATGTAACCGGTGTTGTCGGGAACCGGGTGGGTCACGTCGTTGCCAGGCATGGTGGTGACGGTAAGGATCGTGACCGAGCCGGCCCCTTTGAAGTCGCACGCTTTCTCGTATCGCCGGGCGAGCTGCGTATAGAGGTCGCCCAGGTAACCCCTCGTCGCCGGAATCCGGGACTGCGACACGCCAATCTCTTTCATGGCATCGGCGTAGGCGGTCATGTCCGTCATCAGCACCAGGACCCGCTTGGAGTGCTCCATGGCGAAGCGCTCGGCGACCGCCACCGCCATGTCCGGTACGAGCAAGCGTTCGATGATCGGGTCGGAGGCCAGATTCACATACATGACCGTGCGATGGGCGACCCCGTTCTCCTCGAAGGCGGTCTTGAAGAAGTGGAAGTCGTCGAAGATCAGTCCCAATCCGGCGAAGACCACGATGTCGGCGTCTGCCTGGAAGCCGATGCGGGCCAGAAGAGCATTGTAGGGCTCACCGGCAACCGAGAAGATCGGGATCTTCTGGCTCTCCACCAGACTGTTGAAGAGATCGATCATGGGGACTTCCGTCTCGATCATCTTCGACGGTACGACCCGCATCATTGGGTTCACGGTAGGGCCCGCCACCGGGATTGTGTCCTCGGAGTCGAGGGGCGGCTTGCCATCGATGACCTCGCCCGAGCCCCGGAAGATCCGCCCGAGAATGTGGTTGGAGAAGGTGACCTGCTGGGGATGTCCGAGGAAACGAACTCGGGCATCGGTAGAGATGCCTTTGCCACCCGCGAACACTTGAAGGCTCACGATATCCCGTTTCAACTCGACAACGCTGGCCGTCGACACCTCACCATCCCGGTTCTCCACCCGCGCAAGATCCCCGAGAGCTACGCCTGTAGCCCGGACCCGGATTACATCGCCGATGATCTCCAGAACGCTGGTGTGTCGGACGAGGGAGTCGAGCATCTATGACCTCAGAAGGTATGAAGGAGTAGGAAAGCTATGGCCCATCTAAGCAGATGGCCGCCGTAGAGCAAGACCCATTCGGACAGCTTGGATTCCTCAGCTGCCGGGAGGGTCGACGCCGCTGAGGTGGGCAACGAGCTTGCGTACGGTGGAGGCGACGACGGCCTGCTCGCGGCGAGCTGCTTCCTTCTCCATTTCCTGTCGCTGATTTTCGAGCTGCGCCTGTTGTTCAGCGATAAATTCGTTCTTCAGTGTGGTGCGGGTGGTGTTGACGTACGGGTTGTCGATTCCGGAGATCTCCTGAAGGGTTCGCCAGAGGTGGAGGCGATCCGAGCACTGCAGGGCAAGTGCTGGCGAGACAACTTTGCGAAGGATGCTTCCGTCTTTGCCGGCGAGCGAGATCAAGGGAAGTTTCCCGACCCGCTGCGGTCGCGAGAAGCCCAGATAATCGTTCATCGGGATCAGCTGATCGGCCATTGGGGGCGCGTCGGCGAGCTCCGCAGCGAACTCCGGCTCGGAGGCGGCGAAGTGGGCAAAGGTGAAGGCCTCTTCGACTTCGATGGCTTGCCCTTGCGCGTCCTGGCCGCAGAGCGTTTCGTTGGTCCAAACTGCATCCGGCGATGGATTCGAGGAGAGATCGATACACATGACGAAACCGTTCGCGCCATCAGGATCGTAGACGCACATCGGAAAGGCCCTGGCGCGCACGGCACGTTCGGCGCGCCTTTGAAAGGCAGCCTGCTCCTCATCGCTCCGCTGGCAGAGGACCGAAATCACGCCGGGCCGCGGGGCGGTCAAACCGTCGAAGAGGCGATCTTGGAAATCCGGGGCCGCCACACAGGTCTGGAGCAAGTAGACGCCCCGCATCGCCAGCGGGAGCATTTCAATGGTCATCCTGGCGGGCACGCTGATGTCGAGGGCCGAGGAGTAGACCTCGCGCAAACTCGATCGCAGAGCCACAATCTTGATCGGCATGCCGACCTCGAGAAGCGACATCATCTTGCGCAGTTGCGCGCCTCTGTCTTCATCCAGACGCGCCATGACGAGAAAGGGAGGACATAAGCGGAGCTCGCCGGGTCCGAACTGGCGCCAGTTGAAATTCGCAAAGACCGGGTCATGGGTCGCAGCTTCGTACTTGGAGCGAATCTCCAGTTGCGCGATGCGCAGGGTGCGAAAGACCCTGGCGATGCGAGTCAGGTGTTGCTCCGCAAGTTCCCGGATTTCATTCTCTTCCGCCCCGAGATCGACCGAGGCGGAGTCGGGTAGAGCCGTCGAACAAGCTTCCTTCATTTCCGACAGCGTGGGGATGAGCCCCTGCACTCGTTTGAGCCGTTCCGGCGACATCGCCCGTGAGCGCGTGCTTTTACCGAGGACGCGGGACAAGGAGCCGAGGTCGAGGCTGGTCGCGGCAAAGGGTCCCAGAGCGCGCTCGAGCTGGTCGGGATCATGCCCATGGCGATGGTACTCGTCGAGACGAAGCACGTTGTTCAGTTCGGAGATGGTCTCGCCAAGAGCCTCTTCGAGAGCGCCGCAGTGGTGGCGCCAAACATCTTCGACGCGTTGGAGAATCTGTTCTTTCATGACGTGCACACGGTCAGCTGACGGTGTAGCGGTCCATTGTGGCTTCGAGCCGCTGAACGAAGGTCTCGTGATCTGGCCGATCTTGGCGGTTCCATCGGATCTCTTCATAGGTGGGGAGATCGGGATTGCGATACACCAAGCCCATGGGGGCAGGGTCGACATTGACCGCGACGCGCTGAGCCTCGTTGATGTCGCGATGGTCGTGCGCCTGAGTGGCGCCGCGCTTGAGAAGCAAGGGATGCACGGGGATTCCGTCCTCATTCTCGAGGAACACAACCGGGAAGTTCAATCCGCCCTCGCCAAAAGCTTTGGGCATGAACACCGGGCACCGCTGCAAGATGCGCACAAAGGACAGCCCCTTGTGGTCCCAGGCCTTTTCGATGGTCTCGTCGAGGTGCGCGGGCAGCCAGGTGGCGGTTTGGGCGACGAACGAAACGTTGGTCATTCCCATCACTACGCTGAGAGGGTTCATGGGTTGAAGGTAGGTGCCATGCGGAGTGGTGTTGGTTTTCCATCCGTCCGGCGTGGTAGGCGAGACCTGCATCTTGGTGAGCGCATAGACCTCATTGTCCAACACCAGCACGACCGCGTTGATGTTGTAGCGGATCGCATGCAGCCAATGGTTGCCGCCAATGCTGAAACAATCACCGTCGCCCATGATTACGATGACGGGCAGCTCGGGGCGCGCGAGCCGCACGCCCGTGGAGATCGGCAAAGCCCGGCCGTGGATACCATGAAAACCGTAGGTCTTGAGATAGTGGGGGAGACGGCTCGAGCATCCGATGCCGGACACCGAGACAACGTCCTCCGGGTCGAGGTTATTCTTGCGCAACACGCGCTGGAGCGCCGCGAGCACTCCGTGGTCACCGCATCCCTTGCACCAACGGGGCGTCTCAGATTCGTAGTCGTCGAGGGTGTGCGCTTCGACCGCGCCGCTCTCGAGCACGCATAGTTCCGCAAGCATAGACATCGTCAATTCACTCCCGAGATTGAGGGGAGGGTCTCAGTCGGGTGTTCGATTCCCGATTGATCGCCGAGGATGCGTTTGATTTCGTCGAGGATCTCCACCGGCATATACGGCCGGCCAGGGACCTTGGCATAGCAGTCGATGTCCAGCAGGGTGGCGGCCCGGAGGATCCACGCCAACTGACCGTAACGACGGTTTTCCTTTGTAATCAACGGGTCGTCCCAGTCATCGCTGTAGTTGAGCTCGACCGTGATGATCCGGCGAAAACCCGCGAAAATATCGTGGAGTCCGGGGGGAAGGGGACTGAGGAACTGAATGTGGAGGGAGGAAACCGCGAGGCCCTCGCCGCGCGCCAAGTCGACGGCTTCCTCAATTGCTCCTCGGGTGCTTCCCCAACCCAGGAGGAGGAGGTCGCCTTCGAGCGCTCCGTGTACGCTCGGTGGCTGCAGGCTTTGCTGCAAAGCGGCGAGTTTACGGCTGCGCATGGCGTGCCCGCGCTGGTTGCGCTCGGCGTCGTAACAGGCCTTTCCGTCGCGGTCGTGGTTGAGCGAGGTCGTCACCCCCATTCCACCCGGCTGCCCAGGGATGAGGCGCTGCGAAAGTCCCGTCGTTGGATCCCAATCGTACGGCAGGGTTCCGAGCGGTACTGGGCTGAGGTCGAGCGGAGGCCGTCGCGGCGTCTGGGAAACATCGGGGCGATCGAAAAGCTGCTGACCTGTCGCCAGGTTTGCATCGGAAAGGACGATCACGAGCATACGGAATTCCTCCGCAATCTTCCGCGCGACCGAAAGAATATAATAGCATTCTTCGATTGTACTCGGCGCAATCACCACCTTGGGCGCGTCCCCTGGAGCGCCGTAGAGCGCATGAAGTAGATCCGCTTGCTCGATCTTCGTCGGCAAGCCGGTGCTGGGTCCGCCTCGCTGAACATCAACGATGACGAGCGGCGTCTCGGTCATCACAGCCAAGCCCTGGAACTCCGTCTTCAAGGCCATGCCCGGCCCCGAGGTGATGGTCAGCGCCGTCTTTCCGGCATAGGACGCGCCGAGCGCCACCCCGATTGCGGCGATCTCGTCTTCGGCCTGATGGACGAAGCCCCCGAAATCTTCGAAGATCTGCGACAATTCATGCGAAGCAGAGGTTGCCGGGGTGATCGGATACATCGAACAGATCTCGAATCCAGCCGAGACGGCGCCGAGCGCGAGTGCGGTGTTCCCGTTCATCGCCACTTTCGGCACATCTGTGGGAAGAGCCTGGATTTCGAAGCGTTCTTCGAAGTTTGCGACTCCGTATTGATAGCCTGCGTCCGCGAGTCTCACCGCTAGCTCGATCACCTCGCGGGCTTTGCCCTCGAAGATGCCGCGAATCACATCGTCGAGCACATCCATGTCCTTGTTGTAGAGGGCGCACAAGAGGCCCACCGCAAACATGTTCTTCCCCTGTTGTGCATCTTCGGCGTGACGGCTGGTTTCCCTTTCCAAAGGGACCTCGACGATGGTCGCCCCACGCGAACGAATTTTGTTGATCACCTCACGGTAGGAGAACCGGTACTGCTCCATGTCATGAGTTGCCCAGTGATCGTCGATCAGTACGAGAACGTCGTCGGCGAGACTCCGCGCTTCGAGACGCGAGAGCAGAGCCATTTCGTTGAAGGCCAGGACGACGTTTGCTCGGTTACCGGCATTGGTGACCTCGCTACGTTCGGCAAGGCGAATGCGGTTGCCGCTCGCGCTCCCGATCGTATGCGGCGGTGGGCGGATCTCGGAGGGGATGATCTCCACGGTCCAAAGCCCGTTGCCTGCTTTGGCGCAGAGTTGCGCGAAGGCAATGGCCGCTTTTTGCGCACCTTCGCCAGCGTCGCTGACGATTTCGACGGTGTGCTCCGAAAGAGGGACGAGACGGGAACGGCTCATGAGAGGTACTCGGCGTTCTTAGGCGTTTCTCGGATCACCGGCAATGGTCGCGATTCCGCTTGCGTGCTGATAGTAAGCGCAAACGCCGTGTTTCAAGTCGAGAAACTCGGCGCCGGAGCGTACAACCAGACAATTCAGGCGGGACGGCCGTTCCCGGGGGGGCATATGCCGGTCTGGGCGGCGATGTTTCGAAGGTGAACCTGTTCGTGGGTAGCATCGGTACACGTTCGTCGCCGGCTCCTCCTTGAGCCTCGACGGTCCTTCCCCTAGCACTTGGCTCACGTGACGCCCGGTTCCGAGGTCGCGCCAAAGATGCATAAGGTCGTTTCGATAGCCCTGACCCTGCTGAGCACCGCCATGTGCTGCGCAGGGATCGCCCGGGCTGAGGCGGACGACAATCCCGCTCCAGTGGTGCATCCGAGCGCAGCCGGCGAGCCCTTTGTGACCGGTCCTCCAGAGCAAGCCGGCCCCGTCGTGGTTCGGGCCAGCTTCCATCTGCGTGACATCAACGACATCGACGACGAAGCCGAGACCTTCGAGTTCGGCGGGGTGCTCAAGCTGACATGGCACGACGAGCGTCAGGCCTTCGACCCTGCTGAGGCGGGGGTTGCCGAAAAGGTCTATCTGGGCGCGTTCCAGTTCAACGAGGTCTTCGACGGATGGTTCCCGCAAATGATTCTCGTCAACGAATCGGGGCTGCACGAGAAGCACGGGATCGTGCTTCGGGTGCGGTCTGATGGCACCCTGACCCTTGTCGAGGCCTTGGATGCGGCTGCGGAGGCAGACGCCGTCAGCGTCTCCGATGACTTAATTCGGATGCCGCAGTGGGCTTTCGAAGGCGTCCGAACGTCGACACGGGATCGCCGAGCTCCCTACGCAGGACAGGTAGGGGTCGCCTCGGCGTTGGTTGTCAGCATGGACGTCGAACGGGAGTCGTTCTTCATGGTTCGGCTGGTGATTGTTCCATTGATGCTGATCGTGATGCTCTCCTGGTCGGTGTTTTGGATGGATCGCTCGTCGTTGGGTGATCGAATCAACGTCTCGTTCATCGGCATTCTCACCGCCGTCGCCTACCAAATCGTGGTGAGCGAGATCTTGCCTCACATTTCCTATCTGACCTTCATGAATGGGTTCTTGAACCTCAGCCTCATCATCATGTGCGCATCCGCTGTCATGAACCTCGTGGTCGCGGCGCATGATCGGCAGGGCGGGGTGGAGGCAGGGGATCTCCTGGATCGCCGGTGTCGATGGATCTTTCCGATCACCTACTTCGGGCTGACGGGGATCATGTTCGCGGCGGCGTTCGTGTTCTTCTAGTGTGGCGGTCTGGCGTAGAGCGTCGTCTTGTCTGGCTCCACCACACCGTTGAACTGGGCCTGATCTCGGATCGGCCCGACTAGCGTGGTGTGGGGTGCCCTAGGCTTCCGTAGGGTCGCCCAGCTCGCTGGCCTCGTTGAAAATAGTAAACCCCGTTGAGTGAAGCGTTCAGGTCGTGCTTCGAGATGCTTCCAGCGTTGACGACGTAGATGTAAGCGAGGCCGTAGAGGTTCTCGCTCCCCGCGGGCCCCTTCTTCTTCGGGCAGAGTTTCCACCTCCCTAAGAATGGAGTGCACGTAGATGAAGCCGAAGTTGAGCGCGTTTCGGTACTCTTCTTCAGCACCTTCTGCCTCAAAGACTTCTTAGTCTTGAGCATGCGCTACCGGAACGCTCGAGCATGCGAGCATGAGGAGCCAGCAGCATGCGACTACGCTCGGTCGTTCCGACCACACGTTGAGACGTCTACTTCCGGATGCTCACCGTAACCGACTTCACGTGACCGGTGAACTTCGAGTCCTCGATGCTCTTGAATAGAGGCACGACCTCGGTTCCCTCGTCCCTGCCCACGTCCGCGGTCTCATCCGCAGAGAAGACATTCGGCTGGGTCTTCTCGATCCGGCCTTCCGCGACGTTCTTGTCGTTGACGAAGATCGTCGCGACGCCGCCCTTGCCGAACCCGTCGCCGTCGTACTCGAAGTCGAGCTTGATGGTCGCGCTCTTTCCCTGCACCGGCTTCGGGGCCTGGACGGTGTACGCGTCGAGCCCGAACCAGTTGTATGTGTAGGTCGGCCGGCCCTTGTCCATATAGAGCACCCAGCCGCCGAACTTGCCGCCCTGGGCGAGGATGACACCTCGATCTTTGCCCGAAAGCTCGACGTCGGCCTCGATCGTCAGAGACGTGTTCTTCACGTTCAGGAACGCGTTCTCCGTGAGACCTTCCATCCCTTCAAAAAGGGTTAGCGATGTCCGGTCGCCCATCAGGTCGGGGCGGCCCGCACGCTTCGCATTGAAGCGTTCGTAACTTCGGTCGTCGATCGGGTAGACGCTGTTCGCGATCGCTTCCTTCTCGAAGAGAGCCTGCATCTCCTTGAGCTTCTCGGGGTGCTCCTTCGACAAGTCGTTGAAGAGGCTGAAGTCCGCGCGCGTGTCGTAGAGCTCCCAAATATCTTCCTCTAGCGGTTGGAAGGGCTCGTTCCGCCAAGGGGCCCTGTGATTGACCCGCGCGAGCCAGCCGTCGTGGTAGATCCCGCGGTTGCCGAACATCTCGAAGTACTGGGTCTTGTGGCGGTCTTCGGCGTCCGCGTCATCGAGACAGTAGAGCATGCTCACCCCGTCCATCGGCCGCTGTTCGACTCCGTTGATCACCTTAGGCGTTGGCAGCTTGGCGGCCTCGAGGATCGTCGGTGCCACGTCGTTCACGTGATGCCATTGGGAGCGAATCTCGCCCTTGGACTTGAAGCCCTTCGGCCAGTGCAAGACCATGCCGTTGCGGGTGCCGCCGTAGTCGCCGGCGACCTGCTTCGTGTACATGAAGGGCGAGTCTGTGGCGACGGCCCAGCCAGCGGCCATGTGCGGGAACGAGTTCGGACCTCCCCAGTCGTCGGCCCGCGCTAGCATGCTGTCGATCGTCTCTGCTTCGAAGATGCCGTTGAGGTGTACCAGCTCGTTGAAGGTCCCGGTGAGGCCACCCTCGGCGCTCGATCCGTTGTCGCCCATGATGTAAACGAACAAGGTGTTGTCGAGCTGCCCGATCTCGCCGATCGCGTCGACCAGTCGGCCGACTTCATGGTCGGTTTGCTCGGTGAACGCGGCAAACACCTCCATCTGAAGAGCAAAGAGCTTCTTTTCCTTTGCCGAGAGGTCGTCCCAAGTCTGGATGTCAGGCGGGAGAGGCGTCAGCCTGGTGTCCTTGGGCACCAGCCCCATGGCCTTCTGTCGCTCGAGCGTCGCTTCACGTAGCTTGTCCCAGCCCTCGTCGAACTTGCCCTTGTGCTTCTCGATCCACTCTTTGCCGACGTGGTGCGGCGCGTGCACGGCACCCGTCGCGAAGTACACCATGAACGGCTTTTCCGGGGTGAGCGCCTGCTGGGACCTCACCCAGTTGATCGCCTGGTCGGTCATGTCCGTGGTGAAGTGATAGCCCTCGGTCTTCGGCGTCGGAACCCTGGTGTTTCCGTCGAAGATCGCCGGGTCCCACTGATTCGTCTCGCCACCGATGAAGCCGTAGAATTTGTCAAAGCCTTGATGGGTCGGCCATCGATCGTAGGGCCCCGAGGCTGAGACCTCCCAGGGCGCCGTTTCGTGCCACTTGCCGAAGGCTCCGGTGCTGTAGCCGTTCTGTCGCAGGATTTCTGCCACAGGGATCACCTCCGGTGGGATCTGACCCTGGTTACCCGGGAAGCCCGTGGCGATTTCCATCACCGAGCCGACGTTGGTGGCGTGGTGATTGCGACCGGACTTCAGCGAAGCTCGCGTCGGTGAACAGAGTGCGGTGGTGTGGAACTGATTGAAGCGGAGTCCCTCTTCGGCAAGACGGCTCAAGGTGGGGGTCTCGATGACACCTCCAAACGTCTCGGTGGCACCGAAGCCGATGTCGTCGATCAGCACGATCACGACGTTGGGCGCGCCCTCGGGAGGCTTGATCTCGAAGGGTGGCGGAGCCTTCGCCTTCCTCGCATCGAGCTCGGTGATCGGCTCGTACTTGGGCGGGACGATCGGCAGGATCGTGCGATCGACTTCACCGTCGCCTCGTGACAGCTCGGGCTTCTCAACCGCGGCCGGAGTCTCGGCCGGCGCCGCTTTTTCGAGCTCGGGGGCCGCCTCTTTGCTTTGGCAACCCAATGCCAGGGCGACGCCGAGCGCGCTCGCGATCCGCAATGTCCTGCTTTGCTTCATGTTCTCGTTCTCCCTTTTACATGCGCGAACGTGGTCGGAGCCTAGCCTGGACTGTCTGAAGCGCTCTGCGATCCCTCAGAACGTCAGAAAACGGGGGGTATAGGGAGCCCGGAGAAACGGGGCTCGGGAATCCATCGGGAATTCGGACCAATCCGCCGAGCTCGTTCCCACAAGCAAACGTGCGTTGGAATTGGACGGCTGACGACTAGTTGAAGCTGAACGTGTACTCCGCACCCATTCGAGGCGCGGAGAACTTCGGGAAGTCGATCGCGATCAGTTTCTTGGCGACGCAGCCTTGAAAGGCCTTGCTCCCGGGCTTGGTGGTCGCGCCCGTGACCTCGCCCTTGCCGGAGATCACCATTTGAATCGAGACGCGACTCATACGGGTCTTCTTAATCTCCTTGAGCACGCAGCCTTGAAAGATCTCGTTGACGTGTCCGTTCATGATCTCGGAGACTTCGCCCGAGCTCAGATGCTGTTGACCTTCGTCGTTTTCGAGGTCACCCAACTCCGCCGGCTCGAGCATGGCCTCCGTGTAAGAAGGCAACTGCCCCTTCGCGCGCATCGCGCTCGATGAAGTGAATCCCAGAGCGGTATTGCCACCACTTGCTGAGCCCCGAGGAGGCAGCGCCAGTGCGTACGCCTTGGCGGTGCCTGGAACCACCGCGCTTGGGAGGCTTGCATTCGGTTCGGAGTTGGCTGTGTTCGACGAGGTCGTTGCGCAGCCCGAAGCTGTGATCGCAAGCGCGGCAACGAGCACCAAGAGGTGCCTAGCGAGAAGGCTTCTCATCGGCGCGCCTGCTTCATCTTCGCGTCTTGCGCGTCAGCACGCTCTTTCGCGATCTTCGCGCGCTCGGCAGCACCCGGATGCGATGCCTTCAGTGACTTCTTGCCATCGTCGTCGCTCAGCTCTGCGAGCTTGCTGAACGCGCCCTCCATGGCGTGGTAGTCATAGCCGTGCTTGACCATGAAGTTGAACCCGTACTCATCCGAAGCCGACTCATCGCCTCGCGAGAACTTCGCGTTCAGAACATCTTCGATGAACTTGCCGAGCTGGCTGTCCGTGAGGACCTTGCCACCCGTTCCTGTGTTGGCCGCAACAGCATCCTTGCCTGCCGCGACGCTGTAGGCCTTCTGGTACTGCTTTTTCGCATGCTGCAGCTTCACGTGACCGATCTCGTGACCGATGACGCTGCGCACTTCGTCGTCGGTCATGATGAACATCAAGCCAGCCATGACGCGTATGCTGCCGTCCGGCGTCGCAAAGGCGTTGACGTCCGAGACGTTGTAGAGCTTGAAGTTCAGCTTGAGCCCGTCTTCTGATTCGAGCCCCTTCACGATCGCGTTGAATCGCTTTGCCAGCGGGTCGCCCTCCGGCACGACCGGGTTCTGCTCATCCATCTCTGCCACGGATTGCAGAGAGAGTTTTGCCATGTCTTCGTCGGAAAGCGTTGCAGCCTTGGCTGCATTCTGGACCGCGGTGACGTTGTCCTTCTTGAGCATCTTCCGGCCGAAGTCGGCCTGTGCCCCTGCGGCGAACGAAAGCATGCAAACTACGAGCAGTATCTTCTTCATGAACGTGAACCCCCAACGCTCAAACTAGCAAGACGATGGGGCCGTTTGCACGACTGCGCGGTTCTTCAGTGTCGCGCACCGAAAGCTTCTTCGTTCACGACGTGTAGTGCCTTGCAGCAGGCTACTGCGTTTGTAAGCGTGCTCACCAATGCGCGGACCTTGTCCTGCGCTGGCGATCCAAGACCTGCGCGCCACAATCCGCCGTTGACTGAACTTGCGCAGCGGACGTAGCATCGACCATGTCGCGAGGGCCAAGCCCGTTTTCATCACTCTTGCGACAAGGGACTCTAGATGCCAAGCGACTCTCGAAGAAGGCGGAGCCGTCCGCTGAAGACCTGTCGGAAGACCTTGGGGTCCATCGTTGGGATGTCGTTGCTCGTCGCCATCGTCGGCTGCGGTGGCGACGAGGCCAGCACTGAACCCCAGGTCGTGCTCGAAGTCCAAGCGCCCGTCTCCGGCCTCGGGACGACCATCGCGAGCTTGGACTACGAGATCGCGTGCGACGCCGAATGGAATACGCTCGACACAGAGGGCGTGTTCGTGCCCGCGATGCGTCGGGGCGGAACGATGGAGCGCATCGAGTCGGCCGGGAGCTCGCCCGGCGCGCAATTGCCTATCTCTGATGTCTGGCGTGCGGCGGAAGAGCCTCTAGACGGGCTTTGCTTGCTCAACCTGATCGGACGCGACGAACAGGACCAAACGATCTGCGTCAGTGCGGAAACATTCGAGGCAACGAACGGTCAGCCGACAGTCGTGAATACGGTCATGACCTGTCAAGACTATCCGGGTTTGCCGGGGAACGCCTCCCTGGCCGTGGAACTGCCCGGCCTGGTTCCGGGCGTCGATGTGGAGACCGTCGAATTCACGATCGACTGCGACGGGGGCGGAACCGCCTTTTTCGAATCAACACCGGAGTTCTCTGAGGAGGTGACCATCAACGGCAATCTCGAAGTCGTCGACGATCCGGACGGGAGCGGCATGGGCGTATGGAACTCATTCTTCGACCTACCGCCCGGCCCGTGCACGATGCAGCTTCGGGCTCGAGACCCGGACGGTGAAGTCATTTGCACGGCATCCGATGGCTTCATCATTGCGCCGAGCCAAACAACGAAGGTTCAGATCGTGCTCCTCTGCGGCATCTAGCTCCGAAGAGCTGCTAGCGACGGACCACAGGAGCTCGCGAGCAGCCACCATCGCACGAGCGGCGTTGCTCAATTCCGATCGGCCGGTCGAGATGAGGGTGCAAAGCGCGCCGAGCGACCCTACACTCAAGAGGCCCGCATCACCCTGAAAGTACGTCATCAGCATGGCTCCATCCGCCCCTCCGTCGACAGATAAGAAGGCCCGAGAGAACATCGCTGTGGGCCAGGTCGAGCCGTTGCTGATGGAGATCGCCTGGGAGGTCTGCAACCAGGTGGGCGGGATCTACACCGTTTTGCGTTCGAAGGTCCCGAGCATGATGAGCCGCTGGGGCGAACGGTACTGCCTCGTGGGTCCTTACAGCCCGCAGACCGCGGAGGTCGAGTTCGCGCCGGCGCCGCTGGACGGACCGTTCGGACGGGCGGTGCAGCAACTGCGCGAGATGGGCTACGGCGCCCACTACGGTCGCTGGCTCGTCAGCGGCCGTCCGCACGTGGTGCTCTTGGACGTCGGTACGGTTCGTGGGTCGCTCAACGAGCTCAAGTACCGGGTCTGGGCCGACCACGGAATCCCTGGGAGCGACGAGACGAACGTCGATGACGCCTTGGCTTTTGGGGAGATGTGTCGCGCGCTGCTGTCGATCCTCGCGCAGCAGGAGTCGCAGCGCCGCCAGATCGTTGCCCAGTTCCACGAGTGGCAGGCCGGCATGGCAATCCCGATGCTGAGGAAAGAGGGCTGGCCGGGTTCGCTCGTGTTTACCACTCACGCCACCCTGGTCGGCCGCTATTTAGCGACCGGCAATGCTTCGTTCTACGACGACCTGCCCCGGTACGACGGAGATCGGGAAGCGAAGAACTTCGACATTCACACTCAGCACCAGATCGAAAAGGCCGCCGCACATGCGTCACATGTATTCACTACGGTGTCCGACGTCACCGCGCAGGAGTGCACCCACCTGCTCGGGCGCACGCCGGACATGCTGCTGCCCAATGGACTGAACATCCGCCGGTTTACCGCGACCCACGAGTTCCAGACGCTTCACCAGCAGTACAAAGAACGGCTACACAGGTTCTCGATGGGGCACTTCTTCCCCAGTTACAACTTCGACCTCGACAACACGCTCTACATGTTCACCTCGGGCCGGTACGAGTACCTCAACAAGGGCATGGACCTGACCATCGAGGCGCTGGCCCGGCTGAACCACCGGCTTCGGGAGACGGGAAGCCCCGTCACGGTCGTCTTCTTCATCATCACCAAGGCTCCGTTCCGCTCGATCAACGTCCGCGCGCTGCAGAGTCGCGTGATGCTTCGCGAGTTCCGCACCGCCGCCAATGCGGTAAAGGAGTCCGTCGGCGACGGGCTTTTCCGTGCCGCCGCGACCGGCGAGATCCCCGACCTCAATGGCTTCATGGAAGACTACTGGCGGCTACGCCTGCGCCGCGCGATCCAGGCCTGGAAGAGCGAGGCCCCGCCGGGCATCGTCACCCACGACCTCATCGACGACGCCAACGACCCGGTGCTCAACCAGTTGCGCAACTGCCGACTGTTCAACCAGGAGGGCGACCCGGTCAAGGTCGTCTTCCATCCCGATTTCGTGCAGGCCACCAGCCCTTTGTTCGGGATGGAGTACGAGCAGTTCGTGCGCGGCTGCCACCTGGGCGTGTTCCCCAGTTACTACGAGCCCTGGGGCTATACGCCACTGGAATCGATCGCGCTGGGCGTGCCCGCGGTGACCAGCGACCTGTCGGGCTTTGGCTCCTACCTCCACCAGCTGGTGCCAGACCACGCGTCCAAAGGCATGTACGTGGTGCCCCGGCGACACAACGACTTCCACCGGGCCGCCGATGAGCTGACCGACCGTCTGTTCCGGTTCACAACCCTCAGCCGGCGCGAGCGGGTCATTCTCCGCAACTCGGTTGAAGCCTTCAGCGAGCACTTCGACTGGCACAACCTCGGGCGACACTACGACGAGGCGCACGACCTGGCGTTGGAACGCGTCCGCGGGTAGGGCCGCCGCGTCTGGTGCTCTAGGGCCCCTCGGACTAGGATGGGCCCCTCCACCAAAGGTTGCCCATGTTGCACGAAGTTCCCGTCCACGAAGCACCGGAACGACTAGAGTCGTTCAATCCGCGAGATGGCTCGAAGCTGGGAGAGGTCCTCATCGCAGACGCTGCGATGGTGCATGCGGTCGTCGAACGCGCGAGACGCGCCCAACTGGGCTGGGCACAGATGGGGGTCGATCGCCGCAACGAGATCCTCAACAGGCTGCGAGGAGTGCTCCTCGATCGGGCAGACGAGATCGCGAGCGTTGTCTCGTCTGAGAACGGCAAGCCGCCAGTGGAGCCGATCGGGCTGATCGCCCCCGTTTGCGAAACGATCAAGCTCCACACGGCGCTCGCGAAACGGCTCGAGCGCGGTCAGAAGGTAAGCGCGACGTTCTTCATCGGGTCGCGGGCGCGAATCTTCTACGAGCCCCTCGGCGTTGCTGGGTACATCCTGCCTTGGAACTTCCCGTTCGAGCTCGGCATGAAGCACATGATCCCCGCGCTCGCTGCGGGCAACGCGGTCGTGCAGAAACCCTCGCCGGTCAACCCGCTCATCGGCGACATGATGGCGGGCCTCTTCCGTGACGCTGGGGTTCCAGACGGAGTCGTGCAGATGGTGCACGGATACGCGGAGACCGGGATCGCGCTCATCGACGCAGCCGACTCGATCTGCTTCGTGGGGTCGACGGCCACCGGCAAGAAGGTGATGCGCCGGGCCGCCGAAACGTTGACGCCGGTCGTCCTCGAGCTGGGCGGCAACGATGCGGCCATCGTTCGGACGGACGCCGATCTTGATCTCACGGCGCGCGGTCTGGTCAACGGCACCTGCTACAACGCAGGCCAGGTGTGCAACGGGATTGAGCGCATCTATGTGCCCCACCAACTGGTCGAACCGCTGGTCGAGAAGATTCTGTCGGTGCTGGGGAAGCTCCGACAGGGCTGGCAGACCAGCGGGGGGGACTACGACCTCGGACCGATCATCTGGGAGCCCCAGCTCGAGATCTACGAGGAGCACACGGCGGATGCGATCGAGAAGGGCGCGACGCTCGTCTGTGGAGGGGAGGCTCGGCGGGAGGGCGGCGTCTACTGGCCTCCGACTGTCCTCACCGGAATGACTCACGAGATGAAGATGATGCGAGAAGAGACCTTCGGGCCGTTCCTCGCGATCATGGGCGTCGGGAGCGACGACGAGGCGGTCCGGCTCGCCAACGATTCCCAGTACGGTTTGGCTGGCAGCGTGTGGACGCGTGACGTCAAGGCCGGCGAGGCGATCGCGCGTCGGTTGCGCACGGGGTCCGTGATGGTGAACAACGCACTTCAATCCGGCGGCTGCGTCACTTTGCCGTTCGGCGGTGACGGCGACTCGGGTGTCGGCCGCGCACAAGGGGAGCAGGCTTATTATCACTACGTAGCGACGAAAAGCGTGATGATCTCTCCCGACAGTGCCGAGGCTCTTTGGATGCCGTACTCGTCGACGACCGAGGGTTTCTTCAAAGGCGTGGGCAAGGTGTTCAACGGCCGCGGTCTGTCCGAGCGGGCCAGCGGGCTCCTGAGCCTGATTCGAAACCGGCCGCGCGAATAGACTCCGCCCCCGGGGCGACGCTCTGCATGAGCCGGCACAAATAGCGCCCGCCAACGGCATTGTTTGGTAGAACAGCTCACGGAGCGGAGCAATGAGCAGCAACTTCAAGAACTACGAGAACCCGTCGATCTTTCATCGCTGGGCGGCCGCCCAGTGGCGCCGGCCCAAGGACCCCACCATCTACGGCGCGACGGAAGTCGACATGGAGCCGGCGCTGGCTTTCATCGACGAGGTTCGCGAAGAGTGGGGTGTCAATGTCACCGTCACGCATTTGGTCACCAAGGCGCTCGCCATCGCCATCGCCCGCCACCCGCGCACCAACGCCAAGGTGCGCTTCTGGGGCAAGCTCGAGCAACGGAAGACCGTCGACATCACTGTCCTGATTGCTGGCGCCGGCGGTCGCGACCTTTCCGCCCACCGACTCACCGCCGCCGACAGGCTTCCCCTTCGGCAGCTCGCCAGCGATGTCATCGAAGCGGGCGAACTCATCCGCGCCGATCAGGATCCAAAGTTCCAGCAGACCAAGCAGCTCATGGACAAGCTCCCCTGGTGGATGATGCGCTCGTTCCTCACGCTCGCGAGCCTCTCGATGAACGAGCTCCACCTCGACCTGTCCAAGCTCGGGCTTCCCGCCGACCTGTTCGGCGTCGGGATGGTGACCAGCCTGGGCATGCACGGCGTCGACGAAGCCTACGCGCCCCTGACACCGATCGGTCGCATCATGGTCGACGTGCTGCTCACGCGCGTGCGCCAGCGCCCCTGGGTCGGAGACGACGGCGAGCTCACTGTTCGGTCCACGCTCAAGATCTGCGCCACCTTCGACCACCGCGTCGTCGACGGCATTCAAGCCGCCAAGATCTGCCAGGAGCTTCACAGCCTGCTCGCTGATCCCGATTCGCTCCGCTAAAGAGAGGAACCGCATGTCCGCTTTTGATTTCTTCATCACGCTCGATGGCAACAACCTCAACGGCTTCGAGGGTCTCTGCGGCGTCGCCCGCCTCCGCTGCGACCCCGACGCGGACCGCTGGGAAAAGGACGTCCACTTCTTCGAAGGGCTTGCCGGCGGCCACGCCACACAGGTGAACCCTACGGGCACGCTAGGGTTCCTCGGCAATCTCTCCCAGACGCTCCTCTTCTACGATCCGCGCACGTTGCGCGAGGTGCGCCGCCTCTCCACGCTGCGCTTTTGCGCGCCCGACGTCATCTACTCGAGCCAAACTCACGTGGTCTGGATGTCCGAGAAGACCTTCATCACGGTGCTTGGAGATTCGTTCTGGCGCTTCGACATGGACGACCTGGAGAACCCGGTGCGACTCGGCGAGCATCTCGTGAAGCTCCCGCACGCGCTCAAGCTCTCGCCCTCGCGACGCTACATCGGCTACGGCTCCATGGACCACGACCACAAGGGCTACGCGCGTGAGATTGGTGTCTTCGACCTCAGTACCAACGAAGCGCGCGTGGTGGAGCTCCCGGCCACCTGCTGGCATCTCGCGGCGCACCCCACCAAGGACTTCTTCTACGGCCCCAGTCAGCAAGTCGCCCCACAGGGTGGCGAGTTTGGCGAGTACACGCTCGCCCACTTCAAGAACTACGTCTACGAGGTCGACGCTGAGACGGCCACCGTCACGCGTCATGCCTCCATCGCCAAGGAGCTGCCTGCAGCGTTCACCTCCGACGTGGCGGTGACATCCAATGACGTCTTTTACAACGCCTGCGCCGGCGGCACGCTAGTGCGGGTCGATCTCGAGACCTTCAAGCGCGTGCAGTTCATCGACGAACGCCCGAGCTTGCTCCGATCGCTCCCCCATCTCCGCAGCGGCTTTTCGAACCTCGTGGAAAGCTTCAGCCGCGTCGACGTGCTCGGCAACACGCATCTGCTCCTGAAGGCGCTGCGGGCGACCCGCTTCAGCCTCCTCGACGGAAGTCTCGGCCTGCAGGTGAGCCCCGACGGGCGCTTCATCCTGACTGCCCACCGTGGCCTCAACGAGGTCATCGTCTACCGCCACCCGGAGATGACGGTGCACAAGCGCATCCGCTTCCCCTCCATCCGGGGCTTCTTCCCCGAACACATCGGCCTCCTCGACGATCCTCGCCTCGGCTTCCACCACACGACCATCTCTACCGCGACCGTCGGCGCATGAAAGAAATAGAGACGCATCACCGCAAGTGTGAGCTGGAGCCGGAAGCCCGTTCTAGCTTGGCCTATTCGGTGATCTCGTCGCAGGGTGAGCCGAGTTGATCGAAGCAAAGGTTTCTCGCGGTCCGCGTCGGGACCCTGGTGCAGACGTTGTAGACCTCCTTGCAGCTGTCGAACGCGAGCCCCTCTGGGCAGCTCCCGCACACATCGTCGACGCCCGGTTCGCCACCACAAGCGGCCACTAGAACGAGTAGCCCAACCACGAAAATTCGAATCAAGATCATCACAATCCCCCTCCCCACAGGCTCAGGGATCGAAGGGGCGTCGTCAAAGTTGGCCAAATTGCGCAGGGCCAGAGGCGGCAAGGGGGTCGCGATCACACAGGAACCTCCCCCGCGTGCGCCGGCGCGACAGTCGATGCGAACCCGTCTAATCTAGCGTGTCGTGGGCATTTTGTGACGCGCGGAATGGACACATCGGGACGTTTGGGCCATCAGGAGGACGACGCATCGATCCCTCGCTTGCAGATCCGTGCAAGCGGTTCCAGATACGCTGGATGCTCGACCGGTTTCTAGACAAGTCATTGCTCGGATATACGTCGCTTGGCTACCGCTGGCGGCCTCACTCGACCATCGGCGCTGACCTCACGGGCACCGCGGCTGTGGTCACGGGAGCCACCTCCGGCCTGGGCAAGTACACCGCGACGGCGTTGGCGCATCTTGGCGCGAGCGTTTGGATCGTCGGTCGGGATCGGGACCGAACCCAACAGACTGCCAAGGCCATCGCCGAACAGACTGGAAACGACGCAGTTCACGTGGAAGTCGCAGACCTGAGTTTGATGTCCGACGTGCGAGCGCTCGCCGGGCGACTGCAAACTCCGATTCACACTCTCGTCAACAACGCGGGGGTCCTGCTGTCGACTCGCAGCGAGACGACTGAGGGCATCGAAACCACGTTTGCGACCAACCTTCTCGGACAGTTCTTGCTCACGAACCTGCTGGTGCCCAAGCTTGCCTCGTCGGCGCCCGCGCGTATCGTCAACGTGTCTTCGGGTGGAATGTACACTCAGCGCATCTTGGTGAAGGATCTTCAGAATGTGCGCGGAACATATGACGGGGCGAAGGCCTACGCCCGCACGAAACGGGGCCAGGTCATCTTGACCGAAATGTGGGCTGAAGCGCTCGCCCCGCGCGGCATCGTCGTGCATGCCATGCATCCTGGGTGGGCGGACACGCCCGGGGTCTCGACATCCCTCCCACGCTTCTACAAGCTCACAAAGCCGCTTCTGCGGAGCCCTGCGCAAGGCGCAGATACCATCGTCTGGCTCTGCGCGGCTGACGAGGCGGCACGATGTACGGGGAAATTCTGGCACGACCGAACACCCCGCCCGACCCATCGGTTCGCAAGAACCCGCGAAACCGCCGAGGAGCGCGAGGCTCTATGGTCCGAGCTATGCCGCTACAGCGGATGGTCCGGCACCCTCGAATCGCTCGCAGAGAACGAATGAGCGCGTGAGATGGTTAAACCGAAGAAGGAACGTCCAGTCCGTCGTAGGGCGATCACAATCTCCCTATACGTGACCACCTGGGTCCTGCTGACTCTGCTCGCACCGCTGTGGCTCGTTGCAGGCGTGATCATCGGAGTGATTCGGCGTCGTTCGTTCGTCACGTTACGCCTTCTGGTCTTCGCATGGGTCTTCTTTGGCATCGCGATAGTCGCGCTAGTTAGACTCGCAGTGGCATTCGCTTTTGTGCGAGGAAGACCCGACGAGCTCCAAGCTCGTCTTTACAGACTGCAGCAGTGGTGGAGCAGCGCGATCTTGAAAATAGTCGGTAGGCTATTGAACCTCGACGTTCGAATTGATGATCCAGAAGCTGCGTTGCCGGGGCCTACCATCGTGCTCATGCGCCATGCCAGCATCCTCGACACGCTTCTCCCCAGCGTCTACGTCCAGCGTCCCAGGCAGTGGCGTGTGCGCTACATCCTGAAGCAAGAGTTGTTGTTCGACCCCTGCCTCGACATCGTTGGCAACGCGCTTCCCAACTACTTCGTGGACCGAAGCGGAGATCGTGGGCGCGAGCTCGAAGGCATCCGGGCGCTCGTCGAAGACCTAGGCGATGAGGGCGTTTTGATCTACCCAGAGGGAACTCGGTTTTCCGCCGAGAAGCTCGTGCGCGCACGCAAGCGCGTTCGGAAGCAGTCCCCGGAGCTCGCCCAGGCGGCGGAGGCATTGACTCATGTCCTGCCCCCCCGCACAGGTGGCGTGCTGACTCTCCTCGACGCCCTGCCAGACGTGGATTGCGCGATTGTCGCGCACCGAGGCCTCGAGGGGCTCCAAAACGTCAAAGACGTCTTGAGTGGATCCGTGATCGGCTCGAGGGTTCGCGGCAAAGTCTGGCGCGTGCCACGGTCGGAGATCCCCAGGCCAAACGAAGAACGGATTCGTTGGCTCTACGAGCAATGGTCGCGAGTAGACGCTTTCGTGAAGGACGCAGAGGCAGGATGATGCACCCACAGAAGAAACAATGGCTTGCGATCAACGTGCTGGGTGGCATCGCAGTTCTCGGAAGCTACGCACACGGATTGATCACGCACCCACAAACGCGTGGTCTGCTTTGGGGCGACATGCCCGCGCCGTTGCAGGACGTATACGGGGTGACGATGTGGCTTGCAACGGCCGGCTACCTCGTGTTCATGTACTACGTCCTGTTTCGAGTCGAGGCTGCCGAGGTCCGGGTTGGGAAGCGGTTCGGATTCGGTGTCATCAACGCTTGTTGCGCGGCCGTGGTCGTTGGATCGGCCATGTGGATGCCTCTGGCTTTCGTGTATCTCGATGATCCTTCTAGCGCCCTGTGGTTTCTGATCCGAGCGGATCTGATCGTGGTAGGCGTCGGCGCGATCGGGCTCATCGTGTCCATCTTCAATCTCAGTGCTCGTCCGACGGGACCGGCCGGGGTGGTGATCATCGTGGCGCTCCTGCTTTTTGCTCTGCAGACCGCCTTCCTCGATCCGTTCGTATGGCCTGCGTTCTTCGCAAAGGGTTGAGCGGTTCGAGGCACGCCAAAGAAATGAGGCCGCCCCCCGGAACGAGCGGCCAAGCTGCCCAACGAGACTGGGGCGCAGGCACAATCGGACCTCGCCCAGGTGGAAGCGGAGCTCAGTCGCTAGCGCGCGCGGCTCGTTTCGGTCCCAGCAGTCCCTTCGGCGCAACCGTGAAGATCGGTTCATGTTGAAGGCCCAGCGCGTCGAAGATCGCGTTGGCGCATAGCAATCCCGAAGTAAACGCCGCCTCCATGTGAGTCATCGGGTAGGGCAGGCAGACCCAATCGCCTGCCATGAGCAATCCCTCGATGGGCAATTTCGGCTCGGGTCGCAAGGCGCGCTGTCCCGGCGCAAACGCTGGGAAGTCATGACGAACCTGCAAGAGCTCCGCACTGATCGACAGTCCTGCAAGCTCCGGGAAGTAGTAATCGAGCTCTTCGAGAAAGAGGCGTCGCACCTCCGCCTCGTCATTGACGTCACGTGGTAGCGCGTAACTGTGGAGCTCCAGGACCGCGCCGCCGTGAGTCTCGGCCCAAGCCCGCGCCTCGTCGGTGATGCGGTGATAGAGAGTGACTGAGTCGAGCACCCGCCGGCGATCCACATTAATGAAAGTAGGCAAGCCTGGACGAACGTCGCGGTCCACCCAGATGCGCCAGACCGCATACCCATGTGAGGTCCGCAGCGCCTGCATGTTCGCCACGAAATCGGGGTGCGCCTCCCTGAGCCAATCCGAGCCGTTGACGATCTGCTGCATGCCTGGAATGTCCGCTGCGATCACGACCCAATCGTACTCCTCGCCTGCGATCCGAAAGCGCTTGCGGTCGCCACGGTCGACGCCGTCAACCGGACTACTCAGGCGGATGTCGACATTGTTCGCCTCCAAATCCGCGCGAATTGGGGTTAGAAGCGTCGTTTCGTAGTCGCCTACCGGATAGTCGTACATCAGGCCGAGGTCGTGGCTGAGGTAGTAGAAGTGAAACGCGCGGAGCACGTCTGCGGTAGAGAGATCTGCTTCGTCCGAAAAGAATGCACGCGCAAACGTTCGAAACGAGATACGGAGCTCAGCGGGCAGCGCGGCTTCGTCGCAGAAACGTTCAAATGACGTCTCATCGAATGCCTCGTAGGCATGCTTCATATCGAACCGAACGAACGCATCGAGCCGGCTTCGCGTGCGATTGCTGATGACATCGCGCCACCGGAAAAATCCGCGCCTCCCGAGGTCGATGATGTTGAGCGCAGGGATTGTCTCGACACCTCCAAAGCTCAGCGGACGCCGGGCGCCATCGAGGATTAGGTAGTCTTCGATCTCTCGGAAGCCCTCGCGAACGCCCAGACGATCGAGAAAGCGGTTGAGGTTGTAGTACTGCCGGAAGAAGGCATGAAACCCATGCTCGATCGTCTGTTCCCCCTCGCCCACAGGGACCTTCCACGCGCCAATCTTCCCACCGAGGTACGCATTGCGTTCGAATAACGTGACAGCAATTCCTCTTTGGCCGAGTGCCGCTGCTGCCCCGATTCCTGCCAAGCCGCCACCGAGCACGGCCACGCGAGAGTCATCACCGCTGAGCACGCGCGGCAAGCTGCGATCGACCGCGTTTGCCGCTTGCCGGTAGCCTCCGAGCTTTCGCTCGATGAAACCCCCGAGGGCCGGGGCCCACTTGCCCCGCCACACAAATAGCCAGGCCGCCAGCAAGATGGCGGCGAAAATCAACCACCACCAATTCATTTGGCGAAGGCCCCGTCGCTTTTGAATGTAAGCAGAATCTTTAATTGCATTTGTGAACTATTGGTCTAAATATTGTCCATGTATTGTCAAAGTTGTCTTTTGGTCGAATAAGCTCCATTCGTCAACGAGTCATGGACAATCTACACGACATCGGAGTTCTAGGAAGCGGTCCCGCTGCCCTCTCCATAGCAGCCGCCTGTGCCGGACGCGGCGCGTCGGTTGCGCTGATCGCCCCTGAGCCCGAGTCGCCATGGAAGCCGAACTACTGCCTATGGGCTGACGAGCTCCCCGAGGGGATGGAGGGCCTGGTCGAGCACCTCTGGGCCGAGGCGTGCGTCGTGACGCCATGGCGCAGCCAGGTTCTCGAGCGGCCATACATCAAGCTCGAAACGCGCGAACTGCAAGGCTTCCTCTGGGACACGCTGCGTTCGGGGTCCGTGCGCGTCACCTCTGATCGGGCGACGGGCTTGGATCACCGCGAGGGGGAGACCCTTGTTCATACCGAGGACGGCGCAACAAAGCGTGTCCGAGTCGTCATCGACGCGTCCGGCGCGGGCAGCCTGTTAATCCGACGCATGCATCGCCGAGCCCCCGCCTTTCAAACTGCGTTCGGGCTTCTGCTGCGCGCACCGAATCACGGCTTTGATCCAAAACGAATGGTCTTGATGGATTTTGGAGAGCCCTCCAGCCACGCGTCCGGACCTCCTTCCTTTCTTTATGTGCTGCCACTTGGCGAGGATCGCCTTTTCGTCGAGGAGACCTCGCTCGCGCGTCGCCCCGCCATGCGTCTCGATTTGCTCCGTGCGCGCCTCGAGGCGCGTTTGGCACGGCACGGCTTAGAACAGTGTGAGCGCCTGAGCGAAGAGCACTGTTCGATCCCGATGGGCCTCGGCCTTCCGGCGCATCGACAACCTTTGGTCCCCTTCGGCGCGGCTGCGGCCATGGTGCATCCCGCGTCGGGCTACTTGATTTCGCGTGTTCTGCGTCAGGCAGATCCCGTCGCCGAGTCGATTCTCGCCGGACTGGCATCCGGCGACGCCGCCCTCGCGATCGCCTCTGGGAACGCTACGCTCTGGCCGCGCCCGCAGCGAACCGCCTGGGAGCTCTACGGCTTTGGTCTCGAGACCCTCGTCGGTATGAGCGCGGCGGAGATCGCAAGGTTTTTCGATGCGTTCTTCCAACTCCCAAGGGATACGTGGTCGGGCTTTCTGTCCGGCAACCTGTCCCCCTCCGCGCTCGGCTTCGCCATGACGCAGATATTTCGCAGCTTGCCTGCGTCTGTTCGCTGGCACCTCGTCCGAACGGGACTGTCGGCCGGCGCAGCCCCACTCCTGAGATCCGCTCTTCAACCAGGTACGACATGAAAGCAGCCACTGCCAGTTCTACGACCGCACTCAAACACGCCAGAGCTTTGGTGTCCGCCCTCGTGGACCAGGGCGATCTACTCGCGTTGGTCGAGTCCCGCATGGTCGACCTTGCTGGAGACCGCGCTCGAGACCCCGGGGCCCGGATGGTCCACGAGCATCTCGATTCCGGCGGCAAACGACTGCGTGCTCGGCTCGCAATCGCGGCCTGTCAAGCTCTGGGAGGCCGCGCCGAAGATGCCGTCGACTGGGCCGCCGCTGTCGAGCTTCTCCACAATGCGTCGCTCGTCCATGACGACATTCAGGATGGAGATCGCACGCGGCGCGGCAAGCCTGCACTATGGGCTCGCTACGGCTCGGCCCAGGCGATCAATACCGGTGATCTATTGCTGATGCTTCCGTTCCGCGCGCTTCGTACCTATCCAGCCGAGGTGCAGGCTGCATTGGTGCAGATTCTGGCGGAGTATGCGGAGAGTACAGTGCGTGGGCAGATTCGCGAGCTTGAGTTGGCAGCTTCGCCCGACAAGGGGTGGGGCGAGTATTTTGGCGCCGTGTCTGGCAAGACCGGCACGCTATTCGCGCTTCCGGTCCGCGGCGCTGCGCAGATTGCCGGGCTCGAGAACGAGCAGGCAAACCGTTTGGCGCAGACCTTCAACTCGATTGGCGTCCTCTACCAGCTCCAAGACGACTTGCTCGACCTGTTTGACGCCAAGGGTCGCGGTGCGCGCGGCAGCGACATCTACCAGGGGCGGCTGACTGCGGTGGTCTTGACCCATCTCGATCTCCATCCAGAGGACGCTGAAGAGGTCTTCGAGACCCTCGCCAGACCACGCGAGGGAACCGCGCACGAGGAGGTAGACCGACTGATCGCGCGGTTCATTGCAGGTGGCGCTACACAGCAGTTGCTGGAGCGGATTCAGGCGCTGGCTTCCGAGCTGTCGGCCTCAGGGCCGCTGAGCACCTCCGCCGGTCTCGAAGCGGTCGCGCGCGAGCTCATCG
Organism: uncultured delta proteobacterium; assembly: GCA_963842915.1. GTDB lineage: Bacteria > Myxococcota_A > Polyangia > Polyangiales > Houyiibacteriaceae > SG8-38. The sequence goes on along the minus strand of CAWJII010000011.1, from coordinate 27,507 downwards.
AGCGCGTACTCGCTCCGCTGGACGAGGTGAAAGGGGCATATCATGGCTAGGCAAGCAATCGTTATTGGAGCAGGGTTTGGAGGTCTTGCTGCCGCGGCTCGTCTGCGGGCCATGGGCCATGGCGTTACCGTGGTTGAAGCCGGCAACCAACCTGGCGGCCGGGCTCGAGCATTCGAAAGCGAAGGCTTTCACTTCGATGCCGGCCCGACGGTGATTACAGCCCCCTATCTTTTCGACGAGCTGTTCGAGCTTTTCGGCAAAGACCGACGGGACTACTTCGACCTAGTCCCTGTCGACCCCTTCTACCGTGTCGTGTTCCCGGATGGTCGGGAGTTCGATTACGTGGGTGACGACGAGCGCCTCTTCGCGGAGATCGCCAAATTCAGCCCGAACGACGTCGAGGGGTACAAGAAGCTCGTCGAGCACTCGAAGAGAATCTTCGACGTCGGATACACCCAGCTCGTCGACGCAGATTTTTCGCGCTTCGGGGATATGATGCGAATCGTCCCGGAGCTGGTACGGCTGCGCGCCTACAAGAGCCTCTACGGCCTCGTGTCCCACTACATCAAAGACGAGGCTCTACGGCAGGTCTTCACGTTTCAGCCATTGCTCATAGGCGGAAACCCCTTTCGGGCGCCCGCGATCTACCTGCTGATCCACTGGCTCGAACGAAAGTGGGGAATCCACTTCGCCATGGGCGGAACGACTGCCATCGTTAGTGGGTTGACCCGCCTGCTGGGCGAAGTTGGCGTGGACGTTCGACTCAACGCAGCAGTGGAGCGCATCGAGGTCGTGAACGGTCGGGCGAAAGGCGTGCTCCTGGGAGACGGAACCTTCCTCGAGTCCGATATCGTCGTTTCGAATGCCGATCCGGCCATGGTCTACACGAAGCTGATCGACGCCTCGGCGCGACGAAAGCATTCCGACGCTTCAGTTGCAAGAAAACGCTATTCAATGAGCCTCTTCGTCGGTTACTTCGGGACGAAAACAACGTACCCTGACCTCGCGCACCACTCGATCCTCCTTGGCCCGAGGTACCGCGAGCTCTTGACCGACGTCTTCGACCGCAAGACGCTTGCCGAGGACTTCTCTCTCTATCTTCACGCCCCGACTCGCACCGATCCGAGCCTGGCGCCTCCGGGTGGAGAGAGCTTCTACGTTCTATCTCCGGTTCCCAATCAACGGAGCGGTCTCGATTGGGCAATCGAGGGCCCTCGCTATATGGACCGCATCCTGGACGCCCTCGATGCGCATCATCTTCCCGGGCTTCGCGACAATCTCGTCACGCAGTTCCACGTTGATCCGACCTACTTCGAGGACGAGCTTCGTTCATACCAAGGTGCGGCGTTCGGTCTCGAACCCACCTTGCGCCAATCGGCTTACTTCCGTTTCCACAATGCATCCGAAGACGTTGCGGGCCTCTACTTCGTCGGTGCCGGCGTCCACCCTGGGGCTGGCCTGCCGGGCGTCTTGTCTTCGGCCAAAGTGCTCGAGAGGGTCGTTCCTCAGCCCGAGAGCCAAAGCCGCTTGGCCTCGGTAGGAGAGGCGGTGACGGCATGAGCACGAACGAAGAGCAGGCGCGCGAGATCGCACACTGGCAGGTTCTGGCATTCCGCGCGCGGTCCTTCCGCTGGGCGGCTGCCTTCCTCAGCCGCGCGCAGCGCCAAAGGGTCGTCGCCCTCTACGCGTTCTGCCGAGCAGTGGATGATCTCGCCGACGCAGAGTGGGTAACCCCTGAGGCGCGGCAAGACCTCGAGAAAATGCGTGCGGCGCTCGCAGCGGAGCCGGACGGCGAGTCGCTCTGGCCAGAGAGCTACCTCTGGTTTCGGGAGCTTTGTCTCCAGTGCGGCATCGATTTCAACGTCGTTGGCGAGCTGCTGAACGGAATGACCTCGGATCTTGGCGTGGTACGACTTCAGTCCGACCGGGAGCTGCTGCGGTACTGCTACCGTGTGGCGGGCACCGTCGGCTTGATGATGTGCTCCGTGCTCGGGGTCCGCGATCCGCGCGCATGGCGTCACGCGATCGACCTCGGGATTGCGATGCAGCTGACAAACATCTCACGCGACGTGCTCGAAGACGCGCAGGCGTCGAGAGTATACCTGCCGACCGCGCGCCTCAACGCATACGGTGTTGACGCAAATGATCTCATCCAAGGAGAAGCCGACCCACAGGCAGTGAGCTTGGTAGTGGACGAAGTGCTCGTGATGGCGGACGGCTACTATCGGAGCGCGGACCAGGGAATGCGTTTTTTGCCGACTCGCGCCCGGTGGGCGATCCTCGTCGCGAGCCGCCTGTATCAAGGCATCGGCCGACGGCTTCGCCGAAGCTATAAGAGCAATCCGATGCGGGGGCGAGTTGTGGTTCCCTGGTCCGAGAAGCTGGCCCTAGTAGTCGGAGCAACAGGGATGTGGCTGAGGCTGACGGTCCGGCCACCGAGAGTAGCCTATCGAAAACAACTTCGAGAGCACCTCGACGGCCTCCCGTACGCCGGCAGCTAGCGCTCACGGCCGGTGGTGTTGCTAGCGATCCGCGCCTTCACTCGGCCTCACGCTTTTGCAGGAGGTACTGGCTCACGCCCCACTCGCGTCCATCGCGATACCCAAAGAGCTCAGCGCAGGCCATGAAGAATATGCGCCAGCGATGGTAAGCCCTGTGAACCTCGTCCTGGTCGGTCACCGTCCCGAGTGCCGCGAGGGCCTCGTCTCGATGAAGATCCAAATTCGCAAGCCAAGCGTTCGATGTCTTCGCGTAGTGCTCTCCGCCAAGACGCCACCGTTCGGTGACGACGAGGTCATTGTGGAACTCGAGCAAGAGCTCTTCGGAGGGCATCTGTCCCCCCGTAAAGAAGTGGCGAGTCATCCAATCGGAAGGCCCTTGGTCTTCGTAGAGGTAGGCGTAACGTTCGTGGGCGAAGACATGAACGAAGAGCTTGCCGTCGTCGGAGAGCCAGCCGGCGATGCGCGACAGTAGCGCTTCCCAGTTGCGCATGTGCTCGAACATCTCGATCGAAACGACTCGGTCGAACGGACCCTCGAGACGGAGGGTGTTCGCATCGGCTGTGATGAGGTGGATGTTGTGTAGACCTCGCTCGCGCGCCTGCTGTTCGATGAACTCGCGCTGGCCATGACTGTTGCTGATTGCGGTGATATGTGCGTTCGGGAGGCGCTCGGCCATCCAGAGCGTGAGCGAGCCCCAACCGCAGCCGAGCTCGAGGATCTTCTGGCCATCATCGAGATCCGCTCTGTTCTGCACTTGCACGAGTGCAGCGATCTCCGCGTCAGCGAGCGACCGGGCTTGGTCGTTCCAGGTGCAGCAGCTGTACTTCAGGCGCGGTCCGAGGACCGCCGCGAAGAAGCCGGAGGGCACTTCATAGTGCTGTGCGTTGGCCGCCTCCGGCTGAGCGGCAACGGGGCTTTGTCGAAGTGCTTCCACGTGGCGCGCTAGCGCGTCGGGCCCCGCCTGGCGCAGTTTCCGAAGCCTATGCTGGCAGATGCGGCGAATGCCAAAGCGTAGAAGCGGGTCGGGGACCAAGCCGCGCTCGAGCATGCTCTTACTCATGTCTCTCCGTGGGCGGTCCGAAGCGCTTGAGATAGTCGGACATTCGGAGCTTTCGCTTCGCGTTCTCCGAGCTCATGTATCGGATCTTTCCGAAGATGGCTCTCTCGGGTCCCCAGGCTCGGTCATAACGACCGAGTATCCAGAAGATGCCCGAGTAACTGTTCGGGTCGCGACCGTCCAACGCATACTTGTTGTTGAGCTCGATCATCGCCGCAAGTGCGTCTCTCGGCGTAGGTGACCACTCGAGGATTTTCTTTCCCCACAACATCCGCAGATAGTTCTGCAGCCTTCCCGTTTCGCGTAGCTCCGTTTGAGCAGCGTTCCAGATGGGATCGTGGGTTCTCGCGAACTCGAGATCCTCGAGCGAATAGAGATGAGGACGCGGGTCCGTTTCGTGCTCCTCGAGGGTTTGACGCGCCCAGGCGGGCAGTGACTCGTACCGATCGTAGTCCGATCGATGAGCGCTCATGTTGAAGCCGAGCTCCCGCCAGGTCACGAGCTGGTCGATGAAAGCCTCAGCGTTCGCGCTCATGCCCCACCAGCCCTCGCGTGATCCTGTCGCCTTCGGCGGGACTTCGGGAACAGTCCAGCCTTCGTTCTTGCTGAGCTCGTCGAAGATCTGGTGTGACGAGAGCTGGCCGAAATGCAGCCACGGCGAAAAGCCGCTCGTCCCGCCCTTATCGGGGTGGTTTCGGTCTTCGGCGTATCGATCGATGCCATTGCTGAGGAATTCTTCCAGCCGGCGTTCGCCGGCCTCGAAGCCACCTTCCAGGTCGACTGCAGGCACGGAGTGATCCAGCGGCAACGATTGGATCGTCGTTCCGCTGAGCACATCATCGGATGCGGCAATCCAGCGTCCGCTCGTCGCCCTGAGGAGCATCTCACTCGTCTTCTTGGTTGGCTTCGAAAGACCCTCGAGCGGATCCACCAGGGGCAGGGTGCCGAGGTGCTTGGGGAGCTCGCGTTGTAGGTGGCGGCGAAAGTCATGCGCTCTGCTGAAGCTCTTATCGCCCGCCCGGATCGGAAGCAGGCCGTTGCTGTCCACGACCTCTAGTCGGAAGTCCATCGAGGAGGCCGCCGCCTCTTGCATCTTCGGAATGAAGAATGTCGGATAGTCATCGCTCACCAGCACACAGGCGTTTTTGGCGATTGCCGCCAGGAGACCACGTCCGTCCCCCCCTTTGCCTCGACGTAGGGGAAGTAGACGACGTTCTTGCCCTTCAGGTGCCTCGCATTTGCGCGCATCCCATCTAAGATGAATCGATGGAGCCGGTCGCTTGCCCAAGGGTAACCGACGCGAAGCGCTTCGAGAATGACGAGCGGTTTACCGAGCTGCGCTGCGTGCGCAGCGGCGTGCTGGAGTGCGAAGTTCCACCTCGGGCGACGAAAGCCAACCATCCAATAGACGACATGAGTACCATCGGCTCGAAGGGGCAGGTCGTTGAGGGCGCGAACGCGGTCGGAGGGAGCGAAAATCATGACGGTGCGACCCCATCGGGAAAGGCGTGTTGCGAAGCGATCCGTTCGGCCGTGCGCACCCCACCAAGCGCTACTGCGAGGGTGCTCTGCCCGAGCAGCACCGAATCACCCACCAGATAAAGACCAGGGGATGGCTGACGCGGCCAAAGCGCGCGTGGCCGATAGTGCCTCAAACCCACGCGCCTCGGCACCCCTCCGACGTAGCCCTGATGTCGCCCCGTGAATCTTGCGAAGGTTCGAGGGCTAGCTGTCATCTCGAAGACCGCGTGCTCGAGGAGCTCGGGTGCCCGCCGACCTATGGTCTGTTGCATTCGGTCCTGAATCGACCCCACGTAGGCTCCCTGATCTTTCGGGTCGAGGTCGCGGAGCTTGTGCATTGGCACGTGCGTGGAAACCGTCACCGTGCGTTGTCCGTCGGGTGCCCGCTCGTGTTCATCGGCGGCGCTGATCGAGCAGAACACGTGATTCCCCTCTACGAACGGCGCACTCTCTTCATCGACCAGCTGCAAGTGGTGGGCGCCAGCACCCTCGACCGCCTTCGCGTCGACGACGAGATACTGCATCGCCGCGCCCCATCCGGACTCGACCGCAGCTTCGACATCACTGAGCTCTCCGTTCATCTGGGGCTCCGTCATTGCGGACAGGGACTGGGGCAGGACGTTGGCCACCACGGTCCGCGCTTGGAGCTCGCCTTGCCGAGTGTCCACATGCCATTCATTTCCTTCGCGTCGAATTCCGTGCACGCGATTTGCAAGCCTAACCCTACCACCTGCCTTCTCAACGGCGCGTACCAAAGCCCAAGCCAGGCTTCCGATTCCCCCGTGAACATGGCCGGTGCCCCGAAAGAAGTAGTCGATGGCCGCCATCGCGAACGGCGCCTCGGCTTCGTTGGAGCTGGCTTGGACGGTAATCTGACTCGCCGCATCGAGGTAGACCCGCAATGGCTCGCAGCCCGCAAGGCCGTGGTGCGACACCACATCGGCAAGAGAACGTCCCATCCACCGAACTACAGGGCCGTAGGACAGCGACCGCCCGAGATGACGTAGTACGGCGCGGCTGCTCAGCGGCGGCAGGAGGCTTGGGTCTTCAAACAGCTTCCACAGTGAATCCGCCATTCGATGCTGGGTCCGGAAGAAGCCGCGCAGCGCTTCGGAATCCGCGCCCGGCAGCTCACTGAATCGCAGAAAGAACGAGTCCCGGTCCGGTGGAATCGCGAGCGACCATTGCCCTGTGCGTAGCTCGACGAGCGGGTCAATGGGATCGAAGCGAACTCCGAGATCCCAGTTGTCGTTCCAATTAGAGAAAAGTTGTCCGTCACCGAGCCCGGAAAACAGAGTTGCACCGGCTTCGAATTGATACCCACTCCGAGTGAAGGTGCTGGCGCAGCCTCCCGGATAGCGTAGCGTCTCGCATAAGACGACGTCGGCACCCAGCTCGGCGAGTCGCAGTGCGCAGGCCAATCCGCCGAAGCCAGCCCCTATCACGACGACGTCGGGTTTGTGTGTCCCTCGGGTCACTGGCTTGTCGGAAGAGCGTAGCGCCAGACGTCGTTGTCCACACGGAGGTAGTTGTCTGGGTCGCCGAAGTCGAACGTCTCACGGTCGCCTCCGAACGTGAAGATGACGTTGCCCACGGCGAACCCCTCGAAATCGTATTTGACCTCTTCGGGATCCACCGCGTTCCAAGGCGAGTCGCTGACCTGCTCCCAGACCTCGCCATCAGGGCTCACCCAGACGTCCATCGGGTTCTCAGGAAGTCCGAATCCCCCGAAGCAGACGATATTGTCATGCACCACAGCGCATTGATGCCCTGGACGCGGCGACCAGCCGGCCGAATCGGTCACGAGCTCCCAGCTGGCACCATCGCGAGAACGCCACACGTCGTTGAAGTACGGCAGCTCGCAATTCGGCTGCGGCTCGCACAGGAACCCGTCCTCGCCGCCGAGCAGAATCATGTAGCCGTTCTTGACCACCACGACGGCACCGGCGCGCGGTTCCCAGGGGGCATTGTCCGTCATCTGTTGCCAAGTGACACCGTCGGCTGACTTCCAGACGTCGTTGAAGTAGACGCGCGAAGGGCCGCCCGGGCCGATGATCGCGCCGTCGTCAAACTGGGAACCCCCAAAAATGTAAATTTCATCATTGAAGACCACCGCGCGCAGCCCGGCTCTCGGGGTCCAGCCCGCATTGGCCGTTAGCTCGGTCCACTCGACGCCGTCCTCACTTCGCCAGACGTCGTTGTAGAAGTTCGACATGATGCCAAAGTCCTGACCGCCGACGACATACATCGAATCGCCCTTGGTGACCGCTTGGAAGTACCCGCGTGGCGCCCAGTGGCCGGGCGCGTCGCTTTCGAGAATTTGCGTCCAAGAGGCGCCTTCATCATCGCTGGCCCAGACATCGGCCCATAAGGTGCTCGCTCCCGGGATCGGCGAATCTAGGGGCGTGCGCCCACCCATTAAGTAGAAGCGACCGCCGAGCTCCACCACGTGCAGCCCTGCACGTGCCGCCCATTGAGCGTCCGCATTGATCTCGGTCCACTCAAGAGTCGTGAAGTCGACGCCCGCGGCCGGAGTGCTGCTGTCGCTGGTTCCGCAGCCGAGGGCCAGTATGAGGGCAAGCGGATAGGTGAAGATCGATGTCCTGTTCATCGTGGTGCGTATAGCAAAGCGGGGTGGAATCGTAAGTGGCCCGCCAGAATTCCTCCTTGTCCTGGACAACGGGCTCGTGGGCCCCTAAGAGCGCCGCCCGCTAACCGCTGTAGACCTCGTGCTTCGACGTGCTAGCGTGGGCCGAGGATCGGATGACTATGGCGCCACTGTTTTGGAAATTCGGGTTTGCGTTGGCCGGCCTGAGTTTGCTGCTCTCAGTGCAGGTCCGTGCCCAGGACGCTGAGAGCGATGACACCCTTTACGACGCCCCAGACGTCGGAGAGAGCAATATTGCCGCGAAGTACAAGGCGACACTCGCAAAGCCGCCCAAAGTGGAGTGGTTTCTTGGAGCCGAGCTTGGGTTCCTGGCCGTGGCCAGCCACATCGTTCAGCTCGGCAACGACGGGACCCGTTTCGACTACCGCGCCGACGGCGGCCAAGACGTGCTCTTTCCGTTCTTTCGGCTGAGCACGGAACTGAAGTTTAAAGGGCGGCACTCCATCGTGTTCCTCTATCAGCCGCTGAAGCTCACCGGGGAAACGGTGCTGACTCAGGACACCACCTTCGACGGCGTTCTCTTCCCCCAAGGAACGCCCCTCAACTCGACCTACGGATTCCCGTTTTGGAGAATCAGCTACCTATACGACTTCTTGCGACGCGCCGGCGATGAGGTGTCGATCGGCGTTTCGCTTCAGATCCGAAACGCCACCATCGTCTTCACCTCGGCGGACGGTAGCCTGCGCGCTGACCGCCGTGACATCGGGCCTGTGCCGGCACTCAAGTTTCGGGGTCGCTGGGGCTTTGACAACGGCGTCTGGTGGGGCACCGAGATCGACGGGATCTATGCGCCCATCAGCGGAATCAACGGTAGCAGCAACGAGATCACAGGCGCGTTGCTCGATGCGAGCCTTCGTGTCGGCTACGACTTCTCCGACCGCGTCGCGGGCTTCTTCAACCTGCGCTACTTGGGCGGAGGCGCCGTTGGAACGGAGAGCAACCCGGCTTTCCCGAGCGACGGCTACACCAAGAACTGGCTCAGCTTCATCACCGCCAGCCTCGGCGTCGAGTTCCGCGCCCTAGCGCGCTAGACGCCCATTCGTTTGCCAGCATCGAGCGTCTCGTACAGCCAATAACTCACCAGGACGGCCCTCGCCGACCAGGCGATCGTTCTCAGCCAGTTCGAGCGTACCAGCATTCGCCAGCTCGCCTCCTCGAAGCCTGATCCGAGCCGGCTGTGCGCAGGAACCTGCAGTAGAAAAGTCGACGCCCAGATGAACACAATCAACCCGATTCCAAGCCAGACTTGCCACGCCGTCTGGACACTCAGCGGCTCCCAGAGAAATGCAATCGCCGAGAACGCTTCGGCGACCATCAAGGGGGCGACGATGAACGAAATCGCGTTTGAATGATGGGCGTGAAAACGGAGGAAAGACGCAGAGTCCACCTGAGCGAACGACGGGTATTGGACTAGCTGGACGAACCAGATGATGCCCGTCATTGCCCAGGTGGTCGCGACTTGTGTGAGAAGCGTCACGCAGCGTCCAAGGTGGGCTCCCCTGGGTTCCAGCCGCAGGCCGTGAGCTCTCCCGTCTGCAATGCGTTGAGCACGCGCAGCACCTCATCGACGTTTCGCCCGACCGAGAGGTCGTTGACGCTAACGAAGCGAATGACGCTTTCAGGGTCGACGATGTAAGTCGCGCGCAAACAGACGCCTGCGTCTTTGTGAAGAATGCCTAGTGTGGTCGAGAGCTCCCGCTTCGTGTCGGCAAGCATGGGGAAGGGCAAGTCTCTGAGGTCTGGATGATCGTTGCGCCAGGCCAAGTGGACGTAGTGCGTGTCGGTGCTGGCGCCTAGCAACTGTGTGTCGAGCTCGGCGAATGCAGCGGTCTTCCGTCCAAACTCGGCGATTTCTGTCGGACAGACGAAGGTGAAATCCATCGGCCAGAAGAAGACAACCTTCCATTTGCCGGGGTACGAACGATTCGTGATTTCTTCGAACTCCTGACCGGGTTCCCTGCTGACGCAGGCCTGCAGCTCGAAATCAGGGAATGGGTCGCCAACGGTATGCATCTTGTCTCCTTCGGTGGTCTGGTGCGGGTCAGCTGATCGTCGACCCTGCGCACCCCTTTCGATGGGGTGGACGACGGGGGCGTCAATGCCTCAAGACCGGACCGCTCGCACCAGCTCGCCGACCGAGTGCTCTGCCTCGATCGGGTGGCGCAGGGGCAGACGCTCATTCACTTCATAATGAGTTCGGCGCCCCTGGCGGGTTCGAACGATCACGCTTGCCTCCTCCAGCTCGCTCAAGATTCGCTGTACGGCACGCTCGGTGAGGCCCACCGCCTGCGCGATCTCGCGGACGCGAACGTTCGGGTCGCGCACGATGCAGACCAGTACATGTCCGTGATTACTGAGGAAAGTCCAGGGCGGAGGGGTTTCCATGATAGGCTTGGCATTCATATGACTTCTTTTACATAAAACATAAAACAGGTATTGACAAGCCTGTATTGTATATCATGTTTCAAATATCATGAATCAAAGGGCTTCTGCCACGGCTTCTGCACGTCCGTCTCCGCTTCGCCGCGCCCGCCAGCTCCTTGCGCTCGACGGGCAGGACATCGCTGTCATCGTCATCTATGGCGTGGCGCTCGGGCTCTTGTCGCTTGCGGTGCCCGTCGCGGTGCAGTCGCTCGTCAATACTGTCGCCTTTGGATCGTTAATTCAGCCGCTCGTCGTGCTGACGGTCTTGTTGGCGCTTGCGTTGACGGGGGCCGGAATTCTCCGCGCGCTCCAGATCCGTATCGCCGAGATGCTGCAACGCAGGTTGTTCGTCAGATTGGTGACCGAAATAGGCGCTCGCCTGCCTCGCGTGAGCGGGACGGCGCTTCGTGACGCAAACGGTCCCGAGCTCCTCAACCGATTCTTCGACGTGTTCACGACGCAAAAGAGCGTGGCCTCCCTGCTGCTCGGCGGTATCGATGCGGTCTTGATCGCTCTGGTGGGCTTGATCGTTCTCGCCTTCTATCATCCGGCGCTGCTGGCGTTCGATCTCGTGCTCATCCTAGGCGCGGCCTTTGTCTTGATTCCGCTTGGGCGTGGCGGCACGGCGACGAGCATCGCCGAGTCCAAAGCCAAGTACGCGGTGGTCGGCTGGCTCGAGGAGATGGCGCGCCATCCCCTCTCGTTCAAGCTCGCCGGCGGCGATGACCTCGCGCGGTTTCAAGTCGAGACGCTCGCGAGATCGTACCTCGACAAGCGCGATCGACACTTCCGGATCGTCTATCGACAAGTCGTCGGCGCGCTCAGCATCGAGGTCGTGGCCAGCGTGGCGCTGCTTGCCGTCGGCGGGTTGCTTGTGATCGAGCGTCAGCTCTCGATCGGTCAGCTCGTCGCCGCGGAGCTCATCGTGACCGCCGTGGTGGCGTCCCTCGCGAAGCTCGGCGGCAAGGTCGAGACGTTCTACGACCTGGTCGCGGCGGTCGACAAGTTGGGCGAGATCCTGGATCTGCCCTTGGAACGAAGCGATGGTGAGATTCTGCCCGCGGACGCCACTGCGGGGAGCGGACTGCTCTTGGACGACGTGGAGATCGACTCAGACTTCGCAGACCGGCCGACCCACGTCTCGCTTAGGGTCGACCCCGGGAAGCGACTGTCGATTGCCGGCACCGAGCGCGAGACCACTGCGCTGGTCGATTCGATCTTTGGACTGCGCGCTCCGAAAGCAGGGGTGATCGAGCTGGGAGGTCACGACGTTCGCGACCTCTCTCTGGGAGCGCTCCGTGACCGCATCGCGCTAGTGCGTGGTGCCGAGGTTTTCCCAGGCTGCATCTTGGACAATCTTCGAGCTGCCAAGTCGGGCCTGTCTGCCGAAGATGCATGGGAAGCACTGGCGCGGGTCGGTATTGCAGAGACGGTGAAGTCCCTTCCGGAAGGCCTTCAGACGCCCCTCTCGAGAGACGGAGCACCACTCTCTCGAACAGAGTTGGTCGCGCTGACGATCGCAAGAGCGCTAGCCGGCAAGCCCTCGCTCTTGATCCTCGACCGCACCCTCGATCAAATTGACCCCCGAGCAGGTGCCCGCATCACCGAATCTTTGTCCGAAGATCCCGAGAGCGGGCTCCTGATCGTTTCGGAGAACTCCGCGATTCAAGCGCAAATGGACGAGCACATCGAGATTTCCAAACCCATCGAGCACGAAGGAGCAGCAGCATGAGCCGGAATTCGACCAAGGCCCCGAGCTGGTCGGGCTTCGAGCGCGACACGCTCCCCGAAGCCCTCGGAGTTCCGGCGCCACAACGCGCGGCTCTGGTGGCCAAAGTGTTGGTTGCCGTCTTCGTCTTGTTCTTCATTGCGGCGCTGCTGGCCCCGTGGACCCAGAACATTCGTGGACGCGGGCGCGTGCTCGCCTATGCGCCTGACCAACGTCAACAGCCTCTTGAAGCGACCATTTCCGGACGAGTCGAGAAGTGGTTCGTCCAAGAAGGAACGCAAGTCAAGAAGGGTGATCCAATCGTGCAGTTGACGGACAACGACGAGTCGATGCTCGACCGACTCGGCGCCGAGCGCTCGGCGATCGAATTGCGACGAATCGCGCAGTCGCAGCGCGCCGAGTCCCTCAGGGCCCGGGTCGAATCGGTTCGCCGCTCGCAACGCGCGGAGGCCGAATCGGCCCAGGCCAGCATCCAGATTGCACAGCAATCCGTCGAGGCTGCTGAGCAGGACCTCGGGGCTGCGACCGCGGAGCTCGAAACCAACGAGCTCAACTTGCGTCGTCAGCGAGGCTTGTTCGACGATGGCCTTGCATCTCAACGCGAGCTCGAGCTTGCCGAGCTCGCCATGCGGCAGAGCAGGGCCAAGGTGGCTTCTGCAAAGGCGAAGCTACAAGCCTCTCGGAACAAGCTCTCGCAGAGCCGCGCGGCCCTGCGGCAGGTAATCGCCTCGACCGACGCAGAGATCGAAAACGCACAAGCCGGTATGCGGAGCGCCGAGACCGACGTGGCATCGACGAACGCAACGCTCGCGCGCCTCGACATGGGCATTTCACGACAACGTGCACAGACGGTTCGGGCACCGATCGACGGAACGATTCTACGAGTCGTCGGCCGACTCGGCGGAGAGCAGGTCAAACAAGGCGAGGTGCTCGCTGTTCTGGTTCCCAAGACGGAGGACCGCGCGGTCGAGCTGTACATCGATGGCAACGATGCCGCGCTGATTAAGCCAGGGAGCCCGGTGCGCTTGCAATTCGAAGGCTGGCCCGCCGTGCAGTTTTCCGGTTGGCCCTCGGTCGCCGTCGGCACCTTTGGCGGTCGTGTTGCGTTTGTCGACGCCACGGACGACGGGGGGGGCGATTTCCGAATCGTCGTCATTCCCGACCCGGAGGAGGATCCCTGGCCGGCCGCGAGTTACCTTCGACAGGGCGTTCTCGCTAAGGGTTGGGTCTTGCTCAATCAAGTGTCTCTCGGCTTCGAGGTCTGGCGGCAGTTCAACGGCTTCCCGCCGACGACTAGCCCACCACCCATGGCGCCCTCCGCAAAGGAGACACCATGAGCCTCGCTGCACGCTTGGGCGTATTCGTCTTGGGCTCGATGACGCCGATGTTTGCCTCCGCAAGCGAGGAGAGAGGACGACCGCTTCATTTTGACGAGGTTTTGGAATCGGTGAACGCCCATGATCCGCGCATACGCGAGGCGGTCGCGAAGCTTCGCGAAGCCGAGTCGAAGACGCTCGCCGCGCGAGGAGCATTTGACCCAAGACTCGAGGGGGAAGGCAAGCTCGTGACGGGTGCCTACTACGACTTGCGAAGCGCGGACGTGGAGCTTCGGCAGCCGACCACGCTCTGGGGCTCGGAGATCTACGTGGGGTACCGGGTCGGCCTCGGAGTCAACGAGCGCTGGCCGACCTACCGCGACGACCAAACGCTGTCAGGCGGGGAGGTCCGAGCGGGAATCGAGGTTCCGATCTGGCGCGGCGGCCTCATCGACCCGGAGCGCGCCGAACGAGCCCGCGCCATGCGTATCGAAGAGGCGGCCGATCAGGCCCTGTCGGCCACGAGACTGAATCTCGAGCTCGCCGCGGCGCGGACGTACTGGAATTGGGTCGGCTCTGGGCAGAACCGAGAGGTCGCCAAAGCCTTGCTCGATCTCGCCGAGCAGCGAGATTCACAGCTCAAACGCCGTTTAAACGCGGGCTCGATCGCCGAGTTCGACGTGCTCGACAATGAGCGAATCTTGCTCGAGCGCAGGGCTTGGCTGGTCGCCGCGGAGCGGGCCTTCGAGAAGGCCACCTTCGAGCTCTCGCTGTTCTTCCGTGATGCGAACGGGGCGCCGCTGGTCGTCGGCCCGCAGCGTGTGCCAGGGCGTATCGAGGCCGCACCGATCGATGCGCTGGCCGTGGAACGCTCGGTCGAGCAAGTCCTCATGTGTCACCCCGAGGTCGGCAAGGCGCGTGCGGAGCTCGAAGCGGTCGAGGTTGAACAGCGTCTTCGCCGAAACGAGGTCGCCCCCGAGCTCAAGGCCATCTTCGAGTACTCCCGAGACCTCGGGGATCTTACCAACACCGACCTCGACTTCACGCTTCCTGGAAACGTGTTCGAAGCAGGCGTGAAGCTCTCGATGCCACTGATCCTTCGAAAGGAGCGCGGCAAGGCGGGCGCCGCACGCGCCCAGGTGGCAGAAAAGGAGGCTCAGCTGAGCTTCGTCTCCGACCGGCTTCGCGCCAGAACACGCGACGCGGCTTCGGCGATCGAGGCCGCGCAGCAGAGAGTCGCGCTGACCGATGAGGTCGTCGACACAGCTGCAGAGCTTGCCGAGGGGGAACGCCGCAGATTCGAGGTCGGCTCCAGCAATCTCGTCTTTGTCAACCTCCGCGAGCAGCAAGCGGCCATGGCGCGCATGCGCTACATCGAGGCTGTCGCTGCAGCCGAGATCGAGCGTATTCGTTGGGAGACGACCACCAGCGTGCAGTGCGATAGGGCGTCTCCCTAGCTCTTGTCGGCCTATGAGACTGGGCGGATCGGGGAGGGTGGCCCCTCGGGTGTTTGCAGTGTATGCGACCCAAGCCGCGGGCCTAGTTGATAAACGATGATACTCGAACAAGCCAAGACCGGAAGACTGCTACTCACCGGCGCAACCGGCTTCGTCGGACGTCATCTCGACGCAGCTCTCGTAGAAACGGATTGGCAGGTCGTTCGTGCGACCAGAAACCGGGAGAAGGCATCTCAGCCGGGCTGGGTCTATCTAGACGTCAACGATCCGAGCTCGATCGGCCCTGCGATGGCAGGTTGTGATGCCGCGGTTTACCTCATCCACTCGATCGACGACTCGAAGGACTACCCCGCGCGCGAAGCACGAGGAGCAGAAGCGTTTCTCGACGCCGCGGAGCGGGAGGGCGTCCGCCGCATCGTCTACTTGGGCGGCGTCGCACCCCAGGGCAAAGTCTCGCGACATCTTGGTAGCCGACTTCGTACCGGCGAGATCCTCCGCTCGGGCTCGGTCTCGACGATCGAGCTTCGCTGCGGGCTGATCATCGGCGCCGGAGGCAGCTCCTGGATGATGGTTCGTGACCTGGCGGCGCGACTTCCCGCCATGCTTCTGCCGCGCTGGCTTCAGTACTCATCTTGGCCGGTTTGGATCGAAGACGTCGTGCTTGCGATTGTCCGCGCGCTCGATATGCGCGTTGAAGGCAGCGTTTGGTTCGATGTGCCGGGAAACGAACGCATGACGCATGCCAATTTTCTCTCGCGCATTGCAAAGAGCATGGGCAAGGATCCGCGGCTCATAGGCGTGCCCGTCATCACGCCTAGGCTTTCGAGCTATTGGATCGCCCTGGTGACGCGGGCGGACTTAGCGCTTGCGCAGGAGCTCGTGGAGGGTCTGCAAAGCGACCTCGATCCAAGTGGCGAGTCGATCTGGGATACGCTAGGGGACGAGCATCCGACCGAGTTCCAGAGCGCGGTCTACCAGGCCTTAGAAGACGAAACGGCCCCCAGAAACCCTACGCCCAAGCTGGTGCGCCGGATGCGGGGCCGCCTAAAAGGCCAAAGCTAGGTGCAGTGCGTCTCTCGAATCGAGGCGGTCGCACTGGCAGCTTGTGTGGCTGCGTTCTGCGTGGCGATGGGCCTACGCGAGGTCCTCAACATTTGGATCGGAACGGGCGCAGCGGCGCTGGCCTCCATCCTCGTGCTGTGGCTCGGCGCGCGCCCCGTGGTTCGATCCAACCTGAAACCGCCGACAGCAGCGAGTCTGATCGCCGGCCTCGCCGTCGGGCTGTTCATGTCCTTGGCAACTTGGTGGCTCTATCCAGTCAGCGTCTCGGTGTTCCCCCCGATTCAAACGGAGGTGGAGACACTCTATGCGTTGCTTCGTCAAGCTCCAGGGCCGGTTCGCGCACTCCCCTTGCTGTTCCTCGTCGTTGCGGCGGAGGAGCTTGTCTGGCGCGGAGTCGCGATCGATCTCTTCTCGAAGTCGTTCGGTCCATGGCGCGCGATGCTCTTCTCGGCGCTCCTCTATGTGCTTCCTCAGCTCGCTCTGCGGTCTCCGCTGCTCATCATCGTAGCCTTTCTCTGTGGATTGCTCTGGGGCAGCCTTCGTGTGCAAACCCGGGGGCTCGCGGCACCCCTGATTGCCCATCTCGTCTGGGACATCTTGGTCTTCGTGATGTATCCGGTTGGCTGAGCCGCGCGGTCGTTTCCAAGCTCGGAGATCACCTGGCCGACCGCGAAACCTATGAAATCTCGAAGGACGGCTCTTCACCACGGAGGATGCGAGTCAGGTCCGAACGGACCGCTTGGTTCCCGAGGTGCGCTGCAAAACGACTCGCGCCTGGGACCTTGCGGCGAAGCAGTTCGACTGGCGTGACCGCCGCTCGGATAGGGTAGATCGCGTACTGCCAGAGGTCATCGGGAATGCCGAGGTCATCCGCGATCTCGGGACCGTTGAAGGCTCGGGCCAGCCCGTTGTGGATTCGGCTGACCGCGAGCGCGAGCACCGGGGGGGCTTTGCCTTTGGCGTTCTGCCCCGGCACTTTCAGGAGCTGCTCGGTGAGCGTCAATGAATCCTCGTCGGGGCCAGGCTGAACCAGCCTTAGGAGATCGGCGAGGCGCCGCGTTTCGGTTTCACTCCCGAGCTGCTCGAGCAGCCAGGGGTCGACTCCGCTCAAATGGCCGCAATACCGCCACATCGCGAGAATCGCTTCACGCTCTTGCCGCGTGAGGAAGAAGCCGAGGCGCTGGGCGCCATCCATCATCAGAAGTGAGAACTCGAGGAGCGTCCCAAACATGTCGGCCTGGTTGATCGGAAGCCCCCAGGCCTCGCTCCGCCACTGGTTCGATTGCAGGCATGCGCGACGTACGTGCGCATGGATCATGCTTACGCGCAGCGAGATATCACGCCCTGGGCGTCCGGCCCGAAGCCCGTCGACCTGGGAAACCTCGCTCACAAACCGTGCAGTTTCGGCTAGACGCCGCTGGGTGTTGTGGTGGAGCTGCCCGGTGAACGCGAGCGGTTTCACTGCCGCGCTCGAGTGGTATCCGTTGATGAGGGACCAGGCGCTCAGGACGATCATCCCGAGGATGCCAAAGCGCTGGTAGGCTAGCGCGCCAGTTTGGAGCTGCTCGAAGTCGACCCAGCTGGGCAAGCCCTCTGCACGCGCGAAGAAGCGGTCGAGCTCGGGAGCTGCATCGGGGACGGCGGCGATGCCGTGTTCCAGCGCGCGCTCGAACTGCGTTCTTGCCAACGCGCCGCTTCGCCCCATCCATTCTACGAGGTCATCGGCCACTGGGTCACCGACGAGATAGTACCCCGCGTAGCGATCGGCATCGGACCCGAAGCGCAGTCTCGCTTCTGCTCTGTTCTGATAGCGACTCGGGAAAGAGAGCTCGGCCATAGTGCTGGGCTACCTTAGGGCTCGAGCCCGGGTTCGGCTAGAGTTCGCCCGGCGCGGCTTCAGCGTCGAGGCCTGCGCGGGACCAAGACAGGTGTCCGCGCTTTATACGCACGATAGCGTTCGTCATCACCCCATCTTTGATCCGCACGCTTCTCGAGAAGGGGGATTCCGCTCACGCGTGTGAGAAGAAAGAACACGAAGACCGGCGAAACCATCGTGACCCATGGCCAGCCTCGGAGGGTCGACGCGGCCATCAAAGCCACACCCAGCCATAGGACGATCTCACCGAAATAGTTCGGGTGACGCGACCAGGCCCAAAGGCCCTTGTGGACGAACTGGCCAGGATTGTTGGCTCGCCACTGGCTCTTCTGTCGGTCGGCGGCGACCTCGATCGCAAAACCGATAGCCCAGACTCCAACCCCCAAAGCGTCGAGAAGTCCGAGCGGAGATGGCGCTGTCGTCGTGATTGCGGCAACTGCCCCGCAGAGCGTCAAGAACACCCAGAGCCCTTGAAGGGTCCAGGCTACGAGAAAGCGTGAGGCGCTGGGCTTGATCTCGTCGAAGCGTGGATCGGAGCCTGCACTCCGGACGCGTCGGAATAGAAAGCTACCCAACCGAGACGCCCAGATGAAGACCAGAAGCCCGAGGATGGCGGAGCGCGCGTCGTTCGGTCGGGAAGCCACGAGCGCAAAGCCCGTAACCAGCATGTACGTTAGGCTTCCTACTAGGTCGTAGAAGTGCTCGGTCTGTTTCCAATATGCGGGCACGAACGCGAGCCACTGCACCACAAATGCGATCGCCGCGGACAAGGCCATCACCGGAATGCCGCCAAGCTCTGCGCCTCCCTGGCTGCCAGCCCAGGCGATGGCGCTGGCGATGATCACGGCGCCCGCGATCACGGTCGATGAAATGGCGCTGCGTTGGAGTCCCATGATTCCGAAGCGAATAGCAGCAGCAAGGGCCCTTTGTCGATCGTAGCTTGCTGAGGGGAGGGGGATCTCGCAGCCGCTGCTTGCTATTCGTAGCCGAGACCCTTAAGAATCGGCAATGGCCATTCCCGTCCTGGTTTTTCCAGGTTTCAGCGCAGGCGACCTTTCGACGTTCGTCATTCGACGCTACCTGCAGAACGCCGGGCACCAGGTTCACCGGTGGCGGCTGGGCGTCAATCGAGGTCGTGTTCCCATGCTCATCCCGAAAGTGGTCTCGCGGACCGAGTTGCTTCGTCAGCGCTATGGGCAACCGGTCTCGCTCGTCGGTTGGAGCCTCGGCGGCGTCCTTGCCCGAGAGGTCGCGCGCGAACGCCCAGAGCTCGTCAAGAACGTGGTCACGTTGGGCTCGCCGGTGATAGGCGGACCTAAGTACACGAGGGCGGCGGCCTTCTACGAACGTGTGCTTGGAGAAGACCTCGACGCAATCGAACAGGCCGTCGAGGAACGAAACCGCATCCCCATCTCGGTCCCGCTCACCGCGATCTACAGTCGCCGTGACGCCGTGGTCAACTGGGAAGCCTGCATCGACGATTACAATGCGCACTGCGAGCATATCGAGGTCGATGCGAGCCACCTTTCTCTGGGCTTCGACCCGCGGGTTCTTCAGCTGGTGAGCCGCGCGGTCGAGGAATCACATTCGCCAGAACTCTTCGGACTCAGCGCGTCCTGATATGTTCGATCGGCGATATCTAGGCGATGACCTGCGCGCGGGAGTGGTGGTGTTCCTCGTGGCACTCCCGCTCTGCCTCGGAATCGCTTTGGCTTCGGGTGCGCCTCTTTTCAGCGGCGTAATTTCAGGGATTTCGGGCGGCATTGTCGTCACCTTGTTCAGTGGATCCCGGCATGGAGTGAGCGGGCCGGCTGCGGGGCTTGCCGTGATGGTGGCTGCCGGCATTGAGAACCTGGGGCTAGAAACCTATCTCTTGGCGGTCATCGTGTGCGGTGTGGTTCAGATCGCCGCTGGCTTTCTCAAAGCCGGCGTCATTGCCCACTACTTCCCGTCGAGTGTCATCAAGGGGATGCTCGCCGGCATTGGGATCATTCTCATCCTCAAGCAGATCCCCCATGCGCTCGGGTACGATCAATCCTGGGAGGGCGAGCTCGAATTCTTCCAGCGCGATGGCCACAACACATTCACCGAGATCGGATACGCGTTCTCGGCGCTGAGCCCTGGCGCGATCATCATCACCATTGTTTCCTTGACGATTCTCATCGTCTGGCAGAGCGAACTCTTCAAACGAACGCGGGTCGCCAAAGCTTTGCCTGCACCGCTCCTCGTCGTACTGCTCGGCGTCGGCCTCAATGCAATCTTTCGCACGGTTGCGCCTGGCCTCGCCATTTCTCCAGAACACCTCGTGACAGTTCCGGTGTCATCCTCGTTCGGTGACTTCCTATCCCACTTCATCCGGCCAGATTTCTCTCAAATCACAAATCCCGCCGTCTACGCGACGGGCCTCACCCTTGCTCTCATCGCGAGCATCGAGACGCTCCTATCGGTTGAGGCCACGGACAACCTAGACCCGGAGAAACGCGTCACACCAACCAATCTAGAGCTCAAGGCACAGGGCCTAGGCAACATCGTCGCCGGGCTTTGCGGCGGCATCCCGCTCACACAGGTCATCGTCCGCAGTTCGGCGAATGTCGATTCTGGCGGCAAGACGCGGCTCGCGTCCTTCGTTCACGGCGTTTTGCTCTTGGCTTGTGTCGCGGCTATTCCGAGTCTTCTCAATGAGATCCCGCTTGCGTGTTTGGCTGCGATCCTTCTGGTGATCGGTTACCGGCTGGCGAGAATTTCGCTGTTCAAATCGATGTGGAGGGAAGGGGTTTGGCAGTTCTTGCCCTTCATCGTGACGATCGTTGCCCTCGTATTCACGGACCTATTGAAGGGGATCACGCTCGGCATGATCGTCGCTTTCTTCGAGATCCTCATCTACAACTACCAGCTCGATTTCTATCGAGAAGAGACGGAGCCTGGCTGCTTTTCGATTCGCCTGACCGAGCACATGACCTTCCTCAACAAGGCGGCCCTCAAGCGCATTCTCCGGGAGATGCCTCCAGGCTGTACGCTCACCATCGACATGACGGGCACCCGAATCCTCGATCATGACGTTCGCGAGGTCATCGAGGACTTCAAGACCCATGCCGAGGCCGACGGAATTCGTCTCTCCGTCAAGGGGGCCGCAGGCCCGAAGATTGCGCTGACCGATGGCGCAGCATCGGCTGGATGACCAGCGGCTAGCGTGATTCGAATCGAATCTCGTCTATCGATTCCCGAAGCGCCTCGCGAAGTGGCGTGTACGTCATGCCGAGCTCGCGTATCGCGCGGCTTCCGTCAAAAAGGAGCGATCCGGCAGCCGTGGTCTTGAGGATGTCGACTGGGATGGCGGGGCGCTTTCCGGTCCAACGAGCCAACAGCTCCAGCAGCACTGCGATGGGGATGAGTAGCGCCTCCCCGAGGTTGTATTTGGGCACGGGTACGTCTGCAAGGTCGCCGATCAACGCGAAGTAGTCACGCGTCGAGGCACGTTCCGTACCGATTAAGTAGCGGCGACCGATGCTGGTAGGACTAAGCAGGGCACGCACTATGGCTTCGGCGGCGTCTCGCACGTAGACGTAAGTGTAAGTAGTGTCTGCTCCGACCAATACGGGCAACCGTCTCTCGACCGCTCGACGCACCTCCATGGTCGGCCGCGGGTCCCCTGCCCCAATCACCGCGGACAGATGAACGACAGTAAGCGGCAAGCCGAACTCGGCATGCATGCGCCAACCAAGTTGGTCCGCCAAGAACTTGCTCCGCGCGTAGTCGGACGGATGGGGCCCCGGCTGGCTGTCCTCGTTGAACGGGATCTCGTCCGGCACGCCAAAGGCCAGAGGTGTGCTTACCTGGACCACCTTTTTGAGCTTTGCATCGAGAGCAGCTTGGAAGACGTTTTCGGCCCCACCTGTGTTGAGCTCGTAGTAACGCTCACGACTTCGGCTCCAGAAGTCCCGATATCCTGCCAGATTGATCACGGCCCAAGCCCCCTCCAACAACGGAGCAAGAGACCCTGGCTCACAAACGTCACCCTGGACCAGGCTCACACGCGGAGCCAAGGCCTCGAGCTCGGCCGTGTCACTCGAAGGGCGCACGAGACACCGAAGAACTAGGTCGGGTTCTTCCAGCAGTCGCGGGACCACGTGCCTGCCTACGAAACCAGTGGCGCCAGCAATGGCAATCGTCCTTGTGGAGCTCTCCATGGGCGAAGTCTTAGAGTCTGGGCGCACGGCTGTCTATATCTTGTCTAAAAAAACCTTGACACAACATCGACATGGCCTATACCAGCTCGTGAGGTACGCAATGAATCAAACATACACGAGCTCCGCACCCAGCATTCAAACCCAAAGTGTTCACAAGCGAATCAGTGCTTCGAAAGCTCTATTCTTCGCCGCCGCAGGGATTTCCTTCTTCCTTTCAATTTGGCTCTGGTTCTCCGGTGACCGGGAACGCGGACTCTTCGTGGGCCTGTGGGTTCCCTCTATTCTGTCCGCTGGCGGGCTGCTTCTGACCGGGGGCCGCCATGAATGATCTCGACCTCCTGGTAGCAGGCGCGCTGGTGACGTTTCTCTCCGTCGCGGGCGCGTACGTCGCCATGCGCCACCGAGCCAACGAATCACCGGTTGATTCCTACCATCCTCCGGTGACTTCGGACCAAGCTACCTCCGCCGTGCCCCCAAGCGCGAAGACGAGGTAGTTCTGATGTCTGCACACGAGATCCATGCTCATCATCCGACGACAGCGCGAGACTCAAGGCAAAGCGAGTGGAACCCACTCCTCGAGCTGATCCAGCCCGCTTTTAGTTTGATCCCGCCTCGGAGCATCGCAAGGCAGGGCCTCGAACTGATCTCCAATGCCGTCAACACGAGACGCTTCTCTTCGGTCCTAACAGACGCTCAACTCGACCTCCGCGCCGCTGGAGTCGCGATTGTAGTGGCGGAGCACCGAGGAGCGCCTGCAATTTATTCCCATTCGAATCTGACACGACCGCAGCGGCGATGGCTTGGACAACTTGGCCTCGAGCTGTATTTCGCGCAGCTATTTCGACGGGAGTCGGCCATTGTGGACTTGCGGCCGTCCAGACTGGGCGTCGATTCTTCGCGAGATGCCGTTTGGAGCCCCCGACCTCTCTACTTGCAGTGGGACCCCCAGTTCTTGCAAGCGCTGCGCGACGTCTATGCTGGCTTTTTCCTTGGGGATGGCGAGCGGTTTAGGGGTGGGGTCAGCCACCTAGGATTGGGGTCGTCTGGTACTGCACTCTTGGGCCACCTGGGCGATGGGAATCAGAGATCCGTACGTTTCTGCTCGAACAATCTGCGCTCGACGCTCGGAGAGATCCACGCACTGCGATCTGCTGAAGACGCACCCCTTCACGGTAATTTCGTTGCGTTTGGGTTCTACGTCGCGTCGCTTCACGAGCTGCTCGAGTCGCTCGACCTCCGGTTCGACGTCCGCAGCGCGTTCATGCGAACCTATCGCGAAGGCTGAGCGATGAGATCGAGCGTTGCAATCGGAGGCTTGCTCGATGCTATAAAGCCGCCGAGCACGAGACTCGTACTCACGCAAGGCGTTCGTTGATGGGGGACTCGCATGACCTCGAACGTCTGCGATCCCAGTGGAGTCACCGAGGTTCGAATCGCCCACCTTGGGCGATCGACCCCGGACCAGGTCAACAATCCGTTTGGGACTATCCACGTCCACCGCGCCTCGAGCCGGATGAGCGTCCCGTACGCGTCGTTCACGGTTCGATCGTCATTGCCGAGTCACGACGGACCATACGTGTCCTCGAGACGGCGAGCCCGCCGACGTTTTACATTCCGCCAAGGGATGTGCGACTGGAGTCCTTGGTCCGGGGCAGGCGCGCCTCTCATTGCGAATGGAAAGGCACGGCCGCCTATTGGTCGCTCCGCACCGACGGGGGCGAGATTCCCGCTGTTGGCTGGAGCTACGAGTGCCCTTACGAAGAGTTCATGGCGATCCGAGGCTACTCGAGCTTCTACCCGGCCAAGCTCGAATGCTACATCGGCGGGGAAAGAGTGCAGCCGCAACCCGGGCGTTTCTACGGTGGCTGGGTAACGGCAGAGATAGTCGGACCTTTCAAAGGTGAGCCAGGTACTGGTGGCTGGTAGTCGAGCGGCGCAGCCCTGCACTTGCCAGCTGTCCCTGCCCGAAGATTCGCATGTCTACGCCTTGACGAATAAAAGCTCGACAATATATGGACAATGATGGAGCCTTCGAGCAAGCCGCGTCTCATTATCGCCGGAGCATCTGGCTTCATCGGTAAGGCACTTGCGCCAGTGCTCGCCGAACGCTTTCACGTGGTGGGCCTTTCGCGGTCCGAGCGGGCTGCGGGAGATGGCTTCGCCGAGTATCTCGAATGCGACCTTTTCTCCCTGAGAGACGCCGAGCGCGCTCTACGTGGTGGCGACTACGCGGTGTACCTGGTCCACAACATGATGCCCTCGGCGAGGCTGACTCAGGGCGACTTCGCCGATCTCGATGTGGTTTGCGCGGACAACTTCGCGCGTGCCGCGGCTCGCGCGGGGATCAAACAGATCGTATTCCTTGGAGGCTTGTGCCCGAAAGACGGCTCGCTCTCGAAGCATTTGGAGAGCCGCGCCGAGGTAGAGCGCGTTCTTGCGGGTCACGGAGTTCCGGTCACCACGTTGCGCGCTGGCTTGATCCTCGGTGGTGATGGGTCGTCCTTTCAGATCATGTCCCGTCTGGTTCAGCGCTTGCCCATCATGGTGTGTCCGCGCTGGACGAACACGCGCACCCAAGCGGTAGCGCTGAGAGACGTGGTGCAGCTGATCAACTACGTAGTCGCCCGCGAAGAGCACTACTCGCGCGTGCACGACGTTGGCGCACCTGAAGTAGTGACCTATCGCGCACTGATGGCGATGACCGCCCGGGCCCTAGGCAAGAGGCGATGGTTCATCCCGTCCAGGGTTCTGTCCCCCGGACTCTCGCGACTATGGATATCCCTGGTGACGGGTGCGCCTCGTGCGCTGGTGGCGCCGTTGGTCCAGAGCTTGAAGCACGAGATGGTGGCCGGTCCTTCCAGTCTCGCCATAGAAGCAGGACTTCGTCCGACCTCGATGCAAGAGGCGATAGAGATCGCGGTCGCCGACGATCGAGGAACTGTCCCGCATGCATTTCGGGGTGCTAGGAGCGGCGACGGCCCGCATTTGGTTCGTTCCGTGCAACGCATGGAGTTGCCCGAAGGATGGACGGCTGAACGCGCTGCGATCGACTATGTGCGCTGGCTTCCCCGCGTTCTTCGCTCCTTGCTTCGGGTCCGACGCCAAGGCGGCGAGGGCTTCAGCTTCGACCTCGTCCCCCTCGGCATCACATTGCTCACGTTGAGCCATGCAGCAGCCCGCAGCGCAGCTGATCGACAGCTGTTCTATGTGACCGGTGGAGCTCTTGCGCTGGCCGGCGCGAGGGCTCGCTTCGAGATGAGGCAGGTCCTCGGAGGACGAACCCTCTTGACCGTCGTGCACGACTACGAGCCGCGACTGCCTTGGTTGCTGTACATCTCGACCCAGGCGCACTTCCACAAATGGCTCATGCATCGATTTGCCAAGCATCTCCGGAAAGAACCGGACATCGGGCAGGGCACCACAACGTCTCTGAAGGCTCTGCCTTCGTGAACCTCAATCAAGGAAACCTACTATGCGCTTACGCACAATCATTGCACCTCTGCTGACCGTCGCTCTTCTGGGAGCCTGTTCAAAGGACGCCACATCGGAAACCACAACGGCCGCGAAGGAAGCTGCCACGAATCAAATTGGACAGTCCGACATCGTGACAGTCGCCGCCACGGCCGGTGATTTCAATACTCTCGTCGCAGCGCTGAAAGCAGCCGGTTTGGTCGAGACCCTCCAAGGCGAAGGTCCCTTCACCGTCTTCGCGCCCACCGACGAGGCCTTCGCCAAGCTCCCCGCAGGCACGCTCGACAGTCTGTTGCTGCCGGAGAACAAAGCAAAACTCGTCGCAATCCTCACCTATCACGTCGTGGCGGGCAAGGTGCTAGCCGCGGATGTCGTGGGGCTTTCGTCGGCGGCCACTGTTGAGGGGCAGTCTCTCAGCATCTCCGTCAGTGATGCGGGCGTTCGCGTCGACGACGCCAACGTGACTGCGACCGACATCATGGCTTCTAACGGCGTGATTCACGTCATCGATTCTGTTCTCATCCCGTCTTCTTGAGCCCAATCGAGGCGGCCTCTCTATCGAGCGGCCGCCTCACCTATTTATTACCATGAGTACCAACGTCACAGAGTTGAGCGGTCTATATCCCATGCGAGTCGTTTCCCGCCTCAGCGGGCTTACCGCGGATACGATCCGAGTTTGGGAACGTCGCTACCAGGCAGTGAGTCCCGAGAGGACCGGAGGGAACAAGCGCCGGTACTCCGGCGGCCAGGTTCGGAGGCTCGTTCTGCTACGTCGAGCGACCGAGCTTGGGCATTCGATCGGACAGGTTGCAAGACTCCAAGACGAAGACCTGCGTCGAATCATCGGCGAGACCACACAAGAGGTGACCCGTCACAACTCCATCTACGATGCGGTCATCGAGGACTACCTCAAGGCCATCTTCAGGTTCGACGTTCAGGGTGCAGAAGCGATCCTCAGTCGTACAGCCGCGATTGTACCGCCGTTGAAGCTGACCTTGGAGGTCATGGTGCCCCTCATGAGGCGCGTCGGCGAAGCCTGGCAGGCGGGACGACTCAAGATCCCCCACGAACACATCATCTCGGGTCAGCTGCGGAGCACTCTCGGCACCCTAATGCAACACGTCGAACCGCTGGTGGGTTCGCCCCGAATCATGGTCACGACGCCGCCCAGTCATCTTCACGAGTTCGGCGCGATCATTGGCGCCTTCATGGCGGCGAGCAGAGGCTTCGAGCCCATCTACCTTGGTGCCAATACGCCCTTCGAAGACATCTCCGACGCGGCGACCGAGAGCGGATCTGCGCTCATCCTGCTGAGCATCGCCAGAGAGTGTACCCCCGCTGAGCAAGAGAGCCTGCTTGAAGGATTCGGTTTGCTCTCGCGCAATCACCAGGTTTGGGTCGGTATCCCCGAGAACCATCAACTCACAGCCTCGAACGTCCAAGCGACCGTCTTTCATCAGTACGATGAGCTCGACCGGGCGCTGCTAAGCTACAAGTCCGCTTAGCATGCGGAACAACGAGATGAACCTTGGCGAGTAGACCAAAACGTCCGGCGAAAAAAGCAATCCGCTTTGCGATCATCGTTGCGATCGCTGCGTCGCTGGCCGTAGTGATCGCCATCGCAATACTTGGAGGTGAGCGGGTGCCCTACGAAAGCCCAGAATATCGCGTTGTCGACAGGTTCGGCAAGATAGAGGTCCGCGAGTACGAACCCTACTTGGTGGCGGAAACGACCGTGGATGGCGACCTCGAAAACGCTGGAAATCGTGGATTTGGCATCGTGGCGAAATACATTTTCGGAAACAACCAAGGTGAGCGAAAGATCGCGATGACCGCGCCCGTGAACCAGGAAAAGGCTGACGGAACCAAAATCTCCATGACTGCGCCGGTGACCCAAGAAAAGGCCGGCGACAAATACACCATTCAATTCATGATGCCATCGAAGTATTCGCGCGAAGAGCTTCCCGAGCCGAACGACCCGAGAGTCTCGATCCGTGAGGTGCCTGCGCGACGTTTCGCGGCAGTTCGCTATTCGGGAAGCTGGTCGCAACGGAACTACGAGAAGCACCTGGAACGCCTGCTCGAGACTCTGAACGCAAAGGGCTACGAGCCGAAGGGAGAGCCCATCTGGGCACGATACAATCCGCCGTTCATGCCCTGGTTCTTGAGGCGCAACGAAATCCTGACGGCGTTTCACACACCCGGCAGCGGTGAATCGAGCTGATGAGCAGCGCAGTG
>CAWJII010000010.1:0-315848 GCA_963842915.1 uncultured delta proteobacterium | reverse complement strand
CAGGATCAAGTCCTTGCCGTACGCGGTCGACGGGGTTTGAAACCCGGGCTGATGCTCGCCGCTGCAGATCTTCTGGGCGATGCTCAGTGCCATGCGCGCCGTCAGCGTGTAGCCCTCGGGCGTTCGCAGGCGAGACACCGCCGTCCGGCCGCCGGCCGCTCTCGCTTCTCCCCAAAGCTCGTTGTAAGCCGTCTCTCGCGCTTGGTCGTCGGGGCCCGCGGGGGCGGCTTCTATCCGTTTGTTGATCAGGTTCTGAATCGGGCGCGTTCCGAAGAGCGGGAGCACGGGTCGCGCGAGCCGCAGAATGCGTGCGGGTCCCTTCGGGACGCCCGTGTAGACCATGATGTTCGCAATCCCCGTGCTCCGATAAGCCGTGACGACGTCACCCCATGGAATCGACATGCAGTGCGCCGGCCGGCCGTCGCCAAAGTCGATCATACGCGTCTTGTAGGCCACCGGGACCCGCTTCAGCTGACCGTCCTGGCGAACCGTTCCCCCCAGGTGGAAGTTCTGGGCCATGGTCTTCGCCGTGCCATGCGAGACGCCACCGCCGCGCCCGCGAAACGCAAGCTCCAAGTGAGTGGCACCCGGGCAGCGCGACTTCAGATGCGCAGCCAGACAATCCGACGGCACCACATCGAAACCCGTCCCCGGAAGCAACATGATCGAAGCGCGCTTGGCGGCTTCGTCCATGGCCCAGAGGCCTTCGTACACCTCGGCCTCGCCGGTGATGTCGGTGTAGTGCGTGCCCGTATCGACACAGGCGCGCGCCATGGGTTCATAGGTGCGCGCAAACGGCCCCGCGCAATGAATCACCACGTCGACGTCGAGAAGGGCCTTTCGCAGCGACTGCGGGTCCGCAAGATCGGCGGTCACCGAGGCAGAGCCGTAGCGCTCCGCTTGTTCAGCAAGCCGCTTTGCGTTGCGCCCGCAAAGAATGACGTCGACGCCATCTTCCTTCGCGAAGCGCGCGATCAAATCGCCGGTGTATCCGTACGAACCATAAACGAGAATTCTGCCTGGCATCTTGTCGTGCTTCTAGCACCTGCAGCGGCCGCAGGGCACCGCTAGTTGTTGCGGCGGACCCAGAGGACGGCGCCGCGGGCTGCGGCCAAGGTCACGCTCAGGACATCGCCCTCGTAGATCCGTCGCGATGGCCTGACCGGTTTCGGGATCCAGAAGCACGGCTTCGGTGAAGGCCTCCTCGATTCGGAGCATCTCGCTTCGCGGCTCGTAGCTTTCGTTGAAGATGAAGTACAGGTCGCCGTCGCTCAGCTGGCGGCGCTGCACGGACAGCTGCAGCCCGGCCGAATCGATCGGGCCGAGTGAAGGCCTCACTCCCTCGCTTGCGATCGCCAAAGGGATGTCTTCCACAGACGAAACGACTATGACGACCGCACGCAGACTCTCGACGAGCGTTTCTACCTCCGCGTCTCTCGCTTCGGCGTCAACCAGGCCATCTGCGCGCTCCGGGAAATCTCCGAACCAAATCACCGGCACACCGGCTTCGGCCGCGCGCTCGATGCCTGCGAGCGTTTCTGGAGCCGCCGCCTGAGCTCCGTCGACCAGGAGCGCTCCGTAAGAACCTTCGCCTACCTGAAGGACAGCATCTGCGCTCGCGGACGAGGCCAGGGACGAACGGCTGATGCGGTCGTAGGACAACCCTGCGCGTCGCAGCGCCTTGCTAGTCTCCGACTCGAACGCCCCGGGCCTCACGCCGAAGTTTGCGAAGTTCCGGGCTTTCCAATCCGGGTAGAGCCAGGCGACCTCGACCGCCGCCGATCCGCGGCTCAGCGCGTAGCTCAATCTCGCCGCCATTCGATTCAGCTCTGGCAGTGCCGCCCAGATGTCCGCGCCCGGATGGATGTCGAAGCTGAGATCGGCCGGGCCCGTCGTGAAGGCACTGTCCTCGAGCGGACGAAACGGGAACCAACGCTGCCCATCCTGGTGGAGGTAGGGGTAGGCGTTTCCATGATGAACCAGCCGATTGATGCCCGCGCTGAACGCACGTCCAATCACGATGCGAGCTTCATCTTCCGTCAACTGCAACGCGCCAACGGAAACAAGAGTTTCGCTGCTGGTGTAGCGCTTGCCTTCCACGTGCGCGGCCGACGCAGCGAGTCGAAGGAAGTCGTACGAGCCCCCAGCGTACAAACCCTCGGATTCAGGCACATCGGCCATCCGATACGCGTCCAGCACATCCCCGTAGCCCCCGTGCGCCTGCAGACGGAGCTCGATGTCCCTTTCGTGCAGCCAGCTCCGCAGGGGTTCGATCAGCGCCTCGGCGAATCGCGCGCTTCGGAACGCTTCGTAGTCCTCTCGCGCCCTCAGGCCTCGCTCGTCAACGGCCTGATATCGGGCTGGGCGCTCTCCGCGAATGATGTTCACGTACTCCGATTCGCCGCCTTCCAAAAACAGGAACGGGAGCAGAGGCTTGATCTCGTACCCAAGCTCCGACTCGAACTGCGACGCGAAGCTGCTCGTCCAGGGAAGCTCGCCCACAAGCTCGAAGCTATCGACGAACACCGCGCGCGGTGGGCAGTCGGCAAGCGCTTCGATCCAGGTGGCGAACGAAGTCTCGAGAAACGCGTCGACCCCCCGCCGATCCAAGTGATCGATGATCCGAGCATCCTCGAGCTCGCCCCGGTACGCGCCGCCGGCTGGGAAGTGCAGTGTCCGGTTTTCGTACACCGCGAAGACCCGATGCGTTCCGCTCGGGACTTCCCAAGTCAGCGTGCCGTCCTGCACTCGATCGGACAGGTCGACGATGTCTCCGAGCGTGGCCGGCGAGCCTTCGGGGTCGTCGACGAGCTTGGCACCAAGCACGCTCACGAGCCTGAGCTCTTCATCGAAACCGTCGATGGCGGCAAGGACGCCGTTCGTGGCGTCGATCCAGCCGGGCGGCTCTGCGACAGGCAGGGGTCCGCTGTAGCTCGAGGGGCCGTCTAGCGTGAGCTCCGCTGCGATGAGTTGCCGCGCGCCGTCATCGTCGATGCCGACTCCTCCGGTCGACCAACCGCTTCCGAACGTGATGTCCCAGGCAAGCCCGAGCTCCTCCGCAGCGCAGGCCGCGGTTTGCAGGCGCTCGAGAAATGCCGCGTCGCCGACCGCCCGGATGCGAGCATCTTCCCGAAGGTCCGCGTTCGTGATGGCCGACATGAACGGCTGGATCTCGACTGCGCTGTACCCAGCCTCTGCGAACTGTCGCAGCTGTTCACGCAGCGTCGCGTCGTCGACCGAAGCACCCGGCCACCACCAGCGCGTTTGCGGACCGAACTCCGTCGGGGGGTTGGCGAAGAGCTCCGAAGAGAATGCGTTGTCGTCGAGGACAACGAGACTGTCGCTACCATCACAACCCAAGGCCGTGAGGAGCAGGCCAACGATCAACGCAGCTCTAAGCATGTCCGTCCTCTAGCAGAGTCGGCCCGGGACAGGCCAGTCCGCGCAACTGCCCGAGAATGCCATGCCTTTCGGCCCGAGTACCCTTGTCCCGCCCGTTAGATCCTTTCGAGCGGCCGAGCGTCAGAACAAACATGCCCACAATTCCAAGCTCCACCTCCGTATCGCCACCCCATGCAAAGCACCCTGGGAGAACATGGACGGCGATGAGCGCGTTCGGTTCTGTCGCGAGTGCAATCGAAATGTCTACAACCTGTCGGCGATGACCGACGCGGAGGCACGGCGCGTCGTGGCCGAGCGGGAAGGGCGGCTCTGTGTCCGCTTCTACCAACGGCGCGATGGGACGGTGCTCACCTCCGACTGCCCGGTCGCTCAGAAGCGTTCGTTTCTTCGCACCAGAGCCCGCCTTGATGGGCAAAATCGCCCCGCCCGCTGACTGGAATAGCCGGGGCTCTCGCTCGAGGGCTCCCCCGCGACAAGGAATGACAGGAAGGGTGATTGTGCCCGCGCCCGCCAGCGGCCATATTAACCCATCAGGGTGTCTTTCGTTGCATAACCGAATCCTATTAAGAGGAGGCCCAATCGGCCTGGGGCTGTTCTGGGCCATCGCGCTGTGCGCGGCGTCCAGTCTCGTCGCTTGCGAAGGTCGGATTTCGCCCGGCAGCGGTTCAACCGATCCGCGAGACCTCGCCGGCCCAGACGCGAGAAAGGTGAGCCTGGGGCCCGCGGTCGGACGGCGGCTCAATCGCGAAGAGTATGTGAACTCACTCGAGGTGGTCTTGGGCGTCGAGGTCGACCCCGATGAGTACGGCCTGCCGCGCGACGCTCGAGTGCCCCAAGGGTTTCGGAACTCATCGTTGGATCTGTTGCTGAGCCCGGCGCGTGTTCTCGCCTATGACGCGATTGCGAATGAGGTCGTCATGCAGGCCGACCTGCCCGGCCTGCTGTCTCGATACGCCAGCTGCACCGAAATGCGCGACGATTGCTACGACGCTTTCGTGAATGGCGTCGGCCTTCTTTTGCTTCGCCGTCCCGTCGCCGATGCGGATCGCGGCTTCTATTCCCGCCTATTCACCGTGGCCCAAGAAGAGGGCGAAGGCTTTCAAGCCGGGGCGGCGTTGGTGATGCGGGCGATGTTGCAGTCTCCGCAGTTTCTCCATCGCCTCGAGTCGCAGGCTGGAAACAACGTTGGGGAAGGGCGCCAGGTTGATTCCTTCGAGCTGGCGACACGACTCTCCTTCTTGGTCTGGAACGCAGCACCCGATGAAGAGCTCTTGGAGCTCGCGGCCAATGGGAGTCTAGCGTCGAACATCGACGCGCAGGTGCAACGCCTGCTCGAGCATCCTCGCGCACGCCGGGCCTTCCGACAGTACATCGAGCAGTGGCTGCACCTGGACGCGATTCCGGACGCGTTCGAGCTGGGAGCCGACATGAAGGAGCAAACCTACCGGCTCTTCGAGCGCCTTGTTTGGGAAGACAACGCCGACTTCATGCAGGCGTTCACCGAGAAGAGCGCCGAGCTCTCGGGAGAGCTGGCAAGCTTCTATGGCCTCACACCTTTGGAGAGTGGTTTCGCCAGCTATGACCTCAGCGCCGTGCCCGAACGGATTGGCTTTCTCACCAACGCCAGCGTGCTTGCTGCGCGCACCATCAATCCAAGCAGCTCGATGATCGACCGCGGGCTGTTCGTATTGAACGACCTGTTCTGTGAGAGCGTCCCGCCCCCCGATACTCAGGCCCTGCAGGACGCCATCGCGGAGGTGGCCGTGCCGGAAACCAGCGGGCTGAGCCAGCGCGAGCGCTTTGCGATTCAGAGCGAGGAGGCCCTGTGCCTCGGCTGCCACGCGCGCTTCGACGCGCTCGGCTTGGCGTTCGAGCAGTATGGGTCGGCGGGGCAGTACATCACCGAAGACGAGTTTGGGAATACCCTTCCAGGCGGAGGCCAGGTCGAGCTCGGTGACTTGAGCTTCGATTACGACAACGTCGAGGAGTTCGCCGCCGCCTTGGGCACGAGTGAGAGCGTCGCCCGCTGCGCAGTCGAAAAGAGCGTGCAGCATGCCTATGGACGTACGCTCGGGTCGAACGATGCCGACCTGCTCTCCGAGGTCTACACGGACTTCGCCCAGAGCGGTCGCAGCTACCGAGGGCTCATTCGAGCCATTGCGACCCATCCGGACTTCCAGCTGGTCGAGGTGGCCCCATGAGCAAGCTCAGTCGACGGCACTTCATTCACGGCGCCGGTACTGTGGCGATCGGCCTTCCGCTCGTGGCAACGATGGCTGACTTTGCAGCGGCAGCTCCCGGTGTGACGCCGCCTCGCTACATCTCCCTGTTCTTCGGAAACGGGATGCCGAAGAAGTTCGTGCAGGACGGCTACGTCGGAAACGTGCTCGCGCCCTTGGCCCCCTTCCAATCGAAGCTCGCGATGGTTCGTGGCCTGCAGCTCAATGAGGGCGGCGGGGCGGCCCTGCACTACAAGGGAACCGCCCGATTCGGCAAGGGCATGCACGCTCCAAGCGAGTCCACCGCAGGCGGCGAGTCCCTCGACAACAAGGCGCACAAAGCCTACGCGCCCGGCTCGCTCCTGCTCAACGTCAACATGCACACGCACGTGACCGGTGGAAACCCTGCAACCCGTTGGTTCCATAGCTGGCGAGGCGTCAATCAGCCCAACGATGAGCTCCTGCGTCCACTCGACGTGTTCGACGCGATCTTCGGCAGCTTCATGCCTCCCGGCACGGGCGGCCTCAGCCCCGAAGAGCGCCGTGAAATTCGCTATCGCAACAGCGTGCTCGATTCGGTCGTCGAGCAGTACCAAGCCTTGTCGAGCGACCGTTCGCCCTACAGCCTCGGGGTGCGCGCCCTCATCGCCGATCACCTCGACCTGGTCCGCACACTCGAACGGCGCTCCCTCGAGATCGACACGATGATGCCTCCGGTCAGCTGCGACGCACCGGCAGCCCCGCCCGACCTCAACCCGAGCCAGGCCTGCACCGCCGCTTTGTGTCCCGGCGACGAGAGTTTCTACTACGGCTCCGGTGGCGCGAATTGGAACGAAGTCTGGGAGCTCAACTCGGACCTCTACGCGATGGCGCTTCGCTGCGGCGTGACCCGCTTCGGTACCATGGGCTGCTCAGGCGGGGGCGACCGCTACCCCATCCCCGAGCTCCGCGCCCAGGGCATCGAAGAGAGCCCACACATTCTCGCGCACCCCTGGACCCGCGCCAATGAAAACGGTTTCGACATCTGCGTTCGCTGGCTCATGGACAAGGTCGCTTACTTCTTGGCGGGGCTCGACGATCCTGCCTGGCCAGACCCAGACGGCGGCTCGGTCCTCGACAACACCGTGGTCCTCATCGGCACCGAGCTCGGCACCGCGAACGACAACCAGCACCACGTCGACTACATGACCTACTGGCTGGCTGGCGGCGGCGGCAGAATCCAAAACGGCATCTTCGACTACGACGGTCGTTCCGACGTCGACCTCTACAGCACGATCAGCCGTGCCATGGGCATGGGCGAGCAGTTCGGCGACATCGGCGACTTCAACGGGCACCTCGACCTGGTTCGCTGAGCCTCAGCCAGCCCGAACTGTGCGCTCATCCCTTGCCAGGTCGAGTACGGGTCCCTACATTCGCGCTAACGGGGCGTGGCGCTTTGCCCGCCCTCTGAACCCGCTCGGGAGCGATGAGCCCCGGGCCGTTAGGAGTACAGAATGCATCCAGGTTTCTATCATCGATGGAAGCGATCTCAAGAAGATCGCGGAGGCGAAGAGCGCATTTCCGCTTGCGGGCGCGAGGGCTGGCGACGCCATCGGCGCTCGCACGAGCATTCCGGCGTCCAGGCGTCGGGCTTTGGTGTTCGGCGGCCTCTTCGCTACATGGCGCACCGCCTCGACCTCGACGACGAGCAGGTCGACAAGTTGGCCGGCATCCTCAACCTGCTCAAAACCGAGCGCGCGCAAGCCCGGCTCGACGAGCAACGCAGCATCGCAGGCATTGCCGATGCGGTGGAAGCAGAGGAGTTCAACGCCACGGCGGCAGCCGAGGCGCTGAGCGCACGCGTCGAAGCAGCCGAGCGTCTCAAAGAGGAAGTCCTGACGACCTTACAAAAGACGCATCAGATGTTGGATCCGGAGCAACGCAAGCGCCTCGCGTACTTGCTGCGTTCCGGCCAGCTCACGATCTGACGCTTAGACCGCGGCAAATCTGGTATCTCCTTGTTGTGAAAGAAGGCCAGGCCAGCCGAACCGCGGAATACGTGGCGCTGTTTCGGGCGATCGAGTCCTCGCTTCCGGCCAAGCGCCGGCTCTTCGAGGACCCGTTCGCCCGGCGGTTCCTCGGCCGGCGCTTTGGTCTGCTTGCAGCGCTCTGCAGCTTGCCGGGCGCGGCTCACTTCCGCGTGATGCGTTCCAAAACCTTATCCGCACGCTCCCCGTAGGGGGGCACCATTCCCGAGAGGCGCTGAAGGTTGAGCCAGCCCTGCTTGTAGACCGCGCGCGGATGGCTGAAGGTCTTGAAGCCGTCAAATCCGCGGTATGCGCCGATGCCCGACATGCCCACCCCCCCGAAGGGCAGGTCCTCGTTGCTCGCGTGCACCATCACATCGTTGATGCAGGCGCCTCCGGACAGCGTGCGGTCGAGCAACTGCCGCTGGGTCGCCTCGTTCTTGCTGAAAATGTAGAGGCCGAGGGGGCGAGGATGCGCATTGACATAGGCCGTGCACTCTTGCAGCGACTCGTAAGTCTTGACCGGGAGCAATGGGCCGAAGATCTCCTCCTGCATGATCTGCAGCTCGTCACTCGGGTTGATGACGAATGTGAAGGGAATCTTGTAGGCGCCTTGTTGCCCGCTGAAGTCTTCCCCCGCCGGGTTGATCGCCCGCACGTCTACGCCAGCGGACTCCGCTTCCTCTATGTAGGAACACAAGCGGCGGTAGTGGCGCTCATGAATCACCGAGCAGCAATCCGGGTTGTCGCGCAGGGTCGGGAACATCTGGCTCGTCCAAGCCGTCGCGTGCCGAATCAAGTCCTCGAGCTGCTCCTCGGCGACCCAGATGTAGTCCGGGCCGAGACAGGCCTGCCCGGAGTTGAGGGCCTTGCCCGTCATGATGCGCACCGCGGCGTCTTCGAGGTCCGCGTCACGGGCAATGATGACCGGAGACTTGCCTCCGAGCTCGAGCGTGACCGGGGTGAGGTTGTCCGCGGCGGCTCGCATGACGAGCTTGCCGATATTCGCCGAGCCGGTGAAACAAAGGTGGTCGAACGGTAGCGAGCAGAACGCCGCCGCAAGCTCCGGTCCACCCGGCACGCAGGCAACCTCGGTCTCATCGAAGCTGCTCGCGACCAGGCGTTCCATCAGTGCAGCGGTCGCGGGCGACACCTCCGAGAACTTGAGCATCGCCCGGTTCCCGGCTGCGAGTACACCCGCCAGCGGCGAGAAGAGCGTGTACACCGGGAAGTTCCAGGTGCCGAGAATGCCAACGACACCCTTTGGCCGATACTCGACCCGGGCCTTGGCGCCGAACAGCCGCTGAGGCATACCCGCGCGCCGCTTCTCGCCCTTCATCCAACGCCGCAGATGCTTCTTGGCGTCCTTGAAGCCCTCCATGGTTGCGTAGACGTCGCTCATGAGCGACTGGTGACGCGAGCGATTACCGAAGTCCTGATCGATCGTGTCGGCAATCTCAGCCTGATGGTCGTGGATGAGCGCAAGCGCCCGATCCAGGCGATCGAGGCGCGTCTCGGCGCTGGCGAAGCCGTCCGCCATGAAGGCCGCTCTCTGTTTTGCGAGCAGCGCTCTCATCACTGGGGCGGCTCGGGGTTTTTGCGTGCCAAGATGCTCTCTGTGCGCGCGCTCAATCGCGCGTCGCTCTTGCCTAGCTTCGATAGGATCCAAAAGCGGCCGTCGCGAATGCCTTTGAGCGCCATGTCCGCCACCTCCTCTGGCTCCGTGAGCCTGAGCTCGACCCCAGCGCTTTGCGCGAGCGCTTTCATGTTCACATACGTCGCGGGCGCCTGACCCTCGATGCGAAACTCGTCGGGCCGGACGCGATCGGAGTTCAGGATGTTGGTGTTGACCAGGTACGGCCCCGGAAACAGAACGTGAGCCTGCAGCTTCGCCTCGTCCATCAAGAACTGATAGTGCAAGACCTCGCTGAGGCTCGTGACCGCCGCCTTCGAGGACGCATAGACCGGGGTCGTCGGCAAGGAGGCGATCCCCCCGTTCCCCGACGAGGTATTGATCACGTGCCCCTCCTCTCCACGTTCCAACATGCTGGGCACGAAGGCGCGAATCCCGTTGGTCACTCCGATGACGTTCACCGCGTAGGCCCACTGCCAGTCGTTTTCGGGAATCGTCCAGACGCGGCGCTTTGCTTCCTTGATGCCGACGCCCGCGTTGTTGAAGAGCAAGTGAACGTTGCCATAGTCGGCGAATACACGTCGGGCCAGAGCGTCGACGGACTCCGCGCGGGTGACGTCGACCTCCATGCCGTCGATCGCGAGCCCCTGACCTGCAAGCTCGTCGCGTGTTCTGGCGATCGACTCCGCGTCGACGTCCGCGATGACCACCTTGGCGCCTTCGCCCGCCAGCTTCGCGGCAATCGCGCGGCCGACACCGCTCGCGCCTCCGGTGATGACCGCCACCTTCTCCGCGAAGTCGCGCATCCTACTGCGGCTCCTGGGACCCGAGGACGACCTCGATGCCCTCCTGCGGCTCGTCGTACCGCTGGCCGAGGAAGGGCTGCAGCCATTCGCCTGGCACCGAGCGAAGCACCTCGCCGCTCGTCCTCGAAGCTCCTTCCGCGAATTCCATGCGCAGCAGCCGTTTGACCGGCACGTCGATGAGCGGGTCGCGGGCAGACTCTCTCAGAATGATCCGGCCGTCCTCGATGCGCCTCAGCGAGTCGTATTTTCGCTCCCAGGTGAGCAGCGTCAGCAGTACGTCGCCATCAAATCCGCCGTTGTCGTTCGATTCGGGGACGGCCGCCGGGAGCGCCTTGTAGCAGTAGAAGTACTCGGTGAACTCTTTCGGACCATCCGAGGCCTCGCCAATCCTTCCATCCAGCTCGAGAAACGCGACCCCGTGCCGCGTCACCTTGGCGTTCACGCGGCCGCCTTCGATCGAGAACTCCGTCTCGGCGATCTTCTTCGGCTCGCCGTACTTCTCGCGGCCGCCAATCACGACGAACTCGCCTTCCATCGGCATGGCGAGCACGTAGTAGCCGGGGCGGCCTTCGTAGGAGCAGGCCACGCCCACGGTCGCAGCGCCGATCCGGACGGTTCGCTCTTCGGACAAATGCATCGCCACGTTTGCAAACTGCACGAAGATCTCGGGGGCCGCAGCGGCTTGTAGCGGCCGCGGCAGGAGCGCCTTGGCGATCTCCGGCTCGGTTTCGTAGAGCGCCCGAATCGACTGTACCGTATGGCGAATCTTGGAACCGCCGGCCTTGGCCGCGCCTGCCCCCGAGCTGTGATTCACGTAGCGTAAGCGTGCCATCTTCCTTGCTCCTAGCTCGCCTCGCCGACGAAGAGGCTCTTGTCGGGGCCGACTCGGTTCGCAATCTCGCTCAGCGCCGCCGCGTCCAGGTCGTAACAGGCGACGGCGTTGCTTCCCAGCATCTTGTTGAGCTCGTCCTCGGGAATGCCCGTCATGTACTGCAACATCTTCTCCCGGGTGTGCGGCCACGATCCCTCCGGGTGCGGGAAGTCGGTGCCCCACATGATGTTGTCCATCCCGATCTGGTGGCGGACCGCCGTGCTGCCCTCATCAAAAAGAGCCGAGGCGCTCAGCCAGCAGTTCCGGTCGAAGTATTCGCTCGGCTTCATCGTCAGATTGGATCGAAAATCTCCGAGCTTGCCGCTGGTGTGCTTCACCGAGGCGCGAACGTCCATCATCTCGAGCATGGAAGGCACCCAGAACTCGCTCACCTCGGTGAGGCAGTACTTGAGCTTGGGGAACTTCTCGAAGACGCCGCCGAAAATCATGTGCCAGAGCGGCCGCGCGGCCCACCAGGCGAACTCGACCAGGAAGACGCCCATCGCACCCGGTAGCTCGAAGTCGTAGTCCGGCGCGGGCCCCGAATGATTGTGCACGACCATGCCCCGCTCTTCGCAGGCTTGCCAGACCGGATGGTACTTCGGGTGGTTGTATGCATCGTACTCGCCCATGAGCGCCGGGATGAGAATCCCCCGCAGCCCATTTCGGTGCGCCCAGTCGACTTCCTTCACCGCTTGCTCGACGTCGTAGAGCATCGGAACGATCGCCAAGCCGATTCGGCGCAACGGAAGCATCTGACAGAACTCTGCGATCCAGCGGTTGTGCGCCCGCGCCCCTGCCCACTGCAATTCCGGGTCGACACCCCAGGGCTTGAGGCCGAGGCCTGCACCGAAGGGCGGCGCGTTTCGCTCTGTAATGCCGTCGGGGAACAAGACTTCGGCCGCGACGCCATCCTCATCGATCACCTCGATGCGAAGGTCGGAGTCCCATGCGGCAGCGAGCTTGTGCTCGTTGCCGCTCCGCCATTTCTCGTTGTAGTCCTGGATGAGGAAGTCTTTTTCCCGCGCCGCGCGCATCGCGATCTCTTCGGCCACATGCTCGTCAAAGGCGTCCCTGTGCCGCGGTTCGACATAGGCCCGGTATTTCTCCGGCAAGAGGCCGGCGTGACCGTCCGTCGAGACGATCAGATAGCGGTCTTCGGCAGGCTTGGGCATGGCTCTGAGCTCAGGGTGCGGGCGCGTCGCTGTAGAACGAACTGTACCACTTTCGGACCTCGCCGATCGGGCCGTCGCCGTCCGCGAAAATCGGCTGATCCCGCCAGCGCTTGTTCTCCCAGATCGCCACGTCCTCGAAGTAGCCATTGCGGGCGGCAGCGACGTGCGCTTCGAGCACGGCGGGTGGCAAGGTCACGCCTTTGCCGGCCTTGAGGGTCACCCCAAATCGCAACAGAAGCTTGTTCTCCTCGACCGGGGTGTGCGCGTTGATCAGCAGCATGTCGTAGGCCCACTGCAATCGAGTGAACTGAATGGCCGGGCCATGATAGGTGGCGACCGAGACGACCGGGATCGGTTCGCCCTTGAGGTTGTGGCCTCGGCCGAGCGAGCGCTGCGTGGCGCGTGGGCCGTCGATGATGACCTTGAACTCGTCGATGAGCGTGTTGTGCACCGGCAGGAAGTGCGCGAGGTCGGCGACGTTCTCGATGACTTCGCGCGGATGGGTGGCGATTTCGATCTCGGCTCGCTCGAGCGGCGTCCAGGCCTCGTCGCCGAGCTCCTCGATCGGTGGCACTTCGTAGTCCGGCTCAGAGCCTTTGGCGCCGAAGTACGCTAGGATCATCCCGCTGTGTTCCTGAACCCGATACGCGCGGACGGCGGCTCGAGGAGGTATCCGAGATGCGTAGGGTACCTCGGTGCAACGCCCCGAGGCCCCAAAGCGCCACGCATGGAAAGGGCAGCGGATCTCGTTGCCCTCCACGCGCCCTCCGTAGCCCAGGTGGGCGCCCAGGTGCGGGCAGTGCGCATCGAGCAGGGTTGCCTTGCCGTCCTCGCCACGGAACAGGACGTAGTCCTTCCCAAAGTAGCGAA
Source organism: uncultured delta proteobacterium (assembly GCA_963842915.1). Classification (GTDB taxonomy): domain Bacteria; phylum Myxococcota_A; class Polyangia; order Polyangiales; family Houyiibacteriaceae; genus SG8-38. The sequence goes on along the minus strand of CAWJII010000010.1, from coordinate 302,866 downwards.
GCGGCTTCACTCCGCCGGGCTCGAGCTCGGCGCTCCAACTGACGAGGTACCAGCCTTTGGCGAACGCCGCCGGGGCCCCAGCACTGCGCGCGAGCGAGTCTTGCATCCCCCAAGCATAGGCGCGCTTCTAGCGCCGGACTCATTGTGAATCAGAACCTAACTATTCGCTGCACTTATAGTTGAAATGCCCATCCACGATGCACTGAACCGCCTGATCATCGAGTTCGACGAGGCCGCTGAGGCCTCGGGAGAGGTGCGCGCCCACGGCGTCATGCGCTTTGGCGCCGCGCTCGAAGGCCCACCGGGACGCCTGCACGGAGGTCACCACGCGTTCGTGCGGACGCTTCCGATCGTCGAGCGCGTCACAGCGCACGAGCACGCGCGGACCTTTCCCTGCTCGATCGATGTCTCCTTGCAACAGGGGCTTCAGCTCGAACAGAGCGTTCCCTTCGAGGCAAGCTATCGGTCGGACGGCGAGTCTTGGCAGCTCAGCACCCGGTTCCGGGGCACTGACCGCCTCGTCGCCCAGGCTCATTCGATTCCCAACGTGCCGCTCCTCGACCCCGACGAGCTCGAGCACTGGCGCGCGCTGTACGCAGAAACGAGCCCAGACGACGACAGCTTCCAGATGTTCGGCTTCACCATTCACTTGTCGAAGAACATAGTTTGGCTCGAGTCGCGCGACCCCAAGAGCACGCTTCCTGACAGCCAGCACGCGGCCCTCGTAGACCCCAGCGGGATGCTGGGCCCCTCCTTCATCAGCACCCAGCTCGACACCGTGGGCGCGACCGCGCGTGGCTCGCTGATGCGGCACCCGCATTTCACCAAGCACATCGAAATTCAATTCGCCACGGGGCAGATTCCTGCCGAGACGCATCTGCTCTGTCTCGCCGACCGAACCAGAGTCGAAGAGGACCGGACCTCGGAGACAGCGCCGGTGCAGATCAAGGGCCAGGCCTACGGCACGGCTCGTGTTCCGGTCGTGCTGGTCGACGCCACGTTCAAACGGGTTTTCGCGACCGGACGGGTCACGGTGCACCCGGTCGACCCGGCGAAATTCGAGGCGCTCCAACGGATGCGCCAGATCCGCCAAGATCCGTAAGGCTTCGCTGGAACACTCGGCCCAGCCGGGGCATCCTCTCGCCCATGTCGGCAAAGCTCGAGAACGCCAAAGCACTGTACATGGAGGGAATCCGGGATGGCCGGGTTCGAGAAGCGGTGACCAAATATTCCGGGGCTCGCTATACCCAGCACAGCACCGGGGTAGCGGACGGGGTCGAGGGCTTCGTGGACTTCTTCGGACCGTTTCTGGAGCGCAACCCGAAACGCGACATCGAGATCGTCCGCGCGGTCGAGGATGATCGATACGTCTTCGTGCACGCCTATCAGTCGCTGAACGAGGGCGAGCATCGATGGGTCACGACCGACCTCTTCGACACCGACGCCAACGACAAGATCATCGAGCACTGGGATGTCATCACTGCGTTCGAGGGGCCCGGGCCGTCCGGACACAGCCAAGTAGACGGCGAGACCGAGATCCGAGACTTGGACCAAACCGAGGCCAACAAGGCCAAGGTCCGGCTGTTCATGACGGAGGTCCTGCAGAACGGCGACTTCAGCCGCTTCGATGACTATGTCGCCGAGGACTTGATTCAGCACGCGCTTCATCTCGACAACGGCCGGGCTGCCTTCAGGGAACGAATCGAGGAAGCGCTGGACGCCGGCGTGCAGTACGAGTTCGTCTTCAAGTTGATCGGTCAGGGGAACTTCGTCGTGAGCTACTCGAAGTCCGTCCTCGATGACGATTCAGTGGCGGTGTTCAACATTTGGCGGCTGGCCGACGGGCAAATCGTCGAGCATTGGAGCAACGCAGAAGCGATTCCTCCCCGCGAAGACTGGGCTAATGGCGGCAAATTCTGAGGAAGATGCGGAAAGCCGAAGCCCTGGCCGATGACATCGATGCTGCGGCCTCGAATCTGACGAAGAGCGCGCTCGGCGCCACGGGGCATTGATTCCTGCGGCATTAGCTGGAATTATAGTTCCTGATGGAGTCGACGCGGCTGACCGGCCTGAATCTCAACCTCCTGGTGGCCTTGGACGCGCTCCTGTCGGAGCGCAACGTCACCCGAGCGGCGCGCCGCATCGGCATCACGCAACCAGCCATGAGCCAGACCCTCTCTCGGCTGCGCGAGCTCTTCGCCGATCCGCTTCTGGTGCGTCGGGGGCGGGTCATGGTGCTAACCCCACGCGCCGAGGCGATGCTGCTGCCACTCTCCGATGCCCTGCTTTCGGTGGAACGCGCCGTCCAGCTCGGGATGGGTTTCGAGGCGGCCACCGCGACGCGCATCTTCAACCTGGCACTCCCGGATCTGAGCGCCACGGTCGTGCTCGGACCGCTTCTGCGCCTCATTGCCGAAGAGGCTCCTGGCGTCCGCGTTCAAGTAGAGCCGCTTTCGATCAGCAGGCTCTCCGGCAAGCTCGCCTCGGGTGCAATCGACCTGGTGCTCGCCGTGCATCTCGGCTCATCCCAAGGCCTTCGCCGCGAAACAGCTCTGACCGACGATTACGTATGTCTCGTTCGCCGCGGACATCCCTTGGCGCGCCGCAAGCGAGTCCGCATCGAAGACTACGCCGCCCACGGTCACCTCGCCTACACCCCGGTCGGCTTCGTCCCGCCTTCGATCTCGGAGGCCGTTCCCGGCTTCGCCTCCACCTCCGGCATCCGCGCGTCGGTCCCGTACCTACTCGCGCTCCCAGAGATCGTGCGAAGCACCGACCTCGTCGCCACGGTGCCAAGGCGGCTCCTGTCCGCACCGGTCGACTTCGCGGGCGTCGTCACCCTCGAGGCGCCACGCGAGCTCCCCGATCTCGTCGACTCCCTATGGTGGCACCCTCGCTTCGACGCAGACCCCGCCCACCAGTGGCTCCGGGAGCGTATTCACGAAGCGCTGGCTGCGACCCGCCGCTAGCCTGAGTCGCGCCCCAACAAAACCTAGTACCCCTGAACGACGCTTCGGCGCTTCAGAATCTGGATGTGCTGAACGAAGTCCGGACGATGGAGCAGCAAATCACCAAACTGGGCGACCGGCATACGCAAGACCAGAACGTCGCTCGCCGCTTGCACGGTGATCAGCGACGGCGCGCGCAGCAGCAGCGACTCCTCGCCGATCGCGTGCCCGAGCTCCATCTCCGCGATTCGCGTTCCATCGGCTCTCCTGCTGACGATGCGGCCGTGAAGCGGAAGGTAGAGGCCGTCGGCGCGCTTGTTGGCTTCGAGAATCTTCGTGCCTGCAAACGCGCGGCGTACCTCGAACAGCGCTGCAATCTGCCGACGGGTGCTTTCCGCAAACGCCGTGAAAATCGGATTGGTGCGGAGTAGGGAAGCGATGAGACGCCGGCAAAGGATCTCGAGAAGCACATCCCCGAACGGCGGGTGCCGTTTGACCAGCTGGTCGAGAAGCATCTTGTCGATTCGAAGCGTGCGCACCCGGCCGCAGGCGACGATGTCCTCACCGTAGCTCACGTGGGAGAGCAGGCAGGATACGCCTGCGACGTCCCCCTCACCGAGAAGCATGCTGTTCAAATCGGTCCCACGTTGTCCGACGACAGATCCTTCTACGATCACGTACAGCGCGTCGGCGGCGGTGCCTGCGGTAACCAGACGCTGTCCGTCTTCTACGTCGACCAGTGTCGATCCCCTGAGGAGCGCATCCAGAATCTCTCGAGGAACCTCGGCGAATAGCGGCATCGAGGGAAGCTGCGCAAGGGCGCCAGCGCTCGGGCGCAGACTCACCGGCGACTCGGGAGTCAGCGGCCTTTGAAGAAGCTCCACGCTCGTCATGTCGATCCGGACGTCGGTGGTCTTCTCCGGCTTCGTGAATCGGCTTTCTGCTGCGGGCGCCCGCTTGTCGCTGATCAAGGGCAGCGCATCGGTGATGAGGCTCTGCGTATCGGTTTCGGGTCCTTCCGAATCCGGCCGCGGAGGTTCCGCCGCGGTGACGATCATCTTGCGGTTCTCGCGATGGAGCCGGCGCGCGGCCTCGGGATCCACCCGCGCAAGAATCTCGCCCTTGGTCGGGTCGATGGCCAGGATGACTTTCGCCAGGGCCGCGGCCCGAGCGATGAAGCCCTTGGCTGCATAGAGGTCAACGGCCCGCTCGTAAGCGAGCACGGCATCCGCCTTGCGCCCCATGCGCTGCAGCAAGTCGCCCCTTCGGTGCGACCAGCGAGGCTCTTCCTTGAGCTGCTTTTCCATCAGCTCGTAGAGATCGAGCGCTTCATGAAGCCGTTCGGCTTTGAGCGCCGCGCTGAGCTCCGCGCGAAGATTGACTGGCTTACTAGATCGCCTGAACATCCTTCCACCCCCCGAAAGTGAACGTGAAGCTCACCCTAGCGGTTTAATTTGCAGATCCCCAAACTGACCCGGAAAGCCTAAGAATTTCAAGGCCTGGACTGGGCTATGGTGGATGTGTGAATCCGATCCAATCTCAGGCCATCGACTTGGTCGAGTTCGTGTACGACCTCGACGTGAACGAGGACAACTGGGTTCCGTCGCTGCTCGACGTTGGACTGCCCTTGTTCGATCACGGCTACGGAGTCGTGGGCACGACCTATGTGCGTCCCACCGAAGGCGGGATGCCATTTCCCACCAAGTTCTATCAGTGCGCGGGCCCAGCCGATCTCATCGAGCGGGTGCTAGGCGCCTCGAGATTGGCGAATGAAGAAGTGCTCAGAGAGATCAACCGATCCGGCGTCGTCACCACGCTATCGGAGGCGGTCGCGCGCTACCCAGACGGCGTGGCGCCGCTCGAGGAGTTCCAAAAACACATGGAAGGCGCCAAGGACATTCTCGCACTGACGGCCGTCGATCCGAATGGCGTCGGCATCAGTATCTGTGCGCCACTCCCGGAGCTCACCAAGCTCTCCGGCCGCGATCGCGAGCTCTGGCAGATGATCGGCGCTCACCTCGTATCTGGTTATCGTCTGCGGCGGGGCGTCCTCGAGGCGCAAGACTCGCTGGTCAAGCAAAGCGCGCTGCCACGCAACGCCGAAGCTGTGCTCGATCCTAAAACCTTTGCGATGACCGAAGCGGTCGGGCGCGCGCGCGACGGCCCAGGGGAGTTCCTGCGGGAGGCCGCTATTCAAGTCGACCGTGCTCGCGGACGGCTCCGCAAGGACGAGCCCGAGGCCGCCCTCGAAATCTGGAAGGGCCTGGTCGAAGGCCGCTGGTCCCTGGTCGACTGGTTTGATACCGACGGCAGGCGATTCGTTTTGGCAAATCCCAATCCTCCCCGACTGAAAGATCCGCGCGGTCTGACCGAGCGCGAGAACCAGGTATGCACCTACGCCGCCCTCGGCGAGACCAACAAACTCATCAGCTATCGCCTCGGCATCAGCCAGTCGAAGATCTCGAGCACGCTCCAATCGGCCATGCGCAAGCTCGGAGCGCAAACACGCTCGCAACTCGTCGAAAAACTTCGCGCGTTCCCAATGAGCGGCTGATGACTAGTCGCCGGCCTTCTCGAACAGGCGGAGGAACCGGACGAGATCGATGGCGCTTCCGTCGAACTTCACATCACCGCTCGCAAACGCTTTGACCGGGCTGCGAAGTCCGAGCACGAGCTCGCGCCAGACTTGGGAATCTGCCGTGATGGTCAGGTCCGTCTCCTCGGGGAGGCCCTCGATGAACTCGGCGACCCCTCGGCGGATCTGGATGCCGTAGCCCTCATCGACGTCAGGGAAGCGAAAGCCGACGAGCATCTCCTTGTCCGCGCTCTTCTCGTAGATCAGCTTCGCGGGCATCGCCGCCACGAACCTGCCGATGGGAACCGAGCTCACAAACGACAGGGCGTTCTCGGGCCGGAGCTCGTCGTGGATCTCCACCTTGCCTTCGAGCTCGAGCGCCTGCGTGATGTAGTAGTTGCGGGCGTTGGCGTTGACCTGACTTCGCCCGAGTGCGCGAAGCGCATCCGCTTTGACTTGCTTGGCCTCCGAAGAGCCAGGTTCAATCCGGAGCGAGTGGTTCGCGAGCTCTGCTGCCCAGGCGTACTGCTCCTGCACTACCGCGTCGCGCGCCGCTTTCAGCAGACCATCCGGGCCGCCCGCCAGCGACGCGAGCCGCTTCGCCCGCTGTTCCGGGCTCACCGGCTCTAGCGTCGCCGCGTCACCGTCGAACCATCCGAGGTAGCCGTTGAAGATCCCGCGCACCGACCATTCGACCTTGCCGTAGTGCTCTTGGAGATACGGGTGTGCTGCCAAATGGGGCGGCAGCTTCACCGCATCGACGAGCTCGTCGGGCGTGAGGCCTCGGTTGATGCCGCGAATCGTCTGGTCGTGTACGAACTCGATGGCATCTCGATAGGCGGTGAGCGTTTCGTACACCTCCTCTTGCCCCGCTATCGAGCGGGTGTGACTCGGGACCAGATGACTGGGTTTGAGCGCGCGCATCTTGTCGATGCTCTGCGCCCAGCGGAGCACGTCCCGGTAGAGCGTTCCGCGAATCGAATAGAGGTTGGGGAATGCCTTGTAGATGTTGTCACCGGGCATCAGCACGCCCCGCTCGGGGAGCCAGACGAAGAGCTGGTCGTTGGTTTCACCGGGTGCGTGGACGAGCCTCACCTGCACGCCGCAAATCTCGACCTCGAGCTCGTCCGAGAACGTCTCGTTGGGGCGAATCAGCCCGAGCGTCATGTCTGGATCGAGCGTCTCCACGAACGGACCCAGTCCGACGTTCTCTCTGCGGTCCGGACCGGGCCGGGTCAGATGGCTTCCAAACATTCGGGCGCCCCGCTTGCGGAGAATGGGCCGCAGGACGTTGGCCATTCGATTGATGTAGTAGTTCGTGCTCTCGTGCGCGTAGACGTCGATCTTCCCGTCCGGCGCAAACGCGAGCCCGCCCATCACGTGGTCGGCATGGTTGTGCGTGTAGATCAGCGCCTCAATCGGTTTCTGGGTGATCTTGTCGAACTCCGCCTTCACTTCCTGAGCGGTTTGCATCGAGCCCATCACGTCCACGATGAACACGCAGTCATCGCCTTCGACCATGATCGAGTTGGCGATCCCGAAGCCGACCGCCTGGTAGACCCCTTCGGTCACGGTGTAGACCTTGCGCTCGAATTCCTCGTTCAAGCTTTCTAGAGCCGCCATCGCCTCGCCACGGTCTGCGGGGCTGTCCTGGGGGGATGCCTGCGGCTCCGTCCGGGCACAGCCGATCCACAGCAAGGCCGTCACGAGCACGCCGATTCTCCTCGTCTTCATCTCCATCCGCCTCCGCTTGCGCTTGACGTTATCGATCTCGGGGCCAAATGTCACACCGATCCGAAATCGCCAGGAGAGTTGCCGATGAAGACGCTCGAGTTGCAAAGTGGAACGAAGATGCCGGCCCTGGGTCTCGGGACTTGGAAATCGGAGCCCGAACAGGTGTACTACGCCGTGCGCGCAGCGATCGAGGTCGGCTACCGGCACATCGACTGCGCAGCGATCTATCAAAACGAAGAAGAAGTCGGCCGGGCTCTGACCGATGCCTTCCAAGCGGGCGACGCCAAGCGCGAAGATCTCTGGATCACCAGCAAGCTCTGGAACGACTCGCACGCGGCGGGGCACGTACAGCCGGCTCTCGAGACCAGCCTGCGCAAGCTGCGGCTCGACTACCTAGACCTCTATCTCGTCCACTGGCCCGTGGCCCTGCGGCACGGTGTCCTTTTGCCGACCGGCCCCGAAGACTTCATCCCCCTCTCGGAGATCCCTTTGGCAACGACTTGGGAGGCCGTGCTCAAAGCGTCCGAGCAAGGCCTTTCGCGAGAAGTCGGCGTCTCGAACTTCAGTAAGCACATGATTAAGCAGGTCAGCGAGGCAACGGGTCACACCCCGGCGGTCAATCAGGTCGAGCTACACCCGTATCTTCAGCAAGATGCTCTCGTCGCCGCCTGCAAAGGCCTTGGCGTAGCGGTCACCGCCTATTCCCCGCTGGGCTCACCCGACTCGGCCGCCATGATGGGCCGCCATGACGAAGTCCCCCTGATCGGCCATCCGACCATCGTCGAGATCGCCAACTCACGCGGGGCCACACCGGGGCAGGTCCTGATCGCCTGGGCTCTCGCCCGCGACACGAGCGTCATCCCCAAGTCGGTGAACCCCGGCCGCATCGCCGAGAACTTCGCCGCAGGCGAGCTCGAGCTCAGCCCCGCCGACATGAGCGCCATCGCCGCCCTCGACGAGCACCGGCGCATGGTCGACGGCAGCTTTTGGTTCCTCGGCGAAACCTACTCGCCCCAAACGCTCTGGGACGAGTGAGCCGGGCAAGAGCGTCGCGACTAGTACAGCAGCTCGACCCAGCGTCCGCCGGCCATGAGCTCGGCCCTACGGCGAGCCCACTTCTTCTCGGAGCCGGCGATTTCGCTGAACGCCTTGTCGAGCTCGTCCCGCATCTTCTCTAGGCCGGCCACATAGACGTAGGTGTTCGGCTTTCCGAGAAGGCTCCAAAGCTCCTCGCCGAGCTCGCCGAGGGCGCCGTCCCAGTTGATTGGGGTGGACCAACTCGGCCTGGGGCTCAGCGCCTTGAACGCTTGGAAGGTGTCGCTGTCGTAGTACTGAGCGAAATCGTCCCGCTCGTCGTTCATGTACAGAAGCTCGAGCCCGCTTCGCGCCCCGTGGAACAGGGTGACGGTGCCCTTCCAGTCCGGGACGTTCTTGTACAGGTGCTTCACGAACGCACGGAACGGAGCGATTCCGGTGCCGGTCCCGATGAGAATCAAGTTGGCGTCCATCTCTTCGGGCACCTCGAACGCCAGGCCGTACGGCCCGGCCATCGTGATGCGGTCGCCCGCTACCAGGTCGCACAGATAGTTCGAGGAGACGCCCGGATACTGCTCGCCGCTGTACGGGTCCACGTAGCTGACGCGGCGCACCGCGATCTTGATCCGGGCAAGCCCATTGCTCGCACGCTCCGGAAGGTCGGCAACACTGTAGAGACGGAAGTGGTGCTCCTGCCCGAACTCCTTGGTGCCCGGGGAGAGCACCCCGACGCTTTGTCCCAGTTGGAGCTCGAAGTCCGGCTGCTGGATCTCCAAAGTGAGCTCCCGGACCTCTGCGTCGGACGCCTCCGAGGTGATCCTCTCGCTTTGGACGACGACCGCCTCGAACCGATGTTCGGCGTCGTAGTCTTCAAGGTGGGTAACCGCACTGTTCATGGCTTCTCCTCCTGGCCCTTGCAGGCTCCGCTCTCGGGCCTTCGGTGGCAATCTTTTGAATCGTTACAGCCCCGGCATCCCGCTCGCCCGGCCAAAGCGTCGGGGTCCGCTCCAGCGTCGGGGAACGATCTCCGCCAGGCCCGCTGAACCGCGACCCAGGCCGTGGACATGAGCAGGATAGCCCCAACGCCGATGATGTAGTCGTCCATCATGGTCCTAGCTTCCCAATCCGCCGAAACCCATGAACGCCACCGAAAGCAGTCCGGCGATCATCAGGGCCATGGCCGTCCCCCTCGTCACTTCCGGCACCTCGGCCAGCTCGAGCTTCTCGCGTAAGCCGGCCATGAGCACGAGCGCCAGTGTAAATCCAGCCCCGGCGCCCAGTGCGTACACGATGCACTGCACGAAGCTGTAGCCCTTGTTGGTCTGAAAAAGCGCCAAGCCCAGTATCGCGCAGTTGGTGGTGATCAGCGGCAAGAAGATCCCCAGTGATCGGAACAGAGCGGGGCTGACCTTCTTGATGAACATCTCCACGAGTTGAACGGTCGAGGCGATGACGGCGATGAACGAGATCAGCTTGAGGTAGGGCGCGTTGATCGCCACCAGCAGCGCCTGGATTCCAAAGGCGCAGATCGAGCTTACCAGCATGACGAACGTCACCGCAGCGCCCATGCGGGAAGCGGTCTCTAGCTTCGACGACACACCGAGGAACGGGCAGATGCCTAGGAAGTACGCCAGGACGAAGTTGTTCACCAGGCTTGCGTTGATGAAGATCGTCCACAGAGATTCGTCGTGCATCAGGCGGTCTCCTTGCTGAGCCCGAGCGTGGACGCGTGCTCGCGCCGGGCCTTGCGCTGCTTGAACCAGTTGAACAGCAGCAACCAGCCGGCGAGTGTGAAAAAGCCGCCGCTCGGGAGGATCATCACCACCCAGTTCTGAAACGAGTCGTGGAAGAGCTGCGCTTCGAACAAGGTCCCGTTGCCAAGAATTTCCCGGACCGCTCCGAGGCAGAACAGAGCGAAGGCGAATCCAATGCCCATGCCCAGGCCGTCCATGGCCGATCGCGCGATCGTGTTCTTGGAGGCAAAGGCCTCGGCCCGCCCGAGGATCAGGCAGTTGACTACGATGAGCGAGATGAACGCGCCCAGCGCCTTGTAGAGGTCGAGGCTGACGGCCTGAATCAGGTAGTCCACCACCGTCACGAAGGTCGCGATGATCAGAATGTAAGTGGCGATGCGAACCTGTTTGGGGATGAAGCTCCGCAGCGACGAGACCACGATGTTGGACATGACGAGCACGAACGCTGTGGCCAGGCCCATGGCGAGCGCGTTCATCGCCGTATTCGAAACCGCCAACACCGGGCACATCCCGAGCACCTGGACGAACACCGGGTTCTCCTTCCAGAGGCCCTTGATGAACTCGTCCGTGCCGCTCTTCGGCAGGGTTGCCATGTCCTATTCCCCTCCCTTGAAGTCGCTCAGCTGGTTCTGAATGCGTGGCATCCAGGCCTGTGCGCTGCCGTTGAGGATGTTCGCGATGGCGACGGACGAAATCGTGGCGCCGGTGATCCCATCGACTTCCCAGCCATTGGTCTTCGTCCCGTGCTTGACCGGCACGATGGGGTTGGCCAGCTCCGTGCGATCCTCCCGCAGCGACACATCCAGGCTTTCGAAGTTCTGAAGGAACGCGGGGTCCGTCTCGATCTTGTCGCCAAGGCCGGGGGTCTCTTTGCTGTCGAGGACTTGGATCCCGATGATCGCCTCCTCGGCGAACGAGTAGCCGTAGATCAGTCGAATGACGTCCTGGTAGCCCATCCCCTGGGCTTCCAACGCCAGGCCCACCAGCTCTTGCGAGTCGTCGTAGCCCGCATAGACGAGCCGTTCCCCTGCGCCGTCGCCATCGAGAGCCTTGAACCCGCCTTCATCGTCCAAGCGAAACGTGCTGCTCGTGCGGGCCTCGGGAAGCACGTGGAAAATCGCCTCCTGCAAGGCCTCGGCCTTGTTGCGTTCGATGATCGGGAGCGTCACCTGGAACACGCTGACGATGAGCAGTCCGCAGACCACACCGACCCCCACCATGGCGCGGTACATGTGCCAGATGCTCGGTGGGGCAGGGCGGCTCGCCAGCTCGGTCTGGCTCATGTGGCAGCCTCCTTACCCCGGGCGCCGTACACGCGCGGTCGAGTCCAGCGATCGAGGTGAGGGGTCACCGCGTTGCCGAGGAGGATCGCGTACATCACGCCTTCGGGCAGGCCGCCCCAGGTTCGGATCACCACCGTAACCAGACCGATGAGCGCGCCGTAGAGGTAGCAGCCGCGCGAGGTCATCGGCGAGCCAACCATGTCGGTGGCCATGAACATCGCGCCGAGCATGAGCCCTCCGGACAAGAGCATGAAGACCGGGGAGGCGTAGCGCGTTGGGTCGACGAGATACAGGGCGCCGCTGAACGCCGCCACCGTCGCGAAGATCGACACGGGGATGCGCCAGTTCATCATGTTCCGGGCGATGAGATAGATACCGCCGAGAAGAATCAACACGGCAGAGGTCTCTCCCGCCGAGCCGCTGATGAAGCCCATGGCCAGGTCACTGGTGTCGGTGGCCTCCCGGCTGAACTTCCAAAGCGCCAAGGGGGTGGCGCTGGTGAGCGCGTCGTACTCCGGCGTCGTTAGCGGCAGGGTCAGAGTGGACAAAGGCAAAGAGGAGAAACGCCCCGCCCCGAAGCCCGGGATCCAGCTCGTCATCGCGACTGGAAAAGCGGCCTGGAGCACGGCTCTGCCCACCAGCGCCGGATTGAACGTGTTGTATCCGAGCCCGCCGAACAGCGCCTTACCCAATGCCACGCCAATGACGCCGCCGACCGCCACCATCCAAAGCGGCAGGCTAGGCGGGAGGGTGAGGCCATAGAGAAGGCCGGTGATGGTGACGGACCAGTCCCCGACGGTGCTGGGCTTGCCAGCGGCGCGGCAGATCACGTGCTCGGTGAGGACACAGGACACGACGGCCATGGAAAGGACCAGCAAGCCGGCGAGTCCGAACGCGAACACCGCGAACGCCGCGATCGGCAGCAGGGCCAGCACCACGTTGAACATGATCGTGTCCACGCTGTTGCCGCTCAAAACGTGCGGCGAGGTGCGGATCTCCAGAGTCTTGCCCGCTTGCGCCATCACGCAGCTCCTGCTTTGCGCACCTGCACCTTGGCCGCGCGGAACTGCTGCACCAGTGGGATGTGCGAGGGACAGACAAACGAGCAGGAGCCGCACTCGAAGCAGTCCATGAGGTTGTGTTCCTCCGCCATCGTCGAGAACTGTTCGGTGGCGGCCAGTCTTCCGAGTGACGACGGGTTGAGGAAGATGGGGCAGGCATCGACGCAGTAGCCGCATCGAATGCAGGGATAGACTTGGCTGTGGGTTCTCTCCGCTGCCGAATCGGTAAAGGCCGTGACGCCCGATGTGCCCTTGGTGATCGAGATATCCAGGCTCGACGCCGCCGCGCCCATCATCGGCCCGCCTAGGAAGACCCGATTCACATCGTCTTGCACGCCCACCTGCTCCAGCAAGAAGCGAAGCGGCGTGCCGATCGGGATGCGGTAGTTGCCCTTACGCTTCACCGCAGGCCCCGTCACCGTGATGATCCGTTCGTGAATCCCCTGTCCGAGAGGAAGCAGGTGACCGATCTGTGCGGCGGTGGCGACGTTGCAACACAGGGCGTGGATATCGAGAGGCAGACCCCGGGACGGCACCTCGCGTCCGAGAAGCGCCGAGAACAACATCTTCTCGGCGCCCTGTGGGTACTTCACCTGCAGCACCTCCACCGAGCCGTCCAAGTCGCTGGGGAACTCCTTGCCCAAGAGCTCCGCTGCGTCGGGCTTGTTGGCCTCGATGGCAATGATGACCTTCTTCGCCCCCGTGACCTTCAACAGGTAACGAATGCCCACGAAGATGTCCTTGCTCTGCTCCAGCATCACCCGATGATCGGTGGTGAGGAACGGCTCACACTCGATCCCGTTGATGATCAGGGTGTCGACGAACTTGCCCTCGGGGATCTTGAGCTTCACGTGCGTCGGGAACGCCGCGCCCCCGAGCCCTACGACCCCGGCATCCTGGATGGCGGCGATGATCTCGTCCGGCGTCGCGCTGTCGAGCGGACAGGGTGTGCCCTCCTCGACCTCCTGGGTGTCGCCCGCAAACGGCTCCAGGTACACCGCTGGAACCATTCGGCCGCTGATGCTCGGCGCCAGGGCAATCCTGCGGATCAGACCCGAGGCAGGGGCGTGCATGGACACCGACATGAAGCCGTCGGCGCGCGCGATCCGCTGCCCTCGCTGAACTTCCTGCCCTTCCTCCACCACAGGCAGCGAGGGCGCTCCCATGTGCTGAACGAGCGGAACGATGAGGAGCGGCGCGAAGGGGAACTGACGAATGGCTAGCCCACTCGTTTCGTCCTTCGACTCCGGCGGGTGTACGCCATGCCGGAATGTCTTGAGCCCCAGAAGCCTCATCGGTTTCATCCCAAGTCGTTCATCAGTTGTACTTCTCGCCGCGCTTGATCCACTTGTCGATGCCCTTTTCGTTTCGGTTCCTGGGCAAGCCAGGGTGGATCACCCGAGCGGTGCATTTCTCCGCGGCCTTCACCAGATCTTTGTAGGGCCCCCCCTCGGGGTTCTTGATGATGGCTTTCTTGTCCGCGTTGTACACGAAGATCTTGGAATTGAGCTGGGTGCATTCATCGCAAGCGGTGCAGTTCGGGGTATCGATCCACGGTGCCAGGTAGTCACCCGCGGCGGCCGCTGGTGCCGAAGCCGTTTCGCCGGCTACCGACGCTACTCCGGGAGCGATGTCGCCAGCTGCCAGCGTGGCCAATCCTTCTCCCGATCCACCGGTGAGCTGCATCAGCCCGGACATGATCTTGCCGACGACGTCCTGGCGTGCCTGTTCGACAATAGATTCGGTCGAGGGCTGATCCTCGCCAGCCAGCGCCCGCAGCATGGTCCAGAAATCACGCCGATCTTCGCACGACGCCACGATGGGCTGGGCCACCAGCAGCCGGCTCAGCTGCTGATCCTTGTCGACCATCCACACGTAGGGGAACACACCCTCGCGGTCGTCCGGCTCCAAGTCCAGGAACTCCCCGAGCGGCATCATGTTCTCGTTCCAGCTGTCCCTCGGCGCGACCCGAAACTGCTTCCGGAATCGACCCTCGGTGATGGCGAAGTCCGCAAAGGTCAGCGGCAGCTCCATCTCCTTGTCGACCCCGTCTTCCAGGTACTTGATGGTGTAGCTGGGCCAGTCCTGATCCCGCTGCGGGTTGCCCTCCAGATCAAAACACTCCTGAAGCGTCTTCCCCGCGTCGGGGTTGTACCGAAAGAGCGGATACGCTCTGGACTCCACCGCCAGCTTCGACTGGGCCGCGCTCATGTCGTCCCCGATGCCGTGCTCCGGCTGACAGGTGCTGTACAGGTTGAAGAGCGCTGGTCGTCGGGTCTTGAGACCCTGGATGAAGCCCTCGATCATGTGATTCGGGTGCGAGATGGTGCTTTGCATCACGTAGGTCGTACGGTGCGCCATGCCGATGAGGCCGATCTCCTTGCGCGGCTCTTGCTTGCCCTGAATGGCCTTGCCGTACTGCGCCATGTCTGAAATCTGGCCGATGAAACCCGAGGTGCAGGCCTGCCCACCGGTGTTCGAGTAGACCTGCGTGTCCACCACCAAGACCTTGATCGGTGTGCCCGAGGCCATGACCCGGGAGAGGTTCTGGAAGCCGATGTCGTACATCGCACCGTCGCCGCCCACGGCAACAACAGGCGGGCAAAGCTCCCATTCCTCGTCGCTGAACTGTCGCCAGTTGAAGTACGTGAGGAACTCGTCGTGCTCGGCAGGCTTGTACTTCTCGTCGAGCTCGAGCTCGGCGGTGCGGATGGCCTTGAAGCCTTCCGCCATCTTGGCCATGTGCCCCTCGAAGATGCCCATCGCCATGGAGGGGCTGTCCTGGAAGAGGTGGTTGGCCCAGGGGAACGGATACGGGTTGAACGGGTAGGTGCTCCCCCAAACCGAGGTGCAGCCGGTGCTGTTGATCATCCCCATGCTGGTCCGGCCACGGCCGGTGGTGCCCTCGACGTACTTCCACTTGAGCTGTTCCAACTTGGCCACCAGCCCGGTCATCCGCCGGAGCCAAGTCTGGTCGATGGGGTGACTTCCTTCGATCGTCTCCATACGCGAGGCGATGGCGGCCAGCGTCACGTCCTGCTCGCCGATGTCGTCCACGATCTTGGCCATGACTTCGGGGTCACTCACGTTGATCTCGCCAGCTAGCCGGAGCTGGATGTGTTTCTTCAGCCGGGCGATGAGCTCGGTGACGTGCTGCAGGTGCTTGGCGATCCGCGGCTGCATCAGGGCTTCCACGGTGGCGACGAAGATGTGAAGCGAGGTCTTCTCCGAGCAACCCAGGCAGGCGCCATCACCGCTGGTGAACGGCAAGTAGTTCGACTTGTCGAGGAGGATCGTTTCGAGCGCGCCGATGCCCTCTTCCAAGTCGTCCACCCGGATGTACTTCTTCGGGGTGCTCGGCAGGTCGCTCCAGAAGTCCCAGTTGTCGCGCAGAAGCTGCACGGACTCGGCGGTCTGCTTCATGGGGCGTAGCGCGTCGTCGTTGCAGACCTCCACGCACTCCATGCAGCCCTTGCAGGTGTACGGATTGACGGTGATCGAGAGCAGTCCGCCCCCGCCGGGCTGGTCCTGCTCCGGCAGAGTGTAGTGGGGCCGGGTCAGCGCAAACTGAAATCCGTTGAGCTCTTCTTTGAAAAGGCCGAGCTCCTTCTCGAGCTTCTCCTTCTCGCCGCCCTTGAGCTCGCTCTGCTTCACCGTTTGCGCCATGGCCTCGTCCATGAGCAGCGCCACCGAGTCGGTTTCTTTCGACTCCTTGAACAGGCTGTGCAGGTTGCGCTCCATGACTTTGGCGGCCTTGGGCAGGTGTTCGATCTGCGCGCCGTGGCCGTTTTTGCGCACCCGGTTCACGATGGTGTCGAAGACCTGGCCCACCTCGTTCACCAGCCCCGGGATCGCCGTGTCCGGGCAGACGGTGTAACAGCTGCCACAGGCGGTGCAGTTCTCGGGTATCCATTCAGGGTGGTCGAAGCGAATGCCGGTCATGTCCCGGAACAGCGCCGTGGAGGGCGGCATGACGCCCAGCCCGATGAACGGATCGGTGAGGTTGTCGTTGCCCATGCCTCGAGCGTAGAAGTTTCCCGTCTGCTCCCAGAAGCGGTGGATGTCGCTCATGGGTGCCTTGCTCTGAGGCAGCGACTTCACCATCATCGGCAGCTTGCGTTTGCGGGCTTCGGCCTTGCGGTCGACTTCGCTGATGGGGCCGGGGACCAGCTCGCGGAGCTCCTGGAAGCCGCGCTTGACCACCCGCACGTTGTCTTCGACGACTCTGCGTCCCTTGGAGCCGAACTTGCCCTGCAGCTGATCGTGAATGGCGTCGAGGAGCTTCTCTTCGGTGAACCCGGCTTGCTTCATCACCGGTGAGGCCGCGAAGAACGCGCCCTGGAATGCGATGCCCTGCATGCGGAGCTGAAGCTCGGAATCGGTGGCTTCGTCGCGCGCGATCTGGAACGCGTCCAGGTAGTAGACCTTGATCTTCTTGTCGATGATGGTCTTCTGATACATGGGCGGAATGCTCTCCCACATTTCCTTGTCCGATGTCTTGTCGCTCTGAATGATGAAGACGCCGCCTTCTTTGAGGCCGGCCAGCGCGTTGGTGTGCCCGAAGACGTTCGGGTCCGGCGACAGCACCACATCGACGTAGAAGTACTCGCAGTTGATCTTGATCGGCTCGGGCGCCGCCGACAGATAGTATGTCGTCGGCTGGCCCTTTTTCTCCGAGCCGTACTTGGGGTTCGCCTTCATGTGGTAACCCAAGAGGTCGAACAGCGTCATCGCCAGGTTCTTGCCTGTCGTGATCGCGCCCCAGCCGCCGATCGAATGAAACCGGACCGTGATGCTGTCCTTGGGCATCAAGTTCGGGTTCTCCGATCCACGAATCGCCAGCGCTTTGACGTCGGGATAGGCCTCCGCGATCGTCTGCTGATACATGTCCTGCTTTGGCGTCATCGCCTCGTCGCGCAAAAAATCGATCGACAGGTAGAAGAGCTTCTTCCGCGGCCCGTTGTCGAGCATGTTTTCGACTGCGCCCACCAGGCCCTCGGGCTGCAGGTCGCGGCTGCCCATCCCAAAAGAGCCGGAGTAGAGCGAGGGTGCTTCGCTCAACGACTTGTACGCGGCCAGCTCTGGGTAGGCCGGGTGCTTGAGGTCCTTGCCGTTTTCGAGGCACTTGCTCACCGTGGCGCGGATCTCCCGCATCAGCGGCAAGTCCACGGCCAGCGGCTGGTCCAGGCGCTCCAGGACGGTGACGCCCTTTTTGCCCTGAATGATCTTCCCGATGAGATCGCTCGGGAACGGGCGGAACATGAGCATGTCTACGACGCCCACCTTGAGACCGCGCGACTCCCGGAGGTAGTCCACCACCGCCTCGGCCGAGGGGACCATGCTGCCCTGCCCAACGATGAGGTAGTCGGCGTCGTCGGCCCGGTACGTCATCACGCGGCTGTATTGGCGACCCGTCAGCGCGTAGAAATCTTCGAACGCCTGCTCACTCAAAGCCTGGATGTGATCGAAGAAGAACGGCCGCTGGGCCGCCACGCTTTGCATGTACGAGTCCTGGTTCTCGACCAGGCCGGCCATCACCGGGTTGTCGACGTCCCAGAGCAAGGGGATGCGCCGGCGGGTTTCGCCGTAGATAATCCTCTGCGCGGGGGTAGGGGTCTCGATGATGTCATCGGGTTGCCCCAGGTACTCTGCGATGAGCTCGCGCTCGGGCACCATCAAGGACTCGATGAGGTGCGTGGTGAGGAACCCGTCCTGGGCGATGATGCCGGGGGTGAGCGAGAGCTCCGCAATCCTGTGCGAAATGATGTTCAGGTCGGCGGCCGCCTGGGCGTTCTTGGCGAACATCTGAAAGAAGCCCGTATCGTCGACGCAGTGGTAGTCGTCGTGTCCGGCGTGCACGTTGAGGGTCGACTTGGTCATGGCACGCGCCCCGACGTTCAAGACGTAGGTCAGCCTCTTGCCCACCGCCGCGTAGAGCGACTCGTGCATGTAGGCGATGCCCTGCCCGGAGGAGAAGTTCGCCGAACGCATGCCGGTCATCGACATGCCAGCGGTGACGGCCGCCGCGGCGTGCTCGCCCTCGGGCTCGACGAAGATCAGCGGCCTTCCGGAGACGTTGATGTGTCCCGCCGCAGTAGCCTCGGCCCAGTACTCGCCCATCTGAGTCGAGGGCGTGATCGGATAGGCGCCGGCGGCGTCCGTCGACTCGCGCTCGCACATGATGACGGCGGTGTTGCCGTCCAGTGCGGCACGGGAACCGGGATACTTGAACTTGCCGTCCCCGTCTCTGCCTTGGCCCTTGTTCTTTTTACCGAAGAATCGCACGGACATCGAAACCACCTGTCGGGCTTTGGCCCTTGTTTCTAGGTCGGGGCGTCGCGGAGCGTGCCCTTACGAATGATCTTTTTGGCTGCCGGCCCCTTCACCGGCCCGGCCTTGGGATCAAGCCAGACGATAGCCCCTGTGGGGCACCGTTCAATCGGAGTCTGCGTCTTGTGTGCTCTGCTGTAGTCCACCACCGGGAGGCTCATCTTCATGCTAATGAGGCCTCTCGGAGCGTCCATCTCGCAGCGAGCGCAGCCGGTGCAGGCAACCTCGCAGTCCTCTAGGACTTCGTCGCCGGCCTGCTGGGAGCTGCAAGCAACCCAGAGGCGGTGGCTCTCCTTGTGCAGCGAGAACAGGTCCTTGGGGCAGACCTCGACACAGTCCCCACAGGCGGTGCACAGCGCCTCGTTCACCACCGGTATTTTGTGTGCGTTCATGTGAATTGCGTCGAAGTCGCAGGCTTCGTCGCAATCCCCTAGACCGAGGCAGCCCCAAAAGCAGCCCTTGCCGCCGCCGGCGACCCGCGCCGCCGAGCGGCAGGTCTGCTCGCCGTGATATCTAGCGTGGTTGCGGGCTACGTTGGTGCCGCCCGCGCAGGCCAGTCGAGCGACCAGCTTCTCTTCGGCCCCGACGTCGACGCCCAGAAAGCTTGCGATCTCCGCTCTCTCTTCGCCGGAGCTCACCGTGCACTTGCCGGGTAGGGCAGCGCCCGTCGTCAGCGCTTCGGCGAAGGGGCGGCAGCCGGGAAAGCCGCAGGCGCCGCAGTTCGCATGCGGCAGCATCTCCTCGACGACGTCGATGCGCGGATCTTCGTATACGTACAGCTTCTTGTTGGCCAAAACCAAGGCTGTAGCGAGGATGAATGTGAGCCCGCTGAGGGCCCCAACCGCCGTGAGAAACAGCATAGGAAAAAGAATCAGTTGTCGGCACCGCGCCGACTAGAAATCGCCCCCGGACGGGGAGTGTAGCCCCATGTCACCCCGGTGAAAAGGAATCGTGAGTCAGATTGGCCACATCGCCAACCTTGACGACCCGCGTGGTCGGCTGAGCCGGCGTTTCCTCCGGCAGAAACCAACGCGCCCAGAGCACACCGCTCTTGTGGCCCTGCGTTCGAATCCAGTTCGGGTGCCCCGGATCCTTCGCCGAGATCACCAGCGTCCAGGAGCCGTCGTCGTTGTACTCAATCTGGTGCCCGTTGATCGACACGCGCTCATAGTCGTAGTTGTAGGTGTGTAGGAACTCGTTCCAGATGCACAGGTTCCAGAACGGGCACTTGGGGTCCGTTCCTTCGATGATGAGCGCCTCGTCGTCTTCGAGGGCGTAGTTGCCCATCCCGTACGAGGCGTCGCTCGCGCCCCAGCCGTAGGTGATCGCCCCCATGGGAAGCGGTTCTTGCATCGTATTCGGGTCGCCGATCGTGGGGATCGGCGTGATCTGGCATTGCTCCTTGATCCAGGTCGTCGCGGCCCGGAAGCGTCGCGCCATGTCCTCGTCGGTGACGCGGGTCGTCGAGGGCGGGTCGTCGGAGTCGATCGTCCAGACGGCTCGCCTGTCTTTGACGGGGTCGGCGAGATAATCGCGCGTGATCGCGGCGTTGGTTTGTGGCGTGAACCGAAGCCAGTTCCCGGGGTGTTCCTTGGCGCTCAGGACGATGTCGTAGGTCCCATCTGCATTGGCCTGCATGTCGCCGATGCGAAGGCAATCCACGATGCCCTCCGCGGGCCGGCCGTCATCGGGCCCTTCGTACACGCTCAGCGAAAGATAGACCGCGTCCCCAGCGTCGAGGTGCACGCGATAAGTCCGGCTCGGGTCGAGCGCTGCGAATTGGTAGTACGCGTCCGCGTTGTCTCCGCCCCACTTCTTGTAGCGGCCGACGATGTCGACGAAATGCGGCCGGTCCTTGTCGGCCCAGACGTAGCAGTCGAAGGCCACCTGCGTGAGCGAGAAGATCCAGCGGTAGCCTTCGATCACCGAGACATCCTGCTCCACCGCACGATCGCCGCGCAGGAATGTATCCTCCAGCTCGCGCATGGCATCGATCAGCTCACGGAAAGCAGCGGTCGTCTCGAAGTTTCGTTCAGTCATGGTTTCCTCGGACGACTAGGGTGGCGTCATCGCGACGGCGGATGATAGTCGTATCGATCGATTCAGACCATCAAAAGAGGTGGGTTTGCCACCGTCGTCGCTCTCACTAGGATGCCCTGCACCCGAGAGCTGAAAAGGAGATCGACATGAGATTCATCCTCACGCTGTTGTTGGTACTCGGCATGGCCAGCACTGCTCTGGCAGGCCCGCAGTCGACTATCGGCGGAGCCCGCCTGCAGACCGACATGGCTCACAAGGTCGCCTCGGGCTGGCCGAGCACCGCCTATGAATGGTGGAACAAGGGGAAGAAGAGGCTCGACTGGGCCTTGGGCGGTGAGCTCGTGTACGGCCCATGGTCGGGTGCCTGGGATGACCCGCGGATCGCGTTTGCCGTCTACGCCCCCCTGCGCTTCCACCTTTGGGACCGCACGCGCCCCAATTCCAAGACCGACCTCGGGTTCCGGGTCACGCCCGGGCTCATGGTGGGGTCTGCCGCCTACAAGACCCCGACGGTCGTCTCGCGGATCGAGCTTGCCGTTCCTGTCAGCGTGGACGTCAATCCCAAGCTGAGCGTGGTCACCGGTGCGGCGATTCCCATCGACCTCGGATGGGTCAAGCGAAGTGGTTTTGGCGGAGTGATACCCCTGCTGGTGCGCTTGGGGGTCGAGATCAAGGCCGGCAACAAGACCGCGCCCTTCGTTCTGATGGAAGTCGGGCCGGGCATCGGCTTTGGCCAGGGACGATCCGGAGTCGACCTGGCGGCGCGCCTCTGGGCGGGCACCACGTTCTGGTCCGTCATCGGGAACTGATCGCCTCGTCAAAGGCGTTGCGGACGTCGACCGGAAGCGCCGACCGGTCTGCCTCGTCGAGGCTTCGGTAGCGATCCTTCAGCGCTCGCCAGGACTTGACCTGGAAGGTCTTGGCCACCGAACGGAAAGGATGGCCGAGGAGCTGGCCGTCGTAGAGCGCCTCGTCGCGATCAAAGGCGGCCTCGTTGAAGCGGGTTTGCCCCGAGGCTCGGTGACGCTCGTAAGCGCGTTCGTTCTGTTCCATCAAGGGCACGTGAATGCGCACGATCTCGCTCAGCAGAGGTCCGAGCGCCTCGATGTGAGCCGGGGCTGGCTCGTCCCCGTCTTCGAGCTTGTTCGCGCCTTGCCCGTGCAAGCGTTCGAGCCATGCGCTCAATGTGGGTGCGCGCTCGGCGATGATGCGCTCAGCGGAGGGGTCGCTCGTGTTCATCCCGAGCTCTCCGTAGACGCTGGCGTCGGCCAGCGTGAACCGGCTACCGAACACAAACGGTCGCTCCCGGAGCACGCTCTCGACGAGATTGAGTGAGCGAGCGAATGCTTCGTTCAGGAGCTCGTGCGTCGCCGGGAAGCCGGGCCGGCTTGGCGGCGTCAGACCCTTGGGCAAACCTTCGTGCGCGTATCCGGCCGGAGCGACGCTGAACAAGTACGGAAGTCGCCGCACCTGCCGGCGTGCGAACCATCGACCGAATTGCCGACGCCCCGGACCCGGCAACGCCCGGGCCATCTCCTCGGCGACCCGCTCGCCTGCGTCGTTGTCCTTTGCCGAGGTCACCCAGCGATGATGGTGCGCGACGTAGAGCCCGAACTCGTCGAAGTGGTCGTCGATCAGGCGCGCCACGAGCTCGCAGGCAGGGTCTTCCGGAATCAATCGTCGCGAGTCCGTGCCGTGATGCTCGTCGAGCCACTCCGCGATCGCGGTCGAATCGTAGATGTTGCTGCCGTCGTCGGTGAAGAGAAATGGCACCAGCGGCAATTCGTCCAGCTCGTCGCGTGCTGGGTAGGTCAGCGGCAAACGTCCGGCCTTCAAGCGCAGCACCCGGCGGTTGAACCTGAGCCCTTGAACGATACTGCCGTCCGCTGGCAGCCATTGGTAGTCTACGCGCGTGAAATCGCACATCGCGCGCACCTTGAGCGAGAAGGGTGAAAGAACCGAGCCCCAGATCGTGTAGTTCAGGGTGCGTCTCCTCTAGAGGTCGAGCTGCGTTTCGTGCCAGATAGGCGAGGTCCAAGCTCGTTCGCGAATGACATCGAAACGGTTTGCACCCTCGAAGCTTCCTGGCGAGCCCGTGATGTCACAGCAACCCTCGAAGCCCGCGTCGCCGGATTGCTCCGAGAAGGTTCCATCGGCCGCGCCGAGCTCTGCACAGCTCACGCCCTGCGACACGCAGCGGCGGGTGTTCCACCGGCAGGTCGGCTGTTCCAGCACGCGGGCGTAATAGTACGCGTCTTCGCTTGGATCGAATTCCGGATCCTCCCAGACCGCGCAGAGCGTCTCGGGCCGTGCGACCGTGTTGATCGTACAGTCGCCATTCGGCGCAGGTCCGTCCGCGGCGCCTGCGACGGTAAACACTTTGGTCTCCACCTCACCCGCTGCGTTGAGCTTGCCCTTGATGATCTGAACGCGCTCGAGCGGCGCGCCGCTTGGGTCCTGCGCCGCCCAGACTGCAAAGCTCGGTGCGGCAGCGCCAGCTGCAGGCAAGACGGAGCCCATCATCACGGCGTCGACCTCACCGTCTTCCACCGGGGTCTCCCCAGCCGACAGTTTCTCGCAGAAATCCGATGGGAACTCCCCGAAGCGGCCGTAGCTGCGAACCTCGATCCTCGGCCCGCTGGTCGAGTAGGCCCGCTTCGCCCTCAGCGCTTCGAAGATCGCCTCGCGCGTGTTCTGCGTGGCCCAGACCGCCGCCAGTCCTCCTGGGTTGTTCGAGAAGGCCACGGTTCGCTCGAACTCGCGGTCTTCGCAGTCCGGGTCCCCGAGCTCGCAGGTCCATCGGCCGAGCTGCACCTCCGGGGAGTTGTCGAGCACTCCGGCAGCGCCGATGTAGTCGTCCTCGCCCACGTCCCCGGGGGTTGCGTTGTGTTGGTCCGTCGCCGCGATCACGCCGAACTGGTACGGGTTGACGCCAAGGAGCTCGCGCGCCTTGAGGCCCTCGGCGAGCGCGCCACGCATGAAGTCGTTCGGGGCCGAGCAGGAAAACGGCACCGCCCCTTGCGTCGGGTCGCTCGTAATGCTGCTGCAGATGGTGTCTTCGGGCGGCAGGCAGCGAGGGCTGTCCTGCGGAAGACCGGTGCAGTACGGCTTGTTGTTCTCGAAGAAGCAGTCCATGTCCATCTCGTCGTTGCCAAGGCCATCGAAGCCAAATCCCGGCATGCACTCGGACTGCCCCTTGAGCTGTTGAATCTCGACGACGACGTCGTTCTTGGCTCGGAGCGCGGCGTCTTCGGGCGTGAGCGGCTGGTTGTCGCGACCTGCGAAAACGCCCTCGGTGCCCACCGGCAGGAACATGCGGCCCGCCCCGAGGTTCGGGTTGTGGGGAATCGTGAGGTAGTCGCAGCTCTCCGAGCTTCCGCATTGCGCTTCGAGCTGGTCGAAGAAATCCCATTCGTCTTCGGTGCCCGTGTACTGAAAGACGTCTTCGGGCAGCTCAGTTCCGAGGAACAGGACGTTTCGGTGCACAGTGGAGCCGTTGTACAGCGGGCTGAACTCGTAGGCTGCGAAGCTGGTGAACTCGCATGGCTCGTTCTCGGCCTCAGCGTCTGCGATGATCTGCTGCCAGGTGTCGGCCGTCGGCGCTAGGTCCGGAAAGAGCGTCAGCAGCAAATCGACGATGTCCATGTTGTTGCCGTTCAGCAAGTCTTCGATGTTGTTCAAGATGAACTGCTCGACCACGCTGCAGCTCGCCGCAGGGTCATCTCGCCGGCACTGCTCGTCGAACAAGCCGAGGAACTCGGCGTGGTCGCTGACCGCGGCGAAGTCGAGGGCTCGATCGAGCTGGCGCGTCTCACAGTCCACGTTGCGATCGTCGCAGGCAACACCGACCGTTCCACCTTTCGCGAACTCAAAGGCCTCGCGCGTCCCAGCGAGCGAGTTGAACCAGAACGCGTCGAGGGAGAGCCGGGTGTGCACGTGTGTTTCTCCCCAGAGCACCCGCATGCCCTGGTCGAAGTCCTCGCAAACCACCGCGGCGGTTCCGCCCGTTCCGCCACCGCCATGGCCGTTCGAATTGCCGCTGCATCCGAGCGAAAGAAGCGCAAGGGCGCAGGCCACCGTCCACAGCTGTTTCATCCCAAGGCCCATCCCAAGCTTCGTTCGAAGCACCAATATGCAGTCAGGATGCCGATACCATAGATCAGGACCTGGTTGAAGACCGGGTGCAGCCCGTCTGCGGCCAGGCGCCTCCTTGCAACCGAACGCGCGGCGAACAGAGCAAGGGCGGCCCCGATCACGATGAGCAGCTGTCCGGCTTCGACGCCCAGGTTGAACAGCAGCAGAGGCATCGCGATGCTCTCGGGCGGAAGGCCGATCTCCGCGAGCGCGCCGGCAAAACCAAAACCGTGCAGCAGTCCAAAGGCAAAAGCTATCAGCCACGGGAAGCGCATCGTCAGTGTGGACCGGTCATCGCGGGCGAGCTCGACGGCCAAGAGCAGGACGCTCAGGGCGATAGCCAGCTCGGTCGGAGCCGAGGGGAGCCGGAACAAGCCCAGGGTCGCCGCCGCGAGCGTGAGGCTGTGACCTACCGTGAACGCGGTAATCGTCGCAAGCATCGTCTTGGCCACCGCTCGGTCGCCGTCTGGGCCGCGAGTGCGCGAGACGACCAGGAGCAAGGCGAGCACGAAGAGCAGATGGTCGAAGCCCGAGAGGATGTGCTCGACGCCGAGGGGAAAGTAGCTCGCCTGGTTCTCGAACCCTCCGCCCTCCTGGGCCCCGAGTCTCGTCGTCGCGGAGCCTCGACGCACGATGGTGTTCCATTCGGGAGCGTCAGCAGAGCGCAGCTCGACCAAGACCTCGCCCAGGACCGCATTCAGTCCCCGTAGCTCGATCTCCATGCCTAGGAGCGGCTCGGTACAGCGAATCGCCCAGCGCTCGACTAGGCCGTCACCGCGCTGGAACCTCGTCGGCGCAGAAATCTCCTGGCATCCCTCGGCAAAGTGCACGCTCAGGCTTGGCGTCTTGCCCTCGGTTTTCGGGAGCTTGACCAGAACGTCGGCCTGGTAGCCGTCGCTGGTTTCCACGCTGACGAACGCTGCTGCCAGACCGTGAGCACCGACCCCGGCGCCGGCCGACAAGACCAGCATGGCAACGAATGCGACGTACCTCCGCTTCATTTCGGACCGTCCGTAGAGTAGCGGGCGCGCAGCTTCGCCATCGCCTCTTCGTTTAGACGGGCGCGCTCGGCGTCCTTCCAATCGCCTTCGACCTTCTTGCGCACCTCGTCGAGCTTGGGAGCGGCGGCCGCAATTCGATCGCCGACCAGCAGCAGGTGCAGCCCATAAGAGGACCGAACCGGACCCGACCAGCGCCCGAGTGGAAGCTCTGCCAGACTTTCCGCGAACCCTGCGCCGAACGCGCGTTCGATCTCGGCCCGCCTAGCGCGCTCGAAGCTGCGGCCGCGGAAGAACGGGTCGCTGTCTACGGCGGCGTTCGGGTCCTCGTTGAGCGCATCCAAGGCAGCCCGGGCATCCGTAGCGAGCTCGGTGCCGCGCTTTCCGCGGCTGAAGAACAGCTGCGTGAAGCTGGTCTTCGCTGGCTCTGCAAGCTCGTCTTGGTGCTGCTCGAGCCATCTTTGAAGCGCAGCATCACTTGGGGGGTCCATTCTGCGGGTGTCTTCAAGCAGGAATCGCATCCGTTGCACCAAGCGCCGCCGCACGATCGTATCGTTCTGGTCGAGCCCGAGCTCGATCGCGCGTCGATACAGAATCTCCTCGTCGACCCAGTCCTGGACCAGGGCCGCTTCTTGCTCCTCGGAGGGCAGGGCGCCCTGGGCCGCGAGCCAGTCCTCACGAAGCTGTTCGACCGGAGCGTCCGCGCTGGAGATCTGTGTCGAGGGCGACGCCCCAAACACGAAATGGTGCACGAGGAAGGCAAGCCCCCCCAAGATGACGAAGTGCAACAGAGGCTCGCGAAGCATCCGCGCTCCGCTACTCGAAGAGCTCCATGATGAGCTCGGGCGCGCCTGGCGGTCCGTACGGGCCCTCGAAGCGCACAATCCGATTGGGCGACTCACGCTCGAACCATAGGTGGTACTGAGGCATCAGCGGCTTGGCCAGTCGGGCAACCGTCGAGCCCACACGCACGAAGTCGTTGAGGTCCGGGTACAGAACCAGCTCGGTCGCTTTCCTCGATCCGCCGGGAAGGTCCACCGTGCTCTCCCCCTTCGTCTCGACGTAGACCCGAGACACGAAACGGTCGTTGATCCAGGAGTAGAATGCACGCGTCCGCTGTGCCGCCGGCCAGCCCAGCATCAAGGGCAACAAGACCTCCGGGTACGTGTTCGGCGCAACCCCGAGGTTGATGTCGAAGCTCACCTCTTCGTGTCGACCCTGCTGCCCATCGGTGTCATGCATCCGGCGCTCGAGCCGTTCGCTGTGCAGACCAGAGGCCGTCTTACGCATCGTGAAGCTCTCTTCGATGGTGCCCGCGGCGACTTCGTACTTGGTAGCGAGCTCGATCCGGCCGTCGTCGACATTGCGAAACGTCAAGCTGCCCTTGGAGCCCGCCACCAGCAGCTTGTTGGCGTCGAGAATCGTGTGGAAGGCTCTCTTCGGCCGGGGCTTGAGACGATAATGGCTCGTGATGTCGAAGCCCTGGGGCGGCAGCGGGAGTAGTGAGTCGAGCGACATTGCCACCATACCCTCCAATACGCGGCGGCGAGAGGCAAGGGGAGAGGCGATTTACATTGCTGGGGTCTTACCCTAGGTTCGCCTGAGCATCATGGATCCAAAGCTCATTTTCTGGCCCGTCGTCGTGCAGATCGCGCTGTCCGCCTTCATCTACATTCGACTCAAGAGCGTCAAGGTCGCGGCAGTCGCTGCGGGGGGTGTCGACCGGCAAAAGGCGGCGCTCCATCCGGACGCATGGCCTGATTCCGTCATCAAGGTCAACAACAACCTCCGCAACCAGTTCGAAGCTCCGGTGCTGTTCTACGTGGTCACCATCATCCTCTTCGTGCTCGGCGCGGTCAATCCGGTGACGCTCGGTTTGGCCTGGCTGTTTGTCCTGAGCCGCCTCGTTCATGCGTACATCCACACCGGGTCCAACATCGTGAAGCACCGTCTGCGGGTCTTCACTTTGGGGCTCGTGGCGGTGCTCGGTATGCTCGCGGCGGTCGCGTACGCGCTGGTGTAACCGACATGCATGAGCGGATCTTTCGAAAGGACTACCGGGCTTCCGAGTTCCTAGTCGACACGGTCGATCTCGTTTTCGACTTGGACCCGGCCCAGACCATCGTCAAAGCGAAGATGCAGCTTCGCCAAAACCCCGACGCTCCGCGAGGGAGCGGGCACTTGCTGCTGCACGGCGACGAACTCCAGCTCCGATTGCTGCGGCTCGACGGCGCCGAGCTCGACCCCAGCCGCTTCGAAGCGGATTCGCAGGGCTTGCGAATCGAGCAGGTCCCCGAACGCTTCGAGCTCGAGACGGAGGTGGTGATTCATCCGGCCGAGAACAGCAAGCTCATGGGGCTCTACACCTCTAGCGGGACCTTCTGCACCCAGTGCGAGGCGGAGGGCTTTCGCCGGATTACTTACTATCTGGACCGGCCCGACGTGATGGCCCGATTCACCGCGCGCATCGAAGCCGAACGGGCGCAGTACCCCGTCCTGCTGTCCAATGGGAATCGGGTCTCGCAGGGCGAGCTTCCAAACGGGCGCCACTGGGTTCAGTGGGAGGATCCGTTCCCAAAGCCCAGCTATCTCTTCGCCCTGGTTGCCGGCGATTTGGTCTCCAAGCAGGGGACTTTCACCACGGCCTCGGGGCGGGAGGTCGCGCTCGAGATCTGGGTGGAGCCCGCGAACGCCGACAAGTGCGAGCACGCGCTCGCATCGCTTCAGGCGGCGATGCGCTGGGACGAGGAGACCTACGGCCTGCAGTACGACCTCGACATCTACATGATCGTCGCTGTCGACGATTTCAACATGGGCGCGATGGAGAACAAGGGCCTGAACGTCTTCAACTCGAAGTACGTACTCGCGAAGCCTTCGACCGCGACCGACGACGACTACGAAGGGATCGAAAGCGTCATCGCGCACGAGTACTTCCACAACTGGACGGGCAACCGGGTCACCTGTCGCGATTGGTTCCAGCTGACACTCAAAGAAGGACTGACCGTCTTTCGCGATCAGGAGTTTTCGGCGGACATGACCTCGCGGCCCGTGCAGCGCATCAAAGACGTGAATCGCCTGCGAACCGCCCAGTTCGCCGAGGACGCCGGTCCGCTCGCCCACCCGATTCGTCCCGAGTCGTACATCGAGATGAACAACTTCTACACCGCGACGGTTTACGAAAAAGGCGCAGAGGTGGTGCGCCTCTACCAGACGCTTCTCGGCCGGGAAGGGTTTCGCAAGGGGCTTCGGCTCTATCTCGAACTGCACGATGGCTGCGCGGTCACCTGTGACGACTTCCGCCAGGCGATGGCGGAGGCCAACGGCGCAGACCTGAGCGCCTTCGAGCGCTGGTACTCGCAGGCGGGCACACCGCTCGTTCGAGCGACGGGCACTTGGGATCCGTCGGCGGGTTCCTACGCGCTCAGGCTCACGCAGTCGCAACGTGTCTTTGCCGGCGAGCCGGCGCCCCTGCCGCTGCCAATCCCGATACGGGTCGGCCTCTTGGGCGCGGACGGCCGGGACATCCCCGGAACCGTTCGGACCCTCGAGCTCCGGGAAGTCGAGCAGACCTTCATCTTCGACAATGTCCCGGAGCGACCGATCCCCTCGATCGCTCGCGGCTTTTCTGCGCCCATCAAGCTCGAATTCGACCGGAGCCCTGCCGACCTCGCCTTTGCGATGGCGCACGATTCCGATCCCTTCAACCGTTGGGAAGCGGGCCAGACGCTGGCCAAGCGCGTCTTGCTCGGCCTGGTCGAGCGAGCTGTCCAAGGCCAGGCGCTCGAGCTCGACGACTCCCTGGTGTCCGCCTTTCGAGAAGTCTTGTCCGATACGAGCCTGGACGGCTCGATCAAGGCGCTGACGCTGACGCTGCCATCCGAAGAGTTGATCTCGCAGGACTTGAGCGTCGTGGATCCGGATGCGGTGCATCGCGCGCGCAGCTTCGTCGTGCGCCAGCTGGGGGCGGTGCTTCGCGATGAATGGCTGAGCACCTACAGGCAGCACGCCCTAGGCCTCGACGCGATT
This sequence comes from uncultured delta proteobacterium, assembly GCA_963842915.1. GTDB lineage: Bacteria > Myxococcota_A > Polyangia > Polyangiales > Houyiibacteriaceae > SG8-38. The sequence continues at coordinate 272,948 of CAWJII010000010.1, read as the reverse complement.
GACAAGGCGCAGATAGACCGCCGGCGCATCAAGAACCGCGCGCTCCGCTACCTGGTCGCGCTCGAAGAGCCCGAGACCATCGCCCTCGGGGCCGAGCAATTCAGCGTCGCGGCGGGCATGACAGACTACGAAGCGGCGTTCCGCTGCCTCGTCGACCTCGAGTCCGTCGAGACGAGCCGCGCCATCGCGTCGTTCTACGAACGATGGCGTGGCGAGCCATTGGTCTTGGACAAGTGGTTCCGAATGCAGGCCATGTCCGCCTCCCCCAGAGCCTTCGAACGAGTCGTCGCGCTATCGAAGCACCCGGACTTCAACCTGGCCAACCCCAATCGGGCCCGCTCGCTGCTGTTTGCCTTTGCAGCCGCAAACCCGGTCGCGTTTCACCGAGCCGACGGCCAAGCGTACCGCTTCGTCGCCGACCGCATCACGGAGCTCGACGCGATCAACCCACAAGTGGCCTCCCGCATCGTTTCGAGCTTCAATCAGTGGAGGCGCTACGAGCCGGGCCGCAGCGCCCTGATGCAAGCCGAGCTCGAGCGGATTGCGTGCCAGCCCGGAATCTCGAAAGATGTCTCCGAGATCGTCGAACGAGCCTTGGAGAGGTAGCGCGCATGTCGTCCGATTCCATGATTCTGACCGTGGCGAACCGCCTGGCCAAGCACCCCCCTTTCGATCGGCTCGATCGCGAGCTCCTCGAACGCGTTGCCAAGGGGATTCGCATTCGGTACCTGGAGCCCGGGGAGGTCGTCTTCGAGCAGGGCAGCATGGCCAGCCCCGAGTTCTACGTTCTGGTGAAGGGCGAAATCGAGGTCAGTCAGCGCGTCGATGGCGTGGACATCCTCGTCGACGTCTGCGACGACGGTGACATCTTCGGCGTACGGGCGCTGCTCGGAGACCGGGAGTACGGTGCGACGACGCAGGCCAAGGACGACACCCTTCTTTACGTACTCTCGAAGGCTCAGCTCGACGAATTGGTGGCACAGGCGCCGCGGGTCGCAATGTTCTTCGCCGCCAACTTTGCGGCCGACGTGCCGCAGCTGGGGGACACGAACCGGCTCGTCGCCGTGCGGGCCGCCAGACGTCACGAAAGGGCCGCGGAGACCGGTGACGACGTCCGCCGCGTCGATCCCGTGCGTGATGTCCTGACCTGCGACACCGGCACGACCATCCGCCACGCCGCCTCGATGATGACCGAGCGCAATGTCGGCTCGATTCTGATCGTCGACCAGGAGCGGCGTCCGCTTGGAATCGTGACGGACTCCGATCTTCGCTCGAAGGTCGTCGGTCAGGGCCGAGACGTTTCCGATCTCATTTCCGAAATCATGAGCTCGCCCGTCCTCACCGTCGACGAGCAGACCACCTTGTCGATGCTGATCGCGACGGTCATGAAGAAGCACCTGCACCACTTCGCGGTCACCGAGGATGGCACTCCCCAGACCCAGGTGACCGGCATCGTCTCCGAACACGACATCCTGAAGACCCAGGGCAGTCACCCCACCGTGATTCTCACGGAGATTGGCCGGGCCAAGACAAAAGAACGGCTTCGCGCGCTTCGTGACCAGGCCGAGGAGCTCTTGCGCCAGTACCTCCAAGACGAGGTCGGGATGGCGTTCCTCTCGAACATGATTTCGGAGATCAACGACACGCTCATCCGGCGGGCGATTCGGCTCTCGCTCGACGATCTCCAAGCTCGGGGCATGGAGCCGCCCGTTCCGTTTTGCTGGCTGGCGCTCGGCAGCGAAGGGCGCGAAGAGCAACTGCTGCGCACCGATCAGGACAACGCGATCCTCTACGCCGACCCTGGCGACGACGACGGAGCCGCAGGGCGCTTCTTTCTCGAGCTCGGTCAAATGGTGGTCGACATCCTCGTCGAAGCGGGCTTCGAGCGCTGCCCCGGCGACATCATGGCCAGCAACCCGAAGTGGAATCAATCGCTCACGGACTGGAAGCGCTGCTTCTCGTCTTGGATTCACGAGCCGGAGAACATCGCGGTGATGCACACCAACATCTTCTTCGACTTCCGTCCCGTGTACGGAGAGAAAGCGCTGTCCGCTGAGCTCAAGGGTCACATCTTCGACCGCATCAAGGTCGACCGCTCGTTTCTTTCGTTCTTTGCATTGAACGCCACCCGCAATCCGCCGCCGCTGAGCTTCTTTCGCAACATGATGGTCGAGCGCAGCGGCGAGCACCGCGACGCGTTCGACATCAAGGCCCGCGCGATGATGCCCCTGGCCGATGCGGCCCGTGTCCTGGTGTACGACCTTGGGATTGACATCTACGGCAGCACCGCGGAGCGCTGGCAGCGCATAGGCGAGACCCACGAGAACTTGGCGCGCCTCGCCAGCGAAGCGGGGATGGCATACGAAATTCTGATGCGCATTCGGGCGCTCGAAGGCCTCGGCCGAGGGACTTCGGGCCGCTATGTCCACATCAAGGAGCTCAACAAGCTCGAGCGCCAAACGCTTCGAAATACGTTTTCGGTTGTCAAAGACGTTCAGTTGATGTTGACGTCGAGGTACCGAACCGATTTCTTGCGCTGAGGTGCGAGTGCTCCCGCGATTCCTGAAACATCTTATCCCCGGCGGCTCTCTTCCGGCCGCGACCAGGTCTTGGCCCGAGGCCTTGCGCAGCTACATGGCGAACAGGCGCCGGCTGCCCAGGAACACGCCGCTCACCGAGGTCCGCTTCGTCGTGTTCGACAGCGAGACTTCGGGTCTCGATCTAGCGAAGAACCGGCTACTCACCATTGCGGGCGTGGCGATGGCCGGACCCGAAGTGCAGCTCGATGACACCTTCGAGGCCAAGGTCGCCCAAACCGACGTCGGAGGAGCGGATGCTGCCGTGATTCACGGCCTGATTTCGAACGACCTCGCCGACGGGCTTGCTGAGGACGAAGCGGCTGCCCGGTTTTTGGACTACGCGCGCGACTCGGTGCTGGTCGCCCATCATGCTGCGTTCGACATGCGCATGCTGCAGAAGGCGATCTCGTCGCACAGGGGAGCGAAGGTCTGGAACCCCTCGGTCGACACGGCACAGCTCGCGCAGCGCGTGGAGGCTGGGCCCATGACATCGAACCAAGCGAGAGGGGCAGATCAGCGAACGTCGTACCAACTCGACAGCCTGGTCAAACGCTACGGCATCGAAGTCGCCGAGCGGCACACCGCCGCCGGCGACGCCCTCGCCACTGCGCTCCTTTTTCAAAGGTTGCTCAAGAAGGCACAGCACCGCGGAATCCACACGCTCGGCGAGCTGCTCGCGCGCTGAGTGGCCCGGGCACCACAGACTGTGCCAATCCGTCACTCCGTCGACCTTGCCAGGGCGAAAACAAGCGCTTTTCGCCCAGATCAGGCTTGGTCCGCTTCTTGCTCATTTATCCTCCATGGAGTCTGAGATGCGCATTCGATTCACCACCGTGTTCCTTGCTTGCACGGTCTTGGTCGGATGCGGAAACGACGTGGGCATGGACCCGCCAAGGCTCACGGACGACATCGACTGGGCAGTCCGAGTCAGGATTGGCGACCACTACTGCACGGCCTCGCTGCTGAGCGAGCATTGGTTGCTCACGGCCGGGCATTGCCTGGACGACGGGCCCGAAGCGCAAGTCGTGGTGAGTCACGAGATTTTCGGGGAGAGAACGGTGGTCTACGAGGGGGCCGCGGAGCTAATTCTGCACCCGGAGTATGACGAGATTGGTACTTTGACCCACCGCTGGCATGACATCGGGCTCGTGGGTTTGCTGGATGGCGCGATCGAAGTCGGCGAAAGGGCGCGTCTGAGCGGCGCCGACAGCTCGTTCGACGCACTGTGGAGCGGAGAACACCTCATCTACGCCGTTGGCTATGGACGCGTGCCGGACCCGAAAACCGGAGAGTGCGGCGATGAGCTTGGATCGAAGAAGCGCTATGACGGCTTGCTGCTGCTCAGGCTGCTCGGCCCGCTGTTCGGCGGTGCAAGAGAAGTCGAGCTCGACGGTCGCCCGGACTCGCTTTGCGATGGCGACTCCGGCGGCCCACTGCTGATCGATCTGCAGGGCGTGCCCCATGCGTTCGCGGTCTTCAGCGGCAGAGCCCTCATGCGCGACCTCTTCTACGGCACCCTGAGCGGGCGGAAGATCGGCTGGTTCGAATCGGCCACCGAATCGACCCATGCGCCACTCGATTGCGTCGATCTGGGTGGAGATTCCTGGGAGTGCCTCGAGTGACCACCCGCGGGTTCACGAAGGCGCGGCCTTGCGTTCGAGCTCCAGGAGCGCTTCGTCGAGGTGATCGATCAGCCGCTGGGCGCTGGGCACCGAGCGCCTGCACGCGACGATGCCGAAATCCAGGCTCTCGCCGCAGCTGCTGACCGTGATGTTGAGCGCCTGGCCGTGCGTCACGATCGACAGTGGGTACATCCCTTCGAGCGCTGCGCCGTTCCAGTAGAGCTGCTCCTGTGGTCCGGGCACGTTCGAAACGGTGACGTTGAAGGTAGGGCGCGTCCTTCCCGAGATCCGAAGCAAGTGCGGAATCAGGACGGGCAGGGCAACGATGTTCGTAAAAAGCCCGATGTCGGCGCTGTTCATCCCTTTGAGCAAGCGCTTCGCCTCGCCCATCGATCGCTGAATGGCGTGGAGCCGGTCCAGCGGGTCTGCGAGGTCGGTGGCCAAGGTGGCAAAGACCACGGAGAACGAGTTGCCCTCGATCTCGGCGTCTGCAGGGCGAAACGACACCGGGGTCATCGCGGTGAGCGGTTGCTCGGGCAGGGCGCCCTGATCGATGAGATAGCGTCGAAGCGCGCCCCCCGACATCGCGAGCACGATGTCGTTGACGGTCGCGTCGAGCGCCTTGGCGACCGACTTGATGCGCTGCAATGACCAGGACTGCGCAACCAGTCGGCGCGAGCCGGTCACCCTTCCGTTGAGAATGGTGAGCGGGGTCTGGAAGGGGGCGATCATGCCGTGCTTGTCACGGTGCCGCACCGCGGCGGCGAACTTGAGCACTCCCCCCATGGCCCCTGCCGTCGCAGCGGCGGTGCCGCCCGGATCTTTCGCGCCGCTACTCTTGGGCCTGCTGGGGCGAGGCATGTTCCAGGGAGCGGGCATGGCACGCTCGCTTGGATCGCTGCTCAAGCAGGCCCGCAGCATCCGCATCGCACCGACGCCATCGATCATCGAGTGGTGCGTCTTCATGTAGAGCGCAAAGCGGTTATCCTCGACGCCTTCGATGATGTGCGCTTCCCAGAGCGGCCGGTCGCGATGCAAGCGCGTGCTGTGGAGCCGGGAAACGAGCGAGAACATCTCTCGGTAGCGGCCTGGCTTTGGAAGCGCCGAGTGGCGCACGTGGTAATGGGTGTCGAGGTTCTCGTCGCGGACCCAGTGCGGAAGACCAAGCCGCCGAAGCGGCCAGGCGAGCTTCTGGTTGAACGGGAACTGCACCGCATCCGGGTCGTCGTTTCTGGAAAAAGTCTCGTGCAGCCAGGCCTCGTGCGCGCCTTCCGGATAGGAGAAAAGCATCAGACCGCCGGTGTGCATGGGCACCTCGCGGTCCTCGGCTAGCAAAAAACTCGTGTCAACGGCTCCAAGTGGCTTCATGATCCGCCCAGAAGTATAGTATGGGGCGCGGTTTTGATACCCTGCGCCCCACTCGACATGGAGGGAAATAGAAAAATGAGCTCAATTCTCAAGTACTTGGTCATCGGAACCGCAATGCTCGCGCTCAGCCTCTCGGCTGCTTGCAAGGAAGACGCCAGCCCGGCGGCGCAGGAAATCACCTCCGGCGCGGAGGCAGGAGCCACGGCCGGCGTCCAGGAAGGCGTCGAGGCCGGCATGGAAGGCGGCGCCAAAGAAGGTGCCAAAGAAGGTGGCAAGGCAGCCGGCGAGGCCGCTGCATCCGAGGTCGTGAACTAACGATCGACCTGGTGCATGACGGAGGGAAAGAAGCCGCAGGGGCCCAGCCTCGCCACAGTTGCCGCGAGCGCCGTGCTCCTTTGTGCGGTGCTCGTAGGGGCGGCAGTCTGGCTCAGAGATGATGACCAGGCCGCTACGGCGGACCCATCGCCCCTTGCGGCTTCGACGCTCCAAACATTCTATGATCGCTGTGGAGACGAGCTCAGCCGGGAGCTCGTCGACGGCCGCACGCGGCTCCGCTGCGAAACCAACGAGCATCCCGCCTTTCTGCTGCAAGTCATGCTCGACGGAGAGCAGATCGAGAGCGCCAAGATGCTCATGCCCCCGGACGGCTCGACGAACGAGCAGCTGGATCGGATGCTCATGGGCCTCGAGATGTTCGGCCTCATGGCCGGCGTCCGCCCCGAGGACTTCCTGCCCAAGGAATACCTGGACGCCGTCGGCATTAGCAAGACCAGCCTGGTCTATCAGGGTCGGGTGTACAGTACGCGCACGATTCCGAACGTGGGGATGATCTTTGGGGTGACCCCCGAACGCGCCGGCCCCGCCAAGACGAATTGACTCGAACGGTGCTCCAACTGCTGGCATCTTCTCCGCCATGACGAAGACGAAAGCCGTGTTTCTGGCTCTAGGATTGCTGGCGCTTGGCCTGATCGTGGCTGTCATGCTGAGCCCGCGAGCGGAGTTCATGCTGGGTGGCGGCCTGGTCAACCTCGGGTACCGCTTTCAAGACCGATTGGCTCATTTCGACTTCGTGCATGACGAGTCGATCACACCGGATCAAATCTGGGAAGAGCTCGAACGTCAAAACGAGCTCGCCTCCGGCATGCGCGGCATCTTTCCACGCACGCCGCGACACCCCGTGGTCGCGGTCCTCGCCTGCATGGATGGCCGAATCGACGTGAGTGAGCTCGTGGGCGACACCCGCCACTACTACTACGTCGTTCGCACCGCAGGCTCGGTGCTCTCTGCGGCCGAGCAAGAGATGCTCGAGCTCGCGGTGATCAACGGGGTGAAGGTCATCGTGCTCACCACGCACACCGATTGCGCAGCCGAGGCCGCGGCGGCCAACCCCGAGTTGCGAGAGAAGTTCCCCGCCTTGATCTCCTTGATGGACGAGCGCGCGCAGCGGGTCGAGGAGTTCATCGCGCGGCCGACGATTCGCGACGCCATCGCCAAAGGCGAGCTTCTAATCAAGCATGCCCGCATCGATACGAGCACCGATCGCCTCGTCGTCGACGCCAAGCATTACGATGCTCACTGAGGCCCTCGGCCTCGCGCAGCGCCGAGCGCGATGAGCAACGAGATACCGATGCCGCGAGCTATCTTCATGAGCGGCAGAGCGTGCTCTAGCTACAAGATGAACGGGATCAGCACACGACGCTCTTTGGGGTAGTCCGGGAACTTCTCCCGGTACCAGCGATGCGTCTGGAACGCCCGGGGCACGAGGTTGGCGATGGTGATGAGCAAGATGAACGTGGCGCCGAGCGACCAGGTAGCGATTGCAAAGCCCGTGAACGCGAGGATTTCCGTGAGATACGAAGGGTTCGTCACGAAGCGGAAGAGCCCGCGTCGCGGGATCCGATACACCTTGTCCCCGCGCTCGATCTCCTCGACGCTGCGGAGGTTTCGGATCACCGCGTCCGAGTGGATGTTGAGCACGAAGGACGCGTAGTAGAGGCTTATTCCGAAAATGAATCGCGGATCGGCAAACCAGTCCAGGGTGAAGTGAAGACCGAGGTCGCTGATGAAGACCGCGTTCAGATATCCGTGAAGCGTCGTCACGAGCCAACCCATCAACACGATCGTGATGCTGAAAGAAGCCGTCGCGCCCTTGGGGCTCCGGATCAGGTACGGAAATACGAAGCCCCGGTTTGTGTAGTGCACAACCCAAACGAACAGGAAGAACAGGGGGACGATCTCGAATCGATTCCGACCCTGAAAATAGAAGAACAGAAAGCTCAGCATCGCGGGCAGCTCCATCAGGAACCAGCCGAGGCGTGGGCTGAGGTTGACCCCCCACTTGTCCGACGCGAAGCGGCCGTAGGGGCTCTTCATGAACGCGGCGCCGATGAAGACGAGAACCACCAGCCCGAAAGCAAAGGTCAGCACCGTGTCGTAGGTTGAGTCGCCGGTGTACCAGGTCATCGTCAGACAGCTCGAGCCCGAGACTGGGCGCCGCACTCTGCAAGTTTGGCATCGAGCTGCAATTGTGCCCACTCGAGGGCATCGGTGCGCTTGGCGAACGCCTGGTGCGGGAACTTCGGAGGCGAAATCCAAAACACGGCGGTGACCAAACCGCGAAGCCAGGCGCGGGGCACGATGAGAGCCGAGCCGCCGTTCCATTGCACGTCGTGTTGCTCGAATCGTTTCAGGTGCTCGGCGAAGATCCTGCGCTGAACGGAGCCCGCCGTCCGGAGGTTCGAGAGATCGACCACCCAGGCTACCGGGTACTGCGCCTTGCTGGCCCAGTCCTCCCGCGCGCGCACGAACGCTTCCAATTCCTCGTCGCTCACCTCTGCCGGGAATCGCCACTCGTAGATCGGCACGTGCCTATGCGACACCCAGGGGTGGGCGATCTCGAGGTATGGGGATTCCGATTGCGCGCCAGCCTCAGACATTGCTCTGCGCTGAGGATAGATCCAAAACCCGGGGTTTGGGGGTGGCATCTTGTCGCAGCGCGCCCCTGCCGGGCGACGAAGACTGGCAAGGCCTGTCTATCGATGCAAAATGGTCCCCATGGCCGAGGATTTCAAGAACTTGAGCGAGCTGGAGAATTTGATGAGCGAGGAGGGCGGTGCTGCGATCATCGACTTCTGGTCGCCCAGCTGCGGTCCCTGCAAGGCGATGGCTCCGGCTTTCGAGGCCCTTTCGAACGAGCTGGCCGACGAGCCGATCCGTTTCGTGCGCATCAACACCGCCGAACAGGCGCGACTTGCCCAGCCTTTCAACATCCACTCGGTCCCCACGCTCCTGTTCGTCAACAATGGCGAGATTCTAGACGTCCGCGTCGGCGCGCTCCCCGGGCCGGCTCTGGCGAAGAAGGCGCAGTGGCTCCTCCGCAAGTCCCGGGGCGAAGGCTTCTTCTCGAAGCTCTTCGGCGGCTAAATCGGGCTGCCGCCGATCGCGTTGGTGATGAACGCTTTCTCCATGGGGAACTCGCTCGGACTGTCACCCACAGGGAAGGTTCGCTGTAGCAAGTTGAGGATCCGGCTCGTCGTCCTGGGTGTGACGCGATTGCTGAATGCGTAAGCGGCGCCGACGGGAGTCATGACCCGGCGCCGCCTGTCGACCACGCCGTCGAGGATCATCGTGGCCGCGCGCTTTGGCGTCATCACATCGCGGCGCCCGGCGTACTCTTCAACCGGCGCCATCATCTCGGTCTTCACCAGCGGAAGGTAGACGGACGACACGTGAATCCCTTCGTGCTGGAGCTCGGACATCAGCGAATCGCCAAAGGCGTCGAGCGCCGACTTGGTCGCAAGATAAGCGGCGAAGTAAGGGCCGGGGATCAGCACGCCCATCGTGAGCACGTGAGAAATCGTGCCGCTCCGCTCGATGAGCGATGGCAGCAGCCGCAACGTGAGTCGCACCGGCGCGAAGTAGTTGAGCGCCATCGTGCGCTCGTAGTCGTGGAAGCGGTCCATCGAGGCGAGGATGGGGCGGCGAATCGAGCGGGCCGCGTTGTGAATGAGGACGTCCACCCCGCCGTGCTGAGCGAGCACCGCCTGGGCGAGAGCGTCCAGCTCATCAAACGAAGAGAGGTCCGCGCTGTGGGCGTACGCTTCTCCGCCGGCAGCGCGGATTTGCTCCACCTCGGCTTGCAGCTTGGCGGCGTCTCGCGCCACGAGGAGCACCTTGGCCCCCGCCTCGGCGGCCGTCTGCGCGACGACCAGGCCGATTCCGCGCGACGCGCCCGTGACGAGCACGACCTTGCCAGCCAACACAGCCCGGTATCGTGCCGGGCGCTGCTTGGCGGGATCGAGATGATCTTCGTAGTACCGATAGAGCGTCTTGGCGTAGCTGCTCAAGGGCGGGCAGCTGATGCCGGAGCCCGCCAGGGCCGCCTGCGTGTTTCGGTCTTCGTAACGCACCTTGGTATTCATCAGGCTGAGACCGCCGCTCGGCAGACCGAGGTCGCCGAGGAACGCGTCGCGAAGCTCTCGGACGCTCGGGAGCATCGACAGCAACGCGCCCGTCTTCTTCATCCCGCGCAACTTGGAGAGCTCGAGGGCGGGGCCGAGCCGAGGGCCGCCCGCTGCCGCCAGGAACATGTTGGTCATCTTCACCAGAGAAGGCGGCTTTGGGTCCACCAAGTGAAACACGCGCGCATCCGTCTTGGCGAAAGCGATGTGGACCATCGCGTCGGCCACATAGTCCACCGGAACCACGTTGAAGCCCCCACGCAGGCGCGGCACCGGCACGCGCGCCCAGCCGGGCAGGGCGTAGGCGAGCTTCTTGATCGCGCCGAAGCTGAAGTAGACCCCGTCGATGCGGTCCATCGCGCCCGTCTTCGAATCACCCACGACCGCGCTCGGCCGGTAGATGCGGTAGTCGAGCCCGGACTCGCGAACGAGCTTCTCCGACGTGAGCTTGCTGCGATGGTAGGCGTGCGGGAGCCCCTGGCCCTCCTCGAACATCGCCTCGGTGAACGTCTCCGCGTAGTCGCCGGCGATTGCGACCGAGCTCACGTGATGAAGGGTTCCATCGAACCCCGCCTTTCGAAGCGCAGAGATCAGCTGTCGGGTGCCCTCGACGTTGCTCGTCTCGAGCGCGTCCGAGTCGGCCTCGATGTCATAGAGGGCGGCCACGTGGAAGCACTGCGCTGCTTGCGACAGCGCGGCGAGGCCGTCCTCAGACAGGCCCAAATCCGCTGCGGTCAGGTCACCGGTCACGCGGCTGAGCGAACCGTTCAACCCGCCGGCCGCGCGGTCGAGCGCTTCGAGCTCCTGCTTGCGGCGCTCCACTGCGCCCGTTCGCAGCATCAAGGTCACGTTCACGCCGCGCCGAAGCAGCCGTTCGACCAGAGCGCGCCCAATCAGGCCGGTTCCTCCGGTCACAAACACACGGTTCGCAGAGCTCATTGCAACCGACAATGAACCGAGCCCCGGAAGCGCGCCAGCACCCCAGCAAGCGGAGCTGCGCCGAACGCTCCTGCCCTTTTGCAGGCGTCAGTCGCGGCCGCCGACACTGGGGCCTTCAAACATGCCCGTGCGTGGAACCTTGCTCCCGAAGAGCGCCCGGAAGAAGATTGGAAGCTCGATGACCACGGTGAGCCCGGCCAGGATGAGCGCACCCCGCAGCGCAATCCGGCCCGCTTGCTGGTCCTGAGGCATGAAGAGCACAAACCCCGCCACGAATAGGGCGGTCGCCGCGAAACCCGCAAGCGACATCAGCAGGAACTGGCGCTTCGTGTTGCGCTCGGCGTCGTAGCTGAACAGGAACGGAGAGACCAAGCGCTTCGCAGGGACGTAGACGCTCTGAGTGAAATGCGCGCCGATCAGATGCCCCCACTCGTGCAGATTGTATGCACACACGGCAGCGCCAACGCCGGCCGTGATCGAGAGCGCGGACCGGAGCGTGGTTTGCGGTTCCGCAGACAGGCTCAGCCACCACAGCGCGACCGTTCCCAGCAGGATCGTCAGGTCGCGAATGGCAAAGCGCCAGAACATGGCAGTTCCCTAAGCCCGACGCCCGGGCCGTCAAGGGGAGGGTCAGGCTCCTTGCAGCAGTTGCCGGCTGATGATGATGCGCTGGACGTCGGAAGTGCCCTCATAGATCTGGGCAACGCGCACATCGCGGTAGATCTTCTCGACGGGAAGCTCACGCGAGTACCCGTAGCCGCCGAAGATTTGAATCGCGTCCGAGCAGATGCGTTCGGCTGCCTCCGAAGCGAAGAGCTTGGCCATGCAGGCTTCCTTCAGACAGGGGCGGCCCGCATCGCGAAGCGCCGCAGCCTCGAGCACCATCGTGGTGGCGGCGTGAAGCTGGGTTGCCATGTCTGCGAGTCGAAAGGCCACGGCCTGGTGGTTCGAAATCGCCTTGCCGAACGCGGTCCGCTCTTTGGAATAGGCGATCGCCTGGTCCAAGGCCGCTCGCGCCATGCCCGCACACTGCGCGGCGATACCGATGCGGCCTGCTTCCAGATTGGCGAGCGCGATTCGATACCCTTCGCCTTCCTTGCCGATCAGATGATCGGCCGGGACGAGCGCTCCGTCGAAGCTCAGCTGCGCGGTGTCCGAGGCCTCCTGCCCCATTTTGTGCTCGAGCGAAGCGACGCTCATGCCTGCTGTTCCGGCGGGCACCACAAACGCCGAGATGCCTCGCTTGCCTGCGGATGGGTCGGTCACCGCAAAGACGATCACCGCACCCGCGATCCGCCCCGAGGTGATGAACTGCTTGGTACCCGTGATCGCGTAGCCGGAGTCGGTTCGGATCGCCCGGGTCTGAAGGTTGGATGCGTCGGACCCAGCCTGCGGCTCGGTCAACGCGAAAGCGCCGATCATCTCTCCGGCGGCCAAGGGCTTGAGGTACTTCTCACGCAGCTCCTCGCTCGCCGTCGACTGCAGGATCGCGCAGACCGGCGCGTTGTTGACGCTCATGATCGTAGACACCGCGCCGTCCCCCGCCGCGATTTCCATCAGGGCCAGAGCGTACGACACGTAGTCGAGTCCCGCGCCGCCGTACGCTTCAGGCACGGTCATCCCCATGAAACCGAGCTCGCCCATCTCATGAAGCGCTTCGAGCTCGACCGCTCCGGCTGCTTCCCATTTCCGGCTGTTGGGCGCCAAGCGTTCCGCTGCGAAGCGCGCCGCCGACTCGCGAATCATCTCTTGGTGCTGAGTGAGGATCATGGTCACCCCCGGAATAGAACAGCCTCCGGTGCCGCGCTAGCCGTTCACAGGCTCTCGTAGTAGGCGCGGGCTTCCACGGCCGTTCGACGCAGACCCTCTTCGGTGTCGACCAGGGGCCGGTAGCCCAGGTGCCGCTTGGCCTTCTCGATCGAGAAGTAGTGGTCGATGTCGCAGAGCTTCACGTTTGCCACCGTGAACAGGGGCTTGCCAACCCCGAGCGCCTGATACACTCGCTCCATCGCGGCGCCCATCGCCCGGGCGACCGCATCGGGCACACGGATCCGCGGGGGTTGCAGGCCCATGTTTTTCACGAGCTCGATGCTGAACTGGCCCGCGTTGATCGGGCTTTCGTCACTCACGAAGTACGCTTCTCCACAAACCGGCGAGCCTTCGACCAGGCGCTCGGCCGCCCGCAGCTGCGCGTCGATGAGGTTGTCGATGTACACGTAGTCGAGCCGAGCGCGTCCGTCGCCGAAAACCACCAGCGGCACCCCCATCTTGAGGGCGCGCACCAAGCGTCCATAGGTCAGCCGTTCGCCGGGGCCGTAGATTCCGCCCGGACGAATCACGCAGGTCAGGAGCCCATCTGCGCCATTGGCATCGAGGACGGCGCGCTCTCCGGCGATCTTGGTGCTCGTGTACAGGTCACGGGACCTGCTGTACGGAGCCGACTCATCCCCCCCTGCGGCGTTCATGCAGAACGAGGCGACGATCGAACCGGTGTGCACGAGGCGCCGCACGCCGCTTTGCCGCGCGGCGCGGATCACGTTCTGCGTGCCGCCGACGTTGATCGCTTCGATCGTTTGGGCGACCGAACGCCGCGCGTGCGTCAGCGCTTCGATCACCGCCGCCGTGTGGAACACCGTGTCGACGCCCTCGGAAGCGGCGAGCACGTCGGCGTAGCTTCGCACGTCACCCTGAAGCCAGCGCACCCCTTGCAGCGGTTCGGCCGGGGCCGCCGTGTCGAGCACGGTCACCGGGCACCCTTTTTCGCGCAGCGCCGCCACGAGATTTCGTCCGAGAAACCCGGCGCCTCCGGTGACCAGGCAGCGCTTCGAATTGAGGGGCGAGGTGTCGATCATGTTGCGCGGGTAGGTAGCCGCTCTTCGGGCTGTGAACAAGCTCACAAATAGGAGCCAATTCGGGCAATTTTTCTAACGATTCTGGGCGACTGCGGAATGAACCTGTTGACGGGCACACCCTGGTTGGGGTTAGACTCATTCCTCTGCGCTTGCAGGGACTCTGGTGGCCTCCTGCGCTGGCCGCCCGAGCTTGTACCAAGGAAAATGATGATGACTCGGAGCTCGTTACAGGCACTTGCCTGGTCCCTTCTTTTTGGCCTGACCGCGTTAGGTTGTTCCGACAGCGGCGGGGATTTCGACCCATGCGCCGCGTTCTTGCGGATCAACCTCGAGGTCGGTGACGGCACGGTCATCGACATCGTGAGCTACGAGATCACCGGCAATGACATGCCGGCCATGGGCGGCATCATCAACACGAGCGCGCCCGGGGCAACCGCCTCGGTAGAGACTTTCGGCATTCCCCCCGGTGAGGGGTACCTCGTCGAGATGATCGCAACCTCGGTCGACGGCACGGTCATGTGCGGTGGCGCAGCAAGCTTCGACGTGGGCGCCGGCGTGAGCACCGAGGTCGACCTCATCCTGCACTGCAAGGAGGCAGCGCAGTTCGGCGGCGTCCGAATCAACGGCAAGCTCAACATCTGCGCCGAGCTCGAGAAAGTCGTGGTTTCGCCTCTTCAGACGGCTAGCGGCTACTCGCTCTCCGTCGCCGCCGTTGCGGGTGACTCGGAAGGCGACGCCGTCGAGTACAGCTGGACCGCGACCGGCGGCTCCTTCGAGGCTTCGGAACAAGCCGCGACCGTCTTCACCTGTGCCGAGGCCAATGAAGAACAAATCACGATCGAAGTCTCCGATGATGCATTCGAGTACTGCATCGACGACTGGACGATCAGCGTGAACTGCGTGCCCGACGACGGCGCGGGTGGTTCCGGCGGCGACGGTGGCGCAGGCGGCGCAGGCGGCGCAGGCGGCACGGCCGGTGCTGGTGGCGATGGCGGCGCGGGCGGCACGGCCGGCGGCGGTGGCGATGGCAGCGCCGGCGGCGGTGGCGATGGCGGCGCGGGCGGCAGCGCCGGCTCCGCTGGCAGCGCGGGGTCCGGCGGTTCGGGTGGTGACGCAGGCAACGGCGGCTCCGGCGGCACGGCCGGCAGCGCCGGGACGGGCGGCGGAACCGGTGGCGCAGGCGCCAGCGCGGGAAGCGGCGGTATCATCGTCCCCGACGAGTGCCTGGTTTCGCTCTCGGTTCGCTAGGTCGAAGGTAGCTACTCGAGTAGCCGGTCGGACATTTCTGACCGGGTTGGCGTTCGAACCGATCCGAGCATGACCGGGCTAAGCGCCTGATGCGATGGGCTTTTTCGTCCGCCCGACTCGCCTTGGCACGGGCTCTGCAAAGCCCCCGAACCAGACGGAGGCACGAAATGGATTCTTACGGACAGCCTAGGCAAACTTCGCAGATGAGTAACTTGGCTTTGCCTACCCTATTGATTTCGGCCTTGTTCCTGGCAACGAGCCCCGTTCACGCCGCCGGCGAGCTCGAAGTTCGCACCGCGCAGATCAGCGAAGAGGGGTCCAACATCTCCTGGGGCCACGCGGTCGCAGTCATCGACAAGCCCATCGACGAGGTCTTCCCCATCGTCGTCGACTACGCGAACTACGCGCACTTCATGCCGAACTTCACGAAGTCCAAAGTGCTCGCCCAGCGTGGCAATCGAGCCATGGTCTACATGGAAGTCAGCGTCGCGGCCGGGACGTTCACGCTCTGGGGGCAGTTCAAATTGTCCGAGACCGCCGCCGAGGGGGACACGCGCGTGATCGAGGCGCGCCTTCTCGAGGGAAACATGGATGCGTTCAGCGCCAGTTGGCGCCTGACCCCGGTCGACGACGGCGCCCGCACCGAGGTCGACTTCAAGCTCTTCGTCGACCCGGACATGCCCTTGCCCTCGTCGGTGTTCAGTCGGGAGAACGAACGGGCCGCTGGCAACACGATCCGCGCGCTTCGCAGCCGAATCTCGGTCACCGCTGAACATTCCTAAGCGGGCGCGGCTCAGTCGCCGGTTCGCTCCGCGAGCACTTCAGCCAGAAACGCTCGGGGGCTCGCCACCACCGTGATGTCGACCAGCTCCGGTTGCGCGAGCACCAGCTCTACGCTCTGTGGCCCTCGCACCACCTGCGAAGGCTCGGAGCGCCCACGCACTGCGAGCTCGAAGGAACCGTCGCCCTTGCTGGTGAAGCGCCATGCACCGGCGTCTAGCTCGATGCCGTCCACTGTGGCTTCGGCATCTCCTGCGAATCGCGTTCCAAGCGCCTCGCGGTCATCGAGCTCTGCTCGACCGCCCCTGCCATCGGCCAACAGGTAGCCCGGGATCACGACCGAGCCCTCCGAGCGTTGCACACCGACGCGGCCCTCCAGAAGCAAGAAGGCATAGAAGTCGACCGGGACCGGGCGCTCGCCGTGAATCCGGACACGGCGGTACAGTTCGCGGAAGCGAGGGTCCGCTTTCATCTGCCGGCCCCCGACATAGGCGAGGCGGCCGGAGCCCAGCCGTTTGGCCACGATGATGTCCGGCTCCTGCGACAAGACATAGGCGCCGTCGCCGAGCTCGTGTCCCTGGATGCCCTGGCCGAAAGACTCCCCGCGGTGCCTGGCGATGTGCGCATCGTTCAAGCCGAGCATGTCGAGTGATCGAAGCCCCGAGAAGTACGCAATGGCCCCCGCCGCATCGACAGCCAGCAGCGGGTCCCGGCCCGCGAAGGCCTCGCGAAGCGTGTTTCCAATGGTCGAAGCCAGCACCGTGACGGGGGGCCTCTGCTCACGGGCGAGGACGATGTTCTTTTCGTTTTGCTGGCTGCGCCCGAACCAAAACAGCAGTGCCAGAGTCGCCAGCCAGGCGCCTAGTCGAGCGCTTCGTCCGCGCCCCTGCACCCAGTCGAGGGCCTCTGCGACGAGAAACGCGAGCAGCACGTACGAAGGGATCAGCATCCGAAAGCCGTACGGCTGGCACGCGACCGTAGCCGTGTAGGCGGTCCATGCCGCAACCAGTGTGAACCCGAGCAAGATACGCGGACGGCGCTCGGCGTCGCGCCAGGCGACGTACAGCGCCAGCAGGGCGGGGACCCAGAGCGCATAGGAGGACAGCCCCGCGCCCGCTACGCATTGCGTTCCGCTCTCGAGGCGTTCGGCCGTGAAGGCAACCTTCGCGCGCGCGGTGTTCGGGAGCCAGTCGTCGTAGTACACGAGCCGAAATGCGAGCTGACCGAGAGTCGCGAGCCCAGGCACGACGCCCACGGCGACCGCGCGTGCAGCTGCGGCGGCCGAGCGCGATCGCAGGAGCAGGAACGCGCAGATGATGATCACGAGGAGCGGAGCGTCGGGCCTGCTCAGGCAGAGCAGCCCGAGCGGGATGCCAGGCAACAGGGCGCTCTTCCAATCCTCCGCCTCCCCATCGACCAGCGGTCGCAACAAGACGAAAGACCAGGCCAGAAGGGCCGCGACCAGGCAGCCCTCGAGCCCCGCGACCGCCCAAAGAGCAATGGGGCCGGTGAGGGCGATGAACATGGCGCCCGCGAAGGCAGGCAAGCTCCTGCTCCAGCTGCGCGCCGGGAAAGCGTAGATCAGCGCCGCAATGGTCGCGATGGCGCAAGAGATCCCCAGAACCACCGGCGTATCGAGCAGGTCCACGCCGAGCGCCGCGAGAAGGGCGCAGCCGAGGACCCAAAGCAGGTTGGAATAGCCTTCGACCGGCGGACCCTCGGTCCAGGTCAGCCCATGCCCTTCGAGGAAGCGCTGCGTGTAGCGAAGCGAAATGAACGCGTCGTCGTAGGTCAGGACGGGGTACCTACGCACATGGAACATCAACGCCGTGACGGCGATCAGCCCAACGACGAACGCGATCAACTTGGGCCTGGGCGCGTTCGTCGCCGCAGTCGTCACGGATGCCCGTAGAACCCGTACCCGTAGCGGTCGACGGGTGCGGTGTAGAACACGTCGCCGTAGTAGTCCTGGGTGGAGCCGTAGCCCACGTAGCCGCCGGATACGTAGCAACCGCAGACCGCGAACGCGAAGACCAGCACCGTCAGCAAGACCAATCGCTCGATGAAGCGTCTCATGGGCTCACCTCCGCCCCGGGCGTCCACTGTTGAAGCGCAAGTGGGGCGCCGGAAGGATCGAGGACCAGGGCGAGAGTCCCGTCACGGACGTCGGGCCTGGGTGCAAGCACCACGCGGCCCCCGAGGCCTGGAACGCGCTCGGCAAGCGCCGCCAGGTCGTCGACGCGCACGTACGGAATCCAAGCCGAGCGGGTCTTCTCGAACGGGTTCTGCAGAATCCCGGCACGCGCTTGTCCCGAGCTCCAAAGGACGCGGTACTCCGAGCCCGGCTTTTTCTTCAGCTCTTCGACGCTGTAGCCGAACGCGCTTTGGTAGAACTCCACCGCGAGGTCGCGATGGTTCGCGAGGAGCTCGTGCCAGAGCCAAGTGTGAACCGCTGGTTCGGCGTCGGGCGGGTCCCCCTGACTCGAGGCCAGGAGATGGAGCACCGCGCCGTCTGCATCCTCTACGGTGACTATTCGTCCGACCCCGGACACCTCGACCGGCGCCTCGAGCTGCTTGCCACCGGCCTTGCCGACGGCTGCGAGGGACGCATCGAGGTCGGGAACAGACATCGCGCTCAGCCAGTGCCCTCCCTTCACCGTCTTGCCCTCCTTGCTCGTGTCGAGGATCCCGCCGAGGTTGCGCCCCTGGTAGCGGATGACGCTGTATCGGCCCTCGTCCTTGAGCTCGAACTCCCAGCCAAAGAGCTCGCCGTAGAACTTGCGGGCGGCTTCGCCGTCGCCGGTCACCAAGTTGTGCCAGACGAACTTGCCGGGGATCTGCGAAGTAGCGGGCCCCTCGACGAGCGGAGGAAGGCTAGTGCTGCGGCTGCATCCCGAAATCGAGGCTGCGAAGAGTAGGGCGAACGTGATTATCAGTCTTGGCATGGGACTCCAGTGCTTCCATTCGAAGCGAGGCGCAGGATACACTATCGGCGACCTCCATGCTTTTCGCGCGAATCGTTCTCACCGTTACCGGCCTGTTCTTCTTCGTCCACGGCCTGGTCTGTTTCATTCATCCCGCCACCATCGGGATCGAAAGCGGCCTCGCGATGCCGACGCCAGGCTCGATCATCGAAGTGCGTGCCGAGTACGGCGGCTTGCCGATGGCCCTGGGGCTTTTCTTCTTTGCCGCCGCCTCGCAGAAGATTCAAGTCCGCACCGGCCTCCTCGTGATGGTTACCGCGCTCGGTGGCTACGCCAGCGCCCGCATCCTGGCTGCCCTCATGTCGGCTCAGCTCGACCAGTACAACGCCGTGGCCATCGCCTACGAGCTCCTGAGCGCCGCCTTGGGCTTGTGGGCCCTTCGGCGCCTGTCTTCAGTGGGCTGAGCTAGGCTCACTCGGCGGCGTCGACCAAGGGAGTCTGCATCGTTTCGCGGCCGTGGGGTTCGTTGAAGTCGATCACCGGACCCATCGGCACGATCCGCGTCGGGTTGATGCTCTCGTGGCTGCCGTAGTAGTGCTGCTTGATGTGGTGCATGTTCACGGTGCCCCTGACCCCCGGCACTTGGAAGAGCTCGCGCGTGTAGGCCCAGAGGTTTGGGTAGTCGACGATCCTGCGGAGGTTCGTCTTGAAGTGACCGACGTACACGGCATCGAAACGCACCAGCGTCGTGAAGAGGCGCCAATCGGCTTCCGTGATCTGAGAACCGACCAGGTAGCGCTGATTCGAAAGGCGCTCCTCGAGCCAATTCAGGGTGTCGAAGAGCGCCACCAGCGCTTCTTCGTAGGCTTGCTGTGTCGTCGCGAAGCCGCACTTGTACACCCCGTTGTTGACTGTGTGGTAGACGCGCTCGTTCACCTCGTCGATTTCGTCGCGAAGCGCTTCGGGGTAGAAGTCGCCTGGCGTTGCCCCGAGATGATCGAACGCGCTGTTGAACATCCGGATGATCTCCGAAGACTCGTTGCTGACGATGGTGCCTGTCTTCTTGTCCCAGAGCACCGGCACGGTCACCCGTCCGCTAAAGCGAGGGTCAGCCGCGGTATAGAGCTCGTGCAAGAACTCCGCGTCCAGCACCGGGTCGGGAATCACACCGTCTCCTTCGTGGAACGTCCAGCCCTGCGCCCCCATGAAATGGTTCACGACCGAGACGCCGATCATGTCCTCGAGGCCCTTGAGCTTCCGGGCGATCAGTGCGCGGTGAGCCCAGGGGCAGGCGTATGACACGTACAAGTGATACCGCCCGACCTCGGCTTTGAAGGCCTTGCCGCTCGGTGCGTTCGCGCCGTCCGCCGTGATCCAGTTCCTGAACTTGGAGTTGGCCCGCACGAACTTTCCGCCCGTGCTTTTCGTGTCGTACCAAATGTCGCGCCAAACGCCTTCAACTAGCTTTCCCATGTCGTGCTTTCCTCATCTTCAAAGAAGCTTGCCCATCCTGCCGCTCTGATAGTCGCGGAAGGCCTGGCCGATTTCTTCTCGGGTGTTCATGACGAAGGGCCCATAGGCCACCACCGGCTCGTCGAGCGGCTCTCCCGCAAGCACCAGTACACGCGCGCCCGCGTTCGCATGGAGCTGCACGGCACCGTCATCGCTGCGATCGAACACGCCGAAGTGTCTGGATGCGATCGTCTCGCGCTGCGGTCCCGCGGTCACGTCACCCTCGAGCGGGAAGACCAGCGTCGTCCAGCCCAGGGGAAGCTCGAACTCCGAGCTGCCTTCTTCGTGAAAGCGAAGATCAAAGGTCGTGATCGGCGTGTGAGTTCGAGCAGGTCCCTTTTCGCCGCCCAGCTCACCCGCGACGAGCCGCGCCTCGGCCGCACCGAGTTGCAGGCGCGGGAACTCCCGATCGAGCAGCGGTTGGTAGCGCGGCTCGCTCATCTTCTTGCTGGCCGGTAGGTTCACCCAGAGCTGCACCATCTCGAAGTCGCCGCCGCGTTCGGAAAAAGCCTGCGAATGCTTCTCTTCGTGCACCACCCCGGAAGCGGCGGTCATCCACTGAACGTCGCCCGGTCCGATTCTCCCGCCGCCGCCCGCCGAGTCCCGGTGCTCGACCTCTCCCTCGTAGGCAAAGGTCACGGTCTCGAAGCCGCGGTGGGGGTGCTCGCCCACGCCCCTTCGATAGGGCGATGCGTCAAAGCTCTTCCTCGCGGCATGATCGAGCAGAAGGAACGGGCTCAACATCTGCGCGTCGATCTGAGGCCAGAACACCGTCTTCACATAGAAGCCGTCACCCACCCAGTGCTCAGGCCCCGGAGCAAAGACCGCCTGCATGGCTCTCGCTGAGGGCTTGGTTTGAGCTGTTGACTGCATGTTCGCCTCCGGCTTGGAACGGCCAAAGAGCTTCGGGGCGAGCGCCCAGCCAGCCACCGCCGCTCCCGCGGCAGCGATCCACCCGAGCACGCTCCGTCGCGAAGTGCCATTCACCACTTGCCGACTCTAATGACGAAGGGCCCCTGCCGTCAGGCCGCGTTCGATTGACATAAGGTTGCGAAAACGCAACGATAGAGGCGGACATGGCCGCAGATCGGGACAATATCGCAACTTTTGTCGAGGTCATGCGGCGAAATAGCCTGGCTGCGGCCGCTAGGCACTTGGCCGTCCCCAAGTCGACCGTGAGCCGCCGCCTGACCCGCCTGGAGGAGCAGCTCGACACGAAACTGGTGCACCGAGACGCCCGCCGTGTGACCCCGACCGAGGAAGGCAGCCGCTTCTACGATTCGGTCGTGGACGCCATCGATGTCTTGGACACCGCGGTCGCGACCATCGAAGAGAGCATCACCCAGCCGCGCGGCACCATTCGCCTCACGGCGCCGAGCGACCTCGGCCGGATGATTCTACTGGGCGAGCTCGTGCTGTTCCTCGAGCGCTATCCCGACATCTCGCTCGACCTCGTGTTCACCAATCGCTTCGTCGACCTGGTGCAGGAACGGGTCGACCTTGCCGTCCGGGCAGGGCGCGTCACCGAGCCCAACCTCATTGCGCGAAAGCTCATGCCGTCGCACTTCCATCTCGCTGCACATCCGGGAAACGGTATCGACTGCGACGACGTCAGCGAGCTCGAAGCCCATCCATTCGTGCTGTATCGAAGGCGGGGACGGACCCAGGTCCTTCACCTCGAGCGCGGCAGCGGCGAGGAGCAACAGTCCGTGGAGCTCACCGTCCGGGGCCGTGTCAACGTCGACGACTACGGCGCGATGGTCGAGCTCGTCGCGGCAGGGCAGGGCATCGGCCTGATGCCCGAGCTCCACATCGCGCAAGGGGAGCGAGCAGGGCGGCTGGTCCGGATCTTCCCTGACTGGTCCTTGCCCGCGCCGCCCGTCCATCTCGTCTACTCCACAAGGCAGATCCCCGAACGCGTTCGCCTGCTGGCCGACTTCCTCTCCGAGCGCCTGCACACCCCGAGTTGAAGAGACCTTTGGGGCACGGTACGCTCGGCCGATGAGGCGGGTAGCCATCTCTTCGATCTTGGTCTTGGTCACGGGGAGCCGTGCACAAGCGCAGTCCACCGAAGTCGTCACGACGGTGCCGAACCAGTCGCCGGTGGGACGATCTTCGGCTTCGCCGCGGTCGGCATGATCACCTCGGGCATCATGCTCGGCGTACGCAAAGGCAAAAGGCGACGACTGCAACGCGACATACGGAACCAACAGGGCGCCCGCCTTCAGTGGAACGTCGAAGCGGGCCGCCTGGAATTCTGACCCCGCTGTTGTACATGCAACCTCATGCACTGGGACACCCTGATCAAGAACGCGCTTCTGTTTGACGGCCGTGCCGAGGCACCCAGCCGGCAAGACGTTGCCATCGCAGATGGAAAGGTCGCGGAAGTCGGCCCCGACCTCGACGCAAGCCAGGCCAGCGAAGTCGTCGATGCGAGGGGCTGCTGGCTCATGCCGGGCCTCTGGGACATTCATACGCACCTAGACCTGGAGGTGGAGCTCGACCCGGGGCTCACCGAGGTCGTGCGTCATGGCACGACCACCGCGGTCGTGGCCAACTGCTCGATCGGCGTTGCGTTTGGCCGTCAGAACAGCGATGGACACGATCCGGTGATCTCCTGCTTTGCTCGAGTCGAGAACATCCCCAAGAGCGTCCTTCGACGCGTTGCCGAACAGATCAGCTGGGACAACCCCAAGGCCTATCTCGAGCATTTCGCCGACATGCCGCTCGGCGCCAACATCGTGCCGATGATTCCGCACTCCATGCTGCGCATCGAAGCGATGGGGCTCGAGCGCGCGATCAGCGAGAAGCCCAACGAGGCTGACCTAGAGACGATGGAAAGCATCCTCGAGCAGGCGATGAAGGACGGCTACGCGGGCTTCTCCACCGACATGCTTCCGTTCCACTACCTCTCGGACGACCCACATCGCGAGGTCCGGATCCCCGCCAATCATGCGCCCTTCTCCGAGGTCAAGCGCCTCACCAACGTCGTGCGCCGCTACGGCCGCGTCTGGCAGGCGACCCCCGAGAAGGACAAACCGCACAACGTCCTTCGTTGGTTCATGCTCAGCAGCGGCCGCTTCTTCGGAAAGCCGCTCAAGGTGACCGCCGTGGCCGCGCTCGATGTGGTCACGAACCGATCGCTCGCACGCATGGGCGTCGTCCTCACCCGGATCATCAATTCTCCCCTGGTAGATGGCAAGTTCAGACTACAGGCGCTAGCAGCTCCGTTTCGAGTCTATGCAGACGGACTCATCACACCTCTGGCCGAGGAGCTCCCCGCGCTACGAGAGCTCAACGCCATCGACCTGGTCGACAGGGACGCACGCATGGCATTGCTCGACGACCCGGCCTACCGCGAGCGCTTCCGCCAGATGTGGTACCGCGACAAAAAGGGTTTCTCCACAGCCCGCATCAAGCGCTGGCTCCATGTCATGGACGACAGCTTCAGCCGCGATTTGAAGGACATGGTGATGACCGACCGGCCTGTGCCGGTCTGGGAGGGCGAGACCCTTCAAGACATTTACGAGCGCCTGCTCGACTGGCAGGCGCGTCCCGGCGGACAGGGAAGGCTTCGTAGAACCGGGCTCGGCCCTCGCAACGACGCCGAGGCCCAAGTGTTCGCGAGCTTCCCGCGTCCGGTCGGCGACGATTGCGAATTCATCATCCATCTGCTTCGCCACTTCGACACGGATCTGCGCTGGTACGTCCTCGCAGCGAATGACGACGAAGAGCGCATGGCTCGCGTTCTGTTCGACCCGCAGACGCTTCCCGGCTTCAACGACTCGGGCGCCCACCTGACCAACATGGCCTACTACGACGCGAACCTGCGCGGACTCCAAATCGCGCAGCGACGCTCATTGCAAAGCGTCGCCTACCACGTTGGACGCCTGACGCGAGCACCCGCTGAGTTCTGGGGCGTCGAGCAAACCCTCGGCACCATCGAGCCCGGTCGGCAGGCTGACATGATCTTGATCGACCCGGACGCGCTCAGCGCTTACGACTCGGAGGCCAGCACCACCTTTGGCTATCGCGAGGCCGTCGACGCCGAGCAGATGCTCAACCGGAGCGACGGTGTGGTGACCGACGTCTGGATTGCCGGAACCCCCGCATGGCGCAACTCCGAGGCCAGCGAGCATCTCGGGGTCTCCCGCATGGGCCGCGCACTGACGGTCAGCTAGTTCGCCGCCTTGCGTCGCGCAGCAGCCGGCTAGGGAGGCGTCGGGATGTCGTCCGGACAGATGATGTTCGTGCAGAGCGTCTTCGTGCAGGCGCCATCGGTCGCATCGACGCAGACCTCGACGTCGCCGGGACGGTCGCAAATGTAAGTGGCATTCTGCTGAACGACGGTGCCGCTGCCGGGCATGTTTTCGGTATTCTCGAAGCTACCCCAGAGCGCGCTCAAGGTGAGAAGCAGCGGCATGGGCTGCAGGTCGTTGTCCCAGCCGCGAGTCTGCACCAGGGTGCTCGTTGCGGGCGATCGGATGACCGAAGGAATCGCGTTGATGACGTTCAGATTCGGGCAGACGTTTGCGGGGATGGTGCTCGGACACTTGATCGTGATGCAGGTCTCCACGTCGCAGCTCGGGTCGCCGTCGTTGGCCTTCACGCAGACTTCCACGTCGCCCGGAGCGCCGCAGAGGAAAAGCGTCTCTCTGGCAAAGCGGTCCGTGAAGACACCGGTGTCCGAGCTCAGCTCCGTGCGCATGGGTACGGGGAAATCGTCCGGATCCGTGGCGTCGACACGAACCGTGGTGGTCGTCGCACCGTTTGTGAGTGGGTCTGCCGTCAGGCTCTCGATGATCGGGCAGGTGTTCTCGCCCGGATCGCCAGGGCAGCGCACCGATGTGCAGCGCTCCACGTCGCAGCTCGTGTCTCCATCGCTCGCCACGACGCATATCTCGATCGCCCCGCCGACCTCCGGGTCGCACTGATAGCTCGTCTCGCTGGCGTTTGGATCGCCGATGGTGCCGCTACGGGCCGTCAGGGTGGTGACCAAGGCCTCGGGGTTGTCGTCCACGTCGCTGGCGACGACCCGGATCATGGCGCTCTGAGCTTCGGCAAGCGCCGCCGGCTCCACCGTCAAGCTCGATACCTCCGGGCACTCGTTCTTCTCTTCGGGGCAGATCACGACGCTACACTCCGTGGTGCTGCATTCGAGCGGGTCGGGGAGAGTGATGTGCGATGGGCGAATGTATTCGAGCTGCGCTTCGACGTTGGGAACTTCGCTCAGGGCTCCGTCGACGGCGCTCTCGTCTACATAGCTCGTGTGGACGCAAACCTCGACGGGGCCCGATACATCCTGAGCGCAGGAGAAGGTCGTTTCCCGGGCGAAGGGATCGGCAATCGAGCCGCTGATCGACGTGAGCTCGGTCACCACGTCGAGCCCGTTGTCGGGAAAGGGATTGCTCACGTCCACGAACAATTCCGTTTGGCTGATCCCGGCCGGGATCTCCGGCGAGGCGAACGTCACCGTCCCTTGCGCGCATTTTTCGCCCGGGCCGCGGCACCCGGCGCTGAGCATCGCGCACAAGAATGCAGCGGTCAGAGTGACTTTGAAGACGGGCATCAGTCGACGTCCTTTGTACCCGATCGGGCGCAGAAATGCGCGATCAAATCGAGCCCCGAACCAACGAAGGGCAGGGCGATTCGTTGTGAGATCGCTCACCTTGCACTCAGGCTTTCACGCCTGCGATTCGGCATGTATGCAAACGTGGTTTCGGCGGCGCACGTTCGTCCTTAGGCGACGGCGTCATGTCCGTTAACGGCGAAACCCGCAAGCCGAAGCTCACGGGTTCCACGTCGTATCAACTCGTAGGGCTCGTTACTCGACGATTGGGAACGAGATCAGGTCCTCGTCCGGCGTGAGGCCGACGAGGTCATTTTCCTCGTTGCCCGGTTCCTCACCTTCGTCGACGCCCATGACGCACTCGATAGCCACGACGAGGCCGGCGTCCACCTTGAGACCCTGCTCGATCGGGTTCGCCGCGCTCGGCTTCGGAATCGTGTACAGCATCGTCATCTCGTCGTACGTGCTGTTGCTGAGGCCCTGATCGGCCCAGCCGAAGAGCACCGCTCCGCTGGCATCCGCAGTGAAGGTCTCGGTCACGGGGAGGAGCGGAACATCGAGGGGTCCCGTCACGCAGAAGCCGTTGAGCGCGCACTGCGAGGTTTCTCCGTCGGCCTTGCTCAGCCATGTCGCAGACGCCGCCCGCTGCACAGTCTTCGCTGGTCGGCACATCGACGATGATCACCGGATCCACCTTGCAGGTCATGCCCGCACATTCGCTGTCCTCAGTGCAGACCTGGTCGGGCGGGAAGTTGCAGAGACGCACTTCGCCTGGCGTGAGCTGCGAGGGATCCGCCCTAAGCGCGACATTGCTGTCCGCGCCCGATGGGGTCGCGCCAGAACGAAGCTGAACGATATACGCGAGGTCGGTCAGCTTGGCCTGCTTCAAGCCACCCATCACCAGAGGCTGGGCCGCATCGAGGAACGCTTCAGGGAACGTCGCAGTTCCGGAAAGCTCGGCGTCGAACTCCTCGCCGGCCGTGATCTCACACGCAGCCACCTTCAGATCGGCGGACAAGATCGATTGCAGGCCGATCGGCGAGCTGTTGGAGCAGCCCAAGGAGAGCTCCGTCATCTGTTCTTCGGGAGTGCAGCTGGCGCCCCCGGTGCCGCCGTTGCCGCCGCTACCGCCGGTCGTCGCGGGGTCGTCACTACAGCCAACCGCGAACATTAAGCACAAGCTCAACCCCAAACTCAAAACCACATAAGAACGAATCATCGCACACTCCTTAGAACTGCCAATCAACGGCACCACCGCCGCGATGGCGCATGATACACACAAGCTTCGCGGCGCCGCAAGCTGGCTGCTCTGTGCGGGTAAGGGGGTTGAATACCTGACGATTAAACGAGAAAACCCGCGAGCTCGGGCCCGCGGGTTTCTCTGTTTTGGCCTCTCCTTAGGAGAGCGCGTCTAGTTGATCGGGCAGAACGGCAGCGAGGCCTCGGGGGTCGCGACGATGATGTCGTCATCGACGCCCACGCCGACGCAGGTGCTTCCGGGGCAATCCAAATCACCCGCACAAGCGACACCCGCGTTGCTGCCCGCCGCGCAGGCACCGCCGTCCGAACCGGCCGAGCACTGCAGGGCGACGAAGAGGGCGTTGGCGACATTCAGACGAATGCCGTTGAGCCCAATCGAAGCGGGGTTACCGACCGGGTCGCCGTAGACCGACGCCGGCAGGACGAGCGCGCCGTCCGGCAGCGTACCGCCGTTGGTCGCACAACGCGGGCTGGTCGAGCCTGCACCGCAGGTCGTGGTGGCCGGGTCGACCGCCCAACCGAACGAGACGTTGCCAGCCGCACCAGCGGTCACGGCCTGTGGGCCACCCGGTGCGAACAGCGGAACCAGCAAGTCGCCCGTCACGCAGAACGAGGGTGGGCTGGTGATGTTGCACTGCGCGGTCGCGCCGTCGGCAGTGCCTTGGCCAATGCTCTCGCAGAAGCCACCCGGACCGCAGTCTTCCGAGAGGGGGACACCGGCCAGGAGGACCGGAGCATTACACGGCGGAACGATGCAATCGCTGTTCTGGGTGCAAACCGTGCTCGAGGGGTACTGACAGAACTGCGTCAGACCTGGCGTGATGCCCGAGGGATCAGCCTGGAGCAGGATTTGGCCTGTTCCGTTGCTGAGCTCGACCGTCACGTTGAAGCCCTCGACGACCGCAGAGCGAACGCCGCCCGGGACGGTGCCCTGCGCCGCATCCAAGAAGAACTTCGGGAATGCGCCAACGCCGCTCGCATCCGCGGTGAACGAGGCGCCACTGAGGACAGGCTCATTGACCGTGATGCTCAACTGGTTCGGGAACGGCGACTGCGCCGTGGTCACGCCGTTGGTGCAGCCGATCGGCACGACTTGGGACTGAACCTCGCCGCCATTGCAGGCCGTGGCGCTCGCCACGCAGACGTTGTCGACGCAGGTCTCGCCGAACTCGATGTCGCACTCGTTGTCGGTGTTGCACTCGACGCAGCTGCCCGCGCCGTCGCAGACGGCACCGCCATCTTGGTCGCACTCCGCACCCGGTCCTAGGTTCGGGTTCGAGCAGACCCCGAGATTACAGAGGTCGGCAGTGCACTGATTGCCGTCGCTGCAGTCCACCCCCTCGCATAGGTCGACGCACTCACCCATCATGCACACGCCCTCTGCGCCACAGAGCGGGCAGGTGCACTCGGTGCCGTCGGGTTCATTCGGATTGGAGCAGATGCCCGTTTCCGAGTCGCAGAGGTCCTGCGTGCATTGATTGCCGTCGCTGCAGTCCTGGCCCTCGCAGAGGTTGGAAGGCACGCAAACGCCCGCCTCGCAGACGCCCATATTGTTGTCGCACATGGTGTCGTCGGTGACGGGCGGGTTCGAGCAAACGCCGTCTGAACAAAGATCGGCGGTGCAGTCGTTGCCGTCGCTGCAGTCCAGTCCCTCGCACGGATCGATCATTCCACCGGTACCGCCTGCACCGGCCATGCCGCCCGCGCCGGCCATGCCGCCTGCACCGGCCATGCCGCCCGCACCGGCCATGCCGCCCGCGCCGGCCATGCCGCCCGCGCCGGCCATCCGGCCGTGCCGCCCGCGCCAGCCATGCCGCCCGCGCCAGCTTCACCGCCTGCTCCGCCCGCGCCAGCTTCACCGCCCGCTCCACCGGCGCCGCCCGCGCCGCCGTCACCTGCGACGCAGGTAACGAGGATGTCCCAGTTCGCCATGTCGCAGTACTGGTCGTTATCCGTGACGCTGATCGTGATCACATGATCGCCCACCTGTTCACAGGTGTATGTCGTCGCCGAGGCCGTCGGGTCCGCGAAGGAGCCGCCGCTGCCGGTCCACGAGAAGGTGATCGGGTCGCCTTCTTGGTCGACCGCCTGTGCGGACACGTCGATGTCGTTGCCGACCGAGGTCTGCAGCGGCGAAACCACCGCCTTGATCAGCTCGGCGCAGATGTTGAACTCCCCGTTGACGCGAACCCCACCGAATCGTCGGGGGAGCTTGCAGTTCAAGACCACCATCACATCGGTCGTTTCGCCGACCTCGACGTTGAAGTTCGCCGAGCCTCTGCACGTGACCTGCTCGTCGGTCGAAGTCGCGGTCAGCGTAACCGTGTAGTCCGTCGCACCAGGCGGCAGACCAAACACCTCCACCGAGGCAGTCGACCCGGGAGCGCTCACATCGACGGCGCCCGACATGTCCATGTCGTTACCGGTGATCTGCCAATCGACCTGGGCGATCTCGACGCCGTCCGCAAGAACGAGGTCGACCGAGAGAGAGCCTGTCTCGCCTTGTTGGCCGGTGTCGGTCGTGCCGACGCAGCCGAAGGCGCTGAGGGCGCCGGCGATGAGAAAGATGATCCAACGCGATGGATGGGAACCGGACATAGTGGAGCCTCCAGAGGGGGATGGTCTGGTGAAAGGTGGGAGCCGAGGCTAACACCGCTCAATCCGCGGTTTCAAGACCCAAGAACACCCTGGCCATCCAAGTTGCGCCTTATGTGTGGTATCTTACAAGCCTGTTACCCGCCCGGCGCTCGCTCCCGGCCGGGGCAGCCAATGTGCGCTTGAATTGCGGCGCGAAATAGCGACACTTCGGGCCTTGCCTTAGTGACCAGACCCTTTTGGAATGAGGAAACGACTCCAGATGAATCAGTACTCCCGTTATCTTAACCGCTCTATCTTCCTTGCGACTTGCGTCGCGTTTGCCTTCACCAGCGCTGCGGCGTTGGGCTGCGGCGACGACGGGGGAGGGCCCACCGTGGACTCCACCCTGCTGGGCATCTACCGGGTGGACAGCTATCAGGGCAGCACGGTCGGTTGTGAGCAGCCCGAGGACCTCGAGCCTGCGCCCGTCTTCGTCTTGCTCTATAGCTTCCTGCCCAACGACGACCCCGACGAGCCTCTCCTCGGCGGCATCTTCTGCGGGACCATCGACTTCTGCCTGCAAGCTGCCGCGGAAGCCCCCGAACCCCAAATCGGCTACTCGTTCATCCAGGGCGATGACGATTTCGGCTGGCGCGGCTGGGCGATTTCGAGCTCCGGCATCGAGGGCGATCAGTGTCGTGCCGACGTCCAGGCTCACGTCCTGACCTCGACGAGCTCGGACACGATCAACATCGAAACCAAAACGTTCGCGACCGTGTTCGACGGTGACCAAGCGACCGACGGAAGCGGAAGGCTGACCTGCCGCAACGCCGCGGCGATCGAAGCCCTGCGCGACGATCCGCCCTGCACCGAGATCTTGGTGCTGGACGCGACCTTCGAACGAGGCCTCTAGCGCTCGGGGCGCGTCGCTCGCCTACTCGAACCGGTTGGTTCGAACGCGGTCGATCTGTGTTTCGACCGCGTGCATCCATGCTGCATGGGCGTGGCGACTGTCGTCCACGACGATGCTAGGCGCCCGGGCAGCCCGGCCGATGATCTCGATGAGCGCGCCGTTCTCCGGCACCCATGGCTCGCCTGGGTCGATTCGATTGGACCAGATGCTGCCCCAATCCTCCCAGTCCTGACGCCAGACCACGAAGGTGTTGCCGTCGGTGTTGACAGCGACTTGCGGCGTCGTGGCGTCGGCGTCGTCTCGCGGGTCTTCGGCCGGCGATTCGATGATCACGGGCGTGCCCCAACCGGACCCCGGCGTGTAGCGGTTGGCGTAGATGTTCTTGAAGTCGTTCTGCAGGATGTTGTCATCCTGCGACCAAACCGCGTGGGCCACGCCCGACCCATCCACGGCGATCGCCGGCCCGAGCTTTTCGCCCTCGGCGCCGTTGTCGATGGGCGCCGGCTCGCTCCAGTCGGTCGTGTCCCAGTTGGAGCCCGGCGCGTAATGGACGCTCCAGATGTCTTTGCGCCGCTCCTCGAACGGAGTGGTCGGCGTGTCGCCGTACTGGACCCAGACCACGTGCGCCTCGCCGTTCTCGCTGACGTCCAGGCGCGCGTTCTCGGCTGCGGTTTCTGGGTCGCCCTTGATCGGGCGTGCGGTCTCCCAGCCCTGGCCGGCGACGTAGCGGTTCGCCCAGAGCACCTCTCCGTTGCCGCCGTCCGTCGGCCTGGTGCGCTCTGCCCAGATCGCGATCGCGTTGCCGGTCCCCGTCCATCTTGACGTCCACTGCGCCTGGCACGCTCACCGTCGGCATCGTGTCGATGGCCTCGTTCACGCCCCAGCCCGAGCCGACCTCGTAGCGACGTGCACGGATGACTTGCTTGTTGCTGGGGAACTCCTGCTCCACCCAAACCGCGATGGCGTTGCCGTCGGCGTCGGCCGCGACGGCTGGCCTGAGCGAAGGCAGCACGCTGGCCTGCAGGCGCTCCGGCGTACCCCAACCTTCACCCACCACGAATCGATTGGTCCAAATGGTGGCTTCCTGGCTTCCGTCGTCCTTCACTTCTTCCCAGACGCAGAAGGCGTTACCCGCCGCGTCGGCCGCCAAGGAGGGCTTGCGTGCGCCGCCTTCGCCGGCGTCGATTTGCACCGGCCGACTCCAGAGGTCGACTCGGGTATAGCGGCTGGCCCAAATGCCGACGGGTGGGTTGCTCCCGGCCAGCTCGTTGGTGAATTCCCAGACGGCGATCGCATTGGTCCCGCCGGCGATCACGATTCGCTGATCGTCCGACCTACCGGTGCCCGTGGATTCGAGCCAGTCCGAAAGGCCCCATTCGGCGTCGAGGGTCCTGAAATCCCATTCGTAGTCCTCTTGGAGAGTCGCTCCACCCGCAGAGGCCAGCTCTGTGGTGATCGTCGCGGTCGAACGTGGTGATCACCTCGAGCGGCTCGGCAGGTCTGAACACGACGATGCTCGGATCGTCTTCGTCGAGCGCGAGCTCGCCGACCACCTTGCTGCCTTGCGGATCGGTCACGAAGAAGGTGTCGTCCGAGAGCGTGTCTTCGTCGATCGGCGCGTCGACCTGAAAGCCGATGCGGGTTTCGACCTGGACGTCGGTGCGACCTTCCAGGGGCGAGACTCCTGGAGCACCGTGAGGTAGGTGGCGCCGTCGCCTCCGCCCTTCTTGCACGCGTAACCGAACATCATCAGCGCGCCGAGCGCGACTGCATAAGCTAACCAACGGGATTTCATAAGACCTCCTGAACGGCAATTGATACCACAGCTCCAAGTTGGACGCATTGGTCGAGTTCGGCCTTCGCCGCCCGCAATTGTGGACCCGACCATGAAACGAGAAAACCCGCGAGCTTGGGCCCGCGGGTTTCTCTTTGTTGGCCTCTCCTAGGAGAGCGGGTCTAGTTGATCGGACACCCTGGCAAAGTGGCCGGGTCGGTGGCGACGATGATGTCGTCGTCCACGCCCACGCCCACGCAAGTGCTGCCTGGGCAGTCCGTATCGGCGCCGCAGGCAAGGTCCGCGTTCGCACCCGCCGCACAGGCGCCGCCGTCATTGCCGGCCGAGCACTGCAGGGCGACGAAGAGGGCGTTGGCGACATTCAGGCGAATGCCGTTGAGCCCAACCGAAGCGGGGTTACCGACCGGGTCGCCGTAGACCGACGCCGGCAGGATGAGCGCGCCGTCCGGCAGCGTACCGCCGTTGGCCTCACAACGCGCGCTGGTCGAGCCCGCGCCGCAGGTCGTGGTGGCCGGGTCCACTGCCCAACCGAACGAGACGTCGCCAGCCGCACCAGCGGTCACGACCTCGGGACCACCGGGTGCGAACAGCGGAACCAGCAGGTCGCCGGTCACGCAGAACGAGGGTGGGTTGGTGATATTGCACTGCGCGGTCGCGCCGTCGTTCGGGCCTTGGCCCAAGCCTTCACAGACGCCACCGGCGGAGCAATCCTCCGAGAGCGGGACGCCGGCCAGGAGGACCGCAGGCTTACACGGCGCAACGATGCAGTCGCCGTCCGCGGCGCAGACCGTGCTCGACGGATACGTGACAGAATCGCGTCAGACCGGGTGTGATGCCCGAGGGATCAGCCTGGAGCAGGATTTGGCCTGTTCCGTTGCTGAGCTCGACGGTCACGTTGAAGCCCTCGACGACCGCAGAGCGAACGCCGCCCGGGACGGTGCCCTGTGCGGCATCCAGAAAGAACTTCGGGAATGCGCCAGTGCCGCTCGCGTCCGCGGTGAACGTGGCGCCGCTGAGGACGGGCTCGCTGACCGTGACGGAGAGCTGGTTCGGGAAGGGCGACTGCGCCGTGGTCACGCCATTGGTGCAGCCGATCTGCACGATTTGTGTCTGGGTATTGCCGTCGTTGCAGTCTGCAAATCCTGAGCCGCCCGCACCGGCCGTGCCGCCTGCACCGGCCATGCCGCCCGCATGCCGCCGTGCCGCCCGCCATGCCGCCGATGCCGCCCTCGCCGGCCATGCCGCCCATGCCGCCGTGCCGCCCGCACCGGCCATGCCGCCCGTGCCGCCTTCGCCAGCCATGCCGCCCATGCCGCCTTCGCCAGCCATGCCGCCCATGCCGCCTTCGCCGGCCGAACCGCCGGAACCTGCAGAGCCTCCGGAACCTGCGGAGCCGCCGGAACCTGCCGACCCGCCGCTGCCCGCGCTACCGCCGGAACCTCCGGTGGGCGGAGCAGGGTCGTCGCCACATCCGACTGCGAACGTCAGGCAAAAGCCCAAACCCAAAACCAAACAAGAACGAATCATTACACACCCCTCGAAAGAGAAAAACGGGCAGCACTAGAGCCGCAAGGGGCGATGATACGCACAAGCTCGCGGCAAGCACAAGGCTACTTTTTGCCGCCCGGAGCAGTCTGTCCGCGACTGTTCTCGCCGAGCGCTCGTCTAGTTGATCGGGCAGAAGGGCAGGTCGGCCACGGGGGTGTCGACGATGATGTCGTCGTCCACGCCCACGCCAGCGCAGCTGCTGCCTGGGCACTGGCCATCGTTGGCGCAGCCGAGGCCCGCGTTCGAGCCCGCGCTTCGTCTAAGGACGGGCGATGTGCGCGATGACCTACCGCAGCGCATCCACGGTCGGCTGAATCACCTGCTGCCAGGTCGGTCGGTTCTGCCAGTGAATGTTGGGCGGGTCGGCCAGGCCGAGTGCCGTGTGGTCGATGGCATCGTCGGCTTCGAGCGTCGGATCCCAGGCGCTCATGTCGGTGCCCAAGTCCGCAATGGTCTCACGCAAGCTCGCCACGAGCGCGGCGCGGCAATCCGCTGGCGTGCCGGTGCCCGCACACCGGAGTTGCTGATACGGCGCCCCACTTTCCCCGAGCGCCATCTCGAGCACGCGAAGGATGTAGCCATAGTAGCCGCCCTGGAACGCCGAACCGCCACCGCCGGGCGCGTTGTGCCGACCGCCCGTCATGACGTCCAGATCTTCCACGGCCGTAATCTGAGGCAGCAAGGCGTCGATCATGTGGTTCCACCATGCATCCATGAACGCCACGGCCGAATGGTCTTCGTACACGAGCGCCTCGGTATCCACGCCCGGGCCGTTGCGATCGCGACGCATGGAGCCGATTTCGCTCGGCCCGTGAACCACCCAGTCCTTCATGAGCTCAACCACTTCCTGCTCGAAGGCATCGAGGTCGCTCACGTCGTCGAGAACAGCAAACGCCGCGGGCAGGATCACCTGACCACGAAGGTCGGTCGTCCCCGCGTCGATCATCGCCTCGACCATGCTGGCACGGGTATGCAAGGGGTTGCCGTCCTGCGCGCGGTAGGCCTGCAAGCGTGCTTGCAGCATGTCCGAGCGATACGTGGGTCCCCAGGAGGTCTGCCCGTCGTTCGCCCAGAACCCGGGCGCCTGTGCGTTGTTCCAGTTCACGATGTAGCCCGATTCCGGGTTGGCCTCGCGCGGATGGTTCTCCAAGGGCAAGAAGTTGCCGAAGCTGAAGTCGGGGTTGGCCCGGCCCGTACCGGTCTGCTGCCAATCGAACTCGCCGGTCCCCCATTGCGGAAGGTCCGGGTGGATTGCGTCCGCGCGGATCGGAAGCAAGCTCGAGTTGAAGTACGCGATGTTGTCCGAATCGACGTACAACCAGTTGAAGGTCCCATTGGTGTGGCTGAACGCATCGAAGAAGGACTCCGGGTCAGTCATCTCGTTGCGGCTGGTGATGAGGAAGGTCTTCACCGAGTCGGCCTCACCAAAAAAGGTCGAGCGTTGAACCGCCAATGCCACCGGCTCACCGTTTACCGTAGCGGTCGCGTACACCGGCCCATAGTCAGGCGCGCGAAGAATGCGTCGGGTGACCTTCTGATTCGGCGCACCAGACGTGAGGAAGTTGGTCTCCGCAGTCCACTCGTCGGTGCGCTCGAGCATCGGCGTACAAACCCCGTTGTAGAGATACGCGGTCGAATCGCGCGTCGCCTCGCCGCCGTCCATTTCGCAAAGCCGGAGGACACGCGTGTCGATGATGTCATCCCCCGCGGAGGTCGCGCTGAACGCGTGGTCGATGCCGCGACCGATGATCACGTACGGCATCCCCGCAAACGCCATGCCCCGGCTGTGGATACCTCCGCCGTGCTGCGCGAACTCCATCATGATCTGAGGGGAGAAGTAGTCGGTCTGCGGGCCGAACACCGCGATCGGGTGACCGGACTCGGTCTGGTCCGCGCCCGCCAGAATCGCGTTCGACATGGCGGTCGGGAAGCTCTCCCCCTGCAAGGCTAGGAGCACGCCCTCCACCTTGGCGAGTGCACGCGCGCGGTCGACCTCCAAGCGCTGCATCGCGGGGTCCAATGAGCAAACCGCACCCGCCCAAAGCGGCGCCGAAACGCTTGCCATCGACATGAGCGTGGTGTCTGCCACCGTCAGCGTGGCCGTCGCGGAGGAAACCGGGTCGTCGACGACGTCTTCACCAAAGTTGGGACACTCCAGGTCGCCCGTCATCGCCATGCCGGGCTCTACGCAATCCTCCACGCTTAGCAGGTCGCGCCGTTGCACGCTGTCCCGGTCGAACATGACCGCGCCTGGGAAGCGCGTCGCGAAGCCGGGCTCGAGCGGGCAGGCCGTCTCGTCGAT
Source organism: uncultured delta proteobacterium (assembly GCA_963842915.1). GTDB lineage: Bacteria > Myxococcota_A > Polyangia > Polyangiales > Houyiibacteriaceae > SG8-38. The sequence goes on along the minus strand of CAWJII010000010.1, from coordinate 236,700 downwards.
CGTGGGCGGCGATTGCGTCTCGAAGCGGAGGTTCGTCGTGTTCGGACGTTCCGCATCGTCCGCCTGCCGAATGTCGCGCCAGAGCTGACACGCCGCCTCGGGGTCATCCGGGTACAGCTCATCGAGCCCGTGCAGCAACTCGACTTGGCTGACTTCGCTGCCCCCGCCGGTCGCGAAGAACGAGAAGATCAGAGTCGTCACCGAAATGACATCGCGCCCCGTGAACGGTCTCAGCTCGAGATTCAGAAGATCATATTCGACCGGCACCCGCTCCGCGCCCGGGGCCCCGCTCTTCACGTCCTCGATGTACTGGTTGATGCCGTCGACGAAGTCCTGCAGGTCCTGCTCCGCCTGGGGCCCATCGATGCCGAGCCGAACCACGAGCTGGTCGATCTGATCCTGGAGCTCTTGCTCGCTGTAACCGGCAGAGGTGCCAAGCCCGGTGTCGGTCGAGTAGTTGCCACTCGAGGGCCCGAGAAAGTCAGACATCCGCCCGCGCCCGAAGTGCCGAATCACGTCGACCAAGAACATCCTGTCGGCGCCTGTCGCGTAGCCGGTCCCAAACATCACATCGCTGCGCGTGTTGCCGAAGATGTGGGGCACGCCGAAGTCGTCTCGACCGATGCGGGCGGTGTGCGTGCCGTTCGTTTTGGTTTCCACCGAGTCGAATGCGGTTTCGGGCAAAAACGCCTCGTCCTTGAAGTAGGCCGGGACCAGATCCTCGTCGCTGAGCTCTCCCGGCGTGGGGTAGTCGTCGCTGAACACCAGGTTCTCGTACATGAAGAGCTGATTGATCGAGCTCGGGTCATCCCCGATCATCCCGCCGTTCACGTCGGCCGAACCGGGGGGAACGATGCTCAGATACACCCCGTAGCCGCCGAAGGGATCGGGTGGAGGGCTGGTCGTCGCGGCGCTGTCGCTACCGCAGCCGGCCGCGGCGAGCGCGCAAAGGAGAGAAGTGAACGCTCCGACTCGAGATGTCGTCATGATGAAATGTCCCTTTTCGGGCGCCTGCGTCGGGACTGGCAGCGCCCGTGACGGGCGACTGTACCCTATTTGAATTCAGCATGCTTGGAGGGATTCAAGCCTCTCCTACCGGCGCGGGCATCGAGACGCTCCATTTCTTTCACGGGAACATCAAAAACGGGGACGCATCGAGCAGAACATAATTTCAGCGCCTCGCACAGAACGTTCGCGCGCTTAAACGAGAAAACCCGCGAGCCGAAGCTCGCGGGTCTCTCAGTGTTGTCAAGCGTCTCTTACGAGAGCTCGTCTAGTTGATCGGGCAGAACGGCTTGTCGGCCACCGGGGTCGGGACGATGATGTCGTCGTCCACGCCCACGCCAGCGCAGGTGCTGCCTGGGCACTGCCCATCGTTCGCACAGGCGAGGCCCGCGTTCGCACCCGCGACGCAAGCGCCGCCGTCCGAACCGTCCGAGCACTGAAGCGCGACGAAGAGGGCGTTGGCGACATTCAGACGAATGCCGTTGAGCCCAACCGAGGCCGGGTTGGTGACCGGGTTGCCGTAGACCGCCGCCGGCAAGATGAACGCGCCGTCCGGCACGGTTCCACCAGCGCTCTGGCACTGCGGAGCCTGCGCCGTCGGGTTCGGACAGATGAGCGTGGCGGGGTCCACCGCCCAGCCGAACGACACGTTGCCCGCTGCGCCAGCGGTCACGACCTGCGGACCACCCGGAGCGAACAGCGGAACGAGCAGGTCGCCGGTCACGCAGAACGAGGGTGGGTTGGTGATGTTGCACTGCGCGGTTGGGCCGTCGTTCGGGCCTTGGCCAATGCTCTCGCAGAAGCCACCCACAGCACAATCCTCCGAGAGGGGGACACCGGCCAGGAGGACCGGAGGCTTACACGGAGGAACGATGCAATCGCCGTCTGCCGTGCAGACCGTGCTCGAGGGGTACTGACAGAACTGCGTCAGACCCGGAACGATGCCCGAGGGATCAGCCTGGAGCAGGATTTGGCCTGTTCCGTTGACTGAGTTCGACGGTCACGTTGAAGCCCTCGACGACCGCGGAGCGAACGCCGCCCGGGACGGTGCCCTGTGCCGCATCCAAGAAGTTCGTCGCCTGTTCCATTGACGGGTGACATGGTCACGTTGAAGCCCTCGACGATCGCGGAGCGAACGCCGCCTGGGACGGTGCTCTGCGCCGCATCCAAGAAGAACTTCGGGAATGCGCCAATGCCGCTCGCGTTCGCCGTGAACGGCGCGCCAGAGAAGACGGGCTCGTTGACCGTGACGCTAGAGCACGTTCGGGAAGGGCGACTGCGCCGAGGTCACACCGTTGGTGCAACCGATCTGAACCGTGCCACCGACGGTGCCACAGTCATTGATGACCAAGGTGCATACGCCGGCTGAGCAGGTTCCGTCACCGGAGCCTGGGCCAGACAAGTCACAGGCACCGCCATTGTTGGTCGGGGCCTGGCCGCATGTGCCGTCAGCCGGATCGCAAGTTGCGACCGTGCAGAGGGCGTTCGCGCCCGTGTCATCCGGGCAAGCCGGGTTGAACGAGCAGATGTCCGTGACAGGCGCCTGCGCCGTCGCAAGCACCCGAGTGAGGCGCCAGCGCCCGCGTCACACGCGCCGCCAGCGGCAGCCGGAGCGGTGCTTCAGTCGACGCCGGTGCGAGCGTTGCAGGTGTTGACCGTGCAGAAGTTTCCGTCGTCGCACGCGGCACCGCGATCACGGCTGCGCGTTGCAGTCCGAGGTACAGACGCCAGCCTGACACGCAGGCGGGGGCTCGGTGCCGAGGTGCAGACCGTGCCGTCCGGCACTGCAGTCGTTGACGCAAACGGCGCCGCCCGTGGACTCGTCACACGAGTCGGCGGTGCAGTCGTGCCGTCGTCGCAGTCCGGTGCGGCCGGGTTGAGCCGGATCGCAGGGTGACAGACCCGGGCACGTGACCTCGACCACCTTGGTCTTGTCGCAGTCGAGGTCACCGTCTGTGGTGACCGCGGTGCAGACTGCGGTGGCGCCTGGCGAGCCGCCGAGAGCCGGCGGGATGCAGGTGAGGAAGAAGCCGCCCGGGAGGGGGGCGCCGGGGAAGCCAGAGGGGGGGTCGCCCAGCGTACCAACGGTGTCGCCGTTGAAGGTGCAGGAGCCGTCGGGGGTGCCGTCGCCGTTGCAGTCCAAGAATGCGTCGGTGCAGGTCACCGTGGTCGAGACGCCTGGGTCCGGACCCGGGGTGCAGGTCAGGCCAGAGGTGCCGTTCGGGACACAGGTCTGCGGGTCGCAGCCAGCGCCACAGGTGCTGTCGCCGTCACGGAAGCGCGTCTGACACTGGGTGCCTGCGAGCGGCGGGTTCGGCGGAGGCAGAACCTGAGCCTCGGCCGGCGCGCTGTCGAGACAGTTCAGGATGAACAGGTCGGGGCAGAAGTTACCGACGTTGAACGAGAAGGTTCCGTCGACGTCCAGCATGCCGACCGGCGCCTGGAAGCTGATGTCGCAGATGAGGACGATGTTGACCTTGGTGGTCGAGTCCGCTGCGATGATGAAGGGCTCCTGCGCGGTGCAGATGACTTCGCCGTCATCGTCACGTGCACGAAGCTCGATGGTGCAGGGACCTGGGGGGAGGTCCATGAAGCCCTGCCAGATTTCGGCCTGGCCGTCGATGGCCGGGTCGCCGTAAATCGCAGCGGCGTTGGTGCGGCCGTCCTGGACTTCGAGGTTACCGTTGAGGGTCACTTCGTCCGGGAAGCTCGCGTTGTTGTCGAGGAACGTGTCGTTGTTCCCCGCGCAGTCGACCGTGTATTCCACATCCTGAATGTCGATCAGGGCTGGGGCTGACGACCCAGCGTCGTACCCATTGGGTACGACCACATTCACTTCAGTGTTACCCGCAGTACCGCCCTCGCCGCTCGTACAAGCTGCAAGGGAACCGATACATGCGAGCACGATCCATTGGGTAAATCGTGTCTTGCTCATTCGTTACGCTCCTTGAATTGGACAATTCACTGCGACAGCCGCAGCACTATTGAACGGGTTCATGAAGGAGTGGCTATCTCAACACGATTCGGAAAGTCAACACCCTGAACCGCTGTTTTGTTCGGGGCTCCTGGCTCTTCTGTAAATTGTGTTAGTCGGCGCACAATGGCCTGCAAAAACACACAAGGTGAGCTTGGTTACAAACGCGATACCGCGATCCGAGCTTGCTCGCAGAATTGCACGAGATCTCGCTACGGCATCGGCCGCGCTGCCTTTCGATCGCGCTCAGGGCGGGCGCCCCGTTCACGCGAGCTGCGTCGCTCCGTCGCTGCTCGAGCGAGGGCGAAAAGATGCCGACATGTGTCCGAAATCGTCGCGGATGAACAGCGAAGTCCGAAAACTGCCAATCGCGTGCCGAAACCGGACCTGCCGGTGCGCGGCACCGCGAAAACATTACTGAATCAGGACGGTCGCCTGCGGATTCGGGTCCAGGCAGGTCCTGTCTACTTGCACAGACACGCCATCCTCGAACACCGTCCGCTCGTATTCGGTGTTGATGTCGGGATTGATGTCGAAGACGACTTCCTGATCGTCACAGTCGAGCCCGCACAGGGTGATCCTCATGTAATACCGCCCGAACCGCTGAGTCGGCTGGGTCGTGAGGAGCACGGCGAGTGTTTCGTTGCCCGAGGTGTTGATCTCGTCGACGGCGATGGGCTGCCCGACGGTGAACCAGGCGTCCTTCAGCTCGACCTTCGCGTAGCGCGTCGCGGCCTTGACCGTGATCTCCGCCTCGATGTCCTGACCGGGGCGCGCGGTCGCCTGGTTGTTGGAGTTCTCGGTGATGAACTTGGGTGGCCTGCCCGCCGAAAGGTCGGGCTGCTCGGCTGGGAACGCCGGCTGGATGCAGCCCGAGGAACCTCCCCCGTCACCGCCGAGGTTCAAGATGGTGGTCGGGCCCTCGCTGGCCTCGCTGCTCTTGCACGCGCTGAGGGCCAGAGCGCCTAGGCTGAGCACTGCGAACGAGGTGAGTGCATGTCGGACATCGATAAGCTTCATGGAAAGTACCTCTAAGTGGGAGCTGCCTAGGGTAAACCCAGTTGCTCGGATCCTCAAGCGGGCATCACGAAACGATCTATACTGTCGGGATGATTCGAGCTCCCCGTCTGGTCTGGTCTGGTATTGTGTGCGCGCTTGCAATTGTTTCTACGCTCGGATGCGAGCGCGATCCCGTGGCCAACGCTTCGTCTTCTTCGAGCACGCAGAAGGTTGCCGCAAAGCCCGCCGAACCGAAGCCGCGCGTGGCGGTCCTTGGCACCGAGACCCTGCCGATCGATCAGATCTATCATTCGATGCAAGGGCCGTTTGACCGCGTCTACCTCGACCCGTCCGAGTTCGACTGGGTGACCGCGGTTCGCACCGACGTGGTCGAGCAAGCGAGTCAGAAGCCGCTCGGCGACGAGTTCTTCTGTCACTCACAGATTCAGCTCCTCAATGGCACCCGGCTGGTGACGATGGCGACCGGCGCCGACGACCTTCGGTTCCCCAAAGGGTTTGCGATGCCGATGTCGGCGATCGTGCGGGGGCAACCCGAGGGCCAACGCGAGCTCTCTTATCTGGGCATGGTGCTCAACAACCACGAGGCCGAGATCAACAAGCAGACCAAGGTGGTCACGACGCTCGAGTACTTCAAGGATAGCGACTTTGGAGACAGGCCCCGGCCCAAGAAGCTCTACATGACGAGCCTCTTGATGGAAGTCGAGAACCTCGAAGAGTACAAGCCCGGGCCGAACGAGCCGCCGATCAGCGACGACGTCACCACGCACTGTGCGCTGGTCGAGCAGCCGCTCGGCGGCAAGCTCAAGCTGCACTGGATGGTGCCCCCCGGCCTCCAGAAAACGCGAAAGCTAGATAAGAACATCGTCCCCATCGACGGGACGGTCCACTTCGCTTGGGCGCACTTGCACAACTACGGGGTGTACATGCGACTCACCGACCTGACCGACGGCAAGGTCGTCTTTCAGGCAGACGTGCAGAACGAGCCCGACCGCGACCAGATCGCGAACATCAGCCACTACTCGAGCGAAGAGGGCTTCCGCATCTACAAGGACCACATCTACGAAGTCGAGGCCTTGTACAACAACACCACCGACCATGACGTCGATGCGATGGCGATGATTGTGCTCTACTACAATCCTGATGGCGACCGGAGCATCAAGTACACCGGCAGGCAGTAGCTACTTCTCGATCGATACTTGAGGGCCCGGCTCGCTTGAACGATCACTTCGATGCGATTTCGCGTCTGGGGTGTTCGTAGCCCTGTTCGACGGCCTTGAGGACATTGGCGCTGAGGTCTGCGGCGCGAGGCGCGAGCTCGGTCAAGTCCCAGTCGAGTGGACCGTCGGCCTTCCCGCTCAGGAGTGTCAGCTGTTGCGTCATGGGGAGGCCGGGGTCCTGGAAAGACTGCTTGGCGGCGCTCTGCTGCTGCTTCATGGCAAGCTCGACGCGCTTGCCGTCGACCTTCACGAGCTCCATCGTGCTGAGCTGGTTGACGTGAATTCCCCGCTGCGTGATGCCCTTTGTGAACCGTCCACTTGGCGCCTTGCCCGAGCGGCTCCTCCGGAAACTCCGGGGTCATCTGGATGAGCGCCCATCGGAGGTTGTCGGCCATGTCGTGGCGGTGCGGGTGGCATCGGGCGGGAGCTTCACTTCCAAGTTGCTCATCCGTCCGCGCGGCCCCAGCGTGTAGCTGCCGGTGATCTTTCTCGCGGCCGGTCAGGGCGGCTTGCATCCGGTCGGCTCGGCGCTTGTCCGCCGATGATCATCTTCATCGATGCTTGCCGCCGTCGACCGTGAATGAGACGGGGACGCTGCCGTCGTCTTCGGCCTTTGCCTGCTCGCAGCGTGAGGTCATAGGACACCACGTAGATCGCCTCTCCAACCCGCAAGCACGACGACGAGCGCGTCGAGCGCAAAGCCCACGTCGAGCGACACCTTCTGTTCGAAGCCCGGTTTGAGCGGCCAGCGAAGCGCCTGCCGCGGCTCTTTGCCCTGCTCGAGGACCTCGAGAACCGGGGCTGCGTCGAGGGGAGGCGCTGGGGTTCGGAGCGCTTCGGGGAGCTCGGGCGAGTCGTTAGGGCCGGGGCACCTCTGCGGTCGGGTCCTCGGGGATTGCCAACCTTCGGCTCGGGGGCCGTCCGAGGGGGGAGCGGTCTCGGTTTCGGCGGCTTGTTCTGGTTCGACTGGAGCCGCCGCTTCCTTCTTCGTGCAGGCGAGACTCAGCGAGAGGAGGATGAAAATAGACCAACGCATGGGGGGGCTCCTTAGCATACAAATGAGGCGATCGGGATATTCCCGAGAGCGCCGGATTTTCTTGAAGCTGGCATCCTTGTGCGATCGATTGCACTATCGTCGCACCCGTTCGTCCCTCACCAGCTCGTCCTTGGCTGCTCCGGCATGCCCGGCGAAGGAGTGCTCCATGTCCCGTTTCGTTCTCATTGTGTTTGCTGCGTTGCTCCACTTCGGAAGCCTGCTCGCGGTCACGGCCCAGGCTCAGCCCGACTACACCCTCTTCGAGTCCGACCCCGTGCGTCCCATCGCGATGTCGCCGGATGGGCAGCGGCTCTTCGTGGTCAACACCCCGGACGGCTATTTGGAGATCTATGACCTCTCGCCTGGCTTCGCCGTGGCCGAAGCGGCGGTCCCCGTGGGCTTGGAGCCGGTTGCGGTGGCTGCGCGCAACAATGACGAAGTCTGGGTCGTCAACCATCTCTCCGATAGCGTCAGCATCATCGACTTGTCGCTGAGTCCGCCGCGCGTCGTCCGCACCCTGCTGGTCGGCGACGAGCCTCGCGATATCGTCTTCGCCGGCCCCGGCGGCAACCGGGCGTTCATCACGACGGCGCACCGAGGCCAGAACAGCCCCTATCCGGACGGGGACTACGATGTTCCGGGTATAGGGCGCGCGGATGTCTGGGTGTTCAACGCGACCTCGCTTGGATCGTCGCTCGGTGGGACGCCGCTCACCATCGTGACCCTGTTCGGTGACCGGCCGCGCGCGCTCACCGCGACGCCGGACGGCTCGAGGGTTTACGCCGCCGTCTACCGTTCGGGAAACCAGACCGTCGCGATCGGTGAATCGCTGGTCTGCGACGGATCCTCGTCCTGCACGATCCAGGGAACGAACTATCCTGCAGGGCGCCAGGCACCCAAAGTTGGGTATTGCACCAACAACCTGCCGACGGCCTGCACCAGCAACGGGGACTGTCCCGGCGGCAGCTGCGAGACCCGGGAGACGGGGATCATCGTGGGCTTCAACCCGGTCACCGGGAACTGGGAGGACGAGGGGGACGGGACCGTCGTCAACAACTGGAACAACGCGGTTCCGTTCTCCATCCCAGACCTCGACGTTTTCGAGATCGACGCCAACGCCGCGGTGCCGAACGAGCTCGGCTCGATCCCCGGCGTCGGGACGATCCTCTTCAACATGATCGTGAACCCGGCGAGCGGCGACGTCTATGTGACCAACACCGACGCGAACAACCGTGTGCGCTTCGAAGGCGTTGGCGATTACGTCGGCGAAATGTTCGGGCCAAAGCCATCCGGCGACCCAGCCTCGGTTCGAGGAAACATCCACAAGTCGCGCATCACGGTGCTCGATGCATCCGGCGACAACCTCGGCACTCCGGTCACCGAGTTCAACGTGATTCCACGTCACCTCAACAAACACATTCCGTACGGCGTCAGCCCAACTCCCCTAGACGTGAAGGGCAAGAGCGTAGCTACACCGCTCGGGATGGCGATCAGCGATGACGGGAGCACGCTCTACGTGGCGGCGTTCGGCTCGAATGCGGTGGCGGTCTACGACACGGCCGAGCTCGAGAACGACACCTTCGTGCCCGATAGCGCCAATCTCATTCAGTTTCAGGAGCGGCCGAGCGGATTGGTCCTCGATGACGCGAACGACCGCCTCTACGTGGCCACGCACAGCCGGTTTTACGTGGTTGACACGACCGACAATTCCACGATTCAAAGCAAGTTCTTCTTCAACCCGGAGGGTTCTTCGATTCGCAACGGCCGCAAGTTCCTCTACGACGCGGTGCTGACCTCCAGCAACGGCGAGGCATCGTGCAGCAGCTGTCACGTGTTCGGTGACATGGATGATCTCGCCTGGGATTTGGGAGACCCCGACGCGGCGGCCTTCCCAAACCCGAACCCCTCGCCACCGGCGGTGGACTTCGACCCGATCAACGACCTGCGGCCCTTCGACCCGCTCAAGGGGCCGATGACCACGCAGAGCTTCCGCGGCATGGCGACCTCGGGGCCCATGCACTGGCGCGGCGATCGAACCGGCGGTTCGAGCGGAGGCGACCCACTCGACGAAAACGCCGCCTTCAATGCGTTCAACGTGGCGTTCCCCGGTCTGCTCGGCCGCGATGAAGGCGAGCTCGACCCTGCTGACATGCAGGCCTTCACGAACTTCGTCTTGCAGCTCAGCTATCCGCCAAATCCGATTCGCGCACTCGACAACTCGCTCACGGCGCAGCAGCAGGCCGGGCTGGACCTCTATAACGGGCCCATCACCGACACGGTTGCCAATTGCAATGGCTGTCACACCCTCGATCGCAGCCAGGGTTTCTTTGGGACCGCCGGCGGTTCCACGTTCGAAGCCGAGGCGATGGAGTTCAAGGTGCCGCACCTGCGCAACGCCTATCAGAAGGTCGGGATGTTCGGCATGATGCCGTCGGGCTTCTTCCCCAATGCGCCAGGCGTCTTCACCGGCGATCAGGTTCGCGCCACCGGCTACCTTCACGACGGAAGCGTGTCGGCCGTGAGCGACTTCCTAGCCGCGGGCGCATTCAGCACCAGCACGACCGAGGAGCAGAACCTGGAGGCGCTCATCATGGCCTTCGAAACCGACCTGGCGCCCATCGTCGGGCAGCAGGTGACGCTCAGCGATACGACCGGAACCGACGTCGATGACAGGGTGACGCTTCTGATTCAGCGTGCCGACGCGGACTTCGTGATGCCCGTGGACGATCAGACCAAGGAGTGCGACCTGATCGTCAAGGGTGTCGTGGCCGGCCAGCAGCGCGGCTGGGTCTACCTCGGCGGCGACCAGTTCGACCCCGATGTCGCGAGCGAGTCGGCCTGGACGCGCGCGCAGCTAGAGGCCGCGGCGGACGTGCCCGATCAGCCCTTGACCTTCACCTGTGTGCCGCCTGGTGCGGGCGTTCGCATGGGCATCAACCGTGACCGCGATCCGCAGCTCGATGGCGACGATGCCACGCCCGGGTCCGTCAACCCGCCCCCGCGTGACTGCCGCGTGGGCCCGATGACCTCCGATGGCACTCAGTCGACCGCGCTGATCCTGCTTCTCGTTGCCGCGATCCGGATCAGTTGGCGGCGTCGCGCACTGCGGCAGGGCTGACTACGGCCCCACATCAAAGCTAGCCGAGAAACCGACCAGGGTAGGGTCGACGCAATCGGCGGGGACTCGAAACTCGCCGAGCACCATGGACAAGCCGTCTAGTGCGATGCCGAGCTCCACTTTCTCGGCGCCTTCGGTCGCCGAGCTGGCGACGGAAACCGATTCCAGCTCGAGTCGATGCGGGCCGGGGATCCCGTTGTCGTTGGTGTCGATCTCGACATCGAAGTCGTTGATCGGAGCGGCAGCGAGCGAGGTCTCGATCGTCGAGGGCGTCGCGCCCAAGGCCCAACTCGCAATTTCGAGGGAAATGATGTCGATTTTGGGCTGGCCGGCATCGCTCAGGGCGCTCGAAGTCGATTCATCGAAGATGAGCACGGGGGAGAAGGTAAGGATGGACGAACCACCGGCGGTGTAGGGTGGTTCGACCGAATACGCGAGCTCGATGGGGAACATCAGGGTCAGCTCACCGATGGTACAGCTCAAGGTGTAAACGCTCTGCCGTTCAACCGCGGTTCCGCCGGAGCCGCCGGTCCCCGAGGATCCACCGCATGCGGCTGCCGCGCAGAGGACGAGCGATAGGCACGAAACGAAGGGCTTCACAAGATTGAGCTTGATGTACGGCCCGTTCGACGGCAACGAGTTCGGTGAGGCGCGGTGGAGCCCACGACGGATGACCGTTTCCAGCGATCCGATGGATCTTTTCGGACTGTCGTCCTTTGTGGCACGGTGTGTGAGCGCGCTTACAGAAGGCGCACAAAAGAACTCTCCGGTCAGATAATGCGCGAGATCCCGTTGATCTCCGGTGCGGATGCGGGGTAGCTTCGCCGCTCCCACTTGTGTCCCTTAAGCACTGACCTGCCCCCGATTTGTTGATGCTGACTAGACCTTTCATTCGAATGGTACTGCTGTCCTGTATCGCCCTGAGCGCTGCATGTGACGGCGGTGAGCCGCAAGCGGAGGTCGGCCTCTTGGAGCCCACCGAGGTCAACCTCGTGATCTCGGATCCCGCGACGGCGCCTGAAGAGCTCGCGTTGCTGATCGATTTCGTGAGCTACCGGATCAGCTGTCCAAGCAGCGGCCTGACTCCATACGACGACTCGGTCGACCTTTCCGGAAACCTCGAGAGCAATCTCGAATCGAACCCAGCCGTATGGAACATGGTTACGGACCTTCCACTTTCTGCATGCACGATCGCGTTGTGGGTCTATTTCGAAGACGAGGTCATTTGTTCAGGGAGCGAAGCGCTGCCCATCGTCGCGGATGACGATCCCTCGGCGCCGAACAAAGTCAACATCGCGCTCGAGTGCAGCCTCAGCGTGATCCCTCCAAGTGGCAACGTGGAAATCGATGGCACGTTCAACTTGGTGACACGGCAACTACTGCCCACAACTGTTTTGGCTCGGCGCAGTTCCGACCGTGGCCGACCCAACGGTGATGAACGTCCAGACTTCCTACATCGATCTGGACAATGCCTGCGGCCAGAACTGCGACCCGACGACCTGTGACTTCACCCAGAATCCTCCCGTTTGCACCCCCGCAGCCGGACCCGGGCTTGTCGAGCACGCTAAGCGCCCCCGCGGGCAATGGCAGCTTCGGTGATGAGAACGCGGTCAACACGACGTATGCCTGCGATCCGTTGCTGCCGGGCCCGACTGAGATCTGCGTGCTGGTGACCGACGGGGATAACGACTGTGACCAGACGCGGTGCATCACAGTCGACTGCCCCGACCTTTGCGAGGGCGTCGTCTGCGACGACGGAAACGAGTGCACGAGCGACAGCTGCGACCCACTCACCGGCGTTTGCGCGAACAACGACGCGCCCGACGGCATCGCCTGCGACAATTGCAACAGCACCTGTCAGGCGGGCGCTTGCGACGCGGGAACTCCGTTTACGGCAACGGTCAACTCCGCCGTCATGAACATCTCGGGCGCCTTCCAGACGCTCAACACTACGGTGGTCAATCCATACAGTGGGGAGGCGATTGCACTGAGCGGTCAGTACTTCGTCAACAACTCATCGTATAAGGGCGTCGGGGGTGCGGACCTCTTCTTAGGGAGCGTTTTTTCCGACGTCCTGTTTATCTACGACGTCACTGGTTCACCCCCCGAGCCACGGCAACGCATCTGTGGTGTGGAAACGCTTCGCGCGGATAACGGCTTCGATGTGATGCTGCTCGCCGACGAGTACATCGCTCTAGCCAACATGGAGATCTTCGGTGGAAACGCCGACGACGTCCTTTGGGCAAATGGTGGCGACGACACCGTCCGTGGACTCAACGGCCTGGACCAAATCGATGGTGGGCCGGGCGACGACATCATCGAGGGTGGCAACGGAAACGACACGATCTCGCTCTGGCCGGGAAGCGGCTTCGACAGCATCTCGGGTGGCGACGGTGACGCCGATCGAGTCGAGATCGACGCCATTCAAAGTCAAATCCAGATCAGCCCGGCCGCGAACCCAAGCTATGAGTTCGATATCAGCTACTTGGGGACGCCCATGGCTCAGATCACGGAGGTCGAGCTCCTCGTGATGAACGACGGGTTCGTCGACCTTTTGACTTGCACAGCGGGCGTCTGCGCACTTTGTGGAAACGACGACCTCAACGGCGGCGAAGAGTGCGATGACGGCAACAACGTGTCCGGAGACGGCTGCGCCGCGGACTGCACGTCCGAGTATTAGAACATGATCTTCCTCATGCATGATGTAGGTGCCTGGACCACCCTCCAAGTTGGGGCTTGTCAGAATCCAGGCATCGCTGCGATAACTAGTCTCCCCGTTTCCCGTTTGCGCGAGTGCCCATTCGACTTGCGCCCCAGCACCCCGGATTGATCCATGAACCCTCGCTTCATAGCTTTGGTCGCGCTGCTGCTCGTGTTTGTCACCGCCTGTGACCAGTCGGACATCAGCTTCGGAGAAACAACACCCACAGCAGCCGTCACGGTGACGGTGGCGCTCACCGCTTCCGAGGTTGGCGCCGGCACTTTGCAGTACTGGGTGGACCATCCGACCGAGCTGCCAAACCCGATCACGGGCACGGTTGGTGTCTCGGATCCGGCCACGACGTTCACCCTCACGCAACTCCCCGCTGCTCCGGGTTACACGCTCGTCATGATCGCCTACAAGCCGAACGGTGGCGACCCCTTCTGCGAAGGCAACGCGAACTTCGACATCCTGGACGGCCAGACGACCACGGTGAGCACGAGCTCACCTGCCCGACGAGCGACACGCTGCCGAACGGCGAGGTCGGCGTTGATGTCACATTCCAGCTCAACTTCTGCCCGGTCATCGAAGAGATTTTGGCGACTCCCCAGATTACGGTCGTCAGTACCCCCGTCACCATCCAGTCGCTTGCAACCGATCCGGACAACACGGCGCCGGTCAGCTATCTGTGGACGGCATCGAACGGTGCGATCATGGACGGGACCCAGCCGACGACCGTCTACACCTGCGCGACGGTGGGCGACCACACGCTGACCCTCAACGTGAGCGACGGCGACACGCGCTGCGACCAGCAGCGCCAGGTTCTGATTAGCTGCACGCCCAACGCCAACTGCGGCAACAGCATTCGGGAGGTCACCGAGTTCTGCGACGACGGCGTGAACGACGGCGGTGACCTCGAGTGCTTGAACTGCGCCGAGATTCAGATCTGCCTCGACGGAATTGTCGCCGGAACCGAGCTCTGCGACGACAGCGGCTGGAGCGCGACTTGCGATACGGACTGCACGACAGCCCTGTGCGGCGACGGTACGCACAATGCGGCGGCCGGCGAGGTCTGCGACGATGGCGGCGAGACCGCGATCTGCGATTCCGATTGCACCGCTGCGATTTGCGGCGACGGGACGCTCAACGTCACTGCGGGCGAGATTTGCGACACGGGCGGGGAAACCCCGACCTGCGGCGCCGACTGCACGCCGGCGGGCTGCGGCGATTCGGTCATCAACATCAGCGCGGGCGAACAGTGCGATGACGGTGGCGAGAGCGCGACCTGCGACACCGACTGCTCTGCGGCCCTGTGCGGTGATTCGACGATCAACGTGACCGCGGGCGAAGAGTGTGACGACGGCGACGAGAGCGCGACCTGTAACGTCGACTGCACGACGGCTTCCTGCGGCGATGGCGTCTTGAACACGACATCTGGCGAGGTGTGCGACGACGGCGTCAACGACGGCACCGGCCCAGGCTTGTGCGAGCCTGGCTGCGAGGCGCCGTCCTCCTGCGGCAACTCCATCGTCGAAACCTTCGAGCAATGCGATGACGCCGGCGGTGCGACCGCGCTCTGTGACGCGGATTGCACCTTCGCGGTGTGCGGGGACGGAACCTTCAACCCCGCCGCGAGCGAAGAGTGCGATGCGTCCGGCGAGAGCGCGTCCTGCAACGGTGATTGCACCGAGGCGGTCTGCGGAGACGGCAAGCTCAACGTGACTTCCGGCGAGGCCTGCGACGACGGCGGCGAGAGCGCGACCTGCGACGTGGACTGCAGCGCACCGAGCTGCGGCGACGGCCTTACCAACATCACCGCCGGCGAGCAGTGTGACACCAGCGGTCAGAGCGCGGCCTGCGACGGCGACTGCAGCACACCTGTTTGTGGCGACAACCTCTTGAACGCGCTGGCCGGAGAGGAATGCGACGACGGCGGCGAGAGCGCGACCTGTGACACGGACTGCACCGCAGTGATCTGCGGCGACGCTCTGCTGAACCTCAGCGCCGGCGAGCTCTGCGATGACGGCGTCAACGACGGTTCGGGCCCCGGGCAGTGCGAGCCAGGCTGCGGAGCGCCAGCGTCCTGTGGCAACGGCCTGAACGAAACCAACGAAGAGTGCGACGACGCGGGCGAGAGCGCGACCTGCGATCCGGACTGCACCGTGGCTCTCTGTGGCGACGGCACCCTGAACGCTGACCTCGGGCGAGGTCTGCGACGGCGGCGGCGAAACGGCGGCCTGTGACGCCGACTGCACCCCGTCTGGATGTGGCGACGGCACCCTCAACGTGGCGGCTGGCGAAACCTGCGACGACGGCGGTGAAAGCGCGACCTGCGATGTCGACTGCACCGCTCCTTCCTGTGGTGACGGCGTGCCGAACGCTGCAGCGGGTGAGGACTGCGACGGCGGCGGTGAGACCGCATCCTGTGACAGCGACTGCAGCCTGCCGGTTTGTGGCGACGGGCTCTTGAACGCCTTGGCAGGCGAGGTCTGCGACGACGGCGTGAACGACGGCACGGGCCCGGGCTTGTGTGAGCCAGGCTGCGCGGCGCCGGCGAACTGTGGCAACGGGCTTCTCGAAACCGGTGAGACCTGCGATGACAGCGGCGAGAGCGCGACCTGCGATGCCGACTGCACCTCGGCTGTCTGTGGAGACGGCACCACCAACGTGACTGCGGGCGAAGTCTGCGACACGACAGGCGAGAGCGGCTCGTGCAACGTCGATTGCACCCCGGCTGCCTGTGGTGATGGAAAGACCAACGCTTCGGCGAACGAGGACTGCGATGACAGCGGCGAGAGCGCGACCTGCGATGCCGACTGCACCGCGGTGGCTTGCGGCGACGGCGTGGCGAACGTGACCGCCGGTGAAGACTGCGACGCGAGCGGCGAGAGCACGAGCTGCGATCTCGATTGCACCACCGCCGTCTGCGGCGACTCCACGGTCAACCTGTCCCGCGGCGAAGCCTGCGACGACGGGGTCCAAACGGCCGCATGCGACGCCGACTGCACGCCGCCCATCTGTGGGGACAGCGTCACCAACACGGCTGCTGGCGAGACCTGCGACGATGGCGGCGACAGCCCGCTCTGTGACAGCGACTGCACGCCGCCGGCTTGCGGCGACGGCCTGGCCAATTTGCTGGCCGGCGAGGACTGCGACGAAACCGTTCAGACGGCGACCTGCGATGCCGACTGCACGCTTCCGGTTTGCGGCGATGCCCTGGTCAACACCTTGGCTGGTGAGACCTGCGATTCGGGCGGCCAGAGCGCGACCTGTGACATCGATTGCACCGCTCCCTCCTGCGGCGATGGTGTGACCAACGGCGCAGCCGGCGAGGCCTGCGACGACAGCGGCGAGAGCGCGACCTGCGATGCGAACTGCACCGCCAGGGTCTGTGGTGATTCGACGATCAACGTGACGGCAGGTGAAATCTGCGACGACGGTGGTCAGAGCGCGACTTGTGACCTCGACTGCACCCCTGCGGCCTGCGGCGATACGACGGTCAACCCACTGGCGGGCGAGGACTGCGACGACTGGCGGCGAAAGCGCGACCTGCGACGCGGATTGCACGAGCGTGAGCTGCGGCGACGGAGTCACCAACGCGACGGCGGGCGAGGCCTGCGACACATCGGGCGAGAGCGCGACCTGCGACAGCGATTGCAGCGCCCCGGTCTGCGGTGATGGGCTTCTAAACGCGGCGGCCGGAGAGGTCTGTGACGACGGCGTGAACAACGGCACGGGCCCGGGCTTGTGCGAGCCCGGCTGCGCGGCGCCCGCGTCTTGCGGCAACGGTCTCACCGAAACGGGCGAGGACTGCGACGACAGCGGCGAGAGCGCGACCTGCGATGCGGACTGCACCTTCGTGAGCTGCGGGGATGGCAACACCAACAGCTCGGCCGGTGAAGCCTGCGATACGTCTGGCGAAAGCGGCTCGTGCAACGCCAACTGCACGGTCGCGGCATGCGGCGATGGCATCGTGAACGCCAGCGCGAACGAAGACTGTGACGACAGCGGCGAGAGCGCGACCTGCGACGTCAACTGCACCTCGTGCGTCGTGCGGCGATGGCACGGCCAACGCGACGGCTGGCGAGGCCTGCGACGACGGTGGCGAGAGCGCGACCTGCGACGCGGACTGCAGCGCCGTGACCTGCGGTGACGGAACGACGAATACGACCGCCGGCGAGGCCTGTGACGACAGCGGCGAGAGCGCGACCTGCGATGCGGACTGCAGCGTGGCGACCTGCGGCGACTCGACCTTGAACACGGCCGCGGGCGAGACCTGCGACGACGGCGGCGAGAGCGCGACCTGCGACGCGGACTGCAGCGCCGTGTCCTGCGGTGACGGAACGACGAATACGGCGGCCGGCGAGGCCTGTGACGACAGCGGCCAGAGCGCGACCTGCGACGCGGACTGCAGCGCGGCCGTCTGCGGCGACTCGACCTTGAACACGGCCGCGGGCGAGACCTGCGACGATGGCGGCGAGAGCCCGACCTGCGACGCGGATTGCAGCGCCGTGTCCTGCGGTGACGGAACGACGAATACGGCGGCCGGCGAGGCCTGTGACGACAGCGGCCAGAGCGCGACCTGCGATGCGGACTGCAGCGCGGCGGTCTGCGGCGACACGACCGTCAATACGGCCGCGGGCGAGACCTGCGACGAGGGCGGCGAGACCGCGACCTGCGACGCAAACTGCACGGCAGTGTCCTGCGGCGACTCGACCGTGAACACGACGGCGGGAGAGACCTGCGACGACGGCGGCCAGAGCGCGACCTGCGATGCGGATTGCAGCGCGGCGGTCTGCGGCGACACGACCGTCAATACGGCCGCGGGCGAGACCTGCGACGACGGCGGCGAAACCGCCACCTGCGACATCGATTGCACGGCAGTGTCCTGTGGCGACGGCACGATCAACACCACGATCGGCGAGGCCTGCGATGACGGCGGCGAGAGCGCTGGCTGCGACATCGATTGCACTGTCGCCATCTGCGGCGACTCGACGGTCAATGCGACCTCGGGTGAAACCTGCGACACCGGCGGCCCGTCCGCGACCTGCGATGCCGACTGCACAGCGCCGGTCTGCGGAGATGGCGTCACCAACGCCTTCGCCCTCGAACAGTGCGACGACGGCGGCGAGAGCGCCCTGTGCGACCTGGATTGCTCGTTCGTGTTCTGCGGTGACTCGGTGGTGAACACCACCGCCGGCGAGGTCTGCGACGACGGTATCAACGACGGAACGTCGGGCAGCTGCGCGACGGATTGCTCGGCGGCGATCCCCTAGGTTCAGGCGGGACGAGCTCTGTTCGGATGATGTGTGAGGCAGCTCACACAATGCCACTGGTAGCTGGATGTAGCTCAGTGATTTCCGATAGCTAAGTCCGAAAAGTGCTAACGCTATCGCCGGAAAAGGGTTTACTCTGTGAATCCCCGTTATGCCCCCAAGTCAGCCTGAATACATCCAGGCTTTTCTCGCCAAAGACGCCCGGTTTGATGGCCGTTTCGTAGCAGGAGTTACGACGACCAACATCTACTGCAAACCGAGTTGCTCCGCGAAAAAGCCTGCTTCCGAGAACGTCGTGATCTTCGACACGCCCGCCGATGCGGAGGCCGCTGGCTTTCGCGCTTGTCGCAAATGCCGGCCTGAAGCCGAAGCCGGTTCGCCGGCGTCCAACGGAACATCGACGACCGTGTCGCGCGCGCTTCGCTTGATCGAAGACGGCGTGCTCGACCGCGCGAGCATCGACGCCCTGTGCGAGCGACTCGGGATTGGGGCGCGCCAACTTCGGCGTCTCTTCAACAAGCACCTCGGCACGTCTCCCGTTCAAGTTGCGCGCATTCGGCGTGCTCGTTTCGCGCGGCGACTCATCGAATCGACGAGCCTGTCGATGGCGCACATTGCACAGGCCGCAGGGTTTGGAAGCGTTCGCCGGTTCAACGCCGTGATCAACGAGGTCTATGGCTGTCCGCCGACGGCGCTCCGCAGGAGCCCCAATCGCGTTGCCGGCAAGCTCGAGCTCCAGATCCCGATCGAAGGACCGTTCCCCTGGGCACGGCTGCTGCAGTTTCTCGAGCCCTGGACCGCTTCGGGCGTCGAGCAGATCGTTGGCGACCGCTACTATCGAACCGCGTCCTTCGGCAAGGCGGCCGGCGAGATTTGCGTGGAGTACGAGCCCGAGCTGGGCGAGCTGCACGTCCGGGTCTCTAGCTCTCTCGGCGCGCATCTGCTCGATGTGGTCTCCGGCGTGAGGCGGCTCTTCGATGTCGACGCAAAGACGCAAGCGATCGCCGATCACCTCGGCCGCGATCCGGCACTCCGTCACTGCATTCAATCGACACCGGGGCTACGGGTGCTCGGCGCATTCGACCACTTCGAGACGGCCGTCACGATGCTGCTCCATCAGCACATCCCTCCAGACGAAGCGTCAGATATCATGGATCGCATCGTCGAGAAGTACGGAAAGCGAATCGAAGCGTCGCAGCCTTCTCTCACGCACGTATTCCCTACGCCTTATGCCTTGAGCTGCGCGAAACTGGAGTCGGTCGGCGTGCCGAAGCGCCGCGGCCGGGCGATTCAAGCGCTTGCCAAGGCGGTTCACGAAGGCGCGCTCCGTTTGGACGGCTCGCCCTCGCTCGATGCCGCGCTCGAAGGCTTGCACGCCATCACCGACATGAGCGCTACGACCGCACATTACATCGCGATGCGCGTCTATCGCGAGTCGGACGCGTTTCCGTCCAACAACGCCTGGTTGCGCAAGAGCGTCTGCAACAACGGAACGCCCGTTTCCATTCCCGAGCTCGAGAGCCGTGCCGACAACTGGCGGCCCTGGCGAGCCTACGCTGCGATGCATCTTTGGGATTCGTTCCTAGCCGAGCAGCGCGATGCACGGAGACTGTGGGATCGAGACTCGCTGCCGCCTCCGCAGGCGAATCAAGTCGCATAGCGAACGGTGGATTCCCGCTTCAACCAGGACCTGAAGCAGCGCGTCGAAGGCGCGTGACCCATTGCCCATGTCCAACAATGCATTCCCGTCGAAGCTCGAGCGGCTCAGTCCGGCGATCGTCACGGCATTGCTTTGCGAGCAGCGGCCGGGCGTGCTCGTCAAGGCTGTGGAGGTGATCGAGAGCGCGAGCCGGGGTGACGGGCTGGCCTCGACTGCCGACCGGGTCGCGCTCGAGCTCGAGTTCGAAGAGGACTCGGGCCTGCCTTCGCGCATGATGCTCAAGACCGTGCTCTTGGGCCGCGCCCTGCGATTCGGTCCGTCGGCGATTTGGTTGACGGGTAGGGTCTTGGATCTGCTCACTGCGCTGCCGTTTGGGGCGCGACTTCGGCCCTGGGTGTTTTCGGCGATTGGCGCCTACCAGCGGCGCTATCCGCACGCGCCCGACGCCATGTACCTGAACGAGGTGCGCTTCTACCGCGAGATTCGTCCGCAGCTTTCAATCGAGGCGCCGGAATGCTTCGGTAGCGTCTTCGATGAGAAGCATCGCACCTTTGGCGTGCTGATGGAGAACCTGGGCCTGCGCGGCGCACGCTTTCCCAATGCCCTGACGAGCGTGGATCTAGACGAGATCCGAGGCCTGGTCTCGACATTGGCGGCGCTGCACGCGCGATTCTGGCAGAGCCCGGCCTTGGACTCGGAGCTCGACTGGCTGGCCACGCCCGTGTCGGGTGGGATGTATCCGGTGTTCCAGGCGCTCGGGCTCGACCTGATTCGCAATCAGGTGGAGACGAACGCCTACAAGGCGGAGTTGATCATGCCGCTTGGCAAGACCGTCGACGAGCTCTGGGATGCGCTGTGCAAGGCGCAAGAGATCCTGGCGAGCGGGCCGCAGACCCTGCTCCACGGGGACCCCCACATCGGCAACAGCTACCTGCTGCCCGGCGCCCGCGGTGGCTTCTTCGATTGGCAGCTCATGGTCAAGGGGCTCTGGGCGCACGACTTCACCTACCTGATGACCACCGGGCTCTCTACCGAGGACCGGCGGGCGCACGAGCGGGACCTGCTGGGCTTCTATCTCGATGAGCTCGAGCGGCGCGGGGTCCATAGCCCGCCCAGGCCGGACGAGGCCTGGCTGCGCTATCGGCAGGCGGCGATTTGGGGGCTCGTGATCGGCTGGCTCATCACGCCGACCGAGAACTACGGAGAAGCGATCACCGCGGCGAACATCTCGCGCCTGGTGGCCGCCGTTCAAGACCTCGAAACGCTGAGGGCCCTCGGTTGAGCGCGCGAAGCGATGGCGCCTGGCGGGCTCGGAGGCCATAGATGGGGTCCATGAATCGGCACGTTCCTCTAAGCGGCCAGCCCAACTTTCGAGACCTCGGCGGCTACGCGGCAGTCGACGGGCGGACGGTCAAGTGGGGCCTGGTGTTTCGTTCCGGTGAGCTCAGTCAGCTCAGCGATGATGACCTGAGCAGATTAGGGGGGCTTGGAATCCGGGCTGTGGTCGACCTCCGATCCCCTGAAGAGGTGTCGGCGCGCGGTGCGGGACGTTTGCCGCCCGATGCGCAAGCGCATCCGATGCCCATCGCGTCGAGTGACATGTTCGCGAAGCTGATTCCGATGTTCTTGAAGGGCGACTTCTCGCAACTGCCTCCTGATATGCTCGACTCGATGAACCGCATGCTGGTACGCGACTTCACCGAGCAGTACAGCGGTTTGTTTCGAGTCTTGAGCGACCCGGCGAATCGGCCGCTGGTCTTTCATTGCACGCAGGGCAAAGATCGGGCTGGCTTTGGCGCAGCTCTAGTCCTGTCCGCGCTCGGGGTTCCCTGGCAGACGGTCGTGGAGGATTACCTTCTTTCGAACCATTTCCGGAAGGCTGAGAACGACAGGATGCTCGCAATGATCCGGAGCTTCGGGGCGAGCCAGGCGGGCCCCGAGGGTGAACAAACCGCGTTTTCCCGCGTCGAAGGACTATTGTATGTCAAAGAACGAAGTCTTCAGGCTGCGTACGCCGAAATCATCGAACGGCATGGCAGCATGGCGGCGTTTCTCACCGAGGGGCTAGGTTGCTCCGAAGAGGGCCTGCGCCGATTGCGCGACGACTTATTGGAGTAGAACGTGTACGAAGCAGCAAAGAAGTCTTGGATCGTATTCGTCTTGGCCGGAGCTTGCTTGCTCGTGGTTGGTTCCCACACCCCGCGCGCGGAGGCCGACGCGAAGACCGTCATTCGCTTTGCGACGATTGCCCCGGGAGGCTCGGCGTTCGGGAAGATCCTCAAGGCATGGGGACGAAGTCTCAGCAAGGAGACAGAAGGGCGCGTGGAGCTCCGCTACTACTCGGGCGGGAGCCAGGGCGACGAGCGGGACTTCATTCGAAAGATGCGGGCCGGGCAGATGGATGCGGCGGGTGTGACCACGATCGGACTCGGTATCGTCGTACGTCCGGCGTTGGTGCTTTCCGCACCCGGCGTCATCGAGACCTACGAGGAGCTCGGCCGCGTCCGCGCCAAGATGAACGCGAGCTTCGAGAAGATGTTCGAGGATGCGGGGTTCGTTCTGCTGAACTGGTCCGACGCGGGGAAGGGCCGGATCATGTCGACCATTCCGATCCGCAAGCCGGCGGACTTGAAAGCCGCACGTCCCTGGGCCTGGAAGGACGACCCAATCTTTTCAGAGTTCCTGAAGGTCGTCGGCGCCAATCCGGTTCGGCTCGGCGTGACCGAAGTGTACGCGGGCCTGCAAACGAAGATGGTGGACGTCGTTCCCGCGTCGCCGATCGCAGCCCTGGCGCTCCAGTGGTTTACCAAGCTCAAGTACATGTCGAACGAGAGCTTCGGGATCATCCTCGGCGCATCGTTGATCAAGAAGGAGAAGTTCGACCAGCTCTCGCCGGCCGATCAGCAGGTGCTCAAGGACACCGCGCGGCGCGCTGCGGCGGCGCTCGACAAAGTCGTGCGTCGCGATGATGCGAAGGCCTACGACATCTTGCTCGAGCGTGGAATCGAGCTCGTCGACACGAGCCCGTATCGCGCCGAGTGGGATCAAGCGGCAGAGGCAACGATCGACCGATTGACCGGGCGCATTTTCAGCAAGAGCTTGCTGGCCGAGGTGCGCGCAGCGGCCAAGGGAACGGGCCGCTAGCTGCTCACTCCGCCGGCTGCGCCTGAAGCCCGTACGAGGGCGAGGCGTTCAAGAAGACGCCCGGGCGGCATTTCATCAGGACGGACTCGAACTGCACGTCCTCGGTCTGGCAGCGCAGGTCTTCGTCGGGGTAGGTTTCGGGTGGGTACTCTGCGACGAAGGCGGCCATTTGGTCGGGGTCGCTGACACAGGACGCGCTCAGCGTGTAGTCCCCTGGGTCCGCGTTGAGAATCAGGACGCCGCCGTCGAGTGACGCGTACGTCCGCGCACGGTCCGGAACGACGTTGTCGCCAAAGTAGATGGGCCCTTCTTCGACCGCGGCCCCGTCGGGGGCCTCGATGGAGAGGATCGAGCCCGCCTGACCGTGGTGGCCCGCATCGCCGATCGTCCTTCCGACTCTCGTGAAGGTGCTGACCATCTGACACTTCTCGGGGTCGCTTGTGATTTCTAGGCCAGTCTCGATGACGATGTACAGGCCGTTGTTCGGGACCTGGAACGTGAGGTCAACGATGTCGGTCTCGGGAATCGTGTGGGTCTTGGTGTAGGCGAGCGGGTAGCGGCTGTGCTCCAGGACAAAGGTGGCTTGCGAGCCGACCGGGACGCCCTCGACGGTGAACTTGCCCTCGCTGTCGCTCGTCGTGCTCAGCTCGGGGATTTCGAGGACGGAAATCGTCGCGCCCGCGATGAGGTCGTAGCCTCCCTGACCAGGCAAGGTGAAGCCCCAGGCTATGCCGCTGACTGACACCGTTGCTCCGGGCGTTCCGCCCGCGCCGCCAGTGCCACTCACGCTGGAGTCGTCACTGCAGCCTGCGATTGCCAATGCGCTTCCGAGCAGCGCCAAGGAGATCCACTTCGAGTCAAACGTCATCATGCCCATCCTCCAAGCCCTGCCGAGTAGCAAGTTTCGGGCCCAAGGGCCAGAGGTGAACCGGATTTGAGATTGTCGAGGATTGACTCCGTCGCAGGGAGACGCTCATCCGAAGGGTGTGCAACTTTTGCGGTTGCCCGTGACGGCGATGACCTAGGCGCTCAGGGGACTTCTATGCCGCCCGCGCCACCTTCGCCGCCCGCGCCACCTTCACCGCCGGCGCCGCCTTCGCCGCCCGCGCCACCTTCGCCGCCGATGCCACCCGTGCCGCCGGTTCCACCCGCGCCGCCGTCACATTCGTCCTCGTCCAGGGTGAGGGCGGGATATGCAGGGCCGTCGTCGATCGCTTCTCGGCCGCTTTGGTCGTGCGGGACAGATACGATGCACTCTCCCTCGGTCACCTCGCCCGCATCGTCGACCGCCTTCCAAGCAAGGGTGTAGACGCGACCGTTCGACCCGCCTTGACGCTCCGAACGAAGCTGTACGCCGTCGCAACTGAGAATGATGTCGGGCTCGGTGTTTCCGTCGCCCTTGTCGTTGACCGGCTCATCGCTCGAGGCGGAGAGGAACGTCACCTCGACGTCGTCGTCGCAGCGGTCGTGGATCTCGATGCAGTCATCGGCCGTGATGGTTTGCAGCTTGTGGTTCGGAGGCCAGAGCTCGACGGCCTTGATTTCGATTTCAGGAGGTTCGGTGTCTTCCACGATCAGCGTGGACTCGCACTGCACGATGATGGGCTCTTCGCCGTCGTTGGAGGCTTCCGCGGTCACCACAATCTGATGGGTTCCCAGGGCGAAGGGCCCCGCTTGGTTCTCGCCGTCCACCAGGCTGAGGGACACGTTCTCGCAGGGCGTGTCCGGCAGGTCGTTCGCTGCCGGCTCGAAGTAGATCGTCTCGGGGTCACCGACGCCGTCTTCGCATTCGACCCTGAGCTCATCTGGGCACAGCCAGTCGCCGGGCAGGAGGTCCTCCAGGGCGTTGTCGGTGCAGGAGGCCACGAGTGGGGCCTGCGTCGAGCCCGCAGACTCGTTCGCGCACCCGGAAGCAAATGCCAAGGCGCCCGAGGCAACCATGACGATGGAGAGCTTAGTGGGAAACATCATCAAGCAACTCTCGCATGTGGTGAGTGTCGCGTCAGCGCCCGGGGGGCTCAACATTACGAGAAAATACAATACCAGCGCCTTTTGTGAACCACGCCACATGGCCCAATTGCAAACGTGCCAGGTGCGTGATGCGCACCGGCACGTTGGCAGGTCATTAACCCTTCGAAAGGGTTGCGTGTGGCTTACTCGAAGCTGGAGAGGTCGGGGAGCTCGTCGAGGTTCGGCTGAAGTGCGATCTCGATGCGGCGGTTGAGCGCGCGGCCCTCCGGAGTGTCGTTGTCGGCAACCGGCTGCGTGTCGGCATAGGCAGCGGCCGAGACGCGCGTCGAGGGAACGCCATACTCGATGAGGAGCTGACCCACGTCAATGGCGCGTGCGCCGGAGAGCTCCCAGTTCGAGGGGAAGCGCTTGGTCTTGATCGGCTTGTTGTCGGTGTGACCGCCAACCTGGAACTCGCGGCCCTTGATGCTCGCGAGGACCGGGCCGAGCTCGGCGAGAACGCGAACGCCCTCGGTCTTGAGCTTGGCGCTGCCGCTTGCGAACAGAACCGCTTCGGGCAGCTCGATGACCATCTTGTTGCGAACGATGCGGACCTTGAGCTTGCCGGAGTCGATCATCGACTTGAGCTGCTTGAGCATGGAGTTGTACTCGGCGAGGCGCTTGGCGGCGCGGGCTTCACGGGCGGCGGCCTCGGCCAGGGCAGCTTCCATGGCGTTGATTTCGCCGGTGTAGCCCTTCACGAGCTTGTCGAGATTGGCCTTGTCCTTCTTGCATTGCTCGAACGACGCGCCCGTCGCCTGGCCCGATGCCTCGAGCTCCGCGATTCGGGCGTCCTTCGCCCTCAGCTCGTCTTTCTTACAACCTGCGGTCAGGATCAGGCTGACGGCCAACAAAAGTACCCAGCTTGCTTTGTGCATTTACCCCTCCAAAAAGAATGTTCCCTAACGGGTCGGGCACCTTATCAAGCAGCCAGGACAAGGCAAGTCGCGAATGGCATGCGCTACGCGCCAGCGCCTCGGGAGCGCTGGACCGGGGCTTTCCGCGCTCGGATCGATCGCTCCTCCGGGGCAGCCCATGCGCATGAGATCTCGGCGATGCCGGTGCTCACCGACGGAGTATCGAATCGGTATCCTCTTGTCGGCGCCCAGCCCGACGCAATTGCAGATGTTCAGAATTAGCAATAGTTTAGATGACTTGGCGCTGAAATCTTAGGCAAACTGGAGCTCCACGACGAGCTCGAGCCCTAACTCGACTTCCACAGCTATGACCCGCCCTGGCTCGTCAGCGCCCAGGCCAGGGGCAGTTTCCGGATTGTTTCCGGAGCGTAAGAAGTTGAGACGCGGGCCAGGTTTAGCTGGTTCGTATAGCTCGACGCTCCCATGTTATCTCAATCATGCCAGCGGAGCTTGATCACACCGTTGGCCTGGCCGGGGACACGACACTGCTCGACGGTTACGCGCCTCTGTCCAGGACCTACGACGAGCTCTTTCGAGGGGATGGGACCCCACGCGAAGAGGTCGCTGACCTGGTCGGGGAGCTCGAGCAGCTGGGCAGGCTCGAGTTCAACACGAGGCAACGGCTCGCCGAGGGCGCCTTGTTCCGCGGAGGGGTGACGTTTTCGGTCTATACCGATTCCCAGGGGCAAGAGAAGATCTTCCCGTTCGACCTGATTCCTCGCGTGATTCCCGGTCGAGCCTGGAACAAGATCGAGCGGGGGCTGATCCAACGGGTGACGGCCCTCAACATGTTTCTGACGGACCTCTACGACGGTCAGCGAATCATCAAGGAAGGGCGCATCCCCGAGTCGATGGTCTTTGGCACGGCCGGCTACTTGAAAGAGCTCCACGGCATTCGGCCGCGCGAAGGTGTTTTCGTGAACATCGCTGGGATCGACCTCATTCGAGGGGCCGATGGGGAGTTCCTCGTGTTGGAGGACAATCTTCGAACGCCGTCGGGGGTTAGCTACGTGCTGGAGAATCGCGGCGTGATGAAGCGGGTATTCCCCGGGGTATTTCGCCGAAGCCGGGTTCGCACGGTGGAAAGCTATCCGGCTCGACTGGGCGACGCGCTGATGAGTGTTTCTCCGCGAGACCCGGCCGACAGTCGCGTCGTCGTGCTCACGCCGGGCTCCTACAACTCCGCGTACTTCGAGCACAGCTTCTTGGCGCGGCAAATGGGTTGCGATCTGGTGCAGGGCAGCGATCTCTTCGTTCACGACGATCGCGTGTATGTGAAGACCACCACTGGCCCGCAACAGGTCGACGTGATCTACCGACGAATCGACGACGATTTCCTCGACCCTAGAGTTTTTCGCGAAGACAGCGCGCTCGGTGTACCCGGCCTGATCGGGGCCTATGCCGCAGGGAACGTCACTCTGGCCAATGCGCCTGGCAACGGGGTGGCCGACAACAAAGCGGTATATCCCTTCGTTCCCGACATGATCCGCTTCTACCTCGATGAAGAGCCGATTCTCGGACAGGTCCAGACCTACATCTGCATGCGTCCCGACGACTGTCAGTACGTGCTCGAGAACCTCGGCTCGCTGGTGGTAAAGGCGGTCGACGGTTGCGGAGGATACGGGATGCTCTTTGGCCCACGCGCAAGCCGGAGCGAGATCGATGAGTTCGCTGAGAAGATCAGACAAACCCCGGAGGGCTACATCGCACAGCCTGTGGTCGAGCTGTCCACCTGCCCGACTTGGGTCGAAGGGGAGGCGGCGCCCAGGCGTGTCGACCTCAGGCCTTTTGTGCTCACCGGAAAAAAGAGCTGGGTCCTGCCCGGTGGCCTGACCCGCGTCGCGCTCACCGCCGGTTCGTACGTGGTGAATTCGAGTCAAGGCGGTGGGTCGAAGGACACCTGGGTGTTGGAGGCGCCCGAATCATGATCTCCCGCGTCGGTGGCAACTGTTTTTGGCTCAATCGCTACATGGAGCGCGTGGGGGGCATGGCGCGCCTGTTGCGAGTCAACCGCGCCTTCGTACCGGGTGTCGATCTTCCGCACCTTCATCGCTGGCATCCGCTGATCGTCGTCGCCGGCGAGGAAGAGCGGTACCGACGCCATTTCGGCGACGACGAGAACGGAGAGACCGTTCAGGAGTATCTGACCTGGGATCCCCGCAATACGACTTCGGTCGTCGAATCGGTTCGCTGGGCCCGTGAGAACGCTCGCACTGCGCGAGAAATCGTGAGCTCTGAGATGTGGGAGACGGTCAACTCGCTCTGGCATTGGCTTCAGAGTGGGCCCGGACGACGCCTGTATCGCTCCGACCGCGACCAGTTCTATCAGCACATTCGCCAAATGGGAGAGCTGTTTCACGGTCAGGCAGACGAGACGATGCTCAACGGTGAGCCGCTGGCCTTCATGCGCCTCGGCCGGTATCTCGAACGCGCCAGCCAAACTGCGCGCCTGATGGACGTGCACTATCACACCTTCCCCGACGAAGGTTCGATCGACGATCCGATTCGCCTGGCGCAGTGGTCAGCGCTGCTTGCCTGTTGCTCGGCAACCGAGCCGTTTCAGAAGCGCTCGTTCGGCACCCCGACGGCACGCGAGGTGGTTAGCTTCCTGTTGTTCGAGCGGGACTTGCCCCGTTCGGTCTCACACTGCCTGGGTGCGGCTCGGCACTCCCTGGTGCAGGTTCGGGGCTACGGCTCGAACCGCATCGGCATGGTGTCGACGGCCTTGCTCGAGGCGCTGCTGAGCCACGTGGCCCTGCGGGAGGGTCATCCCATCGTGGGCAAGGAGCTCCACGGTGAGCTGACATACTTGGTCGATTCGCTGTCCGACTTGTGCGGTTCGATCGAGCAAGAGTTCTTTCACTCGACCGAATTGCAGACTCAGATTCTTGCGGAGCAAAGCATTGCAGCAGCTCAACA
The DNA here is from genome assembly GCA_963842915.1 of uncultured delta proteobacterium. Classification (GTDB taxonomy): domain Bacteria; phylum Myxococcota_A; class Polyangia; order Polyangiales; family Houyiibacteriaceae; genus SG8-38. The sequence continues at coordinate 207,703 of CAWJII010000010.1, read as the reverse complement.
GTGACCTTCTCGCGATTTGCTACGACAGCCCCGCATCGCCCAAGATCAATTTCAAGAAAGGCAACAGGCCGGACGGTTGGGGCTTTGCCTGGTATCCGCGCGACGGCGTAGGCGCATCGGTCCTCAAAGACCCGCACGTCGAGTACGACATGGCCGTCGCGACGGCGGTGCAGCGCTGGGACCGCTTTCGCTCTAGCATCTTCATGTGTCACAGCGGCACGCATCGCGGGCGTTCCTTCACTGACACCCATCCCTTCGTAAGAAGTCATGCAGGACGCGACTGGATCTTCGCCCACAACGGAGACCTGGGCCGGAACCTGAGCTCGACGCTTCCACTCGACGAGGGGCTTGGCTTCGAGCCGGTCGGACATACCGATTCCGAGCACGCGCTGTGTTGGCTGATGGGACAGGTCCGTGCGATAGGTGCGCGAAGTCTGTCGGACGCCGGGTGGCACACGATTCGAGGATGGCTTCACAAGCTCAACGAGCTCGGCACCCTGAACCTGATCTGGAGCGACGGCCTGCACGTGCTGGCGTATCACGATCAGAATGGCTTCAATGCGCTCCACTACCTTCGGCGACTGCCGCCGCCTTCGTCGACGAAGCTGGAGTCGGACCTGCTCGAGCTCGATGTGTCGAACTCGGTCGATGAGAATCGCACTTTGACGGTCGTCTCGACCCGTCCGCTTTCGGACGAGCCCTGGCGGCAGCTCGCACCAGGAGAGATGCGGGTCATCAGTCGCGGCCAGCTGATCGAGACGGGAGAGACGATTCCCCCGCCCCCGCCCAAGTCTTCAGAACTACTGGACGGGCCCAGCCGGGATCAGGCCAAGGCCGATGCGCCCCGCTCAGCGGTGACCGCTTCGAGCGATTCCCCCGGTTCGATGCCGGCGCCGGCACTTCCGCCACTGGTCGCCAAGAAGGGGAATTGGCACACCTACGACATCACGCACGAGACAGTGTATCGCTACGCAACCCCTGTCGAGAACTCCTCGCACACCGTGCGTCTTCAGCCGGTGCGAGACCTCACCCAGGACGTGCTCGAGTACAAGCTCGAGATTTCCCCGCCCGGCCAAGCATTCTCGTACGAGGACGTGTTCGGCAACCACGTGCTGAGCTTTCAAATCAACCAGCCCTACACCGAGCTCTGGGTGCGGGCGTATTCGAAGGTCCGGACGTTCCACGTCGATACGCACTCCTCCCTGCGAAGCACGAGCATCCCCCTGGTGTGGATGCCTTGGCAGCGGCAGATGATGAACCCCTTCTTGCTTCCGCCCGAGCTCCCGGAAACGGAGCTTCGCGAGCTGTCGGGCTTTGCGATGAGCTTCGCCGCGCGTCGGGGGAACGATCTCCTCGAGACGCTGATCGACCTCAATGAAGCGCTGCACAGGGACTTCAAGTACATTCCCGGCGCGACGACCCTCGAAACCTCCCCATTCGACGTCTTCCAGGAACGGCGGGGGGTCTGTCAAGACTTCGCGAACTTGTTCATCTGCCTGGCGCGCTTGCTCGGCGTGCCGGCTCGCTACCGCGTTGGCTACATCCACACCGGTGCGGCGTACCACAATCAGATTCAGTCCGAAGCGTCGCACGCTTGGGCAGAGGTCTACCTGCCTTCGGTCGGCTGGCGGGGTTTCGACCCGACGAACGGCTGCCTCGTCGATCTCGATCACATTCGCGTCGCTTCTGGACGCAACTACCGCGACGCCACGCCTACGGCCGGAACCCTCTACGCAGGGGGGCAGGGCGAAAGGCTCGATGTTTCGGTGCGCGTCACACAGATAGATGAGGCGCAACCGGCCGAAGCGCAGGAGCAGCAACAGGGGCAGCAATAGAGCCTCTGCGCAGCAGGGCCCGCCACTCTTCGGCACTGTGGGAGCAGGCTTCTGTGCTCTCGTAGAAATCTCGGAAGATCTGCAGGAAGCGCGAGGGGTCGTTCTGGTGCGGGAAGTGACCCGAGTTGCTGAACAGCTCGAGGCGGCTTTCGGGCATCGCGGCGTGGATCAGGTGCGCGTGCGAGACCGGTATCACCCCGTCACGCTCACCCCAGACCAGGAGCGTGGGCATGTCTCGCGCTAGGTAGCAGCGGTCGAGCATCGTGATCGCCTGGCCGCGCCAGTCGACCGCCGCTCGAAGGGTGCGGACGAAGGCTCTGCGCGATGCCGCGTTCGGAAGGGCATCGAAGACGCGAGTGAGTTGATCTGCATCGTGGCCGATTTTGGTCCTGAGGGCCTTGAGCGCGCCAAACGCGAGCTGGCCGAGCGCGCGCGCGCCTGGCGCTCCGAGAAGAGGCAAGACGAGGTCCGCGTTGGGCGCCGATGCAAATCGCAGCGCCGGATGCACCTCGTGGCTGACCCCGCCCGTGCTGACGAGGACCAGCCGTTCGCAGCGCTCGGGGAACTGATAGGCGAACTGCATCGCGACGCCGCCGCCGAGGGAGTGCCCGACGACCGTGACGCGGTCGATGTCGAGAACGCTGAGCAGGTCGCGCATCGCATTGGCGTACGCTCCAATCGAGTAGTCTGCCCGCGGCTTGTCGGACTCTCCGTGCCCCAGCAGGTCCGGTGCGATGACGGTATAGTTCCGCGCCAGGGTCCCGATGAGGTCGCGCCAGCTCTGCGAGCTGTCGCCGATGCCGTGAATCAGCAGAATCGCGGGGCCCTGCCCAGCGAGGATGAAAGCGCGTCGATAGCCGTGGATGGTTCGGTACCGGATACCATCGTGATTTGAGGCCTGGGTCGCGCGGAGCTGAGTGGGGAACCGGATGACGTTCTTCACGATGAGACGAGAATATCTTCGCTCGCCCCAGTTCGCACGTTCGGTCAACGCGGGCCGGACGAAGTTGCGCCGCAGACATGCTGATGAAACCAAATGGAAATCACATCGGTGCGACAAACCTGCTACTCCAGATCCGATGAAGATCGCCGTCGAACACTTGACCGAATACCGGTACGATCGTCCGGTCGGTTTCGGCGAGCATTCCTTGTATCTGCGGCCGCGCGAGAGTCAGACGGTCCACGTCTCCTCGTTCTCGCTCGAATGCGCACCTGCGGCGAAGGTCCGCTGGGTGCGCGACTGTTTCAACAACGTGGTTGCGGTCGCGAGCTTTGGCTTGGCCGAGGCGTCCTTGCTCTCGTTCGATTGCCGGATGAGCTTCGACGTCGTCGAGGAGAATCCGTTCGACTTCATCCTGGAGTCGCGCGCCCACGAGTTTCCCTTCAGCTATGACGACCGGGAGAAGAGCGCGCTCCGACCCTACCTCGAGCCCGATGAGTCGGCGCGTTGGAGGATCTTGGATTGGGTCCGCGGGGCGATTGGCCTTTCCGCGCAGAGCAGAGACACGATTTCCTTCCTGAGCGACCTCAATCTCGCCATTCATCGGAACATCGCGTACGAGCGTCGGGACGAGGAAGGCACGCAGAGCGCCAACGAGACACTCGAGCTCTGCAAAGGGTCTTGCCGCGACATGGCCGAGCTCTTGGTGGCCATCAGCCGCCAACTCGGTCTGGCGGCCCGGTTCGTCAGCGGGTATTTGTACGAGCCGCTGCCTGCGGACGGATCGGCTGGGTTCAACCGTGCCGCCGGTTCGATGCACGCCTGGGCTGAGGTGTATCTTCCCGGCGCGGGCTGGCGAGGCTTCGACCCGACCAACGGAATACTTACCGACCATCGCTTTCTGCCTTCGGCTGTGGCGAATCGCCCGGACTGGGTGAATCCGATCCAAGGGCAGTATTTCCATCCGGGCGGAGTCGCTTCGCAGATGACTGTGAGCCTGAAAGTCACCGGAGCCCCGTGACCCTTGGCGTCGACGAGCTGGCGCTCAAAGTCGAGGCCTTTCTCGACGAGCAGAGGCTTTCGCTCACCATGGGAGGAGAGCCCACCTTCATTCCCCAGGCGCCGGATGCGCCGGAATGGAATCAAGCCGCGCTCGGGCCCGAGAAGCTCGGCTACGCCCGGCGACTCGCCTCGCGCTTACTCGACGAGCTGTATCCTGGGGCGCTGGTCATGCAGGTCTACGGCAAACAGTACCCTGGCGAGCCAGTTCCGCGATGGGTCGTCCTGACCCTGCATCGCGATGACGGGCTTCCCCTGTGGACCCATCCCGCTGTTCTCCTGCTCGACGATGTCTCTGCTTCCAACACCGTCCAGGATGCGCGGCGATTGATCGAAGCGATCGCGGCCGGGTTGGGGCTCGGTCGGCATCTCATGCCCTGCGTCGAAGTCGATGCGATCGAATCCCCGCAGGGTTGGGCCCTCCCGCTCGACTGGACACAGGACGGCTGGGTGTCCGACGACTGGCCGTTTTCCGAGGCCGAACCCATCGTTGCAGTCCCCGGCAAGGGCCCGCTCGGACTGCGCTTACCCTTGGGGGAGCTCGAGGAGGATCACCTTCGTCGGGTGCTCACCTTGGAGGTCCAGGATGGCGAGCTTCACCTCTTCATTCCGCCGCTCAGCTTCGAGGCGTTTTCCGTACTCGTCGAGCTAGTCGAGGGCGCTGCGGTCACCGCGGGAACCAGGGGACTGGTGATCTGCGGATACCGGCCCAGTGATGCTCCGGGGGTCACCGCGCTCGGTCTTGCGGCAGATCCGGGCGTGCTCGAGGTGAACCTGCCGCCAAGCGCTTCCTGGCAGCACTACGATCGCATCCTCCGGCAGGTCACCAGGGCGGCCGAACGAGAGGGACTGTACACGCGGCGCTATCATCTCAACGGTCAGGTTCAGGGCACCGGCGGTGGCGCACACGTGCTCTTCGGAGGCCCAAGCCTCGAGGAGAACCCCTTCTTCCAGCGTCCTGATTTGCTTGGCAGCATCATCCGTTATTGGCAGCGGCATCCGTCGCTTTCGTATTTCTTCTCGGGTCAGTACGTGGGCCCCGGTTCGCAGGCGCCGCGCGCCGACGAGACCTTGATGGGCAAGCTCTACGAGCTCGAGACCGCTTGCCTGGGAATCGACTCGCTCGCTGCCCTTCCCGATCGCGATTTTTTCGATCGCTTGTTTCGCAACTTGATGACCGACAGTGGCGGCAACACGCATCGTGCCGAGATCTGCCTGGACAAGCTCTGGAACTTCGACTCGCCGACGGGCCTTCAGGGTTTGATCGAGCTTCGCGCCTTCGAGACGATGCCGGAGGTCGAACAGCAATCGCTCGCGGCGCTCTTCGTGCGTACCATCGTCGCCATGTTGGCAACGCAGCCCCGGACCGATCCCCTCATTCGATGGGGCGCAACGCTTCACGACACGTACATGCTCCCGAATCTTCTCTTGCAGGACCTGAGGGTGATCTGCGCGGACTTGGGCGCTGCCGGGCTGGGCTTCGACGCTGCCTGGTTCGGGCCGCTCCTCGAGCAGCGCTTCCCGCTGCTCGGACGTTTGGCGCTCGACGGAGGCGATGTGCTCGTTCGACAGGCGCTCGAGCCCTGGCCGCTCATGGCCGAAATCGCCGATGGCGGAACCACGTCCCGGGTGGTCGACAACTCGACCGATCGGATCGAGGTTTCGGTGCCAAATCCGGTTACCCTCAGCGAGAGGCGCGTGATCGTCAATGGTGTGGCGTTGGCGATGCGTGAGGTCGACGGGATGCTCGTCGCGGGTCTGCGCTACAAGTCGGCAGCTGGTTGGCCTGCATTCCACCCGCACATCCCGGTCCACTCACCTTTGCAGATCGAAGTGCTCGACCGCGCGAACCAGGTTATTGCCTCGAGCGAGTACTATTTCTGGAACCCGGATGGTCCGCTCTACGACGGTTGGCCCGCCGACCTTGCGGAGGCGCGGGCACGCCAGCGGGCGAGGTGGCGTCCCTGCGAGGAACGCTTAGGCAGCATTGAGCTGCCCCGTGAGCCGGTCTACCCGGTGGAGAACCACTACACGCTCGACCTTCGCCGACAGCCGGCTGAGCGCGCAGACTAGGCGTCGACCAGGCGCACGGACTGTGTGGGTAGCGGTAGCTTCGGCAGCTCGATGAACGCGGCCTTGAGGCTGTCCTGCCAGCCGCGTCGGAGCTCGCGCAGGTAGTCGTCGTCTTCACCGAAAGTCACCTGGCTCCCTGAGCGCTGCGTGCCCGCCGAGTAGAGCAAGAGGTCGATGGGTGGGCCGACGCTCGCGTTGCTTCGCATCGTAGAATCCATCGAGACGAGCGCGCAACGGCCCGCAAGCTCGAGACTGAGCTTCTGCTCGATGATGCGATCGAGGATCGGCTTGCCGTACTTGTCCTCGCCAATCTGGAGAAACGGCGAATGACGGGAGACGGGGATGTAGTTGCCCTCGGGGTAAATCAATAGGATCGAGTGCGGTCCGCCTTGAATTTGGCCGCCCAGAATGAAGCTAGCGCCCGCGCTGAACTGTTCGTTCTTCACGCGCTTGTTGTGCTTCTGCTGCTCTTCACGGCTGAGACGGCCGATGTAGTCCGCCGCGTCGGTCAGATGCTTCACCGTGTTTAGGCTGATCTCGGCGCCGTCCTGCATGTCGTGCCGCAGACGGGTCACCACAGCGCGGCTGGTCGCGAGATTGCCGGCACTCAAGAGCGTGAAAAACCGCGTTCCGTCGCCGCAGAAGGTGTGCATCTTCGCGTAGCTGCTGATGTGGTCGACGCCAGCATTCGTGCGAGAGTCGGAGACGAAAACGAGCCCTTCATCGACTTTGACGGCCACGCAGTAGGTCATTGGACAGAAGCTACGAGAGCAAGGCCGGGCGGTCAACCGTTGCGGAACGCGCCCGAATGCCCGAAAGTACGCGCCGGAGATGAATCGCAGATGATTTTGGATCGCTTCAAGGTAGACGGGCGCGTGGCCGTAGTGACAGGCGCCGGTCGCGGTATCGGCCGAGGGGTTTCGATCGCGTTGGCCGAGGCGGGGGCGAATGTCGTGCTGGCGGCACGGCGCGACAATACGCTTCAGGAAGTCGCGGGCATCGTCGAGCAACACGGCGGGCGCGCTCTGGTGGTGCCCACCGATGTTTGGGTTCCCGAGCAGCTCGATCGGCTCGTGGAGCGTGCGCTTGAGGAGTTTGGTGGAGTGGACTTCTTGGTGAACAATGCGGGGGGCACGCTTCCTGGGCCGGCCTTGCAGTGCACCGATGCGGAGCTCGACAAGGCATTTCACTTCAATGTGACGACCGCGTTTCACATGTCGCGCGCCCTAGCACCCTCGATGGCGGAGCGCGGGCACGGTGCCATCGTCAACATCACATCCGGCCTTTCTCATTTGGTCGACCACGGATTCGTTGCGTACGGCACGGCGAAAGCGGCGATGTCACACATGACTCGACTGCTTGCGCACGAGTGGGCGCCGCACGTGCGCGTCAACGCAATCGCGGTGGGCGCGACTCAAACCGATGCGCTGGCGATGGTGACCGCCGACAAGGCGCTCGCCAAGCAAATGCAAGAGCTCACGCCGATGCGTCGGCTGGGAACGGTCGAGGACATCGGCGCGGCAGCGCTGTACTTGCTTTCACAGGCCGCTAGCTGGGTGACCGGGAAGGTGCTCGAGGTCGACGGAGGCACTGTCGATTCCAACTGGCCTTTTGCCATGCCGAGCGGTCTCCGCGGTCCGAGAGGTGACTGAGCCATGAAGTCTGCACGCATCGATGCGTTTTCGGATGACCCGCGCGCCGTCGAGGTTCGTGATGTTCCGGCGCCCCGGCCTGGTCCGGGCCAAGTGCGCGTCCGGATGAGCATGGCGCCGGTCAATCCCTCGGATTTCAACTACATGGATGGGATCTACGAGCGCTCGTTGGACCGGATGATCTGGAACCGCGGCGCAGAGCGTCCGACCGACAGCCCCGGCTCTTCGGAGCCCTTTGTACGGCCGCCGTACGCGCTCGGTGTGGAAGGCGTGGGCGTCGTGGAGCAATCCGGCGGCGGGTTGCTCGCCAAGCGATTGGTCGGCAAGCGGGTTGCGGTAGTCAGCGGGCCGCCCAACGGAACTTGGCAGGAGCAGACGCTCATCGACGCGCGCCGTGCGTTCCCGGCGCCGCGCTCGCTCTCTGATGCCCAGGCTTGCTCCTTCTTCGTCAATCCGCTGACGGCGCTAGTGCTGGTGAGGCGCGTGCTCCACGTTCGGCGCGGCTCGGTCCTTCTGCAAACCGCAGCCGGCTCCGCGCTCTCGCAGATGGTTCGCAACCTCGCTCGTGCGGACGGCTTTCGCGTGATCGACGTCGTGCGCAGTCGGGCTGGCGCAGAGCGCTTGAAGCAGGGGAACAGCAAGCACGTCGTTGCCCTGGAGGACGAGGACCTGCTCGAAGCCGTCCACCGTATCGCGCCTGCGGGCGTCGACTACGTCCTCGATTGCGTGGGCGGCGCAACAGGCTCCGAGGCGCTTCGAACACTCACGCCCGGCGGCCGCATGATTTGCTACGGGACCTTGAGCCGCGAGCCGATTTCGCTGCCGCCTCGCGACATCATGATGCCGATGACGAGCGTCGAGGGCTTCTACTTGTCCGCATATCTGGCCAAGCGATCGCTCTTTCAGCGTCTTGGGCTCGTGCGCAACACCGCCAAGTTGATTCAAAGCGGCGTCCTCGGGACCCCTGTCGAGCAGACCTACCGCCTCGATGAGCTGCAGGCGGCGCTCGAGCACGCAAGAAGGCCAGGACGGGCGGGGAAGGTTCTTCTCGACCTCAGCTAGAATCGGACTCTAGAAATGAAGCCACTCATCGTCGTGTGTACCGACTTCTCTTCCTACTCCGACCTTGCGCTCGAGCAGGCCGCGGTCATTGCGGGACGCGATGGCGCTCGCGTGTTCCTGATTCACATCTACGATCCCAAGACTGCAAAGGGACCGGGCGCCCGCGCGGTCTTGGCAGGGGACCGTCAGGCCTGGGACGAGGACTCGATGCAGCAGCTCAGGGAAGCGCGTCATCGCTTCTTTGGGCACGTCCCCGATACCGACGTGCAGTATGACGCGCTACCGAGCGCACATCCGTCGATTGAAATCTGCAGAATTGCCAGAGAGACACGCGCGAGCCTCATCGTTCTCGGCTCGCATGGACGCACAGGCATGCTGCGCCGCCTCTTGGGTAGCGTCGCCGAGGCTACGGTGCGGCACGCGCCCTGCAGCGTGTTCGTCGTTCGAGAGCAGGCCGAACCGGCTATCTAGTCGCGACCTGACACGCTAGGGCGCGGATCGCGATGCCTAGGTGAGCTTTGCCTTGATGTTGGCGAGGCGCTTCTTGATATCGTTGCCTAGAGCCTTGAGCTCGTCACTCACCTCATCGGCCTTCTCGTCGAAACGCTTCTCGAAATCCGCAAGGCGTGGCTGGATGTCATCCCAGGCGTCCTTGGCGTCCATCCCGGCGAGATGCAGCTTCAGCTTGATCTCGTCCGCGGTCCGTTTGAGGTCGTCGCGAGTCTCCTGCAAATCTTGCTTCAGGGTCTTGTCGGCTTCATCCGCGCTCATGGTCGCCTCCTTTGAAGGGTTGAAGCTCATACCAGCAGTGCAGCGAACGTGCCAAATGCGACCAGAAGGGTTTCTTGGCCGCGCGTAGCCAGCGAGGCGCATAATCTTCGCGCCTGGTGCAGTGAGACGCACGATTGGCGCCGCTGCTGCTCACTTCTTCGACGGTTTTCGGCCCGGAACAGGAGCCCTGCTGGTCTCCGGGGACTTGGCGCGCTCGATGCATATACGGTCGCGACATGGCGGCCAAGACGTCCGAGTTTATTCGCGATTTCGAATCCCTTCGCCGGACCGACACCGCGGTTGCTGGCGGGAAGGGAGCCAATCTCGGCGAGCTGACCGCGGCCGGCTTGCCAGTGCCTCCGGGCTTCGTGGTGACCGGACAAGCCTACTTGCACGCGCTCGACATGGCAGGCTGCCGGCAGCGGCTGCTCGACATCATCAAGAACACCGACCTCGATGATTCGAGCGCGCTCAAGCTCGCGTCCAACGAATTGCAGGACTCGGTGCGACGCGCAGGCGTACCCGACGACGTCCGCTCAGCGGCAATGCAAGCATTCCAGGAGCTCGGGGAGGGGGCACGTGTCGCGGTTCGATCGTCGGCGACGGCAGAGGACAGTGCGGAAGCGTCCTTCGCCGGCATGAACGAAACCTTCACCAACGTCGCCAAAGAAACCCTGATGGATCGCATCCTCGATTGCTGGGCATCGCTCTGGGGCCCGCGCGTTATCGCGTACCGGAATAGTCTGGGACTGGGCGATGAGCCGGCCATTGCCGTCGTCGTTCAACGGATGGTCGATTCGGAATCGTCGGGGGTGATGTTCACGGTCGATCCGATCTCGCAGGACCGCGGGCGCTTGCTCATCGAAGCCGCGTACGGGCTCGGCGAGGTGGTTGTCGGCGGACAGGTCGAACCCGACACATACATGGTTGCCCGGCCGCGGGATCCTTCGCAGGGCGGCGTGCAGCTTCTCAGCGCCCGCATCGGCTCGAAGGCGCACAAGATCGTTCGCCAAGCCGACGGCTCCGAAGCCAAGCTCGACGTGTTCAAAGAACAGCGGGAGCTGCGGGTTCTCGACGATGCGCAAGTGCTCGAAGTCGCCGGCATCGGGCTTCGAATCGAGCAGCACTATGGGAGCCCCCAGGATGTCGAGTGGGCTCTTCAGGATGGTAAGGTATATATCGTTCAGTCCCGTCCGATCACAACGCTCGAACTGGAGGCAGGGACCCCGCTGCTGAACGGGCTTGGGGCCTCCCCTGGCCGTGTCGCCGGCAAAGTGCGGGTCATGCGAGAGCTTCAGGCAGACGCGAAGATCGGCAAAGACGAGATTCTGGTCGCCGAAATGACCAGCCCCGATTGGGTTCCAGTCATGCGCCACGCAGGCGCGCTCGTGACCGACGAAGGTGGAATGACCTGTCACGCGGCGATCGTGAGCCGAGAGCTTCGCATCCCCTGCATCGTCGGCACGGGAAACGCGACCCGCGTCCTCAAGAGCTCGCAGTTGGTGACGGTCGATGGTGCCCGGGGTGAGGTCTTTTCGGGCGACGCAACCGAAGGACAGTCGGTAGCGGCATCCTCAGCCGCCAAGCCCGCAGCGCTGATGACCGCGCCCGAAGCGATGATGGAGCCTCTGGCCACGCGGCTCTATGTCAATCTCGCGATCGCCGACGGGGCCGCCGAAGCTGCTGCACTGCCGGTGGATGGCGTGGGCCTGCTGCGCGCCGAGTTCATGATCATCGACGCGCTCCAGGGCGTTCATCCCAAAGCGCTGATTGCCGAGGGCGGATCCGAGGAATTCGTCACCAAGATGACCGAGTCGCTCCTGCGGATTGCGCGGCCCTTCTTCCCGCGGCCGGTGATCTATCGGACCTACGATTTTCGGACCAACGAGTTCAGCGGCTTGCGGGGCGCAGCGGACTATGAGCCGCACGAAGAGAACCCGATGATCGGGTACCGGGGCTGCTTTCGATATGTGAAGGACCCGGAGCTCTTTGATTTGGAGATCGAGATCCTGGCGCGTGTCCGTGAGGCCTCACCGAACGTGAACATCATGATTCCGTTCGTGCGCACCAAGTGGGAGCTCGAGGCCTGTCTGGAGCGGATCGACAAGCACCGCCTCGGAAGCGATCACGGACTGCTTCGCTGGGTGATGGCCGAGGTGCCATCGATCGTATACCGCATCCCGGACTATGCGAAGCTGGGGATTCACGGCGTGTCGATTGGCTCGAACGACCTGACGCAGTTGATGCTCGGCGTCGATCGCGATTCGGCGATTTGTGCCGAGCTGTTCGATGAGGCCGACGACGCCGTGCTTTGGGCAATCGAGCGCATCGTGCGTACCGCCGAGGAATGCGGGCTCACGTCTTCGCTGTGTGGGCAGGCGCCGTCCAACCGGCCGGAGTTTGCCGAGAAGCTCGTTCGCTTCGGCATTACGTCGATCTCCGTCAATCCCGACGCGGTGCCGCGAACGCGACAGGTGATTGCATCGGCCGAGCGGCGAATGCTCATCGACGCCGTTCGGCATGGAGAAGAAGCATGACTGATTCAAATGATGTTGAAGAGCTATATGCGTCGTTCGCGAAGATCTACGGAGACGGGAAGCCGCTTCGTGGCGTTTTCGAGCTGATCGCGGCCGTCCATGCGGCGGATCTAGAGCCAGAGGATGTCACTGAGGACTGGCTACGAACCCTCAACGAGGACTGGGTGTACGGCGAGGCGCTCTTTCCGTTCCAGGACTCCGCCGCCAACCGCCTTTATCAACGATTCCTGACGGGAGGCTGAGTAGCGTGCGAATTGAGAAGCGACTTCGGGAGAATCAGGCACGTCCGAATTTGAGCGACTACGATCAGGAGCGAGCGTCATTCTCGTGGGACAGAGCGCGCGCTGAGCTCGACGGGCTGCCCGGCGGTGGCGGGCTGAACCTAGCCTACGAGGCCGTCGGCCGGCACGTGGCGAACGGGCACGGGGAGCAGACTGCGATCATCTGGCTCGGCAAGAAGGGCGGGCGCCACGAGCTGAGTTATGCCGAGCTCGATTCGCGCAGCAATCAGTTTGCCAACGTCCTGACTGCACTTGGCGTCGAAGCCGGCGACAGAGTGTACTCGCTTGCTGGGCGAATTCCCGAGCTCTACCTCTGCGCGCTCGGAACGCTGAAGCACCAGGCGGTGTTCTGCCCTTTGTTCTCCGCGTTTGGTCCGGAGCCCATCGCCGAGCGGCTTCAGCTGGGCGAGGCGCGCGTTCTTTTGACGACCGAGCGACTGTACAGGCGTCGAATCGCAGCGATCCGCGAACGCATTCCCACGCTCGAGCACGTGATCACCGTCGCCGATCCGAAGAAGCCCCAGGCCCTCGAGGGCACCGTGGACTGGTCCGAAGCGATGTCCATTGCGTCGGCCGACTACGAAATCGCCAACACCGATCCGGAAACGCCCGCGCTCCTGCACTTCACCAGTGGAACGACGGGGACGCCCAAGGGTGCGTTCCATGTTCATCAAGCGGTTCTCACGCACTACGTGACCGGCAAGCTGGCTCTCGACCTACACCCGGGCGACATCTACTGGTGCACGGCCGACCCTGGCTGGGTGACTGGAACCTCCTACGGCATCAGCGCGCCGCTCAGCAATCGCGTCACGATGATCGTTGACGAAGCGGAGTTCGACCCGAAGCGCTGGTATCAGATCCTCGAAGAAGAGAAGGTGCAGGTTTGGTACACCGCGCCGACTGCCATTCGGATGCTGATGAAGAGCGGGTCGGACTTGCCGCGGAGTAAGGACCTGTCCGCGCTTCGCTTCATGGCAAGCGTAGGTGAACCGCTGAACCCGCAGGCAGTCGTCTGGGGGCAGGAGGTCTTTGGCAAGCCATTCCACGACAACTGGTGGCAGACCGAAACCGGCGGGATCATGATCTCGAACTACGCGTCGATGGATGTGAAGCCGGGCTCGATGGGGCGGCCGATGCCCGGGATCACCGCAGGAATTGTGAGAGAAGGCGACGATGGACGCCTGCACGAGCTGGACGACCCGGCCCTCGACGGTGAGCTCGCCTTGCGCCCCGATTGGCCGTCGGTGTTTCGCGGATACTGGAACAACGAGGAGCGCTACGATGCCTGTTTCCGCGATGGCTGGTATCTTTCTGGCGACCTGGCCCGACGCGACCAGGACGGATACTACTGGTTCGTCGGTCGCGCAGACGACGTAATCAAGTCGGCCGGGCACCTCATCGGCCCCTTCGAGGTCGAAAGCGTGATCATGAAGCATCCCGCGGTGGCCGAAGTTGGAGTCATCGGCAAGCCCGATCCCCTTGCCGGCACCGTCATCAAGGCCTTCGTCAGCTTGCATCCGGGACACGAATGGAGCGAGGAGCTGCAGCGGGAGCTGATCGGCTTTGGGCGCAAGAATCTCGGCACAGCAGCGCCCCGCGAAATCGACTGGATCGAGTCTCTGCCCAAAACGCGAAGTGGGAAGATCATGCGGCGCCTCCTCAAGGCGCGCGAGCTCGGCTTGCCCGAAGGGGACACGTCGACGCTGGAAGGAGGAGACAGTTGACGCTCGACATCTCACGTGACCACGTCCTCGACTTGCTACGCGACATGATTCGCATTCGCCGGCTGGAGGAGAAAAGCGCCGAGCTCTACGCCAAGCAGAAAATTCGAGGGTTCTTGCACCTCTATATTGGCGAGGAGGCAGTCGGCGTCGGCGCGATGCACGCGCTACGAGAGGACGACAACATCGTGGCGACCTATCGCGAGCACGGCCAGGCGCTGGTTCGCGGCATTCCGGCCGGCGAGATCATGGCCGAGATGTACGGCAAGTCGAACGGCTGCTCCGGCGGTCGCGGCGGCTCGATGCATTTGTTTTCCGCTGAGCGCCGGTTCTACGGCGGGCACGCCATCGTCGGTGGCGGCTTGCCTATCGCCGTAGGGCTTGCGCTGGCCGACAAGATGCAGGGCGAGTCGCGCGTCACCGCCTGTTTCTTCGGCGATGGTGCGACCGACGAGGGAGAGTTCCACGAGTCGCTGAACTTGGCGGCGCTTTGGAAGCTGCCCGTTCTGTTCCTGTGCGAGAACAACGAGTATGCGATGGGGACGGCTTTGCATAGGCACGTGTCCGACCAAAACATCGCCGACAATCCTCCCGCGTATGGAGTGCCCGCAGATTCGGTCAACGGGATGGACGTCGTCGCCGTCGAGCGGGCGGTGCACAACGAGGCCGAGCTCGTTCGAGAGACCGGCAAGCCCCGGTTCCTCGAGCTCAAGACCTACCGCTTTCGGGCCCACTCCATGTACGACGCGGAGCTCTACCGCTCGAAGGAAGAAGTCGAAGAGCACAAGAAAGACGACCCCATCGAGAGCTTGCAAAGGCGCGCGCTGAGCGACGGATTGATCACCGAGGCGGACATCGAGCAGATTGAAGAAGACGCAGCCCAGGAAATCGCCGACGCGGTCGAGTTCGCCGAGCAAGGGGACTGGGAGCCGGTCGAGGAGATTCGGCGTCACACCTACGCGAGGGACTTGTCGTGACCAGCTATCGAGATGCGATTCGGACCGCGCTCCAGACGCTCCTTCGCGAGGATCCGCGCGTGTTCTTCATGGGTGAGGACGTGGGCCGCTATGGCGGGCCCTATGCGGTCAGCAAAGGCCTGCTCGAAGAGTTTGGCGAAGACAGGGTTCGCGACACGCCCCTGTGTGAGTCGACATTCGTCGGAGCCGGGATCGGCGCAGCGATTGGCGGAATGCGACCGATCGTTGAAGTCATGACCGTCAACTTCAGCTTGCTCGCGCTCGACCAGGTCGTGAACAACGCCGCGGTCATGCGGCACATGTCGGGCGGGCAGTTCGAAGTGCCGATTGCCGTGCGCATGGCGACAGGCGGCGGCAAGCAAATCGCTGCCCAGCATTCGCACAGCCTCGAGAACTGGTACGCGCATGTGCCGGGTATCAAGGTTCTCGCGCCAGCGACGGTGCAGGACGCGCACGACATGTTGCTTGCTGCCGTGGAAGACCCGGACCCGGTCTTCATCTTCGAGCATCAGATGCTGTACGGCATCGAAGGCCCCCTCGACACGGAGTCGACGCCTCCTTCGCCCTGGAAAGCGGCGATTCGGCGCGCGGGCAAAGACCTCAGCCTCATCGCGTACGGCGGCTCGGTTCACAAAGCGCTCACCGCTGCCGACGAGCTCGAGAAGGAGGGGCTGAGCGCCGAGGTCGTCGATTTGCGAAGCCTGCGTCCGCTCGATCGCGAAACCATCATCGGAA
Source organism: uncultured delta proteobacterium (assembly GCA_963842915.1). Lineage (GTDB taxonomy): Bacteria > Myxococcota_A > Polyangia > Polyangiales > Houyiibacteriaceae > SG8-38. The sequence goes on along the minus strand of CAWJII010000010.1, from coordinate 192,060 downwards.
GCGTCTCGCGCACGCACCGCGCCGTCGTGATCGACGAAGCCTGGAAGACCGGCAGCCTTGCGTCGGAAGTCAGCGCCATCTTGGCCGAGGAGGCTTTCTACGAGCTGGACGCGCCGGTGGCACGCGTCTGCACCATCGAAGTGCCCATTCCATACGCCAAGCATCTCGAAGAAGCGGCGATCCCGCAGGTCGACCGGATTGTCGAGGCGGCGAGAAGGAGTGTGGTCGGTGGCTGAGTTCGTGATGCCATCGCTGGGCGCCGACATGAGCGCAGGCGTGCTCGCGAAATGGCGCGTCGCGCTTGGGGACCGCGTCGCGAAAGGGGACATCATTGCCGAGGTCGAGACGGATAAGGGCTTGATCGAGGTGGAGGTGTTTGAAGCAGGGGTTGTGGAGAGCTTCCTGGTGCAGGAAGGCGAGAAGGTGCCGGTGGGTACGGTGCTGGCGGAGATACAGACAGCGCCAGCGTCAGCGCCAGTGTCAGCGCCAGTGTCAGCGCCCGGGTCGATCATCTCTGCCGGGGCCTCCGATCTGGTCCTCGATGGTCCCTTGGCCTCTCCCGCCGTTCGGCGGCGCGCTCATGAGCTCGATGTGTCACTTCCATCGGTCCGCGGCACGGGTGAGCACGGTCGGATCACCCTCGACGACTTGGTAGGGGTCGGTCAAAGGGCGCGTTCGGCTCCAGGTGCTCGCGTCCGAATTTCGCCCTACGCACGCAGGGTTGCCATGGAGCGCGGCATTGATATCTCCCGGCTTTCTGGGAGCGGGCCAGGCGGCGCGATCCAAGCCAGTGACGTCCTGAGCGTCAAGGCTCACCCGGCCAGCGCTGCGGTCTCGCCTGCCGAGCGAATGCAGCGCGCGATCGCGGCTGCCATGACCCGCGCCAACGACGAAATCCCCCACTACTACGTCGAGCAGAGCATCGACATGGGGAATGCCATCGCCTGGCTTCGGGAGACCAACGCGTCTGTGAGCGTGAGCGAGCGACTCGTGTCCGGCGTATTGGTGCTGCGCGCGGTTGCCTTGGCCCTGCGCAAGCACAAGTCGCTCAATGCGACCTGGCAGGGTCCTGAGCCGGTGCCAAGCGCCGAGATCCACGTCGGGCTTGCCGTGTCCCTCCGGGGCGGAGGGCTCGTGGCGCCGGCCTTGCGGAATACGGACCAGGGCAGCCTCGGCGAGCTGATGGTCCGGATGACCGATCTGGTGGGTCGCGCGCGCGCCGGCACACTTCGCAGCTCGGAAATGACGTCCGCAACGATCACGCTGACCTCCCTCGGCGAGCGTGGTGTCGAGAGTGTGACCCCGATCATCTTCCCGCCGCAGGTGGCCATCGTCGGCTGCGGCGCGACAGTCGAGCGACCCTGGGTGGTCGAGGGGAAGGTCGTGCCCCGGCCCATCATGCGGGTTACACTCGGCGCCGATCACCGTGTCAGCAACGGTCACCAGGGCTCGCGATTCCTGACAGCCCTCGATCGACTGCTGCAGGAGCCGGAGAAGCTATGACTCGCGACGAAATACGATCGACCTTGCTCGGCTGCCTAGTCGCGGTAGCCCCCGAAATCGACGCCGAAGAGATCGAAGACGATGCCGACCTGCGAGAGGAGCTCGACCTCGATTCGATGGACGTCCTTCGCTGGGTCCAAGGGATTCACAAAGCCCTAGGCGTCGAGATCCCGGAAGAGGACTATGGGCAGATCGTCAGCCTCGAGGATGCAGTCAGTTATGTCACAGCCCGCCTCTGAACCAGCGCCCTGGTCCGTCGAGCACGGCCAGGTCCTGCAGGAATTGAATGTCCGGTTGGCCGACGGACTCGGGGCCGACGAGGTGCTGCTCCGTCGGGAGCGCTTCGGCCCGAACATTCTTGCGGAGTTCCACGCGACCTCTTGGCTGACCATTCTGTGGCGACAGCTCCGTAGCTTTGTGGTCTATTTGCTGATTGCGGGCGCGGTGCTGTCGTTTGCGCTTGGCGATAACCTCGAGGGTTTTGCCATCCTGGCGGTCATCGGGATCAATACTTTGATCGGCTTCGTGACCGAGCTTCGCGCGGTCCGGTCCACCGAGGCCTTGCGGCAGCTTGGCAGCACGGAGACCACCGTGCGCCGTGCGGGCGTGGCACAACGTGTCTCGGCCGAAGACCTGGTTCCTGGCGACATCGTCCTGTTCGAGGGAGGCGATGTGGTGACCGCCGACGTTCGGCTCCTGACCGCGTCGAGGGTGCAATCCAACGAATCACTTCTCACCGGCGAGTCGCTTCCGGTCGAAAAAGCGATCGATCTGCTTCCGGTCGAAACCGTGATCGCCGAGCGCGAGAACATGCTCTTCAAGGGCACTGCAATCACGAAGGGAAACGCAGAGGGTGTCGTCGTCAGCACCGGTATGGAGACCGAGCTCGGGAAGATTACAGCGCTCGTGCAGAGCGCTTCCGACAAGAAGACCCCGCTCGAGGAGCGCATCGACTCGCTCGGCAAGGTGATGGGCTGGCTCTGCATCGTCTTGGTCACCATCATCGGCATCCTGGGCGCTCTAAGCGGCAAAGAACCCTCCGATGTCATCAAGACGGCCATTGCGCTTGCGGTGGCCACCGTGCCCGAAGGGCTTCCCATCGTCGCAACGCTCGCGCTTGCGCGTGGAGTCCTCCGAATGGCCCGCCGCAACGCCTTGGTCGAGCAGCTTTCCGCCGTCGAGACTCTGGGATCGACCAGCATCGTCCTGACCGACAAGACCGGAACCTTGACCGAGAACCGGATGACCGTGACCGGCGTCGTGGTGCCAGGGAAGAGCGCCAGTGACCCGACCAGCATCTCGATTCCAATGTCGGGCGGGCCCAAGGAGACGGACGACGACGTTTCGCGGCTCATCGTTGCGTCTGCCCTGTGCAGCGACGCCTCGATCGGCACGGACGAATCGGGGCGCGAAGTCCAGGTCGGCGATCCGATGGAGCTCGCCCTCCTGCTCGCAGCGCGCGAAATCGGACTCGAGCTCGAGCAGGTCATCGCGGCTGAGCCCAGGCTCTCCGAAGAGGCCTTCGACCCCGACATCAAGATGATGGCCACCTACCATCGAGGTGGCGAAGCGACTCGAGTGATCGTCAAGGGCGCTCCCGAAGCTGTGTTTCGCGCCTGCGTATCGGTGCGCACCACGGAGGGGGCACAAGCGCTCGACGAATCGACGCTTGCAGTGTGGCGAGAGGAGAACCACCGGGTCGCCTCCGATGGGCTGCGCATGCTGGCGATTGCGGAGCGGCTCGATCCAGAGACCAACGACGACCCCTATCACAGTCTCACGCTGCTCGGCCTGGTGGCCTTGTCCGATCCGCCGCGATCAGACGTGGTAGGAGCGATTGAGCAATGCCACCGAGCAGGCGTCGACGTAGTCATGGTGACCGGCGACCAGGCTCCAACCGCCGAGCACATTGCTGCGGCGGTCGGTCTCATTGCGAGCGACGACAAAGGGCATGCCGTCACCGGCGCCGAGCTCCAGGCCTTGCTAGACGGAGGCGAAGAGGGCGCCGCCAAGCTCCGCCGAACGCACGTCTATGCGCGGACCGACCCCGAGCAGAAGCTGCGTTTGCTCGCGTTCTTTCAGGGCGAGGGTGAAACCGTGGCCATGATTGGCGACGGCGTGAACGACGCTCCTGCACTACGACAGTCCGACATTGGCGTCGCCATGGGCCAGCGGGGGACACAAGTTGCCCGGGAAGCCGCTGACATGATCCTCCAAGACGATCGCTTCGCCACGATCGTCGTCGCGATCCGGCAAGGTCGCATCATCTTTCGGAACATCCGGAGCTTCGTGTTCTACCTCTTGTCGTGCAACTTGAGCGAGATCATCACCGTTGGCTTGGCGTCGGCGGTGAATGCACCGCTCCCAATCCTTCCGATGCAGATTCTGTTCCTGAACCTGGTGACCGATGTATTCCCGGCGCTCGCGCTCGGTGTGGGAGAGAGCGGCCCCTACATCATGGACCATCCGCCCCGGCCCAAGACCGAAGCGCTGCTCGCGGGCCGGCATTGGGCAAGGCTGCTGGGCTATGGACTGGTGATGAGCCTTGCGGTCCTGGCCGGGTTTGCGATTTCGATGCTCGTCTTCGAGATGGAGGTGAAGCGCGCGGTCACGATCTCGTTTCTGATTCTGGCCGGCGCGCAGCTCGGCCACGTCTTCAACATGGTGTCTCCTCGCTCCGGCTTCGTCTTCAACGAAGTGACGCGGAACCCTTGGATCTGGGCCGCGATCATCCTGTGCGTAGGCCTGCTCGCGGCGGCCGTCTACGTGCCGATTCTTTCGGAGGTCCTGGGGACGGTGGAGCCGGGGAAGGAGGGATGGCTGCTGGTATTCACGCTGAGCCTCGCTCCGGTCCTGGTCGGCCAGAGCATGCGGGCGATCGGCCAAATCCGTCGCAAGTACGGGCGCCAAGTGGACCTAGAGCGTGGCGGAAACGCCTGACTGTGGTACAGCTCAGCCCATGGACAAGACCGCGCCGATCGCCGATTTCATGACCCCGATGCCCCACACGGTGGGCAGCGAGCAGACCATCACGTTTGCTCAGAAGCTCATGCAGAAGCACGACATTCGCCACTTGCCTGTGCTGCACGGCGGCGAGCTCTTCGGCGTCGTTAGCGACCGCGACCTTGGCATGATCGCCGGCCTCAATGAGGTCAACCCCGACCACACGACGGTCGAAGAAGCGATGACCCAAGAAGCGTACACGGTGTCCCCGGACACCCCGCTCTTCGCCGTCCTCAACGACATGCTCAAGCACAAGTACGGCTCGGCGATCGTGGTCGAAGGCATCAAGATCATCGGGATTCTGACCACACACGACGCGCTCGAGCTGCTAGTCGAGAAGTTCCCGAACGCTTAGCCTCAGTCGCCGACCCCTAGCTCGTCGATGACCTTGGTGAGCAGTGGGGGGTCGTCGGTCATGATTCCGTCGATACCGTAGGTCTCGATCAGGAACCGCATTTCTTCTTCGTCATTGATTGTCCAGACGTGGACGTACATGTCGAGCTCGTGGGCGCGGGGTACGAAGCCCGGGTGCAAGACATCGACGATGCGATCGCCGACGTCGTATTGGGTCGGGACTTGCAGGAACTCGGCCGGTGGCTCGTACTCGGGGTCGAGATCGCGGAAGGAGTATCCCCAGAACACCAGTGTTTCGTTGGTGCCCATGTTGGTCGGGATCTCGGGAGCCACCATCCGAAGCTCCAGGAGTAAGCTGTCCGCAAACGCCGACCCGGTCATCTTGTCCTCGACGCCGTGCTCCCGAATGACCTCGACGAACTGGTCGACAATCGAAGGCTCCGACTGCTTGACCTCGATGATGAATGGCGTGTCGGGGTAGCGGTCAAAGACCTCTTCCATCGTAGGGACCACGAGGCCCGTACCGCGATACGGGTAGGTCGCCCCTTCATCCCTGCTGAACTTGTAGCCCGCGTCGCATTCTCGAAGCTCCGCGAAGGTCATCTCTTTGATCGGGCCAGTGCAATCCGTCGTGCGGTCGACGGTCGCGTCATGCATCACGACCAGCATGCCATCGCTCGTCTCGTGGACGTCGAGCTCCAGGATATCGGCGCCGTCTTCGAGGGCCTGGTCGTAGGCAAGCAGGGTGTGCTCGGGTCGAATTCGCCTACCTCCGCGGTGGGCGATATTGAGCACTTTGTCACAGCGGAGCATTTCTTGAGGTGTCGTGCACTTCGGCCCGCTGCCGGCCGTGCCCCCTTCTCCGCTGCTGCCCGCCTGGCCGCCGGTCTCGCCGCTACTGCTGTCGCAGCCAACGGCGGCGATCGAAACTATCGTCAAAGCTAGGGCAAGCTTGTGCATCGCTTTCGTCTCCTCGGGATGGCATGTAGCAGGGCCCGGCCGAGCTGTCCCATCAGCCTTGTCGGCGCTCCCTCATGCTGGCACCTTTGCCACCGTGTCCCATCGAACCGAATTCACGTTCTGCCGCATCTGCGAAGCGACCTGCGGGCTGAAAGCAACGATCGAAGACGACCGCGTGCTTGCCATCGAGCCCGACCCCGACCACGTCGTCAGCAAGGGCTATTCCTGTATCAAGGGGCTTCGCTACCACGAGGTTCATCATTCTGACGACCGGCTTCGCGTTCCCTTGAAGCGCGTCGGTGACCGGTTTGAAGAGATCAGCTGGGAGCAGGCGCTCGCCGAGATCGGCGCCAAGGTGCGCCAAGTCGTGAAAGACCATGGCGGCGACTCGGTGTCCGCGTATCTCGGCAATCCGATCTCGTTCAGCTTGCTGCCCCCGGTTCTCACTGCGGCGTTCCTTCAGGGGCTAGGTTCGCGCAATCTCTTCCAGACGGGGTCGCAAGATTGCAACAACAAGTTCGCTGCGGCCGAGCGGCTGTATGGTTTTCCGTTCATTCAGCCTTTTGCCGACATCGACCGGACGCAGTGTTTGATCATCATCGGCTCGAATCCCGCGGTGTCGCGCTCGAGCTTCATGCAGCTCCCAGACCCGATTCGACGGCTTCGCGCTATCGAAGGCCGAGGCGGTAAGGTCTTCAACGTGAATCCGCGCCGTACCGAAACCGCAAAACAACTCGGCACGCAGGTGTTCATCCGCCCCGACACGGACGTGTATTTCCTGCTGAGCTTCCTTCACGAAGTCCTGAGTCGCGATGCCGTCGAGCACGACCGGGTCGAGCGCTACATGTCGGGGCTGAAGTCGTTGCAGAAGGTGGCTGAGCTCTGGCCAGCCGAACGCAGCGCAGAGGTCACCGGCATCCCCCCAGAGACGCTTCGCTCGATGGTCGATGCCTATCTCGCAGCGGACGGTGCGGCGCTGTTCCTTTCGACCGGGGTCAATCAGGGCAGCCAAGGCACGCTCGCGTTCTGGATTCAGGAAGCGATCAACGCGGTCACAGGCAACCTCGACCGGCTCGGAGGGACGCTCGTCGGCCACGGGTTCGTCAAGGACTTCCCCAAGCACGCTCGCAAAGGTGGCCACACGATGCGCAAGGATCTGTCCCGCATCGGGCAGCTCCCATCCGTCGCCGACACCTTCCCTGCCGGGCTGATGGCGGATGAGATTCTGACTCCAGGCGAGGGGCAAGTGCGTGCGCTCATCTGCCTGTCCGGTAACCCCCTACTGACGGTCCCCAACAGCAACGGCCGGCTCGAAGAGGCATTGAAGGCGCTGGAGCTCCTCGTCGTGATCGATATCTTTCGCAATGAGACCGCCAATCATGCGCACTACATCCTTCCGGGAAGCAGCGCCTTACAGCGCGCAGACCTGCCGTTCGTGTTTCAGTCTCTGATGGGTGCCCAACCGATTCCGTACGTTCAATTCACCGATGCGCTACTACCCTTGGAGGGTGAGCAGCGTGATGAGACGATGATCTTGCTCGAGCTCGCCCGAGCATGTGATTCGACGCTTTTCGGATCTCGCGTGGTGAACGGGTTCTTCAAGGCCTGGAGCGGCCTCGGAAGGCTGCCCGTCATCGGGAGCCGACTCGGTCTCACACCGGAACGATTCCTGAGCTTGATGGCGAGAGCGTTTCGCATCGGGTCCCTCCGAGGCCTCCGCAAGGAGCCGCACGGACGCCTGCTCAGTCCGAACGAGGGAGGCGACTTCCTCGGTACGCGGGTCGTCACCGATGATGGGCTAGTCAATTTGGCGCCGGAGGAATTCGTCGCTGCCGCAGCAGGGCTCGAAGCCGCGTTCGAGCGAGAACGAGCGCAGCGCGGCAAGCTGAAGTTGATCAGCAAGCGCGAGCAGCACAGCCACAACAGCTGGATGCACAACATCCCGAGATTCGTCGAGGGCAAGCGTTCGACGAACTACCTCTACATGAACCCGGAGGATGGCGGCCGAGTTGGCGTCGAGTCCGGCGCCATGGTCGAAGTGCGCAGCAGCGTCGCCTCAGTTCGACTGCCGGTTCAGCTCACCGACGAAATGATGGTCGGCGCGGTGGCCCTCCCGCATGGCTGGGGACACCAGGAAGCCGACGGCCTTAGCGTTGCGAGCCGGACGACCGGAGTGAACGTGAACCTACTGGCCGCAGACGGCCCCGACGAGCTCGAGTATTTTTCCGGAATGGCCAAGTTGAACGGCATCTGGGTCGAAGTGAAGCCGGTCTAAGAGCAAATGTACCGGGGCGCAGGAACAACAACCTACCCAAACGGCAGGCGGCAGCGCGAGCCCGCAGGGCGAAGCCCGACGCGAATGCGGCGGCAAGGCAAAGCGTACGGCTGATCCTTGCTCAGACTAGCCGGGCAGGAGGATCTTCCCTGAGTCGGTTGAGGAAAAGGCGGTCCACCAGCGCTTGATGTTGTCGAGCCCGTCCATGGGAAGCTCTAGGGGTGCCTCGTAGCCGAAGCCGACGCCGACGGCGAAATCGGCTAGCGTGAGGGTGTCACCCGTGACGAACTGCTTGTCTGCCAAGTTGGCGTCGAGGATCGTTGCGTACTTTCGAAAGTCCTTGTTCGCGCGTTCGACGACGCCCTGATCCGGGTTGCCAGCGCTGAAAAACTTCTGGCCGAAGAGTCTGTTGAGCGCGTTGCTCAGGTGGTTGGATTCCCAGAACATCCAGCGGAGGATGTCGTACCGCTTTGCGGACTTGGGCCAGAGCTCGGTGTCGCCCTTGCCGGCGAGGTAACACATGATCGCATTCGACTCCCAAAGGACGGTGTCTCCGTCGACCAGGGTGGGGACTTTGCCGTTCGGATTGAGCGCGAGGTACTCGGCTGTGCGCTGTTCGCCGGCGCGGAGGTCGAGGGTTTGAGTTTCGAGCTCGAGTCCCAGCTCCTGGGCGACAGCGTGCACCTTGCGGGCATTCGGCGAGAATAAATTGGTATACAGCTTCATCGGGGCTCCTCCATCAGGGGTGCTTACCCCAGGGATAGGGCGATGTTACAGGCCCGGCCAACCCCCGCCGATTGTAAAAGTTCTGTCACCAATCGCCGCATCTCTCGTAACCTGCTTCTGGGTCTGCAATACAACGACTAGCACCTGTACGAGCGACACACGCGATGATCAAGCAATGGATAGGCGAGGCGTTCCTTCGGGTCGCCGGTTGGAAAACGGATGGAGATCGGCCCCCGGTGGATCGTTACGTGATCATCGCAGCGCCGCACACGTCCAACTGGGACATGCCGTTCATGTTGGCGATGGCGTTCGTGTACGACATCCCCGTGCGCTGGATGGGCAAGCACACGCTCTTCAAGGCGCCGTTCGGCCCCTTCTTCAAGCGCCTCGGCGGGATTCCGATCGTGCGACATCGTCCGGGCGGCGTCGTTGGTCAGATGGTCGAGCACTTCGAGAACAACGAGTCACTCGTACTCATGGTTCCGGCCGAGGGGACGCGCTCATACGTCGACTATTGGAAGTCGGGCTTCTACCACATTGCGCGAAGCGCCAATGTCCCGGTCGTCCTCTCCTACCTCGACTTCGGCAAGAAGGTCGGCGGCATTGGCCCAGCGGTCGAGCTCACCGGCGACTTCAGCGCGGACATGGACAAGATTCGTGACTTCTATGCCGACAAGGTTGGATTTCGCCCGGAGAACATGGGCGTGATCAAACTCCGCGAGGAAGACGTCGAAGAGCTTGTCGCCCAGGAAGGCAACGGCGCCGAGGAAATCGAGCGTCTCGCCGGCAACCTGTAACATTCGTGCCCGCTGAACGTCCTTTACAGCCTCGGCCCGGCCGTGAAAGGCTCGGACCTCAGCGAAAGGCGTTCGAATGAGCAACGAGAGCAGTGTTTGGCTCAAGGTACTCGATCCGGGGGAGCTCCCCGAGGGTCGCGTCAAACCGGTCACCTGCAAGCATCGAACCCTCTGCTTGACGCATTTCGAAGGTCAAATTGCGGCCCTCGAGAACAAATGCCCTCATCAGGGCGGTCCGCTCGGGGAAGGCTCGATCGAGGGCGGGTGGCTACGTTGCCCCTGGCACGGCTGGGATTTTCACCCGCTCAGCGGCAAGCCGCCAGGTGGTTTCGACGACGGGGTGGAGACCTTCTCAGTCGAGGTGCGGGACGACGGTGTTTACGTCGCCTTTCCCGAGGAAGACTCGCACGTGCGAACCAGCAGCGACGTCATGGTGGAGACCCTGGTCAACTGGGGCGTGCGCTGGGTCTGGGGGATGGTCGGGCATTCGAATCTCGGCTTTGCGGACGCGATGCGGCGGCAGCAATCCAAAGGCGCGCTAGGGTACTTCGGCATCCGTCATGAAGGTGCTGCCGCGTTCGCCGCGTCGGCATATGGAAAGCTCACGGGGCGTCCTGCTGCCTGCTTCGCGATTGCAGGGCCGGGCGCGACCAATCTCTTGACGGGGCTTTGGGATGCGCACGTCGACCGTGCGCCTGTCCTGGCGCTCACCGGTCAGGTGCCCACCCATCTCATCGGACGTGGCGCATTCCAGGAGGTGGACCTTGCCGCGGCGTTCGGGGGGGTGGCGAAGTACACGGTGGAGGCAGCCAAGGACTCGAGCTTCGCCGAGATCACGAGCCTTGCCTGCAAGCATGCGATCCTCGAGCAGGGCGTTTCGCACATGGTGTTTCCCGATGACGTCCAAGTCGTCGAGGCCCCGGATACGAAGGCCGGGTCGCCCGAGGGCCGGATGACGGCGCGCGAGATCAGCCCTCCGAAGCCATCGCTCGACGACGCGGTGAAACGGATTTCCGCGGCGAAGCGCCCGGTGATCATCGTCGGACATGGCGCCCGTTTCGTCATGGCGCCCGTGATCGCTCTAGCGGAGCAGCTCAAAGCGCCCGTAATGACGACTTTCAAAGGCAAAGGGCTCATCGCGGATGACCACCCACTCGGCTGCGGGGTGCTCGGGCGCAGCGGAACCCCGGTGGCTAGTTGGTTCATGAACGAGGCCGACTTGCTAATCGTGTTTGGCGCGAGCTTCAGCAACCACACCGGCATCACGAGTTACAAGCCTATCGTCCAGGTCGACTACGACCCGATGATGCTAGGCCGGCTCCATTCGGTGACCGTTCCAGTTTGGGGTGAGATCGGGGTGACGGCGCGACTCCTGAAGGAGCGACTGGGCTCGGCAGCCGCAGTCGACCAAAGGCCCGACGTCGCCGAACGCTGGAAGATTTGGCGTGAAGAAAAGACTCGGCGGCTCAGCGAAACCGAAGGGGGAGGTGTGCATTCGGCGGCGATCTTTGCGGCTCTCACCGCCACAGCGCCACAAGACGCCATCATCGCGGTCGACGTGGGAAACAACACCTATTCGTTCGGCCGCTACTTCGAATGCCAGCGTCAATCGGTCTTGATGAGCGGCTATCTCGGTTCGATCGGTTTCGGATACCCAGCCGCGATCGGGGCCTGGGCGGCGACCCAGGAGAGCGACCCGCGCTTTCATGGTCGCAAAGTGATTGCCGTGACGGGCGACGGCGGCTTCGGGCAGTACTTGGCCGAGTACACGACGGCGGTGAAGTACGGGATGGACATCACGCACGTCCTTCTCAACAACAGCGAGCTCGGCAAGATCAGCAAAGAGCAGCGGAGCGCCGACTACGACGTCTGGCAGACCTCACTCCACAATCCGAGCTTCGCGGACTACGCTGAGCTCTGTGGCGCCTTGGGGATTCGGGTGACCAAAGCTCAGGAGCTCGAAGGGGCACTTGCTGAGGCGCTGGCCCATGAGGGGCCTGCAACGGTCGAAATCCTCGCGGACCCCTTGCTCATCTAGGCCATGAGCCTAACGGTCATTCGCTTGGTTCCGGTCGCCATCGCGATGATAGGAACGGGATTGCGTTGGCCGACCGTCATGCTCACCGTGCTTCTCGGTGTCGTCGGGCACGGCGTTTCCGCTGCACCGCTCGCGCGGCTGAAGCCGGACGCTAACAAATGTTCGAAATGCGCGTACGGCCCTTGCACTGCGCGCCCACTGCGTGGTGACATACATCATGACCATCACTCAGATTCGAACGCAGAACAAAGCACCGGTTGCCAAATGGAGCGAGCTCGAGGACCGGACGCCTGCGTACGCGCTCGTGTCTGGCGTCGACCTGGTGGTCCTTCGATACGACGATGAAGTCTCGGTGCTGTACGGCCGCTGTTTGCATCGTGGTGCCCTGATGGCCGATGCGCGTGTCGAAGGAGAGAACCTCATCTGCGGGCTCCATGGCTGGGACTATCGATACGACACGGGCGTGAGCTCTTACAACAATGCCGAGGTGCTTCAGAAGTTTCGCGCATGGATCGACCTCGACGCTGACGCCGTACTCGTTGACGAGTCGGAGATTCGCGCATGGTCGGAGAAGTCACCGCAACCCTACGACCGCGATGCATACCTCGGTCTCTACGCCGACGTGCACGGAACGCCCGAGGAGCCGTTCAACCAGCATATCCAGGAGCTCGCGCGCAATGGCTTGAAGAAGCTCGGGCACCACGGTTCGGTCTCGGCGATGGGGGTGCCGCGGCAGCAACTTCCCTGCTGGGAGGACGTGCTGATTCTGACCGCCCAGCTCGCTCGCAAGCCGCTTCTCGACGACAGCCCGGTGGGCTCGGACGTCACCATCGGACCCCAGGCGAAGAAACCGCTTCGGCTCGAGATTCCCATCTTCGTGAGTGACATGAGCTTTGGTGCGCTGAGCCAGGAAGCCAAGGTCGCGCTCGCTTTGGGCGCCGAGAAGGCAGGCACGGGCATCTGCTCGGGTGAGGGCGGCATGCTCCCCGAGGAGCAGCAGAGCAACTCGCGTTACTTCTACGAGCTCGCCTCGGGGCGCTTCGGCTGGAGTCTCGACAAGGTCAAGAAGTGTCAGGCATTTCACTTCAAGGCCGGGCAGGGAGCGAAGACCGGCACTGGCGGGCATCTGCCGGGCAACAAAGTCACCGCGAAGATCGCGTCGGTGCGTGGGCTCGAGCCAGGGCAGGCGGCCATCAGCCCATCTCGCTTTGCGGACTTGGACGGCCCAGAGGACTACCGCCGTGTCGCCGAGGAAGTGCGTGAAGCGACGGGCGGCATTCCTGTTGGCTTCAAACTCAGTGCACAGCACATCGAAGATGACATCGACTTCGCGCTCGAGGTGGGCGTCGACTACATCATCCTCGACGGACGGGGCGGTGCTACGGGGGCCGCTCCCAACGTGTTCAAGAACAATATCTCGGTCCCCACCATGGTGGCCTTGGCGCGTGCGCGGCGTCATCTCGACGCACGCAAGCGTTCGGAGGTGACCTTGGTCATCACCGGCGGGCTTCGGACCGAGAGCGACTTCGTGAAGGCGCTCGCCCTGGGCGCCGATGCGATCGCGGTTTCGAATGCGGCGATTCAAGCGATCGGCTGCCTCGGCATGCGCGCTTGCCAGACCAACAATTGCCCAGTCGGCATTGCGACTCAGCAAGAGCACCTGCGCGCGCGCCTGAAGATCGAGAGCTCCGCGCAGCAGCTCGACAACTACTTCCGAGCGACGGTGGAGTTGATGCAAGTGCTCGCACGCGGTTGCGGCCACGCCCATCTCGACCAGTTCGAGCTGCGCGACCTCACGACCTGGAAGCGAGAAATCGCAGAGCTCACCGGCATTCGCTACGCAGGGGTCGGTCCTGTATGACCTGGAAGACACTCGGCGCTGTTTCAGTCCGATCGGCTTTCAGAAGCCAGACTGCAGTTGCACTGGGCGGCGCAGTTGCTGAGCGCGCCTGGGCTGAGCTTGCTTCCGGCCGCCGACGACTACTCACACAGCAATCTCGGATGGGATCGGGCGCTCGGCGTCCTGTCCGGTCGCAATGTCGGCTCCGAGTCGCTGCGCGCCGGGCTCGTGTTCGAGGCCTTGGAGTTGCTCGTCATCGACACAGAGCAGGAGCGGTCCTCCGGGAGAGCAGGAGCGCACGGCACGGCAAGCTCTCGGTCGAGCTGTGGCCGCATGTCGTGAGCTCCTCGGAGGCTAGCGGCCAAGTAGCAGCACGCTGACGCCGGCTGCAATGGCGATCACCTGCGGCCAGCCTGGAAGTGCCGGGCGATCATGCTCGTGCGCCCAATCGTGCGTGACTACGTGTAAGAGAAGCCCGCTCACGACCGCTTCGATCCAGGGCTCGCCCTGTGTCCAGCTTCCGAGCGAGGTCTGCTGGGCGAGCACGACCCCGATGGTGCCCATGAGCGCCAGACCGATCGCGCGCCGGATCCCGCTCCTCCAACCATGCGCGGAGGTGAAGGCGAGGGTGATCAACGCGGTCACCGGAACCGAGTGCACGGCGATGGCGGTGAGCACGTCACCGTGGTGATGGCCGGCGTGCGCCTCGCCGGTGAACGAGCCGAGTGCCAGGCCGTCGCCAAGCTTGTGGATCATCAGGCCCCAGTAGCTGAGCTCGAGACCCATAGTCGAGGAGTGATCGTGCTCTGGGTCCTCGTGGGCAGCCCGTTCGATCAGCCAGGGCGCAAGGAAGGCCGCGGCGACTGCGATCAAGACCAGCGGACCGCCAGCGCTGATCGCGTCCGGAATGAGGCGGCCGACCACGACTGCCACCGAGGACACGATCGCGAACGTGCGGATCGCGTCGAGGAGCCGGCCCCGCCCCGGGGCGATCAGACCGACCAGGGCGCCCATGGCGACGGATCCAACGACGATGGAGATCGGCCACTGCATCGAGCCGACTTACCACACTCGGGGCGATTGGGGCTGCGTTAGATGCCGAGCGATTCGGCTTCTTGCGCGGCTTCCTTCGCGAGGTACTCCTGCGCACACACCGAGCAAGCGATGCGTTCTTTGGCGATTTCGTAGCCTGCTCCGCCCGGATCGTCCTGGGCCTTCGACCGGCTGGCGGCGCGACCCTTCTGTGCTTTGCCGCGGCTCGGGTACTCGGCGGGCCGACGCTCGGTCACCACCTTCGTCGCCCGCTCTCCGGGGCGCGACACTCGATTGCAAAGCTCACATCGGTACATTCAGGGACTCCTCGTTCTGCGAACGGGCGGTTTGGCACATGGGTCGAGCCCGGGCAAGCCAAGGGGCCGTAGACCCTGCTCCAACGCACAAACCGCGACTCGAGCCGGGAACGGGAGCCGGTATTAGCCCAGGAGCTTGGCTATTTCGGGCGCCGCGTAGGTCAGCACTCCGTTGGCACCAGCGCGCTTGAAGCAGAGCATGCTCTCGAGGATGACCTTCTCCCAGTCGAGCCAGCCCTGGTCGGCGGCCCCTCGGAGCATCGCGTATTCGCCGCTGACTTGGTAGGCGTAGGTGGGAAGACCGAAAGCGTCTTTCACGCGGCGGACGATATCGAGATAGGGCATCCCCGGCTTGACCATGACCATGTCGGCGCCTTCGGCCACATCGAGGGCGACCTCGCGGAGCGCTTCGTCGCCGTTCGCCGGGTCCATTTGGTAGCTTCGCTTGTCCGCTGTGCCGAGGCTCTGCGCCGAGCCGACGGCGTCGCGGAAAGGGCCGTAGAACGCCGAGGCATACTTGGCCGAGTACGCGAGCAGGTTGACCTGTTCGAGGGCCTCCGCATCGAGCGCCGTGCGAATCGCGCCGATGCGACCGTCCATCATGTCGCTCGGCGCCACCACGTCGCAGCCGGCGTGCGCCTGCACGATGGCCTGCTCGCAGAGCACCCGGACCGTTTCGTCGTTGAGAATCTCGCCGTCGCGAACGATGCCGTCTTGGCCGTGCGTGGTGTACGGGTCGAGTGCGACGTCACAGATCACGCCGATGTCGTCGTGTGCGTCCTTGATGGCGCGGACTGTGCGGCAGACGAGATTGTTGGCGTTGGTGGCTTCTTTGCCGTTCGGAGTCTTGAGCTCCGGGGGCGTCACTGGAAAGACAGCGACCGCGGGAATTCCGAGAGCCTTGGCTTCGCCGACCGCTTTCACCAATAGGTCGATGCTCAGCCGTTCGACCCCCGGCATCGACGGGACAGCCGTACGGGCGCCTTTGCCCTCCTGGACGAACACGGGCCAGATGAGGTCGTCGGGGGTGACCTTGGATTCTCGCGTGAGGCGGCGCAGCCAGTCGGTGCGGCGGTTTCGCCGCATGCGCGCGCCAGGGAACTCCGGTTGAGCGTGCTGAGTCATGCGTGCGGGTAGCCTAGCATGGTGCTAGAACCGAGTGCGTGAGAATCGGGGTTTTAGCGCTGGCCGTATCGCTCTTCGTAGCGGCCTGTTCGACGACGATGACTGGGCGCAAGCAGCTCACGCTCATCAATGACGACAAGATGGATGCGATGGGCATTGCCGCGTTCGCCAGCTTGAAGAAGGAAGGCAAGATCAGCCAAGACAAGGCGCTCAGCGACTACGTAGGCTGCATCGCCGCCGCGATCGTGAAGGTCATTCCCGCGGAGCACGGCCCCAACAACGGTCGCTGGGAGGTCCTGGTCTTCGATGACCCCACGCCCAATGCGTTCGCGCTGCCCGGCGGGAAGATCGGAGTGCACACCGGAATGCTCGACATCGCGACGACACCAGGGCAGCTCGCCGCGGTGATCGGCCACGAAGTCAGCCACGTCCTGTTGCGTCACGGCAATGAGCGCATGTCGCAGTCGATCTTGGCGGATACCGCCATGAGCACGGCCTCCGTGGCAGCCGGTGCGGCGGCGCCGGAGTACCAGGACTTGATCGTCGGTGGGCTCGGGGTGGGCGCCCAGTTCGGCGTGCTCTTGCCATTTAGCCGAAAGCACGAGAGCGAAGCCGACGAAGTCGGGCAGATCTTCATGGCCCGGGCGGGCTTCTATCCGGCCGAGGCCATCACGCTATGGCAGGCGATGGCGCAGGCCGGTGGGAAGGCACCGGCTCAGTGGCAGTCTACGCACCCTTCCGACCAGACCCGCATTCAACGCCTTCGAGCCAACCTTCCCAAGGCCATGAAGGAATACGAGAAGGCGCTCAAAGCCGGAAGACGCCCACAGTGCAAGCGGCCCCCTGACGAATGGGTCAACCCCGAAGCGCTTCCTTAGCGCTCAGCGTTCTGCCGGATGAAGCCAGTGACCGGCTTTGCCGATCTCGGCTGGCGAGTCCTCTTGAATGAAGTGGACCCCTTCACCGTGATCTCTGGTCGGGAGTCGGCGGCGAACTCGCGTTGAATCGATCAGGATGATACCCGGGTCGGCGTTTACGAAGAGCTTCGGCGGTGAATCGCTCGATTGCAGCCATTTCGAATAGGCATCGGCGATGTCGTGGACGTCCTTGGGGCCGATTGGATCTGGCGCGGCCAGGTGAGCGTGGGCCGGCGTGACTCTCCAGGTTCAGTGAAACCTGCGCGGTAGCGGCTCATTTCCTCGTCGCTGTGTCGATGGGGCCGTCGCCGCCGGTGTCGACGTAGGACATCTCGCTGTCTTCGACGGCGACGCGTTTTCTGGGGTGCGGGTCTTCAGCTGAGATCGCGGTCATGGTGTATAGTCCGTCGAATGACCGCGACCCGCAAATGGAGTGCGCCGAAGAGCGAGTTTCAGGTTCCCTTCGACGGCAGCTTTCGAATCGCCGAAGCAAGCACGGCGCCCAGCAAGAAGGTCGACAAGGACCGAGTGAAGGACGAGCGCCGCGAGCACACCGGCGAGATCTACGACCTTCAACGAAAGCTCTACGCCGATAACCAACATGCCGTGCTCTTCGTGTTCCAGGCCATGGATGCAGGCGGCAAGGACGGCACGATTCGCAACGTGTTCACCGGCGTCAATCCCGCCGGTTTTCAGGTGTCGTCGTTCAAGGCGCCCTCCGACGAGGAGCTCGACCATGATTTTCTCTGGCGGGTTGCCAGGCGCTTGCCTGAACGCGGCCGGATCGGCGTCTTCAACCGCAGCCACTATGAAGAAGTGCTGGTCGTGCGAGTGCACCCGGAGTTCCTTGGCGCTCAGCGCCTGCCCGGGCTGAATCTCGAAACCCTTTGGAGCGAACGCTACGAATCGATTCGCAACTTCGAGAAGCACCTCGCCGACAACGGCACCATCATCGTGAAGTTCTTTCTGAATGTTTCCTTGGAGGAACAGAAGAGCCGCCTGCTCGAACGAATCGACAATCCGAGCAGGAACTGGAAGTTCAACCCTGGCGACGTCAAAGAGCGAGACCGCTGGCCCGACTACATGCGTGCGTTCGAAGACGCGCTCAACGAAACCTCGCGTCCCTGGGCGCCCTGGTACGCGGTCCCCGCCGACAGCAAGCCCTACATGCGCCTCGAAGTCGCCCGCATCGTCCGCGAAACACTGCAGGGGCTCGGGCTCGAGTTCCCCAGCATCGACGAAGCTGCGAGGCTCGCGTTGCTCGACTGCCGCAAGACCCTCGAAGCTTCATGACTTCGGCCCCTCCGATCGTCTTGACGGTTGCCGGTTCCGACCCTTCAGCTGGTGCCGGGCTGCAGGCGGACCTCAAGACGATTCAACAGCACGGCGCCTACGGAGCAGCGGTACCGACTCTGATTACGGTGCAGGACAGCCGCGCGGTCGAGCAGGTCGAGCTGCTGTCGGTGGACCTCGTTCGGGCCCAGCTCGCGACCCTGCTTGCAGATATCGAGCCGGCTGCAGCCAAGACCGGCGCGCTCGGTTCTCCGGAGGTGGCACGGCTCTTGGGTTCCATCATGAACGAAACCGAGTTTGGCTGGCTGGTCGACCCGGTCTGGTTGCCGAGTCGGGGGGCCTCGCTGTCAACCGGGGACATCGTAGAGGCCTACAAAGACTCGGTCATCCCGCAGGCCGCGCTGGTCACACCGAACGCGCAGGAGGCAGCCCTGCTGGCCGAGATGCCCGTGCGTACTCTCGATGACGCCGGCAGAGCCGCCGAACGGATCGCCGCCCTTGGTACAGCCGCGGTTCTGATCAAGGGCGGTCACCTGCAAGGGGCTGACCGAGGCAGCGATCTGCTTCTCTCCGACGGAGAGGTCCGTGTGTTCGCTGCCGTCGAGCTCGTCCCCGGTCGATTTCACGGAACCGGCTGCGCGCTCTCGGCAGCAATCGCGTCTCGACTGGCGTTCGGGGTCGACCTTCCGACCGCGGTCGAGGGCGCCAAGGCCTGGCTCGGCGGCGCGCTCGCCCATGCATTCGCAGTGGGGAAGGGAGCCAAGCCCGTGAATCATCTCTGGCCTCTGGAAGACAAATCTTAAATCCTTTCGAAGTTTTGCCGACGCAATAGTTGCCCTGCCTTTTGCGAGGCTGCTACATGCGAGCAGGTTTTCGGATGGCGCGGCGTCGCAAGAAGAAGGGAGCTCCTCAGATTGAGCTACCCATGGATAGCATCGAGGACGCATCGCTCGTCGTCGAAGCGCAGCGTCGATATCTCAACTACGCGCTGAGCGTCATCACCTCGCGCGCGCTGCCCGATGTCCGTGATGGGCTCAAGCCCGTGCAGCGGCGAATCCTGTACACGATGTTCAACGAGCTCCGTCTCCGGAGCGACGTCAAGCATCGCAAATCGGCGGCCATCGTCGGCGACGTGATGGGTAAGTTTCACCCACACGGCGACACCGCGATCTACGATGCCCTGGTTCGGATGGCCCAGTCCTTCACCATGCGTGAGCCCCTGGTGGACGGGCGGGGCAACTTCGGCTCCCCGGATGGCGATTCGGCCGCGGCCATGCGCTACACCGAAGCCCGCCTGCAGAAGCTCTCGGACGAGCTCCTGGTCGAGCTTGCCAAAAAGACGGTCGCCTTTCGGCCCAACTACGATGGCCGGCTGTTCGAGCCGATTGTCCTACCTGCGCGTTTTCCCAACCTTCTGGTGAATGGTTCGCAGGGCATTGCAGTTGGCATGGCAACCTCGATTCCACCTCACAATTTGTCGGAGGTGATTCAGGCCTGCGTGGCGCTCATCGACGGGGACCTCACGACCAAGCAGTTGATGAAGTTCGTGAAGGGGCCCGACTTCCCGACCGGTGGCGAGCTGATCAGCAGCACGAGCGAGCTGGCGTCGGCCTACGAGAACGGGCAGGGCTCGCTCAAGCTCCGCGGGGAGTGGAAGACCGAGAACCCGCGCAGTGGAAATCCATCGATCGTGATTCGCTCGATCCCCTACTCGGTCGAACGAAGCACCGTAGTCGAGAAGATTGCCGACGTGATCATCGCGAAGAAGCTGCCCGTTCTGCTCGATGTCCGCGACGAGAGCACCGATGACTGCCGCATCGTCTGCGAAATGAAGAAGGACGCCGACCCGCAGCTGATCATGGCGTACCTCTACAAGAACACGCCCCTGCAGACCAACGTGCAGGTGAACCTCACCTGCCTGGTGCCGACCTCGAACCCAGAGGTGGCTGCGCCACAGCGCATCGGCCTCAAGGCCATCCTTCGGCACTTCCTCGACTTCCGAATGGA
Source organism: uncultured delta proteobacterium (assembly GCA_963842915.1). Lineage (GTDB taxonomy): Bacteria > Myxococcota_A > Polyangia > Polyangiales > Houyiibacteriaceae > SG8-38. The sequence goes on along the minus strand of CAWJII010000010.1, from coordinate 171,873 downwards.
GGTGGTCACCAAGCGGCTCGAGTTCGAGCTCGACCAGCTCCTCAAGCGCATCCACATCCTCCAAGGCTTCGTCATCGTCTTCGATGCGCTCGACGAGGCGATTCGGATCATCCGCAAGTCGGAGGGCAAGCAGGACGCAGCCCAGAAGCTGATGAAGCGCTTCGCGCTCGACGAGCTGCAGGTGGATGCGATCCTCGAGCTCAAGCTCTACCGCTTGGCAAAGCTACAAATCCTCGAGATTCGGTCCGAGCTAGAGCAGAAACAAAAGGAAGCTCGCCGAGTGCAGAAGCTGCTCAAGAGTCCGGCCGCACGCTGGAAGCTGGTGCGCGCCGAGCTGCAGGAGCTCGCCTCCACCTACGCGGACCCCCGCCGAACCCGCATCAGCGGGAAGCTCGACGAGCCCGAGTTCGACGCAGAGGCGTTCATCGTCGACGAGGACGCGATGGTCGTCGTCACCGAACAGGGCTGGGTCAAACGTCAGCAACGAGTGAAGGACGTGGCCTCGACTCGGGTGCGAAAGGGCGACCGGGTGCTGGCGGTTCTGGCCGGCTCGACCAAGAGCACGGTGGCGTTCTTCAGCAGTCACGGCGTCTGTTACGTCAGCCGCCTCGTCGATGTTCCGGCGACGACCGGGCACGGTACACCGCTTCAGACCCTATTCAAGATGGCGGACGGGGAGCGTATCGTCGGAGCCATGGGTTTCGACCCGCGCTTCTTGGAGGTGCCGCCCCTGGACGAGGACTCCGAAGAGCCCGAGGAGCCGTATGCCATCGCCGTCACTCGGGGAGGCCTTGCGCTACGCTTCTCGCTTCGCGGGCATCGAGAGCCGTCGACTCGTTCGGGCCGCAAGTTCACCAGACCGAAACAAGGTGACGAAGTGATCTACGTGGCGCCTGTCTTCCAAGAGGACTGCGTCGCCTGTGTGACGAAGGAGCGACGCGCCCTGGTCTGTGAAGCCGATGATGTCTCGTTGCTGGCCGGCGCAGGTCGGGGCGTGATGCTGATCAAGCTCGCCAAGGGCGATGAGGTTTTGGCGGCGCGGGTCTTGTCCTATGACGACGACGTTCTGATCGCCAAGCGCGACGGAGGCAGCGAGTACCGAATCACGCTTCGCAAGTACGAGATCGTGTCCCGGGGGGGCAAGGGCTTTCAGCTCTTCACCCGCGGCCAGGTCGAAGGCGAAGTCTACCAGGAACCCGAGGTTCCCATGTTTCCGGAGGAATAGTGGCGTACACCGCCAAAGACATCGATGTTCTCGAAGGTTTGGAGCCGGTCCGCAAGCGGCCTGCGATGTACATCGGCGGGACCGACGCCCATGGCTACCACCATTTGCTCTGGGAGATTCTCGACAACTCCGTGGACGAGGCGATTAACGGGCATGCCTCACGCATCGAGGTGGTGCTGGACAAAGATCATCACGGAGCGACGATCACCGACAATGGGCGCGGCATCCCGGTGGACAGGCACCCGAAGTTCAAGAAGTCAGCGCTGGAGCTCATCCTCACTACGCTTCATGCGGGCGGAAAGTTCGAAGGGAAGAGCTACCAAGTAGCCGGCGGTCTTCACGGCGTGGGATCGTCGGTCGTCAATGCGCTCTCTTCGGAGCTGACCGCCACGGTCTGGCGCGGGGGTAAGACCTACTCGCAGCCATACAAGCGCGGCAAAGCGACTGCGAAGCTCAAGGTCGGAGCGAAGACCAGCAAGCGGGGGACATCCATTCACTTCCGGCCCGACGTGGAGATTTTCGGCAAGCGGGCTGCTTTCGATTCCAAGCGTGTGGCCGAGCGTCTCGAGGCAAAGACCTATCTTCATCGGGGCCTCAAGATCGTCTTCGTCGACGAGAAGAGCGGCGAGCGCAAAGAGTTCGAACATCCGGGTGGCATCGTCGACTTCCTCGACAAGCTGATCGCTGAGCGGGGGAACCCATCGGTGCATGCGGAGGCGTTCACCGCCGAAAGCGACGGCGAGCCGCGACTCGAGATCGCCTTGCGATGGACCGAGGGCACGGACGAATTGATCCGTTCGTACGCCAACGGCATCCCGACAGGTTCGGGCGGCACGCATGAGAACGGGTTCAAGCAGGGGCTCTCGAAGGCGATTCGCAACCACATGGAGACGCACAAGCTCACGCCCAAAGGCGTGAAGATTACTGCCGAAGACATACGCGAGGGGCTGGTCGCGCTGCTGAGCGTCTACGTGGAGGAACCTCAGTTCCAGGGGCAGACCAAGGACCGGCTCAACAATCCCGAGGTGACGGCGCAGATCGAGTCCTGGGTACGCACGGCGTTCGAGCAGTGGCTGCTCAACAACAAGACCGTCGCCGAGTCGATCATCGCCCGCGTGATCATTTCATCGCGCGCGCGTGCCGCGAGCCGCGCGGCGAGCCAGCAGGTGTCCCGCAAGACGGCCGTCAGCCATCGCTTGAACCTGCCGGGCAAGCTTTCCGACTGCTCGAGTACTAATCCCGACGACAGCGAATTGTTCCTCGTAGAAGGTGACAGCGCGGGTGGGAACGCGAAGCAGGGGCGAGACCGCAAGACCCAGGCCATCCTTCCGCTCCGTGGAAAGGTTCTGAACGCCGAGCGCGCGTCCCAGGCGCAGATTCTCGGCAACCGCGAGCTTCAAGACATCGTGAGCGCGCTCGGCTGCGGGATTGGCAAGGACTTCGACATCTCAAAGCTGCGATACGGACGTGTCTTCCTGCTGATGGACGCGGACAGCGACGGGCACCACATCGCAACGCTCTTGCTGACATTCTTCTTTCGGATGCTGCCCGGGCTCGTGAGGGCCGGCCATGTCTTCTTGGCGCAGCCACCGCTCTATCGACTCGACATCGGCAAGCAGGTTCATTGGGCGCTCGATGACGAAGAACGCGACCGCATCATTGCCGCCGCGCCGGCGAACGCGAAGGTCGAGATCAGCCGCTTCAAGGGGCTAGGCGAAATGACTGCCGACGAGCTCCGGGAAACCACGCTCGACAAGAATCGACGCAGGGCTCTGCGGGTCATGATCGATGGCGAGCTAGAGGCCGATCGGGTTTTCAGCGAGTTGATGGGCAAGGATCCGGCGCCGCGCTACCAGTTCATCATGGAACAGGCTCCAGCGGCCGAAGCCGTAGAGCTCGACGTGTAGCGAAGAAATTGCATCCGGTTTTTTGACCGGCTTGCTGCGTTCTGGTTGAACCACTTCAGGAAGTACTTCGGTAACTCCGGGGAGTGGTGATGCAATCGACTTGTCATGTTTGCGAGAAAACCTTCGAGGCGCGGTTTCGCTACCAGGTTCGCGAGGAGAACGGGCAGTACCTCTATATTTGCTCGACGGCTTGTCAGCAGAAACTGCTGCTCGGGGTCGATGGCATCCACGCATGCGACACCTGCGGAGCGACCTTCGAGATTGAATACCCTTATCAAATGAGTGTGAGCGATGGGCGTCGCCAGTACTTCTGCTCGACAGGATGCCGGGAGCGGGGAGAGCAACGCCACAGCGAGGTGGGACTGACCCGCGCGGCGCCGAAGCGCATTGCGGTGTTCAACCACAAAGGCGGCACCGGCAAGACAACGACGTCGATCAACCTCGCCGCGGGCTTGGCCGAGTCGGGGCGCCGTGTCTTGCTCATCGATGCGGACGGACAGGGTAATGTTGGCGCTTCGCTTGGGATCGCAGGTCAGCGTACGCTCTACCATGTGCTCGTGAACGGCGCGAAGGCGTCTGACGTCGCGGTGCCCGTTCGAGAGGGGCTCGACGTCTTGACCTCCAACGAGTCGCTTGCTGCTGCCGAGCTCTTTCTTGCGGAGCGCCCGAATCGTGACCGGATCATGCGCGAGCGCTTGGGTGATGCGTGTCGAGACTATGACACCGTCGTGGTCGACTGCGCACCGGCGCTTTCGCTGATGAACCAGAACGCCATGGTGTACGCGGACTCTGTCGTAGTTCCGGTCGCCTGCGATTACCTCTCCTTGATCGGTGTCAAGCAAGTCCTGCGAACGATTCGCAACGTTCGCGAGTTGCTTCAGCACGATGTGGAGCTTCTCGGGGTCTTGCCGACCTTCTTCGACGTGCGCAATCGGATTTCACGAGAGGCGATTCTGACGCTTCGTGAACACTTCGAGGGACGCTGCTACGATCCGATCCGAATCAACACGAAACTCCGTGAGGCCCCGAGCGCGAAGCAGACGATCTTCGAATACGCTCCTAAGAGCCATGGCGCGGAGGACTACATGCGTTTGGTGCAACGGGTGACCGCCGTTGCCGCTACCGGCAAGAGGGCGAAGATGCGAGCTTCACTCTCGGTCGCATCTTAGGGGGTGGGCACATGAAGCGACGTGAAACAACAGGGGTACGGGACGTTTTAGAAGAAGACGAGGTGAGCGCGGTTCTGCGCGACAGCTTCTATGGCGACAGGCCGGGGAAGCGCGGCCGGGCAAAACCCAAGAAGGCGAAGAAGCCCGACCACTACGACGTGATTTGCATCTCCCTCTACAAGGAAGATCTGGCGCAGCTCGACAAGATGGTCGCAAAGCTCAAAAAGCAGGGCCATCGCAGGGTCAGCAGGAGCGCTCTCATCCGGTTCGCCCTGGACCAGGTGGATATTCAGGACTTTCCTCGCAGCTACTAGCGTGCCGTCACCGGGGCGCTATACTCCGCGCCAATTTTTAGGGTCCTCTGGAGGTTCCGGTGACTGACAGCATCCTACGGGAAGCACTCACCTTTGATGACGTGTTGCTCGTTCCGGCGTACGCGGATTTTTTGCCCGCGAACGCCGACGTTTCGACTCGTTTTACGCGTGAGCTCGAGCTTCGAATTCCGTTCGCCTCGAGCGCGATGGACACGGTGACCGAATGGCGCACCGCGGTGACCATGGCCCGTGAGGGCGGCATTGGCATCCTGCACAAGAACATGAGCCCCGAGCTCCAGGCCCTCGAGGTCACCAAGGTGAAGCGTGCCGAGACGGGCATGATTGTCGACCCGGTGACCGTGGGCCCCGGCGAGTCGCTCCACGACGCACTCGAGCTGATGCGTCGCCACGAGATTTCGGGCCTGCCCGTCGTCGAGGGTACTAGGCCGGTTGGCATTCTCACCAGCCGCGACGTTCGCTTCGAGCAGAACCTCAATCAGAAGGTCGCTCAGCTGATGACCAAGGAGCTCGTGACCGTGCCGCCCGGTGTCGAGCAAGACAAGGCGCGCGAGCTATTGCACAAGCACCGCATCGAGAAGCTGTTGGTAGTCGGTGACGATGGCGACCTCGTCGGCCTCATCACGATCAAGGACTTGCTGCAGGCGGACCGCTACCCGGATTCGATCAAGGACTCACTCGGTCGGCTCTGCGTCGGCGCCGCGCTCGGCGTGGGTCCGGATCGAGACAAGCGAACCGAGGCCTTGGCGCGTGCAGGCGTCGACGTGATAATCATCGACACCGCGCACGGTCACACAAAGGGTGTGATCGACGCCGTGCGGGACACGAAGTCGCAGTACCCCGACGTGCAGGTGGTTGCCGGAAACGTAGCGACGGCCGACGCAACCATCGCATTGATCGATGCGGGTGCCGATGCGGTCAAGGTGGGCATGGGCCCTGGCTCGATTTGCACCACGCGGGTCGTGGCCGGCATTGGCGTTCCCCAGGTGACCGCCGTCATGGACTGCGCGCGCGCAGGGCGAGAGCGGGGCGTTCCGATCATCGCAGACGGCGGCGTGAAGTATTCGGGCGACGCCGTGAAGGCGATTGCCGCCGGCGCCGAGAGCGTCATGATCGGCTCGCTCTTCGCGGGCACCGACGAGGCGCCCGGTGAGCTCGTTCTCTACCAGGGACGAACCTACAAGTCGTATCGCGGCATGGGCTCGCTCGGCGCGATGCGCGAAGGTTCATCGGATCGCTACGCGCAGGCAGACGTATCGGACGTGGGCAAGCTCGTCCCAGAGGGCATCGAGGGTCGCGTACCCTATCGCGGGCCATTGTCGACGGTGCTCTATCAGCTTGTCGGCGGCTTGCGCGCCGGCATGGGCTATACGGGGAATCCCTCGATCGCCGAGCTTCAGAAGAACGCACAGTTCGTTCGAATCAGTCCGGCGGGGCTGCATGAGAGTCACGTGCACGATGTGATGGTTACGAAGGAAGCGCCGAACTACCGGGTTAGTTGAGGGGCGTTTAGGCGCTGCCGCGGATGTGGTGGGGGGTGGTTGATCGGTTTGGGGCCTGGTCAGGTTTAATTACACCGCCCGCCCACCCCCACCCGTAATCCTCCCTGGCGCGGCATTCGCTTTGCTCTGCCTTGCCGGCGCGTTCGCGCCGGGCTTCGCCGTTCCGGCTCGCGCTGCCGCCGGCTGTCTTATGGGGGGTTTTTCCGAGCCCCGGTATGAAGCCGCCCCCACCGCCACACCCCCCGCCCTCCCTCGACCGTCCCGACCCCCCATGTTAGACCCGCCCGCATGATCGTTGATGGGGTTTTGATTCTCGATTTTGGGTCGCAGTACACCCAGCTCATCGCTCGGCGGATTCGGGAGCAGCACGTCTATTGTGAGATTCAGCCGTGCACCTATTCACTCGCGGAGATTCGAGATATCGAGCCTCGAGCGATCATTTTGAGTGGCGGGCCGGCGAGTGTGTTCGCGGAGGGGTCGCCCAGCGTCGACCCGGGCGTGTTTGACCTCGGCGTTCCCGTCTTGGGTATCTGCTACGGCATGCAGCTCACCAGTCATTTGCTCGGCGGCAAGGTCGAACGCGCCGATGAGCGAGAGTACGGACCAGCGCGGCTCGAGGTGCTCAAGCCCGAGGGGCTATTGCACGGGTTCAAGGCTGGCTCCCACGTCGACGTTTGGATGAGCCACGGCGATCGAGTCGAAAGCCTGCCCCCTGGCTTCGAGACGATCGCGCGAACCTCGAGCAGCCCGTTCGCCGCTGTTGCGAATCTGCAACGGAACATATTCGGGGTGCAGTTCCATCCCGAGGTGGCGCACACGCCGCGCGGCGTGGAGATGCTTCGTGCGTTCCTATTCGAGGTGGCGGGCTGCAAGCCGAACTGGACTCCGGGTTCCTTCGTAGAACAGAGCGTCGATTCGATTCGCCGTCAGGTTGGTGAACGCGCAGTGGTCTGCGGCTTGTCAGGCGGCGTGGACTCATCGGTCGCGGCGATGCTCGTGTCCAAAGCGATCGGCGATCGGCTAACCTGCATTTTCGTCGACAACGGCCTGCTCCGAAAAGACGAAGCCGAGAGTGTCGTTCACACCTACCGCGATCACTTCGGCCTCAGGCTGATTCACGTCGATGCGGCCGACGAGTTTCTCGATCAGCTCGAGGGGGTGGCCGACCCCGAAAAGAAGCGGAAGATCATCGGCCGCGTGTTCATCGATGTCTTTCAGCGCGAAGCCGAGAAGCTCGAGATGTCGGCTACCTCGTTCAGGGCACGCTCTATCCAGATGTGATCGAGAGCCTGTCGTTCAAAGGTCCGAGCGCCGTCATCAAGAGTCACCACAACGTGGGCGGCCTCCCGGACACCCTTCACCTCGAGCTCATCGAACCGCTTCGCCTGCTTTTCAAGGATGAGGTTCGCGAGGTCGGCGAGGCGATGGGTATGCCGCACGACTTGCTCTGGCGTCATCCATTTCCGGGTCCGGGGCTCGCGGTTCGCTGCCCAGGCGCGATCGAGCGAGAGAAGCTCGACATCCTTCGAGAAGCCGATGCGATCTTCATGGAAGAGCTTCGCGCCTCGGATCTTTACGACAAGATTTGGCAAGCGTTTTGCGTGATCCTTCCCGTGCGGACGGTCGGTGTCATGGGCGATGAACGGACCTACGACTACGCGATCGCGGTTCGCGCGGTGGACTCGAGAGACGGTATGACGGCCGACTGGGCGCGCATTCCGCACGAGGTTTTGGCTCGCGTCTCGACCCGGATCATCAATGAGGTCCGAGGCTGCAATCGCGTTTGCTACGACATCTCGTCCAAGCCCCCATCGACGATCGAATGGGAGTGAGGGTCGCCGCTCTCGCCCTGGCCCTCGTTGCCTTGGGCTGCGCGAAAAAGAGTACGGTTGTCACCGGAGCCCGCGCGTCTGCAGGTCGTCGCGACTCCGGCAAACGCCTCGGTGTACATCGATGGGCACTACTTCGGCCGGGCCACGGTGCTCTCGCAGGAGCCGAAGGCGTTGGCCCCCGGCGCGCATCTGATGACGGTGCAGGCCGAGGATCACTTCCCGCACGACATGGAGCTGAAGCTCCCGAGGGGAGTGACGACGATCAACATCGAGCTTCGACCGGTTCCGCCTTAGGCAGCTACAGCATCTAGTTACACCGCCCGCCCACCCCCACCCGTAGTCCTCCCTGCCGCACCCTGCGCTTCGCTTGGGCTTGGCGGCGCGTTGCGCCGGGCTTCGCCCTTCGGGCTCGCGCCACAGCGTCGGTACCGGTACCAGTGCCAGCGTCAGTGCCAGTGCCAGCGTCAGTGCCGGCGTCAGTGCCAGTGTCCCCTACTCGGAGAAGGCGCCCTTGAGCTCTTGGCTGGTTTTGTATTCCTGCTCGATCATTGGGCCGGCGAGCCGAACCACGAGGTGGGTGGGGCTCATTTTCTTGAGGGCCTGGAGCTCGGCGTATTTGTCTTCAATCGCCTGGTCGACGAGGACGAGGTTGGCCTGGGCTCGGACGAAATCCGGGCGCTTGGCAATCGTTTCCTTGAGAAGCTGTTCGGTCCGGGCCGGGTCGACGTATCGCTCGAACGCTTCCATGGCGCGCAGGTAGGTGCGGATGGGTGGGTCTTCGGGGCCGTCCTCGGCGTATCGCATCATTCGGTCGTACTCGAGCCACTGTCCGCGCAGGCGGAAGTAGTTGGCGTTGGCGAAGTACGCGAGCTGCGACTTCGGATCTTGGCTTATCGCCTGCTTGATCAGATCTGCGCCGGAGACGAGTGGCGCTTCCGACAGAACACGCAAAGCGCGAACCACCTTGCGTAAGTCAGCAGCTTTCGCTTGGAGCTTTGCGGCGCGCGCCTGGTCTTGTGCCGCGGCTTCACTGGCCTCGATAGGCCGATTGGTGGTCAGCTGACGCAGCTCGGTCAGATCTTGACGGCGTTCTTGATCCAGAATCCACGCAGCGGTCATCAAGGCGCCGGCGTACGAAAGGTCGAGATAGCCGCGAAGGGTCAGCGCTTCGGCTCCCTGCCGCCCAGCAGCGAAGCGCCTCGCAGCGTCGTACTCCGGAAACCGGTCGCCTCGAATGATCTCCAGCACCTGCACCATCGAGGTGATCGGCGTGTCAGGAGGCGGAATCGGCGGGATGCCATAGGCCTTCTGAAACTCCTGGACGACCTGGACCGCCTCGGGCGGTCGCATCGTTTCGACGTCGACGCCCTTGCCGATCGTCGAGCCGTCGTTCGTGGAGGATTTGGACGAGGCGCATGCGCTCAAGACGAGCATCATCAGCCATGCGGAGACCGTTCGTTTCATGGCGCGGAGGCTAGCACAGGCCTCCGGGCGGCCCCTAGAGCGAACTAGAAGCGGGCTAGAATCGCACGAAGATGTCAAACTCGGGGGAGACGTTGCTGAGCACGTCGCCGGGGATCACCAGATAGAAACCGTCGACGAAGAAACTGCTGTAGCCGACCCCAAGCCGGATGTTGGCGCGGTCCCATGAGAACACGAAGCCGGGGACGATGGCGAAAGCGTTTTGCAACTCGCTCAGATCCCCCTCGAGCCCAACGCCGATGGTCGGGTTCCCTGCGTCGAGCGTCCCATTGACCACGAGGTCGCTGACATAAGGCACCCATCTGACCGTAAACGTGAAGGCGACCACGCGAGAGAGCCGCCATTCGGCCATCGCCCAGAGCTGAAGGAAATCGACCACGACCGCGCCTTCGACTGCGGTGCCTTCCGGCTGCGATTCGGCATCCCCGTTGACGGCGGTGAACCGTGCTCCGAAGTGCGTGCTGACGTCGGAATTGATCCGCACGGACGCTGCGAAGGAGATCGGAAGCAGGAAATACCTGATCTTTGTATCGTCGGGCTGCTCGATGGTGCCAGTGAGGAATCCGGCCCCAACGCTCAGCGCCAGCCGTCTGCGGTCGAAGAAGGTCGACTTGAGCGCCAGGTTCGGGGCGACGTCCTGAAAGATCGCCCCGAGGATCCAGGGCATGGTGAAGGTCGTGACCTGTAGTTGGTCGATGATCCCGTAGCTCAGCTGCATCAAGCCGAGGCGGACCCGTCGGCGAGCAAGGCTATACGCCGTGGTGTCGAGGAGGCGCTCCTCGTAGGTGTGATAGGCCCGGGCCGAGCTGGGATCGAACCCCATCCCCGCCGACGTCACGCCCACTACGAGCGCTACCAGGAGAAGAGTGTTCCTGATTCGTCGAAACATCGACTCTCCTCTAGGCTGCACATGAATTCCCCGTTTGCGGCGCTTATGCCCTGACTGGTTTCCGCAAAGATATAGTTGAAGGTCTGTGACAACGGCGGATCTGCGAGGTCCACGAGGATCACGAGTCCTGACTCGTCCGCGAGGACCACGCGAAAGCTCTGGTTGATGCGGAAGTCGTCGCCGTCGAACCCAATCGTTCCTTCGACGACGAACGTGACGGGCAGCTGTTCAATGTCTTCACTGACCCAGTCGGGGCCCAAGTCTAGTGCAATGCCTCCGTCGTACGAAGCTTCGGGACATCCAGCGGCTTCGCAATTGCTACCCTCGGGGGCGGCACGAGGTACAGACAGTTTGCTGCTGTGCCCCACACGACGCTCCCGATCCCTCCACTGTCGAGCGTCATAAACAGATCGATCGAGCCGTTTGCGGAGTCCGGCTCGGCATCATTGCCCTCATCGAATTGGCTTTCGTCCCAGCCTGGGCAGATGTAGTTGATCCGGACGGCCCCAGTAGGAGTTGGAAGGATCACCCCACCGCCGCACTTGCCTTGATCGTCACCCACATTCGGAAGACAATCCGCGTCAGTGGCGCATTCGACGCCCTCATCCGTTCCACCGCTGCAAGTCGCGCCGAGGACGACATCGCCGGTGGTAACGCAAGTGCCATCTGGACAATCCTCTTCGGCGGAGTCGGCGGAGCAGGCGCTGCCATCGTTGGCTCCACCGCTGCAAGCTTTGGCGGTCGAGTCCTCGAGCTCCGTTTGAACGTCGCTGATGACGCCCAAGATCTCTTCGAAAATCTCCGAGTCTTGAATCTCGTCGGCAGCCTGGGCGATCTCGTCGGCGACCTCGCCCATGATCGCACCGTCGACCTCGGCGGTGGGGTTCGCATACGCTTGCAGTACCGGCTGAAGATTGGGCGCTGTGGGGAGATCGGTCGAGTTGCACGAGCCGAGGACTACGGCAAACGCGATCGCAGCGAGTGAAGACGAGCGCCTCATCGTTCGCCGACCCTAACGCGTTCCCGCCGGCGTTCCAACCGGCCGCGCCCGCTGAGCAAGACCATCGGAATCACGAACCAGCCCGCGGTCCATGCGCCGGGTCCGACAAACGCGAATCCAGTGTTCAACAAAGCGGTCACCGGTTCGATGATAGCGTTCCTCGGAACTTCATCTTTCTCGGTTTCACTCAAGTCGGCGCGAACGAGACCGTGCTTGCGGGCGTAGGACCAACCCGCGATGCCGATGAAGCCCGAAAGGGCCAGCGAAAGGCTTTGCCCAACCGGCGAAGAAAGGCTCTCGAGCCCCGGGTCCGCGATCGCGAAAAAGAGAAACAAGCAAACGAAAATCAGTTGCAGCAGTGCCAACAGCGTGTGTCTCGCGTTGGTTCGATCGAGAGGACCCAACAGTTTGTGGGTCAGATTCCACGAGATCAGAGTGAGCCCCACCGCGATAATCAGACGCAATAGATTGGCGGAGTCGTCGATCAGGAGCGACAGGAGCCCGTACGGAAGCTCCGTCCAGGCCATGTCCTCCGTATGGGGGAGATACATGATGAAATCGACGAATAAGACCGCGTAAGCGACGTCGAGGAACGTCTCGAGGCGTCTCAGTTGCTTGCGCCCCGCGGCGGCGTTAACGTCGGCCTCAGTCATTCCCGCAGCGCCGAGACTCGCTCTGTAGCCCCATGATGTCAAATCGCCATTCCTTGTTGCCGAGCGCGCACCGCTCTCCCAACTATGGTGCGCTGCTGTTCGTCTTGATCCTCTTGATCGTCGTCGCGCCATCGGCGACCGGCCCAGGCGCGATGTTCATCGTCGAGGCTTTGTTGGGCCTCGTGCTCGTGGCCGCTGCCTATTCGGCTGCCGCGCAGGGCGGCCATAGTTGGCCCTTCCTCGCGCTCACCACGCTCACCCTGCTCGTCCGCTGGAGCGCAGTATTTGCGAAAAGCGCCGGGTTCGAGCTCGTTTCGTCCGCGATCACGGTCACTTGGATTGTGTATGCGATCGTGATCGTCGGTAAGCAGCTCTTCGTGGCGCGCGAGGTCACCACCAACATGATCTACGCCGCCGTGATCGCGTACCTTCTGGCGGCCATCGCGTTTTCGTTCGTATACGAAGTGATCGAGTTGCAGCAGCCCGGCTCATTTTCGGGACTTCCGGACGGCGCGGGACCTCTGGCGCTTGGCGACGCGCTCCTCTATTTTAGCCTCCTGAGCCTAACGACGGTGGGGTACGGGGACATCGTGCCGGTGTCGGCGCTGGCCCGCCCTTTGGCCGTTCTCGAAGCGGTATTTGGCACCCTCTACCTGGCTGTGGTCATCGCCAGGCTCGTCGGCTTACACATCGCTGCTGCAATCTCAGGAGAGAAAGACGGACCATGAATTCGGAAACAAGTCCCATGCCGCGCGAACCCAAAAACCACTGGCTTATTTTTGAGACGCGGTGCATAAGTCCGAATGTGTTGATACGTTTCATCCTCGCTGCCGCTCTCGTGCTAGCGGCGACCGCATGCAAGCACAACAAGCGTGCAACCACGACGGTGACTCGCCGCGCCGCATTTGATCTCGCGTGCCCCAAGGAGGAGCTGAAGCTCAACGTCGTCGATATCGAGGGCGCGCGGAAAATGGCCACGCAGATCGCGGTGCGCGGCTGCGAGCAGAAGGCGGTCTACGTGTACTACCCGGATTCCGACACCTGGATCATCGACGGAACCGTGACGGCGCTGTCGTCGGACTACCAGGTGCCGCCCCCGATCGACAAAGGCAGAGGGAAACGGGGAGACAAGCAGACAATCAAGGCTGAGAAGCGGGGCAAGATGACGAACGACCCGCCGGCCGCGAAGGAAAAGCGCCAGAAGCGCAAGGACAAGAAGGCCCCCGAGGGCGAGTCCCCCGCGCCGCTCGAGCCTGCTCCCGAGTGAGAGGTCCCCGGTCGGTCTTGATCCATGCTGGCCTGGCGCCGAGCGAGCTAGCTTCTCGACGGAGCTTCGTCCCGCACCGGCAAAGCCAGCGGCTGCCCTGACTCATCTGCAAGCTGTGTTCGCGAGGTCGGCGGCGCCAGCGCGATGCCGGCTTCGGCGAAGTGCCGGATGATTTCGAAATTGACGCGTTCGCTGAAGTCGGAAAACGCCCAGTAGTCGGGGGGCGAGTACCAGTAAAAGAATCGGATGCTCAGCGAATCGGGATTGAACTCGTCGAAGTACGCGCGAGGGGGGCTCCCGGAGGGCATGCCTTCGTGGTTGGCCAGGATCTCTCGGACGATCTGCACGGCCTGTTCGACTTTTTCCCGGGGAGTGCTGGTAGCGATTCGAAGCTGTGCCTTTCGGCGAATGCTGCCTCGCCGCCCGATGTTTTCGATGTTCATCGTGGCCATGCGTTCGTTGGGAATCGAGGTCACGTTGCCGTCGAGTTGCCGGATCCCGGTCGAGCGTAACCCGATGCGCTCGACGACACCGTCATGCCCACCAGCAACGATTCTCTCCCCGACCCGGTAGGGCTGGTCGACGAGGATCGTCAGGCTGCCGAGCAGGCTCTTGAGCGTATCCTGGGCTGCAAGCGCGATCGCGAGCCCGCCGATGCTGATGCTCGCGACCAGGCCAACGAGTGGCAGCCCGATTTGGTCCGCGCCGCGAAACACCAGCAGGATTGCGGCCGCCATTCCGATGACCTGGGACGTCAGACGGATCAGGCTCGCGTCGAGGCTCTCGGCGCGGAAGCGTGAGGCGGTAGCGATCGACTCTCCGATCGCTACCGCGAACAGCCATATCGCCCAGGCTAGGGAGACGTACGCCACTGCGGTACTCGAGAGCCGAAGGGCATTTGCGATGGCTCCGGTCACATTGATCTGATCAGAGACGAATGGGATGAACCAAAGAGCCGAACCAAAGACGGTCATGGGAAGCGCTAGGCGAAAGAGGTAGCCCCATGTGGAGCGAGGGTGGCCCCTGCGGCGAGTGAGCCGGTGCACTAGCAGGATGACGGCAAGGTTCGCCAACGCCGCGAGCAAGAGAACGATCCACTTCCACCAGGCCAGGCTCCATGCCACCCGCCGGGTCCATGCGGGTAGCGCGTCGATGGCGGCCACCGGTACGTTCCAGCCTCCATAGACGTCGAGAAAAGAGCTGAAGTTTTCGATCGGCGGCTGCCGAAGGTAGGGCAGATCTCGGGTGCGTTCGTAAAACTCTTGGGCCCGGGCGACCGTCTCGGGATCGAACAAAAACTCGCCCCGGCGCGGCCCTTCGGGGACACGGCGAATGCGAATTTCCGTGTGTGGCAAGGTCCAGCGGTCGAGGTCTGGGGTCGCCTCGATTTCCTCGGCCCCGGGAACCTGTTGCATCGCAGGCAGCTCGATTCGCGACAGAACTTCGTAGAGATACACCTGCGCGCTCCGGCTGGTCTTGACGCGGGCCTCCGGCGCCACTTCGCTCATGTCCAACGTGCGCACGGACCGGACATCGAATTCCAGCAGGCGCTGAAGGCCTTGCTGGCTCCTCCTTCCCGTTCCCTCGTCTCGTATGATCAGCAGCATTTGGTCGACCGCCGTCAGAAACGTGCTCAGGGTTTGCCGCGGGCTCGAGGTGTCTGGCGGCTCGAGTGGATGCTGGGCCCCCGCATGCCCCGCTTGCAAGCAAACCCCAAAGAGAAGGACAAACACGACGAGCTGCAATACACGTCCTGAACGAAATCCGTGAAACGCGACCAGCGACATGCCCGGTAGACTGCCTCAGCTGGCCCGCTTTCAGCTAGTCCAAAACGCCGCGACCCGCTGGATCATCCAAAATGAGGCGAGGATGCCGACTGCGTAGGCCGCTGGGCTCTGCGTCGGGCGAAGCGCGTCGATCGAAAGGTCGTAATCGGCGAACGCCCGGCCCAGGAAGCGAACGAGCTGATACGCGGGACGACGGCCAGGACGAAGGCGATCTGTCCGAGCTCCACACCGACGTTGAAGAAGAGCAGGGCGGCGGGGATTTCGGTTTGGGGAAGGCCGGTCTCGCCAAGCACTGCGGCAAATCCAAAGCCGTGAAGCAAACCGAATGAAGACGAGACCGCGATGGGGTAGCGGTAGGTGAGGCTGGTCTTGTCGCCGCGTACGATTTCGACCGCCAAGAAGACGATGCTCAGCGCGATGGCGGCTTCGACCGCCGGGATGGGCACGCGAACGAGCCCGAGAGCGCTGAGCGCGAGCGTGATCGAGTGTGCGATCGTGAAACCGGTGATTGTGATCAAGATTCGACGCCAGGTTCCGGCGATGACCATCAGGCAGACCAGGAACAAGAGGTGGTCGTACCCTTCGAGGATGTGCCGTACGCCGAGGGAGAGATAGTCGCGGGCAACGCTCCGAAACTCTCGACCGCCGGGATGATGACCTCGGTTTGCTCCGGTGAAGCCAGGAGCGAATGCTTTTCGCCCGACAGCCGGGAGATGCGAACGAGCGCGGAGACGGATGGGTTGAAAAGCGGATACCGAATTCGAAGGGCGCTGCCGGCCGGGTCGACTGCGCATCGATAGATTTGCCGTCGAACGCTTCCACGATTCGCCGTACTCAGCGCTTGGCCGCCTGCGCCCACGCAGCCCTCGGCCATGAAGATTTCCGGCGCGTTTCGTGTGTCGACCGAGGGAGGGATCTTCCATCGCACCGAGAACTCGAGCGGCGCCTTTTCGGTGACCTCGATGTAGAGCGGACGACTCTCGTGAGCCTGCGCGGTCTCGCTGGGCGTCGCACCCGCCGCCAGCACGAGCGTCAGCAGGACGGCGCGGCGCTTCATGGGCTTTCCGCGTGTTCTGTAGCGCCGGCCGACGGCCTGCGCTCGTAGACGACTCGGACATCGTAAGCCTCTACGACCTCCGCGATGGCGCTTTCGGTCTCTTCCCGAACCATGGCTCTGCGCGCGTCCTCGTGAATTCGGTCCCTGAGCTCAGCCAGCTCAGGCTCCCGGCCGGGCTCGTTGGTCGTCAGCAAGACCAGGTGCACGCCGTAGGCTGAGTCAAAGGGGCCGCGCCAGACGAACTCGTTCGGCTCGAGGTCGAAAAGAGCCCTGGCCATGGCCGGTCCGAAGTGGCTGCCCACGTAGTCCGGTGTCCGCTCGACGTAGTTCACGTGATAGAGGAAGCGGTCTCCGTGCTGCGGTGCGTCGGAAAACGGAACCCCGTCTCGGTTGAGCTTCGCGAGCTCCTTTTTCGCTAGAGCCTGGGCCTGCTCTCGGGGTCGATCTTCGGTTTGGAAGAAGACGTGGGTGAAGGTCACGAAGGGCTCGACGAAGTAGTCCGCCTTGTTGGCGTCGAAGTAGCGCTGGACGGCGGCCTCATCCACGTCGGCGCTCCCCTCGGCGAAGCCTTCGGTGATGTACTCGAGCTTCTGAACTAGGCGTCGCCGGATGACGTAGTCGTCTTCGTCGAGGCCGAGCAGCAGGGCTTCACGGTGCAGCACCTCTTCACGGACGTAGTCGTCGATGAATTGGTCGAGCTCTTCGCCGGACATGGCGTCGAGCTTCTGTTCCGCCAGTGCGGGGTTGAAGGCCTTGATTCGGTACTGAATGAAGGTGAGCAGCGCGTCGCGGTCGACGAGCACCACGTTCGGATCAGAGTCGTTCTCACCAGGGTTTACGACGCCAAACAGAACGAACAGGCCGAGGCCCGCGAGAAGGAAGTGAAGCAAGGGCTCTCTGAGGAAGCGCTTCATAGAAGGCTAGGGCGTGTACCAGATTGGCGACGAGTAGGCGCGCTCCTGAATCGTGGATGGATGTCCCGTCTGCTCAGGGTCCATGCCGAGCGCAATCGCGTCGTAGAGGGTGTGGCGTGGCGTGGGGATTTGAAGGACGCGCAAGTAGTAGACGGCACGTTGCTTGGGATCGAAGTCGGGGTCTTCCCAGACGGCTGAGAGTTGCGCGTCGCCGATCGAGTTCTTGTAGGCGCAGGTCTCGAGGTTGACGGTGTTTCCGACCGGTCGCAGCGAGCCATCGTCGTCGAGAGTCCGCTGGTCGGACCAGGCGATATTGAAGACCTTTTCCTGGGGCTCGCCTTCGTCGTCGAGCCAGCCCTTTCACCATTTGAATCCGGTCCAGGTTCGCGCCAACCGGGTCTTTGATCGCGTAGACCAGGAAACGCGGGGCCTTTCCCTCGGGCGCCTGGGTCAGGTCACCGCCCATCGGGACTCCGTTCGTGTAGCCGATTTGCACGAGATCCTTCTTGCCGGCGTCTTTGTCGTGGAAGCCCCAGCCACCGAAGAGACGAACGCGGATTCGAGGACCTGTACTCGCGTAGACTTCCTTGCGTCGAAAAGCGTCGAAGAGCGAGCCGCGCTCGTTGGATTCGGCCCACACCCCGGCGAGGCCAGCAGCCGACATGTCCGCGCCGAATCCCTTGATGCCGAGAAAGGTGTCGAATCGATTGGCAGGGGTCGAATCGAATGCCGTCTTGCCGTGGAAGTTGTCTTCTTCAGCGGAAGCCATTCCGGTATGCGAGTCCGTCGAACCGATCATGCCGAACTTGTACGGGTTGACACCGACCTTGGCTTCGAGCTGCAGGCCGCGGAGCAAGCCCGAGCGCACGAAGTCGCCGGGTCCGATGGCAGCCTTGCTCCCGTCGGCAAGGGCCTCGGCGTCGATCGCATGGCTGAAGGGCTCGAACGCCGCAAACTCGTCATTTGGGGAGAGAATGGGATCGGTTTCGGAGTCACCCTTGATCTGCGTGACCTCGACGACCTGTTCCCACTTCATTCGCGTACGCGCGTACTGGGCGGTGATCGGGCGCCCTTCGCTGTCGACGTCATTGAACATCAAGCCGCCGCTGATGTTCGAGTTGTGCGGGATGGCAGTGAACGTGGCGCCGGTGCGCGCGCTGGTTTCCTCGAGCCAGGCCCAGAGGTGTTCCGGCTTGTCGCTGTCGAAGGCGCTGTACGGGATGAACTTCGAGGCGACCTCGCCGCCCTCTGGCATGAAGACGACCCGGTGTAGGTTCTTGCCACCGGGCGTGGACGTCCACTCCCAGCCGATGAAGGAGGTGAACTCGCCGGGGCTATTGTGGCGCTCGGTGATCTTGACCATCTCGCTCCAGACCGAACGCCGAGTGCCTTCCCCGTTTAGGTCGTCGTAGGGTTGCCCAGCATTGATGGCTCCCACGAATTCGAGGAACACCTCCTGGCCCTTGCCAGCCTCGACCATCTTCATGAAACGCTGTCCGCTCGCTGTTTTGGTCAGTGTTTTGTCGCCTTGGAAGAGGCGGAGCGGGACGCCCATCATTTCCGCATGATCGGCCACCACCAGGAAGTCGAGAGGCGTCCTGATTTGAATCTTCCCCTTGTGGTACGGATGGATGACCGGGAGGCCCTTCGCGTATCGGTACGCCGTGTCAGGGTCGGCCGTTTCGTTGCCGAAGAAGTAGGCGTCCGGCGAGTAGCTGGTATGAAGATGCGTGTCTCCCCAGTAGACCTGCGAAGGCTCCGCAACGACGGCATCGGTCGAGCTGTACGCGGGCGGACCGCCATCATGTTTGCAGGCCACGGGCAGGGTGCAGAAGAACGCGAAGAAGGAGAGGGCGATGCTGGCGGGCGGTTTCTGCATGTGCTCGATCTTTCGGATCTGGCGGTTCGCTCCTGAGTCGTCGTTCTACGCAACGCGTCCGAAGGCGTCAATCGACGCGAGTTCGGGCGCTGCTTCCGAGTCCGCGCGGCTGATGATCCCGAATCCCGGCGATGAAATTGGGCGCGGCTAGCCTCCATGTCGGTCGTGCTTTCCTGCGGGCAGGATCAAGCCTTCTGGGGTACAGTCCGGGCCATGCGCGGGATGGGCGTGAAGGCAGCGTGGCTGGGCGTTATCGGCGCATTTCTTGCGCCTTGGCTACATCCGCTTTCCGTTGGGGCTCAAGCGGACAGCACGCACTACCAAACCCTGCAGCTCGGCGAACGATCGCGCGGCATGGCAGGCGCGTATCACCGCCTTTGCCGCAGACGGGGCCGCGATTTGGTTCAACCCGGCGGGTCTTCCCTTGCTCGAGCCGAGGCTTCTGCAGGGCAGTTTGTCTTTGCTTCAGCGCCGGACGGTCAAGTACTCGGGTGCGCTCGTCACTGACGGGCCCGATGGACCGGGTGGCGAAGACCAAGTGTCGGACTTCAATCTGAAATCGAACCCGAACCTTCCGGGATTTGCGGTTGCGAGCTTTGCCTTGGGTAAACGGAAGGAGGAGCTCGACAATCGAAAGCCGGTCCAGATCGCGATTTCGGCGTTCGTCCTCTACAACGTCTCGCTCGGCGGCGACCTCAACTTTCAAGACGAGTTCGGGCGCACCAACAGCCTTCAGTTCTACCAAGACGATCGCGCGAGCTACTTCGCGGCAGCCATCGGGCATCGGCCCACCCGCAACTTTTCCTGGGGCATCACCCTGCTAGCCCGTAACCGCGTCATCCAGCACGTGGAAACGGCCTCGCTCACGGTCGGGGGGACACAGGACCCAAGCCTGGGCAGCCCATGTCCGACGAGCCCTACTATCCCGTTTTGCGTGTTCGATGCGACGCAGATAAGCCGCAATACGGTCTTCAGGATGAACTCATGGGACCTGAGCCTTCGAATCGGTCTTCTCAATCTCATTGGCAAGCGATGGCGAGTGGGACTCATGTTTCAGCCTCCGGGCCTGCAACGTGGGCGGCAAGTCCAACTTGAGGTTCGAGCTGACCGACGTGATCTCGAGCAACTCCCCAGTCAATCCCGGGTCTCTCCGACTCGGTGTTCGGCACACCCCAAAGCGGCGCTCGTTCGCCGATTCCCTGGGAGCTTCGGTTTGGTGTGTCTTACGTGATTTCCAGCAAGGTGGCGGTTGCAGCGGACGTTCAGTTCGTCGGTCGGGTCCCAGACGGCTCGGTCGCCCCTGGGACCCCGCAGCTCGAGGGCCGCGCCAATACTTCGGGCATTCTGCTGGCGGACTCGACCAAGCGGGACTTCACCTGGAATATCTCGCTGGGCTCGGAGATTCAAATCAACAAGTTCTTGTTCACTCGATTTGGTTTCCTCACCGACAACAGCAGCGCGCCTGATGCCTCGGGCTCTGGAGACTTCATTCGTCCGGCCAAGATCGATCGCTACGGCTTCAGCGCCTCCATCGGCGGCGCTAAGAACGGCAAGGGCTCTCTCGGCGGGTGTGTCGGTGCTGTTCGGCAAAGGAACGGCCAATGGCCTCGACTTCCGCAACGAGGCCTTCGAGAACGACACCAACTTCCTCCGCGTGCCCGTCAAGGAGCGCATCCTCATCATCTCGATCGGCGGCGACATCGGTCAGACCGCGGACGTGGTGAAGACGGCCGTGAAGGAAAAGAAGACCGAGCAGGAGATCGAGGCGGAGAACGAAGCAGAGCGAGAGGCCCGACTGGCGGCAGATGGAAGCCGAGACGGATCCCGAGACTCAAGGCCGCTCAAGAACGGGCGATTGAAGCGCGCAAAGAGCTCGATGAAGCCGAAGAGCGCGCCAAGGAAGCCGACGAAGAGGTCGAAAGAGCTGAAGGCGACGAAGCCGAGGGGAAACCTCGACGCCGAAGACCAGGGCGCCCTCCAAGGCGCTACGCAGTCGGGCGTCGGCGCAGTTCGTTAGTGAGCCGAGCCGCATCCGCGTGTAGCCTCGGGTGCACCCGTGGTGAGAACGAAGCGACCCAACAAGCCCACACTGTTTTTGCTCGCCTTGGCGGGGAGCGTATGGCTGCCTGCAAGCGCTGAGGGCCAGCTCGGCCCCGACGGCAGCCCGATCAACACCTCGAACTACACGGTCGACCTGACGCGCGGAGTGGTGATCAGCACCTCGCGCGTGGTCGGACTCTCCGGCGCGGCCACCTCCTTGGCCCAGGGCGTCGAGGGCGGCCTTCAGAATCCGGCTGCGGTCGCCTACCGCGGGCCCGCAGTGGCCGGACTGGTACGACTACTGGTTGGCCTTCGGGCTGACCTATCCATTCCAGTCCGGTGACTTCTACAACAGCGGGAGGGTGGTCGGGGACACCGGAGCCGTCTCCGACAACACCTTCTTCCTGATTCCGGGTGCGTACTTCCAGATGTGGAATCTCGGCATTGGTCTGACGATCGATTCGCAGTTCATCAAGCTCGGCGGAGTCGTCAACCCTGTGACGATGCAGGAGGAAACCCTGCGGCTGCGCTTCACGACCTTTCACATACAAGCCGGCTATGGATTCTTCGATGGGCAGCTCATCCTCGGCGGAGGTTTGCGCATCTTGCGGCAGCGCACGTTTCAGTCGAGGGAGGTGATCAGTGACGGCGACGTCTATCAGGCTCTGGGGCTCGGAGCTGAAGTCGGCGTGATGATAAGGCCGCACCACGAGCGCTGGAGCCTCGGCGCGTCGCTCTTCCCCCCCATTTCGACAGGGGTTCAGACCAAGGGAAGCGTCGCGCCGAATCCGGACGGAGACATCGTTGTGGGTGACTTCTATCTTCCACGGGCGACGAAGATCCCAACGACCGGGAGCGTGGGTTTTTCGTACCAGTTCGGGCCGCGACCCACGAATCCGCCCTGGGTCAGCGCGGAAACGCTAGCGGCCGAAGAGCTCGAGCGCCTCAAGAGGCGAAAGCGAGCAGCCGAGGAAGCCGAACGAGAAGAAATCGCGGCCGTGCGAGCGCGTGGCGGACCCGACGTCGACGTCTGCGTTCAGGCGGTAGAGCAGAAGTACGCGAGGAAGTACGCCAAGATCAAGCAGTCCCGAAAAGAGATGAAGAAGATGGCCTGGGACATGCTTCGCAAGCAGTATCGCTGGGGCTGGCCGCGCCGTTATTACCTGCTCACCGCCGACCTCTGGTTCAACGGCCGAGTGACGAACGGTGTGGGACTCGAGTCGCTTCTCTTCCAGACCGTCCAGCGGTCCGGCGAGAAGATCACGGTCTCCCCGCGGGTCGGCTTCGAATCCGAGGTGGTCCCGACGCGCATGAAGATTCGCGCCGGCACCTATCTGGAGCCCAGCCGCTTCGCGCAGTCGACCGCTCGAGTCCACGGCACGCTTGGATTTGATATCAGCGTGTTGAAGTGGAGCGTGTTTGGCATCTGGCCGGAAGACTATCGTTGGCAAATCAGCGCCGCATTGGACGTCAGCAGGAAGTACACGTCTTTCTCGTTCGGCATCGGCGGCTGGTATTAATCGCAGCGGGAAGGCCTGCCTGAACGAGAAGGAGGCGGATGGGCGTCGATCCATGCTTGCCCCGGAGTCGATTCCTCTCTAGAAGACAGCGGTGTATAGGGGACTTCGCCGAGCAATGAAGAACATCATCCTGGGTGCCTGCGTTTCTCGGCCTGCTGGCCACAGTAGGCTGCAAGAAGAACAAAACTACGCCGCCTCCGCCCGAGCTCACGGTTACGCTCATCGACCCAGGGCAAGCGCCACTCGAGCCACTGCGCTACGCGATTCCGGCCGACACGGTCGTCAACACGCTGCTGGAGATCCGCGATGTGGAGGCTTCGGCCGAGCAGACGGAGGACTCCGCTGACGCATTCGGTGTGCTGCCTGGCTTCAGGCTCCTCATGCATGCGGGTCCGACGGTGCTGATCCCCAAAGGGTTCCGTTACATCCTGCGCATCTCCAAGGCGGAGTCGGTGCTTCCGGAGGGCGTGACCGAGCGTCAAACCCAAGAGGTCGAGCAAGGCGTGGAAGCGCTTCGCGGTATGCGCGGACGCTTCGACGTCAATCCGCAGGGCATCGTCGTCGATGCCGATGTGCCTTGGGCGCAAGGCCAGGAACGCATCCATCCCCGTGTTGCCATCACGATCGGCAACGTGCGCTCGGCCGTTGCGACCATTCCACTTCCCCTGGAGCCCGTGGGCGTTGGGGCGGTCTGGGAGGTTCGAAGGCCTTTGCGAATTTGGAGCGCGCGCGTGGTCCAGGTCACGCGCTACGAGCTCACCGATCGCATAGGCAGTCGATTCCGGGTCGCGATCAAGGTCCACCAGGAAGCGAAGCCGCAAGTAGCCGATCTGAACCCGCAGCTCGAGATGCACGTCCGCGGCTACGAAATGCATGCGCAGGGCCATGCGCTCGCGGATCTTACTCTTCCGCTGGCGCTCGAGGCGTCTCTCGAATCCAGCTCGGCTGCAGACATCGCGCTCGTCTCGCCCGAGAAGACAGAGCCTTTGATGTCGGCGCGACGATCGATCCTGCGACTAGTTTCGAAGAGCGAAAGGTAGACTCCATGCTTCGTATCGTGATGCTCGCCTGCGTGTTGCTGGCAACCAGTTCTTGCAGAACGGCATATCAGCCACAAGAGGTGCATGTGGCGGACCCGGGGCCACCGCAGAGGGTTTTGCCGGAGGTTCGAGTTCTGGACGCCGGGATGACTCCGCGTGTTCCACTTCGCTACCGGGTCGCCCCGGGGCAAACTGAGACGCTGTTCCTGGAGCTAGTGCGTGGGCAGGCGATGCAGGCGGGAGACCAGGGCGCGCAGAGCGGCATTCCGCCCGTGCAGCTCGAGGTGAAGATGGGTCCCGCCCAGCCGACGCCCCAGGGCTTCATCCGCCATCCGGTCCAAATCACCCAGGTTAGGATCTCCAAGGCGGCTGAGAAGATGAGCGCCGCTCAGCGCGAAGAGATGGAAAAGACGCTCGCACCACTTCTCGAAGTGCAGGGTTGGAGCGAAATGGATGCGCAAGGGCGAATCCGCAGAGGTGAGTTTCGCGGCATGGAGGACGTGCCCCCGACGCTCCGAACGATGCTCGGCAACATCCGCAGCGCGCTCCTGACAGTGCCATTTCCCGATGAGCCGCTCGGCGCACGAGCGCGCTGGGAGGTCGAGCGCAGAGTGCAGTTCTCCGGTGTCTGGGTGGACCAGGTCGTGACCTATCACATCGAGAAGATGGACAAGGAGCAGCTCGCGCTGCAGATAACGGCTCGCCAATCCGCCCAGCCACAGTCCATCGGAAGTGGCCGACTCGAAGCCTACCAAGCATCGATCATCGGCTCGGCCGTTGTTCGGTTGGACCGCTTCACCCCGTTCTCCGAAGCGGAGTCCACCTCTCAGATGCGCATCAAGACCCAGACCGAAACGGGACCCCAGATGCTTCGCGTCGATACGATGACAGCGGTGAGGCTTTACCCGGCCGAGGCCGCGCAGGAAATGGCAGGCGAGGAGCCAGAAGAAGAACCCGCCGACCCAGAAGACGCCAAAGTCATCACCGATCCGGGCAAGCAAAAACTGAAGTGGCAGTAAGACCGGGGCGCGGAAAAAGGCGCGACACGGGGCTGGGTCGAACGGCTTGGCTTGCGAATGTGATCGGCAGAGACGGACGTCGACGTACGGCTTGTGCTGCCGCGGGTGTGGTGGGGGCGGGTCTTGGGCGGGTTGGGTGGTGCGGCTTGGTTACACCGCCCCGCCCACCCCCACCCGTAGTCCTGGTATCACTCTCACGCGAGTCGAGCAGCGTGCCTGGCGCGGCGGGCGCTGCGCTTCGCCTTGCCGGCGCGTTCGCGCCGGGCTTCGCCCTGCGGGCTCGCGCCCCGGTCCGCGCCCGAGCACGCCCGTCGCGAGCCGTTCTCCGGTTGTCATTCTCGCCGGACGAACTGTTCTGGATCCAGTTCATCGACCAGCATGTTGGCTGCCTTGCTGACTGTGTCGGGGTCGTTGCCGTCGAAGGTTACCTTGGTGCGGTAGTCCTCGGCCTTCCATTTGACGTAACTTCCAACCATGACGCTCGGGGAAATCTTTGGCGATGCGCTCTAGTAGGCTGGCGATTTCGCCTTCGCCGCTCAGGGTGTAGACGGCTTGGGAGTGGAACTCATGGCCCTGATCGAGGCGTTTTCGCAGGTCGACGAGCTTGAGCTCGAAGATCTCGGGGACGCCTGGAAGCACGAATACGTTTTCGATGACGACCGTCGGCCAGGGCGCGTTGGAGCTGCGGATCATCTCGGCGCCCTCCGGCATATTGGCCATGCGGAAGTGGGCTTCGGTAGCGCGGTCACCATAGTAGTGGCGAATCATCTTTTCGACCGCTTCGGAACGCACGACCGGGCGCTCGAAGGACGCCGCCACGCCTTCGATCGTTACGTCGTCATGCGTGGGTCCGACTCCGCCACTGGTGAAGACCAGATCGTGGGCACCGCGCAGAGCACTGAGATCCTCGGCGATGGTGTCGATCTCATCGGGGCAGACGACGACACGCCTCAGCTCGATGCCCAGCGCGAATAGAGTCCGCGCAAGGAAGGTCGTGTTCGTGTCGACGATCTTGCCGGACAAGATTTCGTTTCCGATGATCAGGGCTGCGGCGGTGCGGGGCATGTCACTCCTGGCCTAGCTCGATTCCGATGGCGCGGGCGACCGCGACGAGCTCTCCATCGGGGGGAACGCGTTTTAGGTTGGCCACAGTGGCCTCGAGAGGCACCGAAACCACATCCTGGCCTCGAAGCGCGACGACCTGACCCGTGTTGTCGTGATAGCAGAGCTCTGCTGCACGCACGCCAAAACGCGTCCCGAGAATGCGATCGAAAGAGGAGGGCGAGCCGCCCCGCTGCAAATGGCCGAGCACCGTCACGCGGATTTCGTGATCGATGCGTCCCTCGAGCAAGCGAGCTAGCTGAAACCCCGGCCCGTCGGGGCGGTGCGAGACTTGTTCGTGCGCGTCGGTGATGCTCGAGACCGTGCCGCCAAGAGGCTTGGCTGCCTTCTCCGACGACGATGATGCTGAAGTTGTGGGATGGAGATGAACGTTCGGCGATCTTCTCGATGACGCGATCGACGTCATAGGGAATTTCGGGAATCAGAATGACGTCGGCGCCACCCGCGACACCCGACATGAGGGCAATCCAGCCTGCATCGCGTCCCATGACCTCTAGGATCATGACTCGCTCGTGCGCCTCGCCCGTGGAATGGAGTGTGTCGATGGCGGCGGTCGCCGTGGCCACGGCGCTGTCGAGGCCGAAGGTGAGGTCCGTCGCGGCGAGGTCATTGCCGATGGCCTTCGGAATACCCACGACCTGCACGCCGAGCTTCGCGAAGCGCATGCCGATGTTCATCGTTCCGCCGCCGCCTACGAGCACCAAGGTGTCGATTTCGAACTCCTTGAGCTTGGCAAGCACTCGCTCGGACACGTCGATGGTCTTGGCGCTTCCGTCAGGGCCGATCGCTCCGTAGGAGAATGGGTCAGCCCTATCGGAGCATCCAAGGATGCTGCCGCCCTTGGGAAGGATGCCTCGGACATCTGAGCGCATGAGCCTCACGACGCGGGTCGGTTCCTCGATGAGGCCCGAGAAGCCGTCTTCTGAACCGTAGACGTGCAGGCCCAGGCCTGTTGCCGTCTTCACGAAGGAGCGAAGGACGGCATTGAGCCCCGGAGCGTCTCCGCCACCGGTCAGGATGAGGACGCGACGGACGGTCTCCTCCTTCTGTTCGCGCGCGAGATTGTCA
The DNA here is from genome assembly GCA_963842915.1 of uncultured delta proteobacterium. Taxonomy (GTDB): domain Bacteria; phylum Myxococcota_A; class Polyangia; order Polyangiales; family Houyiibacteriaceae; genus SG8-38. Next base: position 145,169 of record CAWJII010000010.1, on the reverse strand, counting down.
TCCGTCATGAGCGACTCTCTTCCCCGAAATCTCGTACATCGCGATTGCTGCGGCCACCGATGCGTTCAGCGAGTCCATCGGCCCTTTCTGACGGATCTGAACCACGATATCACAGCGTTGTCTAACCATTCGTCGCAGGCCCTTGCCCTCCGAGCCCACGACCAGAACCCGTCCGGAGGCGCTCGGTTCGAGCTCACGGATGTCGATGTCCGCGCCGGCGTCGAGTCCGACGATCTCCATTCCGGTTTCAGAGAGCGAAAGCAAGGTGCGTTGAAGATTGGTGACCCTCGCAATCGACGCGTGCTCCGTCGCTCCTGCGGAGGCGCGGACGACCGCGCTCGTGATCCCTGCGGCGCGATGTTTGGGAAAAATCACGCCGTCGAGGCCCAGGGTGACCGCGCTTCGAATGATGGCGCCCAGATTCTGCGGGTCAGTCACCTCATCGAGGGCAACCAGTGCTGGGACTCCCTCGGCGTGGGCAACAATCTCGTCGAGCTCGCAGAACTGGTAGTCGTCCGCGAGCGCAACGACGCCCTGGTGCCGAACATCATCGCTCAACTTATCGAGCCGCGCTCGGTCTCGGTTCTCCACCGGAATCCCTTGGGCCTCGGCGGCTCGGCGGATGTCAGGAAAGGCGCGTTGCGGTTCGGTGTAGATGCGGTGGACTTTGGCATTGCCGCGCATGCCCTCGAGCACCGGTCGCCGCCCTGCGAGAACGCGGGTCATCGTGGAAGGGCCAGTCGTACTTGTCGCGCGATCTCGGCGGCGGCTTCGCCGGGGTTGGTCGCGTCGCGGATCGGCCGCCCCACCACGAGCAAGTCGGCGCCTGCCGCGATGGCGTCAGCCGGCGTCATCACGCGTTTCTGGTCCCCGACGTCCGCGCCCGCGGGCCGAATTCCCGGCGTCACGAGGAACGCGTCTTCGCCGAGCGTGGCCCGCAGGGTCGCGCACTCGTGCGCGGACGTCACGAAGCCCCGGACCCCCGCACCCCATGCAAGCTTGGCGAGCCTGTCGACTGCGCCGCGAGGCCCTCCCGCCAAGCCGATGGCGTCGAGCGCGGAAGCGTCGAGGCTGGTGAGGACGGTGACGGCCAAAAGGCGCGTCGAAGCTGCGTTGAGACTCGCTTGATGGAGAGACTCGTGCCCGGCGACACAGTGCACCGTCAGATAAGCCACGCCCATGGACGCGGCCTGCGCAACGGAGCGCCCCATCGTCGCTGGGATGTCGTGCAGCTTGAGATCGAGAAAGCACCTAGCGCCGGCCGCGTGGACGATTTCGACCGCCGCGGGACCGACCGCCGTGTAGAGCTCGAGCCCCACCTTGAAGGTGCCAACGTGCTCCTGTGTTTGTTCGATCAGCGCTTGGGCTGCATCGAGGTCTGGAACATCGAGCGCAAGCGCGATGCGCGACTGCGAGTCGTTCTCATCCATGAATCACCGCGGCAACGCTACGGTGCGGACTAGAGGCTGTCCAGCCCCGCCAGTGGATCGTCGGTGTCGGCCTTCTTGCGTGGAGACGAACCCCCGCGACGCTTGGCAGGGGTGCTCGGGGCTGCTGCCCTGCGCGCCGCTGCGGCCGCCTGTGCTTCGCGCTTTGCTGCCTCGGCGAGACGGGCCTGCTCGGCTTCGGCTTGTGCGCGTTTCTGCGCTTCTAGCTCTGCTGCTGCGCGGGCTTGTTCAGCTTCACGCGCGGCGCGCTCCGCATCCATCTTCGCCGCCAAAGCAGCCGCTTCGCGGTGTTCCATCTTTGGCTTGTAGTATCCAAAGTATGAGCCGGCGCCGACCCCTAGGACCAGCAGAGCCGCTGCTGCCAACAGGCCGGGGTGAACACCTTTGCGCTGCTGCGCGCTAATGGTGGCCAGCTCGCGCTCATGGTCGAGCATTCGGGCGTGGGCCTCGGCCTTCTCCCGCGCTTCCTGCTCGAGACGAACACGAAGCTCCGCCTCCTCGCGCTCCCGTATGGCCTGTTCTTCTGTTTCGCGGACTCGAGCCAGTTCGGCCAGTCGCGCTTCCTCTTCGGCGCGCAGCCGAGCGGCTTCCTCTTCTTGTCGCGCACGCGTTTCGGCGGCGATGCGTTCCCGCTGCGCGGCTTCGCGCTGCAGACGCTCCTCTTCTTCTTCACGAACACGAGTTTCTTCGATGCCCATGAGCTCGCGAAGATTGACGAGAACGGAAGACTCTTTTTCCTCGGACATGATGCTACTTATATTACACTTTTCCGCTACCCGCGGACAAGGGCTGGCTGTTTCTTTTCGAAACAAGAAAAGCTAGCAATGCCTCTCTATAGCTGTCAAACGAACCCTCTTCCAGATTTTCCAGTCTTGACGGAACCCAGCGGCCAGGAGGTCCTTGGGGGTAGCGTGATTTGATACACAGCGGAGTTTAGCGATAATATTGGAATCGTGAGTCAGCTTCAAGACTTCCTGCAGTACCTCGATCGGGGTGATGTGACCGAGCTCGTTTTCCAGAGCGGGGCGGCCGCTACAGCAAAGAAAAAGGGCAAGCCCAAGCCCGTGACCAGAGAGGCCATGAGTGCGAGGCACATTCTCAAGCTCGTGACCGACACGCCCTTGGAGAACCTCGTGCCGAGAGAGGACGGTGCATCCGCACCAACGCCAACGCGGATCGACGGAATCGAGTACATCGTGACCGTAGCTCGCTCGGGTGAGATGCTCTTGGTGCGAGTCCGCCGCGCGGGAAGGAACACCGAGTTGCCCGGGGTACCAATTGGTGAGGTCGCTCCCATCGTCGCGTCGATCCCGGCCCACGCAGTAGAGCAAGAACAATTGGTGCCCTCGTATGAGCCACCGCCCATGCCCGCCAAAGATCGTGCGGCCGTTGCAGCGCCGGTTGCCGTTCGAGCGCCTATCATGGAGAAGCGGCAGCCTCGGGTTTCCTATCGACCCCCGGCAGAAGCTTCGCCGCTCGGCGAGTTCCAGCGCGCGGATTCTCCAGTCAAGGCTCCAGCTGGGCTGCGCGCGCTTCTCGAGCAGGCGCGTGCTCAAGCGGCTAGCGACGTTCACATCATGTCGGGTGAGCCGCCGCGACTTCGCTGCGCTGGGCGCTTGACCGCTGTCGGGGTCGTTCTATCGGACCAACAGGCATGTGCTCTGGTGATGCCTCTGCTCAACGAGCGGAACGCCAAGCAGTTCGAGGAGCTTGGCTATGCGGACTTCGCTTGTCAGTTGGAAGGCGTTGGCCGCTTGCGCGTCAACGTGAACAAGCAACGAAGCGGGATCAAGGGTTGCTTCCGTCTCATCATGCCCGAGCCTCCAACCCTCGACTCGCTGGGTCTTCCGCAGGAGCTCCGCCAAATGCTCAACTACCATCAGGGATTGGTGGTGGTCTCCGGCCCCAACGGTGCCGGAAAGACGACGACGCTTTCTGCGCTGGTGGATCTCTTCAACAGCGAGCGGAGCGTGCATATCATCACCGTCGAAGATCCGGTGGAAGTCATTCATCCGATCAAGAAGGCCATCGTCACTCAGCGCGAGGTCGGAATCCATACCAGGAGCTTTCACGCGGCTTTGAAAGGCTCGCTTCGCGAGGATCCCGACGTGATCGCGATCGGCGAGCTCCGCGATCGTGAAACGGTAGAGAAAGCCCTCGAAGCTGCGGAGACCGGCCACCTGGTGTTCGCGACCATGAGCACGCCGTCAGGTGCGAGGACCATCGACCGGCTCATCGACATGTTTCCTCCCGACGATCAATCTCAGGTTCGAGCCACCTTGGCCGGTGTGCTCAAGTTCGTGGTCAGCCAGCGCTTGGTTCCGCGCAAAGATGGCAATGGCAGGGTCGTCGCGGTCGAGCTTCTCACCGGTGGAATGGCGCTCTGGACACTCATTCGCGACGACAAGCTCTTTCAACTTCCTAGCCTGCTACAGCGGGGCCGCGCCTTCGGAATGATTCGAATCGAGGACTCCTTGAACGACTTGGTTTCCACGGGCGCAATCTCAATCGAAACCGCCAAATCCTTTGCGGACGACCCCCGGGTCATCGGCCACTCGCCGCAAAGAGCCCAACCGAAGACGCAAGCCATACCGGAACGCGGTGCCAAAGGCACCATGCGCAATCTCTTTTCGAAGAAGGGCGGATAAGCCGTGCCAGCTCTCGATCGCTATTTCGACATCTTGCTCGAACAGGGGGGGTCCGACCTTCACCTTTCGATAGGCTACCCTGCGATGATCCGCACCAAGGGGGAGTTGGTCGCAATCGAAAACCGGCCCCTCGACCACGACACGATCGTGCGTCTCATGGACGAAATCATCAACGAGGACCGGCGGACCTACTTCCACGCCTATCGCGACCTCGACTTCGCGTACGGATATCAGGACAAGGCTCGCTTCCGCGCCAACTATCTCTACAAGACCACTGGCCCCGGCGCCGTGTTTCGGACGATTCCGAGCGAGATTCTCACCGCCGAGCAGCTGGGACTACCAAGCGCGGTCGTTGAATTGTCGGAGAGGCGTGCGGGATTGGTGCTCGTCACTGGGCCGACAGGTAGCGGAAAGAGCACCACGCTCGCGGCCATGCTCGACCATATCAACCGCAACCGAGAAGGGCACATCCTCACCATCGAGGACCCGGTCGAGTTCGTTCACACGCCGAAGAAGTGCCAGATCACCCACCGCGAGGTCGGCGATCACACGCCTAGCTTCGCAGATGCAATTCGCAGCGCCGGACGAGAGAATGCCGACGTAATCTTGGTGGGCGAGTTGCGCGGTCGTGAGACGATGCAAATGGCACTGCAGCTCGCGAGCTTCGGCATCTTGATCTTCGCTACGGTTCATACCAACTCGGCGCCTGCGACCATCGACCGCTTCGTCAACGCCTTCCCCGCGAGCCAGCAGCCGCAGATCCGCGGGATGCTAGCCGACTCGCTTGCAGGCATCGTGGCTCAGCAGCTCCTTCGAAAAGCAGACGGAACCGGCCGAATCGCCGCCCAGGAGATCCTGATCGGAACCTCCGGGGTAGCGGCTGCCATCCGCGAAGCCAAGACATCCATGCTGACCAGCCTGATTCAGAGTGGCGGAACCTACGGGATGCAGAGCATCGACTCGGTCCTCGAAAAGTTGGTCGTGGCGGGCAAGGTCAGCCCCGAAGATGCCCTCGAAAAGGCGGCCGACAAGGCCAATTTCGCGAAGAATTCCCCAAGTCGCAGCAGCGCTGAAGCCCTGAGTTGCCGGCGCTGGGGGCAGTTCCGCCGACACAGACAGCACGAGCAACTGCGAACCGCCAAACCCCCCCGCAAGCAAAACCCGCAACCGCTCCCGACTCGGGGACGCCCCGATACTACGTCGACATCTACATAGGAGAACGGCCGATGGGCAGCACAGGGAGTGGGGGGCGAGGCCAGCCGTGTGATGTATTAGGGAGACAGCCGAGCGGGTACCCCGCGACCGAGCACGCCCGTCGCGAGCCGTTCTCCGTTGGTGCGGTTGATAATTGCAGCTGTGTCGCGTTTCCCGGTGCCCCGGTATGCACGTCTAGTTGACGCTAAAGCTATAACGCGCGCCCATTCGAGGCGCTCCGAAGGTCGGGAACTGAACGCTCTTGATCTGACTCGCCATGCAGCCCTGGAACCCGGCGCTGCCGCCGTGCACCGTTGCGCCGAGGACCGAGCCGTTGCCAGCGATCGCGAGGTCGACTTTGACGCTGCCCGGCTTGCCGCCGCTGCTCACTTCGGGAAGAACGCACTTGCTGTAGAAGCGATTGAGGTTGCGGTTCATCACGCTAGCGACCTGTCCGCCGGTCAGGCGTCCTTCGCCGCCGGATTGCGAAGCGTCGCCCATTTCTACAGCTCGGCTCATGGCTTCGTCGTAGCTGGAGAAGCCGCTGCCACGCGTCGGTGGAACCGCGCTAGAGCCGCTGGAGCTGCGCCTACGCGTACGGACGGGAGGGTCAGGGAGCAAACCGGCTTCGCCCGTGGTGATTTTCCCGAGCTTGAACAGGTCGTCGAGCTCCGTCGACGCTGCTTCGCGAACGTCGCTCGAGCGGGACAGGAGGAAGCCGCCGACCGCGATCACGACGAGGCCGACGACAGACACGGCGATCAGCCACTTCATCGCCGTGGAACGCTTCTCCGATTTCTGTGCATGGGCGCGGGCCGCTTCTTCGGCCGCGGCCGTGTCTTGGTGCTCACGCTGCAATATGAATTCGCGGAACTGCGGCCACTCTCGGAGCGGACGGCGCTCTGCGGTGTCGATGTTGAAGGTGACGTCGTCTCCAGCGAAGCCGCCGACGTTGAGCCGTTCGATGAGCTCGCGCGCACTGAACGGGCCGTGGTCCATCTTGTCCCGGGCGACCATCCATCGCTGCTTCGAATCCGAAGAGAGTTGATTGATCAGGCTCATGAGACCGCGTCGAGGAGGCGGAGGTGGCGAGAACGAATCCTGCGGTGCCAACGAAATCATGGGAATCTCGATATCCGCGGGAGGGGCCACCGAATTGATGATGTCGACGTCGATGCTGAAGCGGGCATCTGGCGGCGGAGGCACGGAGTTGGCCTGAGTCACGAAAGGCAGAAGGGCGTTGCGCACCGATTCAGGCGTGTCGAAGCGATCGTCAGGATCGGGCGCGAGGCAGTCGAGTAGGATGCGATCGATCTCGGGCGGAATGTCGTCTCGCAGGTCAGATGGGGCGACGAAGTCGGAGCCCGGGCTGCGGGTGGTGAGGAGCTCGTAGAGGATGGCCCCGATTCCGAACACGTCGCTGCGTGCCGTGGCCGGTTCGCCGCGCTTGACCTCGGGTGCCAGGCAGGCGTGGTCGGACTCCTTGAAGGCGCTCTTACCTGCCGACTCCAGGAGCACCTGGCCGACGCCGAAGTCGCGGACTTTGACCCGGCCGCCGCGCGTCACGCATACGACGCTCGGGCGCAAGGTTCCATGCGGTCCCTTTTCATGGGCATAGCTGAGCGCGCTGCACAGGTGCGCGATGACGTTGTAGACACCGCGCAGCGAGATCGGATCGCCGTCGCGGTCCCGCGCCTGAATGAAGTCCGAGAGCGGACTGCCGTCGACCCACTCACCAGCGACGAAATGCTCGCCTCTGGGGGTGCGCCCCATACCGAAAACACGCGCGATGTTGCGGTGCGACAGGGCAGCGGCCGAGCGGCAAGCTTCGCGAAACTCGGGCGCCGCCGCAGCGGAAACCATTTCCGGTTTGATGACCCGCACGAGAATGGAGCGTTTCGTCTGTTGGTCCTTGGCCGACCAGACCGTCGCCTGCGGGTCCTCGTCGATCTGATCGACGACCTCGAATCTTCCCCCAACCACGGCGCCTGGGTGTAAACCCGATGCCGCAGGCCTCGTCGACGCAATCCCCTCTGCCATCCCGTAAAACAAGATAGACGACCAGGGGAGCGCGTCCCAAATTTGACGTCCAAAGTCCCGACAGAGTCGCGAATTCGGGGGAGGGTCAGTCGCTCTTGGCTAGCTCAAGGGCGAGCTCCCGGTCGCGAAGGACCGCCCCGGCCATGGATTCGATGATGTCCTGGGCACGATCCTCGGGCACATCGACCAATGTGTGCTTGTCACGTACCCGAATACGTCCGATTTCTCTGCGTTTCAGGCCGGTTCGGTCTCGCAGGATGCGCCCCAGCTCCGAGGCCTTGAGCTCGTCGCGTCGACCCACGTTCACATACAAGGTCGCCGTGGGCGCCTCTTCTTCGGCTGCTGGCCGCCGCTCTTCTGGGTCGCCATTGCTGATGCTGTGTTCGTCGGGATGCTGCTTGCCGCGCCGCCGTCGGGTTGCAGCGACCTTGTCCACGTCTTCGCTCTCTTCTCCGAAGAACGCCGCGAGCAGCCCTGCAAGCATCCGCTCCGCGTTGGCGTGGCTCATGAAGCGCCGCACCAGGGCGAGCTCCTGTTCGTTGGGCTGATTTGGGAAAGCCGCCTCGACCAGTGCGATGCGGTCAGCCTCTTCCCGGGTCCGCTGCTCGCCCTCGCTCGGCAGCGTTCGCTCGACGGGGAAGATCCGGTACTGCAGTCGAAGATAGTAGAGGATCCCAAGCTCAGTCGGACCTACGAGCGTCATTGCCGTCCCGGTTCGCCCCGCGCGCCCGGTTCGTCCGGTCCGGTGCACGTACTGCTCGACGTTCGTTGGCAACGAGAAGTTGATGACGTGAGTGAGGTGAGACACGTCGATGCCACGGGCGGCGACGTCTGTCGCGACTAAGAAGCGAACCTCTTCGCGACGCACTTGGCCGAGCACTTCCTCGCGCTCGCGTTGGGGGCGGTCGCCGTTCAGCCACTCGGCATTGAAGCCTGCACGCTGGAGGGCAGCCGAGACCTCTTCGGTTTCGGCCTTGGTGTTGCAGAAAATGAGAGCGCTCTCCGGGTCTTCAGTCTCGAGAACGGTAATCAGGTTCGCCACGCGTCCGACGCCGCTGACCATGTAGACGAAATGCTCGACGCCCAGAGCGCCGACGTGGTCGCCCGAGAGGCCCAAGAACTTCGGATCGTGCATGTATTTTTCGGCGACACGCTTGATCGCGCGGTCAACAGTGGCCGAAAACAGCAGAGTTTGGCGCTTCTTGGGAAGCAGCTCGATGATTGCGTGGAGCTCCTTGGCAAAGCCCATCGACAACATCTCGTCCGCCTCGTCGAGTACCAGAAAGCGTAGCCGCGATGCCTTGATCGTCCCGCGCTTGAGGTGATCGAGGACGCGCCCGGGCGTGCCGCTGATGACGCGCGCGCCTTTTTCGAGTGCGCGGATCTGCTGATCCATCGAGGCGCCGCCATAGACGGCTACCGCGTCGACGCCACGACGGGCGCCGAGCTTTTCGATTTCGCGCGCGCTTTGCAGAGCGAGCTCTCGCGTCGGTGCGAGCACCAGAGCTTGCTCGTCTCCGTCATCCGTAATCAGTCGGTCGACGAGAGGAATTCCAAACGCTCCGGTCTTTCCCGTTCCCGTCCGGGACTGCACGATGACGTCGTGTCCGGCGACGGCAAGCGGGTAGGAGTCCCGTTGCACCGGGGTCGGGGTATCCCAGCCCATCTCCTTGATTGATTGGAGGACATCCTCGTGTATGCCAAGTTCTGCAAAGGTTTGTACGCCGATTTCTTCGGGCGGATCGGCTTCGGACGGCTCGGTCATCGACTGGGCTCCGGGGTCTCGGGTGATTGGGTATCCGGCTTCGAGCCGAGCGCTTCGCTGACGCGATTGGCGAGAGGCGCGTCTTCGCGCATGTACCTCTGCAGGCCAAGCTCGACTCGGTGTCGGTATTGATTGAGCAAGTGCACTTGGTCCTTCTCGCATCGCTTGGCCAGAGCGTTCAGCCGGAGGTCCCAGGATTTGAGTGCCTTCTGGAGCTCGGTTTCGTCGGTCGCATTGGTCGCTAGGTACGCAAGTCGAAGCTCATCCACCTCGTGGCGAAGCAGCTGCAAGCCATCGGGGCACTCCAGATCGAACGAGTCGTCGCTTGCAGGCCAAAATACCTGCGGGATGACTGACGTGAAGCCCACGATGACCAAATAGACGAGGGCGACGGAGTAGATCCCTATCGCCAGCCGGCGACCAAGGCCGCCTCGTTGTTCTTTTCGCGGCAAAGACTCTCCTCGTCCACCAAGGCTCTCTCTAGAGCGGTTTGGTTGTAACGACCTGTTTGCACGAGGTCAAGACGGCGGCTGGTCGCGGCGTTTCTGCCTCTCACGACGGGTTCCCCACATGAAAAGGCCGACGCCGACAATCGCGGTGAGCGCTACGACGCCGCCACAGAGGCCGTACCAGAGGAATGTGGTGACGCCCGTTCCCATGCGATCAGCAGACGAGCTTGTAGCCTACACCATAGACGGTGAGGATGTGCACGGGGCGATCGGGTTTCGGTTCGATCTTGCGGCGAAGCTTGACGATGAAATTGTCGACAGTGCGATTGTTCGGTCCGGCCTCCAGGCCCCAGATCTTCTCGAGAATCTCGTCTCTCGAGACTGGTTCGCCCTCGCGCTCCCAGAGGAACTTCAACAGCTCCACCTCGTAGAACGACAAATGCATCGTATCGGAGCCCCGGGTCAGGGTCTGGGCGCCGGTTTCGATGTTGATTTCGCCTATTCGAATCTCAGCCTGGGAGGGCCGGACCGAGCGACCCGCTCGCCTGAAGAGCGCCCGAATGCGCGCGACGAGCTCGCCGATTGCGAAAGGCTTGGTCACATAGTCGTCGGCGCCGGCTTCGAGGCCTCGGATCTTGTCCGATTCCTGGCCTCGGGCAGTGAGCATGAGGATCGGCAGAATTGGGTCGGTCTTGCGGATCGTCTCGCAAACCTGGTAGCCGTTGATATCGGGCAGCATCAGGTCGAGGATGACGCAGTCGATCTGTTCCGAGGCTGCGAGCTCGATCGCCTTCTCGCCCTTCGCGGTGTGTACCACCCGGTACCCTTCGAACCGCAAGCTATCGGAGAGCCCGAGGGCGAGGGCCGGGTCATCTTCCACGAGCAGGATTCCGCGTCCGTCTTCTGACATCGTCGCGAAGATAGCCGCAGTCTAGGGGAGCGGCAAAGACGCTTTGCTCAGAGCTGAGCGATCGGTATGGAAAAGCCGACGACCGCGCCGCCTCCGGGCGCGTTTTTCGCCCATGCCCGTCCCCCGTGGGCCTGCGCGATGTGCTTGACCAGCGATAGCCCGATGCCCGAGCCGCGGGTCGGACTGCTGTGAGGGCCTCGATAGAAGCGTTCGAACACGCGACGGAGCGAGTCGGCTGGTATTCCCGGACCGTGGTCACGAACGGCGACGTCGATGGAATGCCGTTTGGCTATCAGCTCGAGGTCGACCGGGGTTTGTCCGCCGTACTTCACGGCGTTGTCGAGTAGGTTGATGATTGCCAGCGCGATCGCTTCCTGGTCGATCAGAACCGGCGGGAGCTCCTCTGCCCTCGTCAGTTGAATCTCGACGCCGTCTTGCTCGCTTCGATAGCGGAACGCCTCGAGCGCGCGGCTAACGGACTCCCCGAGGTCACCTTGCTTCAGCCGATACGGCCCTTTGCCGCCCTCGAGCGCCGAGAAATCCAGCACATTGTCGATCAGGGAGGTGAGTCGTTCGGACTCTCGGCACATGATGTCCAGGTATTCGATGCGGCGTTCCTCGCTCGGCACGCGGCCCGAGCGAAGCATGTCGGCGAACATTCGAACGACCGACAGAGGAGTCTTGAGCTCGTGGGATACGTTGGCCATCAGCTCGCTCTTGAGTTGATTGAGGCGGCGCTCCTTCTCTGCGGCATAGATGAAGAATATGGCGCTGAGCAAGATGATCGCGAACGACATCAATGGTAGTGTCACCTCGCCGCGCATTTTGTTTCGTCCCTGCGCTTGCAGCAGCGCAGCCTGACGCGGAGCCACTTGGAGACTCCAGCCGTCGAGGGTGGTTGGAAAACGGTGGTCTACCGTGTAGACGCCGACTTCGGATAGGTCGGGTCCGAATACCAGCTGGTTGCTTTCGTCGACGATGTTGTAGATCGGCGCGGATTCATCGGAGCCGAACATCGTCGGAAAGATTACGTCGACCAGGTACTGCGTATCGTGAACCGCTACGATGTACGTCAACTGGCCAGCGAGTGTGTCGTAGGCTCTATACGACAGCAGGTAGCCTCGATCCTCGGTTTGCTCGTGGGCGTGTTGAAGGACGCGCGGCTCTGCGGAGTCGAGATCGAGGGTGTTCACCAGGCGCTGACGGAACGTTCGCAGGAAGGCTCTCCGCGTCTTCTTATCCTCCCGGCTCGCCCACTGAATGATCTCTCCGTCGGGGTCGACCAGGAGCACGGAACGGACAGACGGTGTCTGGGCTTCAGCCTGGGGAAGCCAAACGGAGTCGAGAGTGCTCGAATCGTTTGGATTGACCAAGCGAAATGCCGTGCCGTCCGCGATCACGATGTAGCGCTCGATGCGCTCCACGCGCTGCTGTGCGACCGTCAGAAGTGACTGCGCGATCGTTTCTTCACCGAGCTGTGTATGTTCGCGCGAGGAGCGAAAGGTGTAGTAGCCGAGAATACCGGCGGCAACGATGACCGCCGGAACCAATATCAGGTACCAGAGGCGAAACCGTCCGCCTTCCATTACTGGCGCTCGGCCCGCATCTTAAGGTGCAGACGGCTGAACCGCGTCGCCCTTGTCGGGACGCGGATCACTGAGGTCTAGCTTGAGGCGATCGGGGTCGAGCAGGGCGTTCGCCAGCACGGCGTCCATCTTGGATACCGGTACGAACTCGAGGGTCTCCCGAACTTCCTCCGGGACCTCGTCCAGGTCGGCGACATTGCGCTCCGGAAGGATGACGCGCTTGATCCCGGCGCGGTGCGCGGCGAGGATCTTTTCTTTGACACCGCCCACAGGAAGCACGCGACCTCGCAAGGTGATCTCGCCGGTCATGGCAACGTCGTGTCGCACGTGGATCCCTGTCAGCAGGGAAACGATGGCCGTCATCATGGTGACACCAGCGCTTGGCCCGTCTTTGGGCATCGCGCCTGCGGGGATGTGGATGTGGATGTCGCTCGTCTCGAGGAAGTCCTCTGGGATGCCAAAGGCCTTGGCCCGCGTCCGTACGTAGCTCATCGCCGTTTGCGCCGACTCCTTCATGACGTCACCGAGCTGGCCAGTGAGTTGAAGCTTACCGGTACCGTGCATCCGGGTGCACTCGATGAAGAGGATCTCTCCGCCCACCGAGGTCCAGGCGAGGCCGGTCGCAACGCCGGTTTCTGCTGTGCGTTCCGCGACCTCCGAGCTGAAGCGGGGCGCGCCCAGGTAGGGACGCAGCGATTCCTCGTCGGAGATGACCCAGGGGCCTACTTCGCCTTCGGCGACCTTCACGGCAACACCCCTAATGACGCTCGCGATTTGACGCTCCAGGTTACGCACGCCGGCTTCGCGGGTGTAGTGATCGATGATGGATTCGATGGCCCCGTCTTTCAGCGTGACCTGCTCGGGCTTGATACCGTGCTCTTCGAGCTGCTTCGGCACCAGATGCACGCGCGCGATGTCGGCCTTTTCCCTGCGTGTGTAGCTGGGGATCTCGATGATCTCCATACGGTCCCGCAGGGGCGCCGGGATGGTGTCGCCCACGTTGCCGGTGGCGATGAACATCACCTTCGAGAGGTCGTAGGGGATTTCTAGGTAGTGGTCGCTGAAGGTGTCGTTCTGCTCGGGGTCGAGAACTTCGAGCAGTGCTGCGGCCGGGTCGCCACGGAAGTCGTGCCCAATCTTGTCGATCTCGTCGAGCATGAAGACCGGGTTGATCGTGCTGGCCTTCTTCATGCCTTGGATGACCTGACCGGGAAGGGCGCCGACGTAGGTGCGCCGATGACCGCGAATCGCTGCCTCGTCGTGAACGCCGCCGAGGCTGATTCGGTGGAACTTGCGTCCGAGTGCGCGCGCGACTGAACGGCCGAGTGAGGTCTTACCCACACCAGGAGGGCCGATGAGACAGAGAATCGGACCCTTCTTGTCAGTCTTGAGCTTGCGAACCGCCAGGTACTCGACGATGCGCTTCTTGACCTTCTCGAGACCGGAGTGGTCCTCGTCGAGCACTTTACGCACGGCCGCGATGTCCATGTTGTCGGCGGTCTGCTTGCTCCAGGGGATGTCGAGAATCCAGTCGATGTAGGTTCGAACGACCGTGTACTCCGCCGAGCCGACCTGCATCTGACGGAGGCGCTTGAGCTGCTTTCGCGCGACCTTGTCGGTCTCGCTTGGCAAGTTTGCTTTGGCCAGGCGCTCTTCGAGGACGTCGAGGTCGCCCTGATCACCTTCTTCTTCGCCGAGCTCTTCCTTGATGGCTTTGAGCTGCTGGCGCAGCACGTACTCCCGCTGGTTCTTGCCCATTTCCTCTTTGATTTGGGAGTTGATGCGCTCGCGCATCTTGAGGATCTCGAGCTGACGGGTGAGCAGGCGAAGGACCTTCCGAATGCGTTCCTTGGTGTCGAGAGTCTCCAGAAGCTGGGACTTCTCGTCGACCGGCGCGTCGAGATTCGCGGCCACCAAGTCGGCAAGCTGGCCGTGCTCTTGAATCGAATCGATGAGCGAGCCCGCTTCGCGAGGCAGCTCGGGCATGAGTTGAATGACTTGCTTGGCGATGTCGCGGAGGCTCATGGCCAGCGCTTCACTCTCGACGTCCTCGGCACCGGGCTCTTCGAGCCGCGATACCCGGGCCCGGATGTACGGCTCGGAGGTCACGACCTGCTCGACGCGGATGCGCACCAGGCCCTGAAGGATGAGGCTGTAGTTGCCGGAGCTGTGCTTGAGCGCTTTGAGGACACGCGCCGCCACACCGACCGGGTAGAGGTCGCTCTGGTCGGGATCGTCCGTGGACGGATCTCGCTGCGCCACGATCGCAATGATGGGCTGATCGAGGTTTTCGATATCCTCGACGAGCGCAACCGACTTCTCGCGGCCCACATCGAAGGGCGCCACCGCAGCGGGAAAGAGCACGGCGTTACGAATCGGCAGGACGGGAAGCTCGCTGCCGAACTCGATTTCTCCCGTATCGGGCGGCGGGATCGATGTAATTGTTTCCTCTTCGTCGCTCATGGTGGTGTTCTACTCCAACTCGGGCGGACCCCAAGTTTTTCCAATACTGCGGCGAACATAGTCACGCACCATTTTCCTGGCAAGGGTCTCACCTGTGGCGCAGCGTGCCGGGGACGGTCAGAGAGCTGAAAACCGTCAAGCAGGCCCGAAAACGGGGTTATGGGGCTGCGCGGCGCGCTCGGGGCTCGATCGAGCCCGGATGGACTAGGTCTTTGTGACCTCTCGACGGCATTCGTCGAGCTACTCGCTAGAAGCAGACTTGGTTCCGGCCGGCTCTTTTCGCCTCGTACATCTTATCGTCGGCGGCCTTGAAGAGATCCCAGGCGTCTTCGTACTGCGCTTGCCACTCCGCGACGCCAACACTCACCGTGATGTCCACTGGCGAGCCCTCGAACTCGAACCGGGTGTCTCCGATCAAGCGATTGATCTTGCCTGCAAGGTCCTTCGCGCCTTCGAGGCTCACCTCGGGTGTGATCAGCGCGAACTCCTCGCCCCCGATTCGTGCCAAAACATCGTTGACGCGGAGTCTTCCCAGGAGGACGGCGCCGAGCTGTCGGAGAATCGCGTCGCCAGCCAAGTGACCGAGGCGATCGTTGACGTGCTTGAAGTGGTCGAGATCGAAAACCAGTAGGGAGAAGGTTCTCTTGTATCGTTTGGCGCGCGCGACCTCCCGGTCGAGCATCTCGTCGAAGTATCGCTTGTTGTTGAGCTGAGTGAGCCCATCGGTCGTCATCAAGCGATAGATCTCTTCGTGGTATTGCACTTCGACGTCGTCGCCGACGATGAACTTCAAAATGGTGCGACCCACCTTGAGCTGATCGCCGTGTCGAAGCCGCCCATGAAACTCCACGAGGTCGTCGTTCACGTACGTCCCGTTCGTCGAGCCTAAATCACGAACCAGGAACTCCCCATCTTCGAGCTGAATCCGGCAGTGCTTGCGCGAAACGCTTTCCTGGTCGATCGGGACCTCACAGTTTGGTGAGCGCCCGATGGTCAGGGGTTCAGTGCCAACCTGTACACGTCGGCCCATCTCGTGTCCGTAAATGACTACCAGGCAAGCGTTCTCGTTCGCGGGACGGGATGCGCGAGCCTGTCCGACCTCGGTGAGGACGGTCTGGCTGGCGCTGGTCGTCTGATCTTTGAACGGCACCCTCTCAATATACAGCCGACCGGCCGCTGGTCGAAAATGAGCGACAGGCGATTGCAGCCACAGCGGACTGATGGCTTTGTTGACCCACAGAACCTGGTTCAATAGCGTAGACGCGTGCGCCACGTAATTTCTCACCCCTGGCTATGGGGGCTGGCGAGCCTCGCCCTTGTCCTCGGCACGCCATTGGCTCTGACGGCGAGCCCGCCCAGTGCCCAGCGAGCTTCGACCAACGTCGCTCGGCTGGTAACGCCGCCGTTCACCGATATCGACATCGCAAAGGCCAAGCCTGGGAGCCAGGGATGGGTGGTCCCGCGACGCGACGGAACTCGTGCCGTTCTGACGGTCGACCACGATCTGCAGTCCCACATTCGAGGCTTGTTCAAGCGCTACGATGTGCCAGCCGGTGGTCTGGTTGCGATCGATCCGAAGACCGGACAGGTGCTCGCCTTCGTCGGTTACGAAGCGGGCAAGGGCGATAGCCCGAGTGTAGCGACCGATCCGGGGCCCCCGGCTGCCTCGGTGTTCAAGATCATCACCGCATCGGCTCTAGTGGATGCGGGCGTGAAGAGCTCCGCCTCGGTCTGCTACGGCGGAGGCATGCGCGGCTTGGTGGCCGCTGACCTGGTCGACAGCCCCACGCGGGACCGCTGGTGTGCAACGATGGCCGACGCGCTTGGCTATTCGATCAACGCCGTGTTCGCCAAGCTTGCCGACCGTCACATCGATCAAGCGCGGATGTCGCAATACGTTTCGGCGTTCGGCTTCGGACAGCGCCTGCCTTTTGATCTGCCCACGTCGCCAAGCCCCGTGGACGTGCCGGACAGCCGGCTGGAGCGAGCGCGAATGGCAGCGGGTTTCTGGCACAGCCAGCTCTCCCCGCTGCACGGCGCGCTGCTGGCAGCGACAATCGCGAATGATGGCCAGATGCCCTACGCGGCAATCGTCGATCGGATCGAAAGCCGGTCCGGCGACACGCTCTACCAGAACACCCCCCGCAATTTCCGGCAGGTCCTGCCGCGGCAAACCGCGCGCCTCACCGGGGAGATGATGACCCGGACCGTGACCAAGGGGACCGCCAAGAAGGCGTTTTGGGACTCGAAGGGGCGCCCCTTCCTTCCTGGCATCGAGGTTGCTGGCAAGACCGGCACGCTCAGTCGCTACGAACCGCACCGCACCTACAACTGGTGGGTCGGCTATGCACCGGTGGACGATCCGCAGATCGCTGTCGCTGCGCTGGTCGTCAACGAGCCAAAATGGCGAATCAAGGCGAGCTACGTCGCGAAGGAAGCGTTGCGGAACTACCTGTTGCGGTAGCTCCGCAAAAAGCAACCGCCTCAGCGAAACTCTAGCGGGGCTCCCACCTGATAGATTTGGTACGTCGCTAGGTCCGCCTTCGAGAAGGGAAGCGCCTCGACGATCTTTCTCGCCGCGGCTTCGGTATTGGCGCGGACGAATAGGACGAAGTCCTGCGTGTTGTTTTCACGAAGCACACCGACTGCGTCGAAGTACACGTTTTCCAACGCGCCTGCCCGCCAGAGGTTCTGGATGGCGTCCGACTGACGCGGGGCTAGCTCGTTGAGCTTGTCTTTGACGCCCGGCCCGCTTGACGTGGTCCACACCGTGACGAACCGACGTCCGGAGTTGGTGTTTGCCCCGGTGGCCGGACTCTGCTCGAGCCATCGATCTCCAACAGGGTGAAGCGAGTACTCGGAGATGCCTTTCTTCACGAAGACCATTTCATCCAGGATCGCCTTGGCAGCGTCTGGAGATTTCGCGTTGACGACGAAGCTTATGGAGGGGTAGCCCAACGCCTGGTCCCCGGTCGGCTTGGTGTCGAAGTAGACCGCTTCGGCGGTGCCGCTCTTCGCAAGGTCTCGCAGTTGCATGGTTTGAGTTGCAACGTTCTGCTCGATGAGGGACTTCTCGACGGTCTTGAAAGTCCAAACGACCGCGAACTTCGTGGGATCGACGCCGGTCATGTCGACCTCTTCGACCTCCGCCGCCTGTTCGGGCTCCGGCGCCTGTTCGGGCTCCGCTGCCTTATTCGTGCAAGCGCCGAGTGCGAGGGACATCAGGGCAGCGACGAGCGCGATGCGAGTGGCTTGGTTGAAGGGGCGCCAGGCCCCCATCCGATGACTGTTCATGCTTGCTTACTCCTTGTTAGAACTGCTCGGCCGCGCCGCGGGTTACGGCTTGCCCACTCCGATGCGGTGGAACGACCCGCCGTGGCGCACTTGATGAAGAACCACGCCGCCGACGTGTGCGATCAGTAGCGCGATGTAAGTGAATGCTCCGGCGCCGTGCGCCTTTCTCGGACCGAGCTCGGCCAGGTCAGGGTAGTCGCTCGAGGCGCCGCTGAGAACCTGGGGCAGATCGCTGAGCGCGAGCATTGCGACGCCCGAGACCGTTAGCGCCAAGAGGATGACGTAGAGCAACACGTGGGTGGCCTCCAAGCCCCGGACGTGAAGCTTGCCCATGCCAGCTGGCGGCGCAGGTGTCGGCTGCTTGAAGCGCCAGAGGATGCGGACGACCGTCATCGCGAGAAGGAGCAGGCCGATCGCGCAGTGGAGGCGGTAGAGCAGCAGCTTCGTTGCTCCGTCGGCGTCTTGCATGATGAAGCCGATGGGAATCATCGCCAGAATGAGCAGCGCGCTCAGCCAGTGGAATCGTTGCGTGCCGCGGTCGTAGATGTTTGGTTTGGTCATGCTGTGACTCCAAGCGGCTTTGCAGAGCCGCTTGGATGGCTTTATAGTTACACTTGCAACTATTGCAAATGCAATTGTTGCGCTCGTTGCCATTTCGGTGCAAGAGAAAGCGGAAATCCCTGTGAAGCAAGCCAAACCAGCAAGACGAGCCCGCGAGAACAGCTTCGGCTGGCTAGTCAATATGCTGGGCAATCGCATGGACGCGCAGATGCGGGAGAAGTTGGCGGTCCTCGGCCTCGACCTGCCGTCGTTTGCAACGCTGATGACCTTGTTCGAGGGGGAGGGAGTGACGCAGACCGAGCTCAGCGCTGCGGTCGGCGTCCAGAGCTACGCGACGACGCGAACGCTCGACAAGATGGAGAAGCAGAAACTCGTCGAGCGGCGCGCTAGCCCCCAGAGCCGGAGGTCCTATCAGATTTACCTCACGACTAAGGGCAAAGCGTTACGTGGAGACCTGATCGCGATCGTGGCGACCGTGAACAAGGAAATTCTGCAGCACCTCGAACTGGGGCAGCGTAAGCAGCTGGTGACCTGGCTGCAGCAGATTGAGCTGGCGACGCGCGGCGATTGAGAGCGCCGGCGTTGCACTAGCGCAGGGCTGGGTTAGGCTCCGGCCCGCTTCACTACCCAAGAAAGGCCCCATCCATGATCCGTAGCATTCGACTCTGCGCGTTCGCCGCGCTGACCGCCGTCTCGTTGATCGCTTCATCCTCGGTGACCGCACAGGCGCCGGTGCTGAACCGCGTCGTCAAGAGCAACACACTTCGGGTTGGGATGTCCGCCAATCAGCCGCCGCTCAACGTCAAGAGCAAGAGCGGCCAGATGATCGGCTTGGAGGTCGACCTTGCCAACGGGCTGGCCTACGCGCTTGGGCTGGAGATTGAGATTGTACAGAAGCCCTTCGGCCAGTTGCTCGGCGCGCTGAAGAAGGGCCAGGTCGACATGGTGATGTCAGGCGTCGATATTACGCCGGCTCGGACGAAGGACTTTCTCTTCGTGGGTCCCTACCTGTTGTCGGGCAAGTCGCTCGTGACCACCTCGAAGGCCTTGGCGGGCGCCGATTCGGTGGAAGACATCAACCAGCCCGACGTGACCTTCGTTGCGCTGAAGAACTCGACCAGCCATGCCTTCGTCAAGAAGAACATCCCCAAGGCGAAGCTCGTCGCCGTCGACAACTACGAGAAGGGCGTTGCCATGGTCATCGACGGCAAGGCCAGCGCGATGATCGCTGACATGCCGGCCTGCGCGTTGGCAGTTCTCCGCAACCCCGACGCCGGCCTCGTGACGCTCGCCGAGCCGCTTTCCGTCGAGCCGATGGGAATCGCAGTGTCCGCGAAGGACATGCGCTTCTACAACCTGATCGATAACTACATCGAAGCGATCGAGGCCACAGGCATTTTGTCGGCACTTCGCGCGAAGTGGTTCGAGGATCCGAGCTGGCTCGAAGAGCTGCCATAGCAGCAAGAACCGGGGCGCCCCGGTTTCGTTCGATCAGTCTTTTTTCCGGACGATGAAGGTGTTCATGCCCTCTTCTTGTTCGAACGTCGTTCGATATCCCTGCGCCGCTTGCCGCGATTCGAATGGTCCGATGCGCACGCGCCAGTGAGTGCCGCGGCCTTCCACCGTGCCGGTCGTTACGTAGGCCGCGTGGCCGCGTTTGCGTAGGGCGCTGGCGAAGACTTGCGCTTCGTTGGCGTCCCGGTAGCTGATGACCTGCAGGGTGTAGCGACCTTCGTATCCCGCCGGAGCGGAGATCGTGTTTTCGCGAACGGTGGCGGCGACGAGTGGGTCACGGATCGCAGCCATCTCGACGACCTTTCGATCGGGACCCGCGGTCACAGCCGCCGGCAGGCCGGCCGCGATGTCGGAGCGGGGCGGGGGCGACGTCAGCGGATCGAGGTGTGCGAGCTCGGCGGCTGCGGCAGCCATGGCGGCTGCCACTTCGGGCCTGGTCTCGGTCACCAGTGTCGTTGGAAAGCTAAGGGTCTCCGGATCGAGCTGAGGTTCGGGACTTGGCTCCTCGAGCTCCTCATGGTCTTCGATACCCTCGGCCATCGCCAACATCTGAAGTGGGTCTTCTGGCGAGGATTCGCCACCATCGGGGAGCGCCGCAACTGCAGCAACCACGACGCCGATCGCCACCACCAGGCCGATGCCCGACAGGGCCAAGACGCCGCGTCCTTCATCAGAAGATCGTTCTTCGATCCGGTCGAGATCGCGCATTGCAGTGTCCATTTTCCGTTCCGCTCCAGCTCCGCTCTCGGGTTTACGAAACTTCCTCGGAAGCAGCCAAAAAACAGCAGTTCACGGGCCCTGAGAGCGCGTGCAGCGGGGGTGCGCACGTGGTAGCTTCGCGCCGGCGTCGCAGCTTTGGGGAGCGACGCGAGGGAGCAGTAGTTCATGGCGGAATCTCCACAGAAGCATCCAGTCACCCTCGAAGACGAGATGAGGCGCTCGTACCTCGATTACGCGATGAGCGTGATCATCGGCCGAGCGATTCCGGACGTCCGGGACGGCCTCAAGCCCGTCCACCGGCGCATTCTCTACTCCATGCATGAGCAAAAGGTGCATTGGAACGGCTCCTATCGGAAGAGCGCCCGCATCGTCGGTGACGTGCTCGGCAAGTACCATCCCCACGGCGACAGCGCCGTCTATGACGCGCTGGTTCGCATGGCGCAGGATTTCTCCATGCGTTACCCCTTGGTCGATGGCCAGGGCAACTTCGGCTCGGTCGATGGCGATCCCGCTGCGGCAATGCGTTACACCGAGGTTCGGATGCACCGGCTGGCCTCGGAGCTCCTCGCCGATATCGAAAAAGAAACCGTAGACTTCGGTCCAAACTTCGACGACTCCGAAAGTGAGCCCCTCGTCCTTCCGAGCCGGATTCCCAACCTGCTGATCAATGGCTCGGGCGGCATCGCCGTTGGCATGGCCACCAACATCCCGCCCCACAATCTTCGTGAGGTACTGGATGCCACCGCGCGGCTGATGGGCAATCCCGAGCTCAGCGTCGACGAGCTCATGCAGGACGATGACGAAACCGGGCGGCTTGGCGTGAAGGGCCCCGACTTCCCGACCGCGGGCTACATCTACGGCCGGGCGGGAATTCATCTCGGGTACCGAACTGGGCGCGGGCGTATCGTGATGCGGGCCCGGGCGAACATCGAGCAGCTTCCCGGCAAGGGTGACCGCGAGATGATCGTCATCACCGAAATCCCATACCAGGTAAACAAGGCTGAGCTCTTGAAGAAGGTGGCCGACCTGGTCCGCGACAAGCGGCTCGAGGGCATCAGCGACATCCGTGACGAGTCGGACCGCGACGGCCTGCGAGTGGTCATCGAGCTCAAACGCGATGCACACGGCGAAATCGTGTTGAACAAGCTCTACCAGATGACCGCCCTGCAGAGCACCTTCGGCTACAACTGCTTGGCGATCGTCGGGCAGCGCCCCGAAGTTCTCGACCTGCGCACCGCCCTGCTTCGTTTCATCGATCACCGGCGCGAGGTCGTCGTTCGCCGGACACGCTACGACCTTCGTCAGGCCAAGGCGCAGCGAGAGCTGATTGAAGGCCTCGGGATGGCGGTCACCGACATCGACCTGGTCGTCAGCACCATTCGGTCCTCAAAAGACCCCGATGAGGCGCGCGGACGCCTGATGAAGCTGCCGCTCACCGGCCTCGAGGAGTTCGTCAAGCGTGCGGGTCGTCCCGAAGAAGAAATCCAAGCAGCCAAGGAGCGGGGTGAGTACCTCCTCTCGGAGCGCCAAGCCAAGGCCATCCTGGAGATGCGGCTTTCACGCCTGACCGGTCTCGAGCGCGAGAAATTGGCGACTGAGTACGGCGGCCTCTGCGACCTGATTGGCGAGCTCGAGGCCATCCTGGCGAGCAAAGTGCTCCTCGACCAGGTCATCGTGACGGAGCTCGACGAGATCCGCGAGCGCTTCGGCGACGCCCGTCGGACCGAAATCGTCGAGGCCGAGGGGGACATTTCGATCGAGGATCTCGTTCCGGACGAGGAAGTGGTCGTCACCGTCTCGCACGCCGGCTACGTGAAGCGTGTGCCGCTCAGCGAATACCGGGCGCAGGGACGTGGCGGTAAGGGCCTCAGGGCCATGGACACCCGCGATCAAGACTTCGTCAGCTGGGTCTTCGTCGTCAACGCGCACGCAAACGTGCTGTTCTTGAGCGACAAGGGCAAGGCATACCTCAAGAAGGTGTATCAGATCCCGGAAACCAGCCGCGCGGCGAGGGGAAGAGCAGTCGTCAACCTCGTGGGCATGGAGCCCGATGAGCGCGTGGCCGCGATTCTTCCGATCCGGGAATTCGTCGAGGATGGCTATCTCCTGACCTGCACCAGGCGAGGACGGGTGAAGCGAACGAGTCTGAGCGCCTACGAGAACATCCGTCAGACGGGAATCATCGGCGTTGCGATCGGCGAAGGCGATGGACTGTTGACCGCTCGCATCGTGACGCCGGGTCAGCATGTGCTCATCGGCACCTCCCATGGGATGAGCATTCGCTTCCCCATCGAAGACGTTCGGTTCATGGGTCGCGACTCCATGGGCGTGAAGGGCATCGACCTTCGTGAGGGCGACCTCGTCATTGGCATGGATATCATCGAGGACGAGGGCGAACAGCAGGTTCTCACGGTGAGTGCAAACGGCTACGGCAAGCGCACCAAGGTCTCCGAATGGCGCACACAGAACCGAGGGGGCAAGGGCATCATTGGAATGGATACCTCCGAGCGGAATGGGGCCCTGGTGAAGCTCCGTCTGGTCTCTCCGGACGACCAGCTGATGGTGATCACCAACGGTGGGCAGGTCATCCGGACCCGAGTGGGCGAGATTCGTGAAACGGGCCGCAATACCCAGGGAGTCCGGGTGATCCGCCTCCGGGACGGGGAGCAAGTCGTCGACGTCGAGCCCGTGGCTGAGGGCGAGGAGGTCGACGGCGAAGAATCGCAGGAACTCGAAGAGAATTAGCCCCTTCGCGTCTGGAAATGTGTAATCCGCAGAACAACACGCTATCCTCATGTGAGCATTTTGGGGAATGTTCTTGCGAGGGGTAGGGGAGTGTGAGTAGCGGACCCGTCATCGGGATCGACCTAGGTACGACCAATTCCGTCGTCGCCGTTGCCGACCAGCCTGGCGGGCGGGTTCTCGCGGACAGTGATGGCGTGACGTTGACCCCGTCGGTCGTCTCATTTCATCCGAGCGGTGATGTCATGGTGGGCGCCTCTGCGAAAGAGCGCCGCCTGCTCGATGCAAAGAACACCATTTACTCGGTCAAACGCCTCATCGGCCGTCCGTTTACCAGCTACGAGGTCAAGCACGCTCAGGAGCGCTTCGCCTTCGAGCTCTCCGAAGGTCCAAGCGGTGGCGTGTTGGTGGCTGCTCGAGGCGAAACCTACACGCTCAGCGAAATCAGCGCATTCGTACTTCGGCATGTCCGCAAGGTTGCAGAAGAAGCGATGGGTCAAGAGTGCAGCCGGGCGGTTGTCACGGTGCCCGCGAACTTCAACGAGCTTCAACGAAGCGCCACCAAAGCGGCCGGGCGTGTGGCCGGCCTCGACGTGCTCCGCATCGTCAACGAGCCGACCGCGGCGGCTCTTGCCTACGGCTACAACAAGACCTCGACCGAGCGCGTCGCGGTGTATGACCTGGGTGGAGGCACCTTCGACATCACGATCCTGCAGCTCGCCGGAGACGTGTTCGAGGTGCTCGCAACTGCGGGTGACACGTTCTTGGGCGGTGACGACGTCGACACGACGATCGCAGATCACATGATCGAGCGCTTCCTCGAGACCCATCGCTACGATGTGCGCCAGGACGTCCAAGCCTACGAGCGGCTGAGGGCGGCTGCGGAGTGGGCGAAGATCCAACTCTCGGCCAAGTCGGAAATCCAGCTTTGCGTCGAGGAGCTAGCCTACGGCGACGGCGGGGCGGCGCTGAACTTGGACTACTCGCTGACTCGCCAGCAGCTAGACCACATGTGCCAGCCACTGGTCGGGCGAACCTTCGACGTCTGCGAAGACGCGATGAAGGCCGCGGGCTTGCGTCCCACACAGCTGGACAACGTCATTTTGGTCGGGGGCTCGACGCGTATTCCGCTCCTTCAACGAATGGTCGCCGAGTACTTCGGGCGCGAACCGATGGTGAACATCGATCCGGACTTGGTCGTCGCTCAGGGCGCTGCGCTTCACGCCCAGTCGCTGTCCGTCCCAGCTCGGAAGGCACCGTTCGCCAAGGTCTCCCTCAAGAAAGTCGCGCAGCCGAGCTCTAGCGCCCATGGGGCTGGGCCTGAAGCGGACTTGGACGACGAGCCGACCAACATCGGAGTCCGTCCGCCGCTTCCGCCACCGCCCGTCGCGCGCGCGGCGCGCAAGGCGACCCTGCCAGGGCAGGCGCCGCCGCCACCGCCTCCAGTTCAACTGGATTCGTTTGCGGACTCGCTTGCCGATGATGATCTCCTCGATACGCCGACTCGTTCTCGCGAGCCCGGATTCACCCAACGGCCAACGATGGCGGGTCCGCTCGATTTCCAGCCCCCGGCCGACGAGGACGCGTCCGGTTTGCTGATGGAGATCGGGCGCCAGGCAGGGGATGATTTCGGAGAGCTCGATGAAGAGCGCTCGTCGCTCATGATGGAGCTCGGTGACGACGCGTTTGGCCGGGATTCGGTACCGATGGGCGCCGAATCGCACACCGATGTCGAGCTCGAGCTCGGGAGCCAGGCCCCGGCGACGCTCAGGGCCGCGCTCGACGAAGAGGTCGACACCGTCACCGGCGCCGTTGCCGTGGCTCCGGCGGCACCAACGGTTCCTCAAGCGCCACTGCTTCTCGATGTGACGCCGCTTTCGCTCGGCGTCGAAACCGTCGACGGATATTGCGAGCGGATTATCCGCCGCAACTCCGCGATTCCCGCGGGGCAAACCAAGATGTTCACCACGGCGCGTGATCGTCAGGAGACCGTGGTGGTTCGCATCTGCCAGGGGGAGCACCGCAAAGTCTCTGCCAACCAGCTTCTGGGCGAGGTCGTGCTCGACGGGCTGCGCCCTGCGGCTCGCGGCAAGGTTCAAATCGCCGTTCGCTTCATGATAGACGCCGACGGCACTCTTCAGGTCAGGGCACAGGACGTCGGGACCGGTCAGCAGCAGCAGATCGCGATCAAGCTCATCGGTGAGCTGCCCGAGGAGCAGATCGAACGGCTTCGCGAACGCCATGAGGCCAAGCTCGGAGGCTAGCCGATGTCCGACGCGCCAGATCGTTTCGACTACTACCAGCTCCTGGGGGTCACTCCCATTGCGACGGCGGACCAGATCCGTACCGCCTTCCATCACTTCGCGCGCGAGCATCATCCGGACAATTTCGTCGGCTCTCCCGAGGAGGCTGCGCAACACACGGAGCTCTACCAGCTCGGCAGTGAGGCGTACCGAGTCCTCCTCGATCCCGTGAAGCGCAAGCTCTACAACGAAGGCCTCGAGAATGGCACGCTCCGCTATTCGGAGGATCGCACCGAGGAGAAACGCCGGACGGTCAGGCCGCCGGGCGGAGTCACGCTGCGTTCCGGCAAGGCGCGGGCGTTCTTCTCGCGCGCTCATCGCGCCATGAAGTCCGAGGACTGGGCTCAGGCAAAGCTCAACCTCCAAATGGCGATTCAGAACGAGCCTGACAACGAGGAGCTCAAGGCCAAGCTCGAAGAAGTTCTCGAACGGATGAAGTCGGCCTAGTTTGGTGGCCTGGAAGGATTTCCGGGCTATGGTAACGGCCTCGTGGGACGAACAGCGACGATAGAACGTCGGACCAAAGAGACCGACATCCGGGTGGTGCTCGGTCTCGACGGCAGCGGCCAATACCAGGTGGAGACCCCGATCGGGTTTCTCACGCACATGGTGGAGCAGCTCGCCAAGCATGGGCTGTTCGACCTCGAGGTGCGCGCCCTTGGCGATACGCACATCGACGGACACCACACGACCGAGGACCTGGCGATCGCCTTGGGGCAGGCCTTCGCTGCCGCCCTGGGCGACAAGGTGGGCATTCGCCGTTTTGGCTCGGCGACCTTGCCGATGGACGAAGCCTGCGTGACCTGCGCGCTCGATTTGTCTGGCCGTCCGTACTTCGTGTGGGCCGTCACGTTGCCCAAGGCGAAGATCGGGGACTTCGATGCCGAGTTGGCCGAGGTGTTCTTCGAAGGCTTCGCACGGGGCAGCCAGTGCAACCTGCACATGCGCCAACACGCCGGCAACAATCTGCACCACGTCATCGAAATCAGTTTCAAGGCGTTTGCTCGCGCGCTTCGGCAAGCGACCGAGGTCGACCCCCGAGTCATCGGCGTGCCTTCGACCAAGGGCACGTTGACCGAATGACCACCGGCCGGGTAGCGATTGTCGATCTAGGCCTCGGGAACTTGCACAGCGTGGCCAAGGCATTCGAGCGCGCTGGCGCCGACGCGGAGTTGAGCTCGGATCCTGACGTCCTCTTGCGCGCCGATCGCTTGGTGATGCCGGGTCAGGGCGCGTTCAAAGAGTGCGCGCACGCGCTGGCCGGAGAGATCGGAGACGCGGTGCGGGAATGGATCGACAGCGGTCGTCCCTACCTCGGCATTTGCCTCGGGATGCAAGCCCTGTTCGAAGAGAGCGAAGAGGCGCCTGGGGAAAAAGGGCTCGGCATCTTTCCTGGTGCTGTGAAGCGCTTCGCGACGGACTTGCGCGACGCGGAGGGCGGTCGGCTCAAGGTGCCGCACATCGGGTGGAATCAGATCGCAAGCCGCCATCCGGTATTCGAAAACGAGGAGTGGTACTACTTCGTTCACAGCTACTACTGTGTTCCTGCCGATGAGAGTCTCGTCGTAGCCACGACTGACTACGGCGGCCCGTTCTGTTCGGCGATCGCTCGTGACAATGTGCTTGCGTGCCAGTTCCATCCCGAAAAGAGCCAACACGCCGGCGCTCGTATGATCGGGCACTTCCTAGGAGATGTCTCGTGGAGTTGATTCCAGCGATCGATTTGCTCGACGGTAAGGTCGTACGCCTGCACCAGGGCAAGTACGACGAGGTCACCGTCTACGACAACGACCCCGTCGCCATGGCGAAGCGATTCGAGGACCAGGGCGCCAAGCGCTTGCACGTGGTCGACCTCGAAGGAGCGCGCCGAGGCCAACCCGCGCACGTTGCTATCATCCAGGGCATCCTTCGCGAGACGAAGCTGCAGGTTCAGATTGGCGGAGGCGTTCGAAACGCAGACGTCGCAGCGCAATGGATGGACGCAGGCGCCGCTCGCGTCGTGCTTGGCACCGTGGTCGTAAAGGAGCCGGATGTCGCCCGTGCGATTTGCGATCGCTATCCTTTGGGAGTCGTGATGGCGCTCGATGCGCGTGACGGAAAAATCGCCGTCGAGGGCTGGCAGGAGCAAAGTGAGCAGGACGTCACGGAGCTCGCCAAGGAAGTCGACGGCTGGAACATCGGGGCCATCCTTTTCACCAACATCCACAAGGACGGGACGCGTGAGGGACCGGACGTAGAGGGGACCGCCGGCTTGCAGTCCCAGGTCGATACGACCGTGATCGCCTCGGGCGGAATCGGCTCGCTCGATGATCTTCGGGCGCTCTCGGCGGCCGGCGTTCGCTCGTCGGTTTGCGGGCGCGCCCTCTACTCGGGCGCCTTCACCTTGTCGGAAGCCTTCGCTGCCCTGAAAGAGGCCTGATGCTCGCCAAGCGAATCATCCCCTGTCTCGATGTAAAGGATGGAAGGGTCGTCAAGGGCATCAACTTCGTTGGGCTTCGGGATGCGGGCGATCCGGTCGAGTCGGCTCAGCGCTACAGCGCCGGCGGGGCCGATGAGATCACCTTCCTCGACATCACCGCATCGCACGAGAACCGCCGCACCCTCTTCGACCTGGTCGACCGCACCGCCTCGACCGTGGCCGTCCCTCTGACCGTTGGAGGTGGAGTGCGAGAACGGCGCGATGTGAGCGAGCTCCTGCACGCTGGGGCCGACAAGGTCTCGATCAACAGCGCCGCGGTAGCCAACCCGCTCTTCATCAAAGAAATGGCCGAGGCATACGGCTCGCAGGCTATCGTGGTGGCCATCGATGCCAAGCGGGTGCCGGGCAAGACCGACGCATGGACGGTCTATACGCACGGCGGAAGGCGTGACACCGGGCTCGATGCGATCGTCTGGGCCAGACAGATGGCCGACTACGGCGCCGGTGAAATTCTCCTGACGAGTATGGACCGCGACGGAACTCAGGACGGCTACGATTTGGTGTTAACTCGCGCAGTTGTGGACGCAATCTCGATTCCGGTTGTAGCTTCGGGGGGAGTGGGAACGCTTGGGCACGTACATGAGGGGCTAGCGGCCGGAGGGGCGGATGCGGCGCTTGCCGCTTCTATCTTTCACGACGGCCACTACACTGTGGCGGAGGTCAAGGAGTACTTGCTTGACCAAGGGGTCTGTGTGCGCCCGCCCGAGCGGGATTGAGGGGAAGAGATGGGCAGAGACGTCGGCGTGGGCCAACTGGTGGAGGAGCTGGAGCAGCGTGGCGATCGCCTCCCGTTCGAGATCGGTGCTTTCGTCGCTCTAGAGGCCTGCGAAGGACTTCTTCAGGAATCTGTCAAGCTCGACGCGGATGACGTCCGTGTGACCGCAGAAGGCTCGGTCGTCGTGTCCGACGGCGCACCGAGGGTGGATCCCGACGAGGCCGCCCGTTCTCTGGTCTCGGTTCTTGCCCGGCTGCTCGTTGCAGCAGGCCCTGGAGTTCCTCCGTATCTGCTGCAGCTCGTGAAGGACACCAAGACCGGAGAGAACCCGCGCGACCTGCGGCATCTCCATGATGCCATCGAAGCCTCACTGATTCCGATCAACAGAGGAGCTTCTCGGCGCGTCCTTGCTCGCCTCGTCCGCGAGAGCGACCGGCCGCCGGCCCCTGATGCCGCCCGAGTCGATCCGCGCGAGCTCGATACCGAGCTCGAGGAGTTGTTGCGCGATCCTACGACGCGGACGCTAGAGCCCGCGCACGCTGCCGTGTCATTGGAGCCGTCGCCAGCGCGAGAGCCGATCACGGAGCGAATCCGCGTTCCCGGCGCCTTGACTCGCGATCCCGACGTCGACGTGCAGCCAGAGACGCTGCCGGTCCCGCCATCGCGGCCCGCAGTCGCACGAAGCGCGGCGCCCCTGCCCGATCTCAAGCCGCTGTCCGAGCCAAAATCGGCCGCCGCCGCTGCCCTGATGCCGGAGCAAGCGCCACAGCCAGGGCCGGAACCGATCACGGCGACGATTCGGAAGTGGTCGAGCGAGGATGGAGTCATCGAGTCCGCGCCAGCTCCAGTGTCACGGACCGAGTCGGTGTCCGTGTTGCTGTCCGAGGCGGTGACCGAGACCGGTCGCGTGGCTGGAGCCGGGAGCGTGACCGAGTCCGCGAACCTGAGCGAGGCCCCTCATGTTACCGCGCCGGCCTTGGAGACCCCGACCGAGTCCGTGTTCGGGACCGGCTCGGTCAATCATGCCGAATCCGTGCCCGCGACGCTGCCCGCGAGGGAGTCCGCGGCGGCGGCCGAGCCGACTTACGACCGGGCTTCGCTCCCCGTTCCTAGACCGCCGAGGCGCCGAGGCGGCCTTGGCGTTCTGCTCGCTGCTGCCATCTTGGGCATGGGCTTGTATGCGCTCATCAGCACCGGTACCCTCGATGCGCTGATTCGGCCCGCTGCACCCGTCGCCACGCCCGTGACGTCGGGTGTCATCGACGTCACGGTGACCCCCAGCGACGCTCAGATCTTCGTCTTCGTAGGACGCGGCCCAGCAATGGCTTCCGGCTTGGCCGTCGACAGCGCTCACGAGTTCATCGTCTTGGATCGCGGACTGCGTCCGTCGAGGGGCATCGTGCCCCGTGGCGCGACTTGGACGACAACCCAAGACGGCCTGCTCTACGAGCTCGCTATTCAAGCCGACGCCGCAGCCGATGCATCGGACGCTGTCGACTTCGGCAGCGCCGAGACTGAGCCGACGAATGCCGACGTTGGCGAGACGGGCACGGTTCGTGTCATCACCAATCCGCTCGCTGCAAAGGTCTATCGCTACGTAGGCGAGGGGCCGAGCGTTCGGATTCCGGCGGCTTCGATTCACGAGGGGCAGGAGGTCTTGGTCTACCACCCAGAGCACGAGACGCGCCGCGCCGTCATCGGACCAAGTGACTGGCAAGCTCCTGAGGGCCTAGCAGTTCAGAGCGCGATTCTAGAGATCCAGTTGCCCGCGCTTCCGAAGTCAGAGGCCCCGGAAACGCTCGACGACTGACTCGACCTCGTTTCGAATCGTATCGAGCTGCGGCTCAGAGTCGGCTTCGAAGCGCAGGACGAGGACCGGCTGTGTGTTCGAGGCACGAACCAGCCCCCAGCCACCGTCGAATTGGATACGGGCGCCGTCGATGTCCACCAAGTCGTGTGTAGGCCGGTAGTGCTCGACGATTCGCTGAACGAGCTCGAACTTGTGGGCATCGTCGCAGTCGACGCGAATCTCTGGCGTGGCGAAGGTCTCCGGCACGTCAGCCAGCATCTCGTGAAGCGGCACGTCGCTCTGGGATAGAATCTCCAAAATACGGAGAGTTGCGTAAATCGCGTCGTCGAAACCGTAGTAGCGATCTGCAAAGAAGATGTGCCCGCTCATCTCGCCAGCAAGAAGAGCGTGTTCTTCCTTCATTTTGGTCTTGATTAGCGAGTGACCCGTTTTCCAGAGCACGCCGCGGCCGCCATGCGCTTCGATGTCGTCGTACATAGTTTGCGAACATTTCACTTCGCCGATGATCGTCGCGCCGGGGTGCTTCCGGAGCAGCGCGCGCGACAGGATGATCATCAGCTTGTCGCCCCAGATGACTTCGCCGCGTGCGTCGATCACGCCGACACGGTCCGCATCACCATCGTAAGCGAAGCCGAGCTCGAGACCGTCTTTCAGCACGCGCTCTTTGAGCATCACCAGCGTCTCGGGCTCGGTCGGATCCGCATGATGTACGGGGAAAGTCCCATCCATCTCACAGAGCATCGCCACCGGATTCAACCCGAGCGCCCGCATCGTTTCGAGGGCCAGTGGCCCGCCCGCGCCGTTGCCGGCATCGATCGCGAATCGAATGTCGTGCCGCCCGAGTTGGATATCACCCTGGGCCTTCTTCACGTAGGCGGGAGTCGGATCGAAGGCCTCGATCGAGCCCCCGGGGGCCCGATGAAAGCTCCCATCGTCCATGACGGTACGAAGCTCGACGATGTCGTCGCCGTAGAGCGAGCCCTTGCCCACCATCATCTTGAAGCCGTTCTCTTCGGGTGGGTTGTGGCTTCCGGTGATTTGGACGCCGCCGTCGAGGTCGAGCTCGTGAACAGCGAAGTACAGGAGCGGTGTGGGGCCGACACCGATATCGACCAGCTCGAGGCCCGTTTCGATCAGCCCGGCGCACAGGGATTGGTACAGGCGCGGTGAGCTGAGCCGGCAGTCGCGCCCAACGCCGATTCGGTGCAAGCCGCGTTTCGCGTACAAGGTGCCAAGGCTCAGTCCCAGTGAGCGCACGAACGCGTCCCCGAAATCTCGCTCGGCGTGTCCTCGGATGTCGTACTGACGAAAGACGTGCGGGTTCACGGAATCACCGTCTCTTATCGCCTCGTTCACGAAGCGCCGCAACCACCTCGCGCACGTCTTGAGCGCGTTCCCGCGGGACGATGAGAAGCGCGTCCCCGGAGTCCACCACGACCAGGTCGTCGACACCCACCAGGGCCACGAGCTTGCCCTTGGGCGCTGCGACGAAGTTGCCGCTCGAGTCGACCGCGATTCCGTCCTCTGGCAGGACGTTGGCGTGCTCGTCTTGCGGCGCGAGCTCCCATGCTGAAGTCCAGCTCCCGAGGTCGGACCATTCAAACGAGCCGGGTACTACGCTGACTGCGCTGACCTTCTCCATGATGCCATGGTCGATGCTCACGGCAGGCAGATTGGCATAGGTCTCCTGGACCGCCACCGCTTCGTTCCCCGCCTTGGCAGCCTCGTCGTAGCGCCGAAGCTCGCTGGCCAGACCGGGAAGGTGCAGGTCGATCGCTTCGAGAATCCGAGAGGCAAGGAAGAAAAACATGCCGCTGTTCCAAAGGAAGTTCCCGTTCGCGACGAACTGCTCGGCACGTTGGCGGTTCGGTTTCTCGACGAAGCGCCGGGCTCGAAACACCCCAGGATCGAGCTCAGCACCGACCTCGATGTAGCCGTAGCCGGTTTCGGCTCTCGCGGGGCGAATGCCAATCGTGACGTAGTCTCCGTGTGTGGCCGCTTCGAGTCCCCGTCGCAGCGTCTCGACATAGGCGTCGGTCTCTCTGATGTAGTGGTCGGCAGGAAGGACGGCCATGATCCCGTCTTCGTCGAGCCGCTTCACGTGGGTTGCGGCCCAGCCGATGCAGGGCGCCGTGTTGCGTCCCACAGGCTCTGCGAGGATCTGATCCGGCGCGAGCTCCGGAAGCTCTCGTTCGACCTGCTCGCGGAGTGCTTCCGAGGTCACGACGAGAGTGCGTTCAGCCGGGAGCACATCCCAAACGCGCTCGGCAGTTGCACGGAGCAGCGAACGCTCGTCTGGGCCCAGGGCGAGAAACTGCTTGGGCCGGCTGCTCCGTGACAGGGGCCAGAAGCGGGTGCCTGAGCCTCCCGCCATGATCACCGCGTATGCTTTATCACTATTCGTCATGAGCCGGTCCCTGCCTCATCGGACAATGAGAAACACTCCGAGGGGTACGAGGTAAATCGCGAACGTCCACATCCGTCCAACGAGAATGATCTGGCGGAGGATAACAAGTGCGACATATCCCGTCACCGTGGCCGTTGCGCCTCCTACCCAGGCTCCGAGACCCAGTGACCCGAACCCTTCCGCGCCCGCCGCCTCGAAGATCGCGGCCCCGACGATGGCTGGCAACGAGACCAGAAAAGAGAACCGAAACGCCGCGTTGCTCTGGATTCCGAGAAGCATGGCTACCGCGATGGTGACCCCACTCCGGCTGATTCCCGGGAGCACGGCCACTCCTTGCGCCAGTCCGATGCCGATTGCCTGCCGCCAGGAAACCTCTTCGCTCGATCCGCGAGCAACGCCGCTTGCGACCAGAAATGCCGCCGAGACCAGGAAGCCATAGCCGACCAGGTGAAGATCCTGCGAAAAGGCCTCGGCGGTGTGGCGAAGGAACAATCCGATGCTCGCGGTGACCAGGGTAGCCAGGAGGATACCGACCAGAGTGCGGCCATCCGCGGTGCTGAGGAACCGCTCGGGTTTGCGAAGCGCAGCGCCGGCTTCCCGTATCAGCGCTGCGATGTCTCGCCGAAAAAGGAGGACGGTCGCGAGCAAGGTGCCCAAATGAAGCAGAATGACGAGTGCGAGCGAGTTCTCGTGGATGTCGAAGTACTGCGCACCGATCGCCACGTGTCCGCTGCTCGACACCGGCAAGAACTCGGTTAGCCCCTGTAGTGCTCCCAGTGCGGCCGCGCTTAGCGCATCGATCCCGTCAGACAAGTGCCATGCCATAGCGGTTGTCTTGCATGGCTGCAAGGATCGCTGCCTCACGCCCTTTGGGGCATGGGGCGATGGCTGTTTTGGTCGGCTTCGACTACGATTCGCCCGGCTTCATGCGAGAGACTTGGAACGCGGCCCGAGTTGGCCTGATGGTGGTTCTAGGACTGATCGTCACCTTTGCCGTCTATCGCTACGTCGACGAGCGATCGGGCACGGACTCCGGATATGGGGTGTACGCGTACTTCAGCGACGTTCAGGGGCTGGTCGCCAAGTCCCGGGTCCTGGTTGCAGGTATTCCCGTGGGCTACATCTCTTCGATTCGGCTGGAGGGCACGCGCGCTCGCGTCGACCTTCGTATCGAGGGTCACCTGACGCTCTACGACGATGCCCGCGTCACCATGCGAAGCCTGTCGCTCCTGGGGGAGAGGGCCCTCATCCTTCACCCAGGGACACCCGGGCAGCCTGTGATTCCCGACGGAGGGGAGATTCGCGGCACCGAGCAGGGCGTGCAGACCGACGACATCATGGTGACGGTCAACGACATCGCCCAGAGCGTCAAGAAGATCACCGCACAGATGGAGCGGGCGTTCGGCACCGAGGAAGCTGGCGACCGAATGGAGAGTGCGCTTCGCAATCTCAGCGACGCGCTCGAGAACATCAAAGAAGTCACCGATGAAGCGGGTCCGCGCATCGTTCGCATCATGGAGAACGTCGAGCTCGCCACCGGTGACCTGAGCGAGATCATCCACAAGCGAAAGGGCGACATCGATCGCGGCGTTGCGGAGGTCGACGACACCATTGCTTCGATTCACCGCGCAGCCGAACAACTCAACGACGTGCTCGCAGACGTGAAAGAGGTGACGGGCCGAACGGCGCGAGGCGAGGGCACCATCGGCCGGCTCACGCAGGACGAAGCACTGATCGATGAGGTCGAAGGTGTCGCCGAAGGCTTGAACAGCTTCGTGGGCGGACTGAACCGGCTCCAAACCATCGTGGGGCTTAGAAGCGAGTACTACATGCTGTCAAACGCGTTCAAGACGTACTTCTCGATCTACTTGAAACCCCGCGAAGGACGATACTTCCTCTTCCAGGTGGTCGATGATCCGAGAGGCACCGTCACTGTGTCGGAAAGCATCATCCGTCAGAGTCCGCCGCCGCTTTTCTACCCGAACGAATACAAAAGGACCGAGATCTCACGCAGCAACCGACTCAAGTTTTCGGCGGAGTTCGGCAAGTCTATTTCCTTTGCGACGTTTCGTTTCGGCATCATCGAGTCTACCGGGGGCCTCGGCTTGGATATCAAAGTCATCGACGAGCGCCTCGAGATCAACACCGACATCTTCGAATTCGGCCGGCGCGTCTGGCCACGGCTGCGTATTCGCGCGGGCTTCGAGATCATCAGGCGCTTCTGGCTCCTGGCGGGCATCGATGACGCCATCAACGGCGGACGGGACTACTTTTTCGGTCTTCAGTTGCGCTTCGACGACCAGGACTTGAAGCCATTGATACCGTTCGCGACCGGTGCGCTATGAGTCGCATGGCGCGAGGTGCTGGGGCCGTCGTCAAGTCGCCCATCGGCTTCGCTCGCGGCCTGTCGTATGTGCTTCGCGGCATGCGCTTCGTCTACTTCAAACATCCCAAGCTGGCGCGATACTGGCTATTCCCGGTTCTGATCACAGGACTCGCGCTCGCGGGCGTCTTCTATGGCGCGGGGAGCTACAACGAAGACGTCGGTGCGGCGCTCTGGTCGCTCTTCCCGGAGAGCTGGAACGACGTGACCGGTTGGGTCGGCGGACTGTTGAGCGCCTTGCGCTGGCTCATCGAGCTCATCGCCGGGATCCTGATGACGCTCCTCGGTTTGGTAGCGGTCCTCCTCTTGTCGAGCGTCGTGGCTGCTCCATTCAACGACGCGCTCAGTGAGGCGGTGGAACACATCCTAACCGGCCAACCTGCGCCGCCGTTTTCATTTAGCCGGATGCTCGCCGACATCGTACGGACGGTCCGGCTCGAGATCGGCAAGGCCTTGCTCTACCTCGTGGTCGTGGGGCCGATGTTCCTGGCCTCATTCTTCATCCCGGGAGTCGGCCAGCTCGTGTCACTCGTCGGATTCGCGCTCACAGCGGTCTACATGGGCATCGACTACGTCGACTGGCCTGCGGCCCGGCGCGACTGGTCCGTCCGCGATCGGGTCGCCTTCACCCGCCGCCAGCTTCCAGCCGTTGCGGGCTTCGGGACCGGTGTCTGGATCATTCTCTTCATCCCGCTGCTGAATCTGCTTTTCATGCCTGCGGCCGTCGCGGGCGGCACCATGCTCTTCGTCGAGGTCCAAACGATCGCAAAGTAGCGGGTTTTCGCGCTTTTTGTCGACCGGGTCGGCTCGGTGCTAACTTGGGGGGGAGGGGATTGTTTATGCGACGTTCATCCTATGGGGCCTTTTTGCTGGGGTTTGTATTGCTGCTTGGGTCAGGCATTTGCGCTGACACGGGCAGCGCAAGCGCCCGCTCGCCCAGCGCGCTCGAGCAGTCGATGGGCGATATCCAATGGGGCTGGTCTCCAAAGCAGGTCTATCGCCACCTGAAGAAGAACATCGAAGCCTCGTACCGGGAGCCCATTTCGAAAACGACCGACGCGATCGAAGAGGACCGACTCCGCCACAAGATGGCCGAAGAGACCCGCCAGATTCGCGATTCGTACTTCGAGTTCGACGGAACGCCCAGCGCATATGACTCCGGATACCTGAAAGGTGAGTTCACCCACCGCAACGGCGAATCTTTGCTGCGGGTCAGAACGGAGAACACGCAGGATTTCTTCTTCTTCATCAATGAGCGTCTGTGGAAGCGATACCGTGCCTTCGATGCTTCCGTGTTCGAAGGGGCAAGCTTCAACGACTTCGGCAACGCGCTGCAGGACCGCTACGGCCGGGCCAAAGCGAAGAGCGGGGTCCGAACGCCCGGCACGTCGTCCACGCAATGGTTCGAGTGGAAAGAGCCGAGCGTCGTGGCCAGCGCCGTTGACAACAACGAATTCTACGGCTTCTACTGCCTGATTCTCGAGGATCCGAAAACCGTCGCCCAACTCGGCAAGCTCAGAAAGAACAAAGCCGACGAGAGCGAGGTAGGCGGCGGTCTGGTCGAAATGGTTGGCAACCAAAGCGGCGAGGATCAGAACGCCGATATCGCCGATCGCATCACTGGCGAGATTCGCCGTCACGAAGACCCCGACGTCGTCGAAAAGAAGTAGCGCCGACGTAGGTTGGGGTAGGATTTACACCGCCCCCATGCCGCGGGTACCCTGGTGAATCCCGAAGGACTCCTGCGTGCGGTATCGTTTACGGTTTCATCTACAAGAGATCGATCTGCTGGGTGACGAGATCATCGTCGGCCGCGGCTCGATGGGGCAGGTCACCATCGACGATCCGATGCTGTCCCGCCGGCATATTCGAATCGACCTCAGCGGACCGGAGCCGACGCTGCAAGACTTGGACAGCCGGAACGGCACCCAGCTCAACGGGCGTCCGCTCATCGGTCCCGCGACCCTGACGGACGGGGACCGAATCCGCATCGGGACCCAGGAGTTGGTGTTCCTGGCGCCCGACAGCGCGGCGAAGAACGACCGAAATACGAGCGCTCTCCGGTTCTGCATCGGCTGTGCGATTCCGTATCCGAGCCGAAGCGGACACTGCCCACACTGCGGCGCCGTCCCGACCGAGGAGGGCGTGAGTACCGCGGTTCGCGACGTTGGGGCTTCCGGCTGGACGTTTCATTTGCTCTCCCAGGTCGCCGTCCGGGCCATCGAACAGGGGCGCCTCGCCGACGCCGAGCGGATGATGACTCGCGGCGTTTCCGAGCTCGAGGAGCAACTCGACGAGGGTGTCGAGGTCGAATCGGGCCGCGTGACAGGGGTCGCCGACTGCGCCGCCCGGCTCGGATGCGTGCTTCGGAGCGCTCGGTGGCTCGAGACCGGAGCGCGATTGTACCGGCGCGGGGGCAAGGCGCCGTCGCACGAGATTCTCGCGCTGCTTGACCGGCTACCCGCCGACGCTCGTTTGACGGATGCGATCAGCGCGTTGCGACACTCCGGACCTGAAACTCGGCGCGCAGGCTAGCCCGCCTAGTTCGCCGAAATGACCTGCTCGAGCCCTTCGAGCCGTTGCACGAGGAAACGTTCGGATGCGCCGTAGCCCGCCGAGTGATTCTGAATGACCTTCAGGTACGCGCGGAGATAGCCTGTCTTGGAGTACTTGTGACTTCGCACCAGGTCGTGCAGGGCTTCGATGGTCTCGGCTTCCATCAGTCGCCCCGTCGCCGTGTGAACGCGAAACACCCAATCGATCCATCGGGTATGGCGTAAACCCTGCGCCAGCTGCAGTGCATACCCGGTCGCTCCTGCGAAGAGCGCGTCGGGGTCGTCCTTCTCGGATTCGCTGAGCGGTCGATCCGACATCGCCCGTTCCAGAATCGTGTCGAGATGCGGGAGCAACATCCGCTCAGCTTCCTCGAGCCGTCCCATCGCGATGGCTTTGCTCGCGATCCCCGCGATCACGTCGAGCGCGCGCTGTGTTCGCGTATCTTCGGCACCCCATGCGTGCGAGCTGGAATCCACGCTCGCGCTTACTGGCGATCGTCTGCGTCGCGTCGGAGTTGAGACGCTTGCCGCAATCTCCGCAGCGGCGCTTTGCCGAACCATTGATCGCGCCGCAGGACTCGCAGACGACGTAGTCTGCGGTCGTCGCCGAGCCGTCCCTCAGCTTCGCGGCGTCGATGACTACGAGCTCTTGCGATCCGATGTACACACGGTCCATGTGCTCCAGCCGGCGAGGCCCGTTGATGCGGACTCCGTTCACCGCCACGCCGTTTCGGCTACTGAGGTCTTCGACCACGACGGCGTCCGGGCCCACGTGGAGCACCGCGTGCTTTCGAGATACCAATCCGTCCGCCAATGCAAGGTTGCATGACGAGCTTCGACCAATGGCAAATTCCCCGAGAGGCATCTCCATATTGGTCGACTGATATCGCAGCCTAAAGCGTGGCACCCCGGTTAGCAGTTTAGCAGTTGGCGGGTCCGCACGTCGAATGAAGTGCGGCAGATTCCTTTGAGCCCCGGACGGAAATCGGTCTAGAAGTTGGCGATCTCCTCGAGACCGGCAATGGCCCCGAGGCCCTTCTCGAGCGTGCCCTGCGTCTCGAGAGTCGCGTCCATGAGGCGAGCGAGCTCCGCCAGGTCCCGTCGATAAGAGGAGAAGGCGTTCTTGCGCTGTCCAAGGACTCCGGCGGATTGATCGGGATTCGTGAGAATCACGTAATTGCTGGCGTTCTGACGCAAATCCTGGCCCATGTAGAGTTCCTTCTCGAAAGGCTTGCTACCGCGTGTCGCGCGGACCTTGAGCTTCTTTGAAGCGCCGTCTGTGGCAGGCATGTCGACGTACACTAGACCGCAACGAAAACCGCCTTCACCGAGGGTTGGCACGCAACCGGTCGGGCTAGTGCTGAGGGCGGTTTCGTCCTGAGCCGCCTCATCAAGCTCGACACGACGCGGCGCCGGAAGAACCCTCGTTGCCACGGTATCGAACCTGTCCCAGAGTTGCCCGACTTGACGCGCGTACAGGAACAAGGAGTTGACGGTCTCTGCATTGAACTTCGTGTAGTTCAGGCCGGTGAAGTCTGCTGCGGTGAATGGCGTTGGCAGGGCGCGCAGCTGCTCGATCGCTTCGTAGTCGACGGAAGGACCTTCTCCGGGCCGCGACTTGGCCGAGTCGGCTGCTCGGTTCAGGAGTCGCTTGGCTTCCGTAACCTGGTCGGCCGCGGCGCGAACGCCTTCGTAGACAGCTTTGCCGTCGCGAACCGCCAAGTTGTACGCGGTGCGCTTGCTCATGACGGTCGATGCGAGAACCCCAAGGAACAAACCCAGAAGCGCGGCCCCCATGCCGCTCATCATCATCAGTTTGCGAACGCGGCGGTTCTTTCCCTCGTGCGCTGAGGCCACCGCTTGTTCGTCGACGACAATCCGTACTTCCCGTTGCGCCGGCGCGTCCGCTGACGCGCCGCCGAATGGACCGGACCGCTTTGCGGCCTGCCCCCCAACGAAACCGGGCGGCGGCGCGACACCTCCAAGTGTCGGTGGCGGCGGTGCTACGCCCCCTTCTTGGACGCCCGTTGACGGCGGTGGCGCAGTGTTTCTGCCGAGTCGCTCGCGTATATCGCGGACTTTCTTGGATTTTTGGAGTTCGTCTGACATTTCAGCTACCTCAAATTTATCCGCCTAAGACTGATTCTGTCAAGGCAAGCGCCTAGAACCTACCCCTGATAGGCTTCTCCCCTTCTCATGATGCCACCCCCAGTCGAAGAACGCTGCTTTGTGTCGTTCGATGGCACGGAAATCGCCTATCAGGCCGTGGGGCAGGGACGGCCAATTCTGCTGTGCAACGGCCTGGGAGGGGCCTGGGAGGCCTGGAGCCACCAAATTCAGTATTTTCGAGACCGGTACCGCCTTCTCTCCTGGGACTACCGAGGCCTCTACGGCTCCGCAGCGCCAGCCGATCCCGACGCCCTGCGGATGGCCGATCATGCGCGGGACGCCCTGCATCTGCTCCGAGAAGAGGGAGCGGAGCGCGCTGCCGTTTTCG
This sequence comes from uncultured delta proteobacterium, assembly GCA_963842915.1. Classification (GTDB taxonomy): domain Bacteria; phylum Myxococcota_A; class Polyangia; order Polyangiales; family Houyiibacteriaceae; genus SG8-38. Next base: position 104,685 of record CAWJII010000010.1, on the reverse strand, counting down.
GCTGGTCGATGGGGGTTCAGGTAGCGTTGGAGATGTTTCGACTTGCCCCAGAAAGGGTCGCCTCGCTCGCGTTTCTCAACGGTGTCGCTGGGAGGCCCTGGGACTATGTGTTCAACCTGAACCTGGTCGGGCGCCTCCTCCCTCCGTTCCTTCGCGGCCTACGCTCAATTCCCGGAACGATCGAGACTGTGGTCCGGCAGGCGACGCGTCTTCCTGAGCCGGGAGAGTGGGTCAGACGCGTTGGTTTGGCCGCCGGCACCCTGGATGAGCAGCTCGCCAATGAGCTCGTCGTGAAGCTGCGCGGCCTCGACATGGACACGTTCATCCGTCTTCTGGAGCGAATGGGTGAGCACGACGGATGGGATCTCCTTCCTCTCATCGATGTGCCCACGCTCATCATCGCCGGCACCCGTGACGTCTTCACACCCAGGTCTGCCGCGGAGCGGATGGCCAGACGTATCGCGGGCTCCGAGATCATGCTGCTTCCCGGAGCCACCCACTATGCAGCCTTGGAGTATCCCGAGATGATCAATTTGCGGCTCGAGAAGTTTCTTAGAGAACGAGGCTACGAGCCTGCGCCGTCCGGGGCCGGTTGACGCGCTCAGCGCAAGCCGCTAGCGATCGAAGCTCCATGATTCTCGTGATCGACAACTACGACTCCTTCACCTACAACCTCGTTCAGTATTTGAGTGAGCTCGGGGCTGAGGTCGTGGTCCAGCGCAACGATGCCATGACTGTCGATGAGATTGGCAAGCTGCGACCGCGCGGCGTGCTGATCAGCCCAGGGCCCGGGAGGCCTGAAGAGGCGGGGGTCAGCCTCGAGCTGATCGCGAAGCTCGGTTCCGTGACTCCGATCTTCGGCGTCTGTCTGGGGCACCAGAGTATCGCTCAGCATTTTGGTGCTTCTGTCGTGCGTGCCGAGCGACTGATGCACGGGCGCACCTCTCCGATCCTCCACGAAGGTCACGGGGTCTTCATGAATCTTCCGAGCCCGCTCACCGCGACTCGCTACCACTCGTTGATCGTCAAACGCGACACCATTCCTGACGAGCTCGAAGTCACCGCCTGGACCGATCAGGACGAAGTCATGGGAATCCGTCATCGAGAGCTTCCGATCGAAGGCGTGCAGTTCCATCCCGAATCCTTTCTGACGGAGCATGGCCACGACTTGATTCGCAACTGGTTGTCCTCGCTCCCGGTAGCGGGGACGGCATGATCTCGAACGCGATCAAAGAAATCGTAGCTGGGCACGACTTGTCTCCCGAAGACGTCGAAGCCGCGATGGACGAGATTCTCGAGGGAGAGGCCTCGACCGCCCAAATTGCCGCGTTCGTGGTTGGGCTCCGCATGAAGGGCGAGTCCGCAATCGAGATCGCCGCCGCCGCCCGCTCCCTTCGCAAGCACTGCGAGACGATTCGACCGCAAGTCGACGGTCCGCTTCTGGATACTTGCGGCACCGGCGGTGATGGGCTGCAGACGTTCAACATCTCTACCGCTGCTGCGATCGTGGCGGCGGCTTGCGGCGTCGCGGTTGCAAAGCATGGCAACCGCGCAGTCTCCTCGAAGGCCGGAAGCGCAGACGTGCTCGAAGCGCTGGGTGTCCGGATCGACCTGGGGCCAGAACGAGTTCTGAGATGCATCGAGGAAGTGGGGATCGGTTTCATGTTCGCGCCGAGCCACCACGCCGCAATGCGACACGCAGCACCGGTGCGCCGTGAGCTAGGCGTTCGCACGCTCTTCAATCTACTCGGACCGCTCTCCAATCCGGCTTCGGCGAGCCACCAGCTGGTCGGGGTCTATGACCCAGGACGGATCGAGCAGCTGGCCCAGGCGCTTGGTGCGCTAGGCTTGACCGCCGCTTGGGTCGTGCACGGGGAGGGCGGGCTCGACGAGATTTCCCCCGCAGGACCGAGCGCAGTTGCGCAGTTAGCGGACGGCGAGGTCAGCCGATTTGAAGTCAGTCCGAGCGATTTCGGTCTGTCGGAGGTTTCCGTCGAGTCCCTTGGCGGTGGAGATGCGACCTGCAACGCGGCGATCATTCGCGACGTATTGGACGGTCAGCAGGGGCCGCCGCGCATTGCGGTCGTGCTCAACGCGGCTGCGGCACTGTGTGTCACGGGGGTCGCCGGCGATCCAAAGACGGCGGCGGAGCAGGCTGCTGAAGCAATCGACAACGGAGACGCCAAGCAAATGCTCGACCGCTGGGCGCAGTTCACGCAGGCCACATGACCGACTTCCTTTCGGCCATTCTCGCTCGGAAGCGTCTCGAAAACGCGAGGCGCCGCCGCCATGTCGCGGCGATGCGCTCTGTGGTGCGCACGCCGCAGCCGGAGCGGTCCGAGCGGGGAATTCGAGCCCTTCGTCGCGCCGCAGGCCAGCCACCGGCTGTGCTGGCAGAGGTGAAATTCCGGAGTCCGAGCGCTGGCGAAATTCGTCCATGGAGTCCGGGGGAGGGCGTTCGGGTTGCAATGGCATACCAACGGGCAGGGGCCTCGGCCGTCAGTGTCTTGGCGGATGGCCCTGGCTTCGGGGGCTCACCCCTTCTAGTGCGGCGAGTCGCCGAAGCACTGAGCGTTCCGGTGCTCTACAAGGGATTCGTGCTCGATCCCGTTCAAGTGGACCTGGCCTACGATGTCGGAGCGTCGCTAGTGCTGCTGCTCGTTCGCGCGCTTGCTGATGCAGATCTCCGCTCGCTCATCGCGCAGATTCGCGATCTCGGAATGGAGCCCGTCGTGGAGGCCGCGAGCTCTGCTGAAGTCGATCGCGCAGTCGCCGCCGGCTCTACCATCGTTGGGGTGAATGCACGCGACCTGAGTACATTCCGCGTAGACATGAGCGCGGCACGTGACTGCGTTGCGCGAATCCCGGCAGACTGTGTCGCGGTATTCATGAGCGGGGTGCGCTCGGTCGACGATTTTCGCGAAGTCGCTCAGGGCCGCGCCGATGCCGTGCTGATCGGCGAGGGTCTCATGCGCTCCGAGGATCCGGGCGCTCGCCTGACTGAGCTCTTGCGAGCGGTCTAACCGACTCCTCGGCACTAGGCAGCGTGACTCGGAAACAAGTGCCCGCCCGGTCGCGATCGAGGATCTCGATTCGACCTTTGTGCTGATCGACGATTTGTCTAACCAGGGCGAGGCCGAGACCCACTCCGTGACGTCGACCCGAATAGAACATGTCGAATAGACGCTCTCGCTGAGCCTCCTCGATTCCGGGGCCTTCGTCGGCAACCTCCAAGAAGGCACGACCTCGTTCGTCGCGGCCGGTCCGAACCTCGACCCTTCCGCGATGAGGTGACGCCTGAACGGCGTTCTTGACGAGGTTCCACACCACTTGCCGCATCCGATCGGGATCGACGACCGCGATGACGGGCTCCTCGGGTTCGATTTCGCGGATTTCCAGGCCGTTGCTGTCGGTCGCCTCGCCGCGAGCAACTGCGACCACTTCGCTCGCAATCAATCGCAGGTCGACCTCCTCGGTTTGAATCTGACTCGGCCGTCCGACCTGGAGCATCGTGGTGACCAGCGAGTTGAGTCGCTCGACTTCCGAGATGACGATGCCGAGCAAGCGCGTATCCTCGTCGCTCAGTGTGTTGCCATCGCGAACCATTTCCACCGACCCGGAGATCGAGCTCAGAGGATTGCGGATTTCGTGTGCCAAGCCGGTAGCGAGCTGCCCAAGCGCGGCGAAGCGCTGCGCCCGCTCGGCCTGGTCTCGAAGGTTCTTGATCTCGGTCAGGTCCTGGAACGCCAGGAGCAGTCCGGAGGGATTTCCGTCGGCGTCCAAAAGAGAGCTGAGCGTGTACCCCATCGGAAACTCGCTGCCATCCGCACGTTTGCCGACCGCGTCCGCTCGCTTCGGCGGCTCGCTCAGACGATGGGCGCCATAGTTGGGAAGCACCTGCGAAAGTGGCTGTCCGAGGAGCGAGCCGCTGCGGTCCCGCAGAATCTCTCGAGCCGCCCGGTTGATCCCGAGGATGTGTCCGTCGTCACCGGCCGTGATCAGACCTGACGCGATCGAACGGACGATGTCGTCGTTGAGCCGGACCAGTCTAGCTGCGCTCTGCTGCGCCTCGATGAGCCGCGCGCCCGCGACCTGCGCTCGCCGCGCGAGATTGGTCGCCAGAAGTGCGACCGCCGTGATGCCAACCATGTTGCTGACCAAGGCTAGCTGGAAGTCCCGCGAGCTGAGCATGTACTGACTCAGGGGCTGGTCCGGCGGTGGCGGAAGCCAGCCGACGTTGAGGGCGAGCGCTTGCAAGAAGTAGCAGGTCAGGCTCGCCGCAGCGGTGTAGTACGCGGCGCCTGTGCCCAGGGTGAGGGCGGCCGTGAGTATCTGAGCCCCGTAGAGAAAGGAGAAGATGCTTCCCGCGCCTCCGGTCAGATACACCAGTCCCGTGATCAGCAACACGTCGAGGGTCGTGATGGCAGCCGCGACGCGAGTCTCGCGATGCGCGCGAAGGAGCCAGACCCCGAACAGGATCGACGAGGCGTAGATCGCCGAGATCAGTATCAGCAGGAAGGTGGGTGTGAAGCGCCCGTATCGAATCGCGTCGAGCGCGAGATACATCGTAGCGCCGAGCAGAACCGTTGCGATGATGAGCCGCCCCGCGAGAACCCACTGCAGCCGTCGATTCGAGTTGAATTCCTCGCGATCGACGTTCGGAATCTCTCCGGGCTGGTTCACTCCGCGTTGACTTTACCAGCGATCGAGAAGATCGGCAGGTACATCGAAATCAGGATCACGCCGACGATGCCACCGATGAACACCATCATCAGGGGCTCGAGAAGCGAGGTCAGGGCCGCAACGGCGATGTCGACCTCTTCTTCGTAGAAGTCCGCGATCTTGTTGAGCATCGTGTCGAGCGCACCCGTCTGCTCGCCAACGCCGATCATCTGCACGACCATGGGCGGGAACACGTTGGTTTCCATCAGCGGCTCGGCCATGGTCCGACCCTCGCGGATCTTTTCGGAGGTCTGGTGAATCGCACCTTCGACCACCACGTTGCCCGCAGATTTCTTCACGACATCGAGTGCGTCGAGAATGGGGACACCTGCGGAGAGGAGAGTGCCGAGCGTTCGGGTGAACCGAGCGACTGAGATCTTCCGCATCACGGGACCGAGAATTGGCAGGACCAGGAGCGCCCTATGGAAGAAGTGTTTGCCCGCGGGCTGACGGTAGATCCAGGTGAAGCTGAACACGAGCGCAGCTACGATCAAGACGATCCAGTGAACGTTGGCGATGAAGCCCTCGGACGCGCCGATGACGAATTGAGTGAGCGCAGGCAGTTGATCCGCCGCGCCGAACTCCGCAAACATCCCCTTGAAGCTTGGAATGACCCAGGCGAGCATGATCACGACGACGATCATCGCGATGAAGAAGATCGCAACCGGGTAGACCATCGCGCCACGAACCTGCCGGGCGAGCTTGACGCGCTTCTCGATGTATCCCGCGAGACGGTTGAGAATGGTGTCGAGAATGCCGCCCATCTCGCCGGCGCGGATCAAGTTGACGAAGAGCTCGTCGAAGAGCTTGGGATGCCTGGCGAGACCTTCGGAGAATGTGCCACCCTGCTCGACGTAGTCCTTCACGTCTTTGAGGATCGTATTGAGGGCTTTGTTCTCGCCGCGAGTCGAGAGAATGTCCAAGCACTGAACGAGAGGCAGGCCGGCATCGATCATCGTCGCGAACTGGCGCGTGAAGATGACCAGCTCTTTTGCGTCGACACCGGTACCGAACGACAGACCGATCTGCCGCCCCTTCTTTTTGATCTTCACCGGATTCAGCTGGCGCGCGCGCAGCCTGGACTGCACGGCCTCCTTGCTGTCGGCCTCGATGATCCCTGTTTGGACTTCGCCCGCGCGAGTGCGCGCTTCGTATACCCACTCGGCCATGAATTCTCCGCCCGATCCCCTCCGGGCCTCCCAAAATCCTAGCTGATCTCGGATCGCCAGGTCAAAAGGCGTGCCTAATTTCGATATGGGTTGTCGATGTCGATGTCGATGGAGTCGGCTTTGGGCGCGCGGGCCGGAGGCTCAGGAGCGCCCAGCTTCGCAGGCTTTTCCGCCTTTGGAGCCGCGGCTGGCTCGGCCCTGCGCGCCCGGCGAGGCCTTTGTCTGCTGAGTCGCTCCGATGCAGTACTGCTCTTACGTTCCGGTCCGGGCTTGACCTCAGTCGACGCTTTCTCGCTGGGTAGTGGGAGCTCGGGCTGGGCTTTCGCGGTTTCGGCCTTCGGGGACGCGGCCTCGATCTCGGCAGGATTGGCAGGACCACGGGGCCCGATGGCCGCCGCCGGGCTGCTGTCCAGGGAGGGCACCGGCGCTGGCGGGGGCCGCAGAAGCTGAAAGACCAAGAACCCGGCGTACATGAACACGATGATCGCCAGGGCCATCACGAACCACTTCAGGGCGTCAGACTCCGTCGACCGCTGGACGACTACCGGAGTACCGTCGCTCAGGACTCCGGACACCGACCCGTGCACGTGCGACCCAGTGCTGCCATGCGTGGTGTATGTTTGGGTGTCGACCGGGGTGCCTTCACGGGGCATCGGAATGATTGACGTGCCGACGTCCGTGCTTCCCAGCATCTTGATGGCGTCGCGAACGCGCTCACGCTCGTCCTGAAGCTTCTCCGCGTCCAGATCTCGGACAACATCGGCGACCTCTCGAGTCTTGGCGACGCAACCAGCTCCGGCCGCTGCTTCGAGCGCGTCAGCAAACTCGTCGGCGCTCTGAAATCGGTCGTCGGGATCTCGGCTCAGAGCCTTCATCACGACATCGTCGAAGCTCTCGAGGTCCGGCCAGAGCTCCGATGGCTTGACCACCGCGTCGTTCAGCAGCTTGTTGAGCGTGGCACCGTTCGATTCACCCTTGAACAGGCGTCTGCCGGTCAGCGATTCCCAGAGAATGATCCCAACACTGAACAGGTCGGAGCGCTGATCAGTCGAGCTCGAGGAAGCCTGCTCGGGGGCCATGTAAGACAGCTTGCCCTTGAACTGGCCTGCCCGGGTCGAGGCCATGCGTACGTCCGCCTTCGCTACGCCGAAGTCTGTGAGCCGAGCGATGCCGTCGGTTCCGACGAGAATGTTGTGGGGCGAGACGTCACGGTGAACGAGCTTGAGAGGCTTTCCACCCTCGTCGGTGAGACGGTGCGCCGCTCCCAATCCCTGAAGGGTGTCGATGAGTACCCGGCAGACGAACGGCTGCGGTAGTCTCTCTCCGCGCTTGGCCGCGCGACCGAGAAGGGCGCCGAGGTGATTGCCTTCGATGTATTCCATCACCAGAAAGTAGCCGTCACCTGGGCTGTCGCTGATGTCCAAGGTGGGTACCACGTGCATGTGGCGAATCCGCGCAGCCAGCCGCGCCTCGTCCAGGAACATCGAGATGAACTCCTGCTCGTAGGCCAGATGCGGGTGCAACATCTTTATCGCGACGAGACGTTCGAAGCCCGCGACTCCTTGCGCGCGCGCCGCGTACACCGAGGCCATTCCACCGGATGCCAGCTGCGTCAGGATCTCGTAGCGGCCCAAGTGCCGACCGGCCATCTGGCGGGAAGGCGGCAATGACCCTCGAGAGCTGGCGGGCGCGTTCATCAGAAGCGACCCTTGATCGTCAACTAGGCCCCCTTGCTTACTAACGCCAACCGCAGGTTCAACGCGTTTGGCGCTGGCGTCCCGGGACTCTCCCTTCCAGTTGGTGAAGACACCCAGTACCGCTGTCGTCGCAGCCATTGCGGCGGTGACGCCGATGAGTATGTTCGTTCGACGCTCTTTGTTGCGACCCTCTTCGAGAAGCGATTCGGCGATCTCAGCGGGGGTGGGAGAGGGGCCATTGTTGATGCCCGGTGAATTCGCCGTGCGCGCAGCAGCCTCGTAGGCGTCTACGCCATTGCGGGCGTCGATCCCCGACCACGCCGTGACCGCGCCCATCGCAACGGTTGCACCCAGCGAAGAGAAGAAGCCCCAGCGCGGAATTGGAGGAGGCAGCGGTGGCGAGGGTGCGGCAAGGCTCACCTCCTTGATGTCGCCCGCTGCGCCTTGCACGTAGGTCGACGTTTCCCCATCGGGGAACGTAGCATTGAGCGAATGCTCTACGTCGGGTGACGCGAGAAATGTCGGATGACGGAGCAAGGCACCATCGAGCTCGAGCGTACACTGCTTTTCACACTCGACTTTGACGAGAACATTCAAGGGTTGCACCGATCCGATCACTGCGTTTGCGACTGTCTTCGCCCGCCGTTCCGACGGATAAGTGTCACGCAACTGCAGCGCTAGGTTCGCGGCTCGAACGGAATTGCCTGCCTTGTCATGCGCGCGCACAGCCTGCAGCAAAGCGGTCGAAGTAGGCACCAGGCGATAGGCTCGCTCGAACCAGTGTGCGGCGAGCTCGTAGCGCTCGGAAAGATAAGCGGTGGTGGCCTGGTCGTACGCGTCCGCCGCTTCTGCTCGATCTTCGACCGATGCGCGCGGCGCGCTCGACTGCGGTGTCTCGGCTGCGGCTGCAGCGGAGAACAGGAAGCCGAATGTCAGCACGGCTGGCACCATCCAGCCTCGGCCTATGGTCGTGCGTCCAATCACCAAGATCCCTCCGTTAACGATAGTAAAAATCTGGAGGGAAGCCGAATCAGCCACCGCTGCGAATGGCCTGGTGGTAGCCTTTTTTGTCGAATTGATCGAGCATTAGGCGAAATTCGTCGGGTTCCGGTGACCGAATTGTCGCAACCTCTCGGTCCAGCGCCCCATGGGCGACCAGGTGCAGGAGCGACTGATTCATCGTCTGCATGCCCGAGGTGCCCTGGCCAGTCTGCATGATGCCGTACATCTGGTGGACCTTGTCCTCGCGAATCAGGTTTCGAATCGCGACGTTCGGCACCATCGCTTCGCAGGCCATCGCGCGGCCCGGACCATCGGCGCGCGGAAGCAGCATCTGGCTGAGGACGCCTTGAAGGACGAACGATAATTGCGCCCGGATCTGGCTCTGTTGGCCGGAAGGGAAGACATCGATGATACGGTTAATCGATTGCACGGCTGTGTTCGTGTGAAGCGTCGCAAAGACGAGGTGGCCCGTCTCGGAAATGGTGAGCGCGGCTTCGATTGTTTCCAGGTCTCGCATCTCGCCCACCAGAACGACGTCGGGGTCCTGGCGTAGAACGTACTTCAGCGCGTCTTTGAAACCCGCAGTGTCGGAGCCGACCTCTCGTTGGTTCACCACGCAGAGCTTGTTCGAGTGAAGGAACTCGATGGGATCCTCGACCGTCACGATGTGATGACGGTGCTCGCTGTTGATCTTGTCGATCATCGAAGCCAGGGTGGTCGATTTGCCCGAACCCGTAGGTCCGGTGACCAAGACCAGGCCGCGCGGTCGAGTGCAGAGCTCTGCGACGACCGGTGGCACGCCGAGCTCGCCCAGCGGTCGAATCTCGAAAGGGATCGCGCGAAACGCGCCGGAGACTGCTCCACGCTGCAAGAATACGTTGGCTCGGAAACGAGACAGTGACTTCACACCGAACGAGAAGTCGATCTCATGCCCCTTTTCGAATCGCAGGCGCTGGTCTTCCGTCATGACCTCGTAGCAAAGCGCCTTGCTTTCCCGGGGCTTCAGCGGTGGCGTTCGTAGCGGCATCAGCGCGCCATCGATTCGCAATTGAGGCGGGGATCCCGTCGTGATGTGCAAATCCGAAGAGCCGCGTTCGACCATGAGTCGAAGCAACTGTCGGAGGGTGAGTCTCGGTGCCTCCTGTGGTGCCGCCATGCGCTCCAGCATACCAGAGGGGCAGGCGTCTTGCCCTAAACGCTGCGACGGGCCCGGAGACCTCGGCGGAGCCAGTCCTGTCGACGGTACTGAGAGCTGATGATCCTGGCAACCGAGGTTGCGGCGAGAAACGAACCTTCAAAACCGAGACCGGGAGCCACCTGTTCGTTGCACAGAAAGATCCCTCGAACGGGAGTGCGTGTGGGTAGTGCACACACTCCAAGCGCTCGCCGGGTCGGATAGTCGTACACCGCTCTCATGGTGTACGGACCCCTGGTCCACGGGTCGCTGCACGGAAGTTCCGTATCTGGGCGAAAGGCGCGTGGGGGCAAGCCATCATGCGGGCTGTCCATCCAGATTGCGTGCTCGTCGAAAAATGGAACGACGCTGCGAACAGCATTCAGGGCATCTTCGCGGACGAAGCGAAGCGGCGACGATCCGGTGTCGATCAGATGCTCTTCGACTAGACGGGTCGCCGAAAGGAGCAAGCGATCACCGTCCAGGTCGCGAGTGCGCAGCAAGAAGGCTTGGCTCGGATCGGTCTCGCTGCTGCAGCGCAGGGCGAGAGGCTCGAGAGCATCGGGAATGCCACGCTTCTCGGCGAGGAAGTGCACCGAGCAACGATACGCGCGCACGCGGGGCTCTCCGACCCGCTCGAACATCGCGGCCATCGAGCCGCGCTCGGGAAGCAGTTGAGTGAGCTCGCTGATCGGAGTGCCGTGTGCGATCTGGGAGCAAGCGATCTCTTCGAGCGTCCGGGCAAGGCGAATACTGTGGCCACGACGGCCTTCGTGGCGAATTGACTCTGCCCGATCGCGCGGTCTGACATCGCTACCCCAGGAGCGGATGCGCGCAAAAAGCGCTTCGCGAAACCAGGGCCAACCGCCACTGAGTGCGGTCGCGCCTGACAGAACGTGGCCGTGTAGGCGCGCGCGAGTCAAGTCCGAGTGCTGTGCCGGCAGAAGGCCGGAAAGGTGAGGGAGGACTGCTTCAAAGGCCGTCCGGAGCGGATGACGAACCGCCAGTTGGTTCCACGAGGTCCAACCTTGGCCTTGCCTATCGAAGCGTTGCGCGGTCGCAGTCAGCGAGAACTGCTGCCGCTCGATGAAGGTTTCGGGAGGCCAAACGAGTCCACGGGCGACCACGGTGTCCAGCTCGCCGCGCACCTCGGCGAGGGTTCGGGTGATGTCCGCCGCTTGGCGACGCACGCCCGGGAGCTCACGGCCGAGCTCCGCCAACCATTTGTCGGCTTCGGGGTAAACGTCCATGCGATGCGCGGGCAGAAGCAATTGAAACGCCTTGGCACGATCCACCATGCGCTGCCTGACGTCCTGTCTGAGCGCGAGCTCCTCCAAGGTGCTCTGAACGATCGGGCTCTGCGCGCCGGTGATGGTCAATCCGTATGGTTCGACCTCGACGTCCGCCAAGGTGTATGACGGTTCCGGCACCCCCTGACCGAGCACGAGCACCCGGAGGCCCTCGCGTGCAAGCAAGGCCGCGCAGAGAAGCGGCTCGAGGTGAGTGCCAAGTACGATGACGTCGTAGAAGCTCGTGGGCACGGGTCTAGACGTCCGGCACCGTCAGCGACCGAGCAGGGTCGGTGACGGGCGTGCCCACAGTCAACGGGTCGAGCGTGATCGCGCCAACGGCGATCTGGTGGATTACAGCAGGCAGGAGTCGATGCTCCTGAACCTGAATTCGGGCGTGAAGGGAGTCGGCGCTGTCGCCGTCGAGCACGGGAACGGCTGCCTGTGCGATGATCGGACCAGTGTCTACACCGGCGTCGACGATGTGGACGGTGCATCCAGTGATTCGCACGCCGCCGTCAAGCGCATCCTGCGGTCCGCTGTGTCCGGGAAACGAGGGAAGGAGGGCGGGGTGCACGTTGATGATGCGCCCGGGAAAGCGTTCGAGCAGCGGTGAGCCCAAGACGCGCATGAACCCGGCCAAGACGATCAAGTCCGGGTTCAACGACGCCACGGTTTTGGCGAGATCCTCGTTCCAGAGGCTACGGTCGTCCCCTTTACGGAGCGACACCAGTCGCGTGGGGATTCCTCGTTCGTCTGCGAAGCCGAGCGCCGCGGCCTTCTTCCGATCGGAAACGACGCCAACGATGTTCGCCGCGCAGGTGCCTGCGTCGATTGCAGAACAGATCGCCTTCAAGTTCGAACCGCGACCAGAAACGAGAACCGCTACGTCCATGAAAGGCTCTAGGAAGAGAACGACACGCCTTCGCGATCGACGATCTCGCCCATGACGAAGGCGCGCTCGCCGCTGGCATTGAGTGCGTCAACAAGCTGCTCCGCGCGTTCGGGAGCTACGACCATGGTGAATCCAACGCCCATGTTGAACGTGCGCCGCATCTCGGCGTCGGTTACTGCGCCCCGCTCCTGAATCAGCCGGAAAATCGGATCGACGGTCCAGGCGCCCGAGTCGATGGCAACCCCGAGCCCTTCTGGAGTCACGCGAGGCAGGTTCTCAGGCAGCCCGCCGCCAGTGATGTGGCACATCGCATGCACGCCGTGCTCGAGCGCGATCTGAGCAGTCTTGACGTAGATTCGCGTGGGCTGGAGTAGGGCGTTACCAACTGTGCCACCGGACTCGAAGGGGCTCAGGAGCGAGAGCGGCGCATCGCAGTCGAGCAGTACGCGCCTAGCCAAGGAGAATCCATTCGAGTGCAAGCCCGATGAGGCGACACCGACCAGCTTGTCTCCGAGCTTCGTGGCTTTGCCATCGATGATGCGCTTGCGACTGACCACACCCACCGCGAAGCCCGCCAAGTCGTATTCCCCCAAGGCGTAGAAGCCCGGTAGCTCGGCGGTCTCTCCGCCAAGAAGGGCGCACTCCGATTGGCGACAGCCTTCGGCGATGCCTTTGACGACAGCCTCGGCCTGGTCCACGTCGAGCTTGGAAGTCGCGAAATAATCCAAGAAGAAAAGCGGCTTTGCGCCCACGGTGATGATGTCGTTGATGCACATCGCCACCAGGTCGATGCCGACGGTGTCGTGACTCCCGAGCGCGAAGGCCAACTTCAGCTTGGTTCCAACCCCGTCGGTGCCCGAGACGAGGACAGGCTCCTCGATGTCGCTCGGTATCGAGCAGAGGCCGGCGAAGCCGCCGAGAGAACCGAGCACGTGTTCCGAATGAGTGGACTGTGCGAGCGGCTTGATGCGTTCGACTAGTTCCTCGCCAGCTTCGATGTCGACACCGGCGTCACGATAGGTCAACCCCGCCATGTCGCGGAAGCTAGGCGATCGCCTCGGGCGGGTCAACGAGTGGCGCTCCGTTGACGCTCGTCAGGTCGTCGCGTAAACACGCGTGCATTCGAAGCGGGGCAAACACGTCGAGGCTTTGTCTGCTCGGGCTGCTTTTGGCCGCCTGGAGTTGCCAGACAGATTCGTCTCCGCGGCGCCAGCAAGAGCTGTCGTCCCCCTCGATCGAGCTCTCCGAGCCGGCTACGCCACAGCGTGAAAAGGCCCTTCTGAGGCGGATCGACGTGTACGGGGCCAGCAGCGAAGACACTGCCGGTGCCCGAGTCGTCCTTCTCTTCGAAGGCGTTCCACTGTTTCGCCAACAGCAGCTACCGGCGGAAGGGATCTTGCCTGCCCGCATTGCCATCGAGCTCGAAGAAGCCGAGTGGAGCGACAGTGTCCCCGTTTCTCAAGCCGTCGAGCGAGGAGGCTTGCACCGCGTTCGACTCGCCACCCCCAACCCCCGCGTCGTATTAGATTTGCAGTCAGGCGCGACCGGCCGCGTCTTCTTTCTCACCGACCCGTACCGCATCGTCGTCGACGTCAGCTCGGCACTGCCTTCACAGAAGAAGACCAGGCCGCTCGTGGTTCTCGATCCGGGCCACGGCGGTCCGGAACCGGGCGCCGCAAACGATCGATATGGGCTGGTCGAGTCGCAGCTAGCGCTCGACTTGGCGGAGCGGACGGCAGCGAGATTGCGCGCGATCATGCCTCGTGCGCGCGTGATGCTCACTCGGACGAGCAACGTCGACCTCTCTCTCGAAGAACGCTGCGCACTTGCCAACGCGATGGAGGCGGACGCCTTCGTGTCGATCCACTTGAACGCGAGCTCCGAGCCCGTGAGAAAAGGAGGCGTCACGACCTTCGTTCTCGACACCACGAACAATCGACAGGCGCTTCGCCTGGCCGCACGCGAAAACGGAACGCGCGTTGCGGAGGTGACCGGAATTCAGAGCCTGCTCGCCAAGTATCATCGGAAGTCCCAGGCGGAAGGCTCCCTGACCCTGGCCGGGAAGATCCAGCGGCACACCTTGAAAGCTGGCCGTACGGTTCTCCCGAAGCTCTCCGATCGCGGTGTGCGCCGCGCGATGTTCTACGTCTTGGTGGGCGCCCGCATGCCCTCGGTTCTCGTAGAAGCGTCCTTCCTGACCTACGAGCCCGAGGCGCGCGCGCTCAGCAAGCATCGATATCGACGCGCCCTGGCCGATGGCATCGCCTCCGGCATCGCTTCGTACCTGCTGAGTCGCTAGGCGGATCGCTTGCCCAGGGAGGGGCCGACAGTCATACTCGCTGACCTTTGTCGGATGGTTCCAGTCCGGTCGTCGATCTAGGTGGACTCGCACCTTCGCTCGGCAAGACCTGCAGTGGGTACCTCGGTGGTTATCGCCGGGCGTTCGAGGACGCGGTGCGCCGTGGGGACTCTGGTGTCGGCACTGCCCGCTCCCATGCGCGAGCCCTCGACGGCCTCCTTAGCGCCCTGTACTGCGCTTCCGACGCTGCCACGCGCGCCCTGGGTCGTGAACCTCAAGGGCGCGTCGCACTCGTCGCCGTCGGTGGCTACGGCCGCTCGACGCTGGGACTCAATAGTGATGTCGACGTCGTGTTCCTCTGTGACGACTCGGACGACCCCTTCGTCGGGGCGCTGGCCGAGGGATTGCTCTACCCGCTCTGGGACCTCGGGGTCGATATCGGTCACGCCGCTCGAAGCGTCGAAGAGACTCTGGATCTGGCTCGCCAAGACATCCGAACCACCACCACGCTGATCGACTTCCGACGAATCGCCGGTAGCGGCTCGCTTCTCGACGAGCTCGAGCGTGGCGCGCGGGAGCAAGTCTTCGAGCCGTACCTGAACGAGTTCCTCGGCGCGCTCGAGCAGGACACAGAGGCACGCCACCGCCGTTTCGGAGGGAGCCTCTATCTTCTGGAGCCCGATGTGAAACAGGGGCGCGGCGGTTTGAGGGACATGGATGTGGCAGAGTGGGCAGCCCGAGCCCGCTGGGGCGCTCGAAACGAACAGGACTACGTTCGAACGGGTGCGCTTCTCGCCCGCGAGGTCCGCGAGCTCGAAGATGCCCGCGAGATGCTTTGGCGCGTCCGGAACCTTCTGCATCTGCGCGCTGGCCGCCAGCAGGACCGGCTCACCTTTGGCGATCAGGAAGACATCGCCCAGGAGCTCGGTTTCGTGGATGGAATCACCCTCGGCGTCGAGCAGTTCATGCAGGCGTACTACCGGCACGCCCGTATCGTGGCGCTCACCGCGGAGCGAATGCTCGAACGCGCGCGCCCGCGCAACCGGACTCGGGCGACGACGTTCCGCAAGCTCGCGCACGGCATCGTCTTGGCCGACGGGAGTATCAGCCTCGAGAGACCCCAGCGGCTGGACGGCGATCCCGCGCTTGCGTTTCGATTCTATCGACAAGCACTGCGCTACCACAAGCGACCCGATCACTCGGCCTTGGACGCGATCGCCCGCATCGCTCCGGACAAGCGCTGGCGGCTGAGGTTGCAGGACTCCGAGGAAGCCACGCAGCTATTTCTGGCACTGCTCAAGAACATCGACGAATCCGCGTTCCGCAGCGGCTCCACGGTTGCCGAACTTCACGGAGTCGGCCTCATTTCGGCGATGATCCCCGAATTCGAGCCCCTCGTCGGCCGTGTCTACCACGATGTTTTCCACGTCTACACCGCCGACATTCATGCGATCAAGGCCCTGGAGCTCCTGCAAGCGCTGACTCGAGGAGAAAGCCGTGGACGCGCGTTGTCGGCTCGACTTGCCGCGGAGGCTCCGAGGCGCCTTCCACTGTTCTTGGCGGTGCTCTTGCACTCGCTCGGTCGAACTCGGGGTCGTGAGCAAGAAGAGGCGGGCGCGCGCCTTGCCGAAAGCGTAGCGCTTCGCCTCGGGCTCACCCCGGTCGATGCTCAGCACGTGGCCTGGCTCGTTCGCGAGCAGAGGTCACTCTACCGTTGGGCAACTCAGCGCGACATCCACGATCCCCAAGGTCTCACCGAGGTCGTGAAGTTGGTCGAAACACCGGAGCGGCTCCGCGACCTGTTCCTGTGCACCGTCTCCATCGTCTCCACGGTCAACCCCAAGGCGATGACTTCTTGGAAGGCGCGCGCGCTCGAAGACCTCTATCTCGCGACGCTCGCCCAGCTCGAGTCGGGGAACGCGCCAGTACACACCGAAAGCCGGGTTCTGGAGGTGAAGCTGCAGGCCGTCGTCGGGTTTGCGGGCGATGCCGGAGAAGAAGAGCTCCAGAGCTTCATCGACGAGATGCCGGACCGCTATTTCTTAGCCAATCCGGTGGACCTCGTCCGCCACCATGCACGGATTTCACGAGACCGCGATGAGGGTGTCGTAACCGTGCGCGTAGGCCCCGGGCCGAGCGAAGACGTGGAATCGGTGGTGGTCGTCTCCGCCGACCGTTCGGGCCTACTGGCGGACCTCACCGCGGTGTTCGCCGCGCACGATCTCTCGATTCTCGCCGCGCAGCTCTACACCCGCCGACGAAAGAGCGGGGACGAGGTGTTCGATGTGTTCTGGGTGCGAGTCGGAGACAATACGCCCATGCCAATGAGGCTGGCCGAGGCGCTGCAAGAAGACATCGTGCACCGAGTCACAAATCGGGTTTCGGCCCAGGATTTGATCGCGCGACAGAGCACGCCTCCGCCCTGGTCCGTGAGACCGGGCCCCGAGGTTCCCACACACATCAGCGTGGACAATAACGCGTCCCAGCGATACACAGTCGTGGACGTCTTCACGCGCGATCGGATTGGCCTCTTGCACGTCATCGCACGCACTCTCCATCAGCTCGATTTGACGATTGCGCTAGCCAAGGTGAACACCGAAGGCCAGAGTGTCGCGGACGTGTTCTACGTGTCCGATGCCGACGGGAACAAAGTTCACGATCACGATCGCTTGAAGCGCCTGCAGCGAGTGCTCTACGATCGCATCCTCGCTCTTCATGGGCGCGCAGAAGAGCCATGAACCGAGCGCGCGCTCCGTATGTAGCCTGGGCGGTGCTCGCCGCGCTGATCGTCGGCTGTGGCTCGAGCCAGAGCACACCGGCACAAGAGCCTTCGCTCACGACGCTCAGTCGCCCCCCGGCCAGTCCGGATCTGCTCCGCGCAGAGCGCTTGCTCGCGGAGGGAAAGGTTCCAGAAGCCAAGCGGCTCTTCGAGCAGGCGCTCGCCGACAATCCAAGCGACGTCAGGGCCTTGCTCGACTTGGGACTGGCGCTCGAGGCGTCGGGTGACTGGGCATCCGCCGAGAAGGCCTACCGTCGCGCGACGACGCTCGACCCGAATTTCGCCGAAGCGTTCAACAACCTGGGGGTCCTTTTGCGCGAGGCGGGCAAGCTGCCCGAAGCGACCGCAATGCTCGAGCGTGCGGTCGCTTTGGACCCGGCGCTCGTCGCGGCGCGGTTCAATCTCGCGCTCTCCTATGAAGAGCAGGGAAAGCTCGGCGAAGCCGAGCGTGAATACCTGCAGACGATCGATCGACTTCCCGGCGATCCGGTTCCAAGGATCAATCTCGCAATGATGCTTCTCGATGCCGGGCAGCCCGAGGACGCGGTCGAGCAACTTCGCGCCGCCCGCCCGATGGTCCAGGGCGACGTCTTGCTCTCCATTGCAGTCGGCGAGGGCCTGCGGCGAGCTGGCCTCCCAGCCGAGGCGGCGCCCGTGCTGCAGGCGGCGCTCAGGCAAGCCCCTGAACCACCTCCGACGGAGCTTCTCGCCGAGCTGGCGCTGGCCCAGTACGCGAGCGGCGATCTCGATGCGGCTGAGGCTAGTATGCGTCGTGCCGTCGGGCAGAACGAGCTCGACCCCGCGCTGCAGTATGCGTACGGCTCAATTCTCGCAAAGCAGGGCCAGCTCGGCAAGGCACGGGCGCATCTGAGGCGCGCGGTGAAGCTCGATCCGGACGGGCCTTACGCGGAACGGGCGAGCGCGCGGCTCGAGACGCTCAAGAACTAACGGGTCGGAAGCCGAGGCCGACCAGAAACAACTCGTAGCTCTCGTTGCGTGTCGCTTCCGGCCGGATGATTCGCACTTTGCCGAACCGCGCTCGAACAGCATCACGCGCATCCTCGAACTCCGCGCCCTGGAAAATCTTGGCCACGAAGCCGCCGCCGGGCAGGAGAACAGCCGTGCAGAGCTCGAGCGCACGCATCACAAGCTCGTAGCTTCGGTACTGATCGGCGTGACGCTGGCCGCTCGTCTTAGGCGCCATGTCGCTGAGGACCAGGTCGAAGGGACCGCCCAAGGTCTCCGGATCCGCCACGAAGGCGTCGAGCACACGAATCTCGGCCTGGGCCGGTAGTGCGACCTCTGGGTCGTTGAGGTCGATGCCGATCACCCGACCGCTCGGGCCGACCTTCTGCGCCGCGTAGAGGGTCCAGGAGCCAGGGCTCGCCCCGAGATCGAGAACGCGCTGGCCCTTCTTGAAGAGACCAACGCGTCTGTCGATTTCCTGGAGCTTGTAAACCGAGCGAGCAGGGTACCCTTCACGACGCGCGCGGCGACCGTGGTGATCCTGCTGGCGTCGACGGCTCAGCTAGCCCTCTTCGGTCGCTTCCGGCGCCTCTGCGGCGGGCTCTTCTTTGGCCGGGCGCTCAGGAAGCGGAACGGACGCCTTCTTGATGGCGCCCTTCAGCGTGAGGAAGCCGTTGCGCGGACCTGGGACGCCCCCGTCGACGAGCACGATGTTCTCGTCGCTGAGCACCTTGACGACGCGAAGGTTCAGAATGGTCGCTTTCTTGTTGCCGTACTGGCCAGCCATCTTCTGACCACGAACGGTGCGGCCAGGTGTCGTGGCCATGCCGATCGAACCGCCACCTCGCTTGGATTCGTGCGTGCCGTGACCCACGGTCCCAGCGCCGGCGAAGTTGTGTCGCCGCATGACGCCCGTGAAGCCGCGACCCTTGCTGGTGGCCGAGACATCGACGAACTGGCCGTCCTGGAAAATGTCCGCGGCGCCCAGGGTCTGACCCACCTCGAAGCGCTCGAGAAGCGACTCGTCGATGCGGAACTCGCGAACGACACGCTGCGGGTCCACGCCGGCCTTCTTGAAAGCGCCCGCCTCGGGCTTGCTCACGAGCTTCTCGCGACGGCTACCGAACCCGAGTTGCAGAGCGGAGTAGCCGTCTTTTGCAGGGGTACGCTTGCCTACAACGACGCAGGGGCCTGCCTTGATCGCAGTGACGCGCCGGACCTCCCCGTCGTCGAGGAAGATTTGAGTATTGCCAAGCTTGGTGCCGATGAGGCCGGGATTCGTATTCACAGGTGTTCTCCCCGGGAAAAGGGCCGCAAAGATAGTGATGCGGGGGGGCGAGTCAAGGCGGACGCGTCCGTCCGTCCAAAGCCCCGATTACTCATGGATTCCGAAGATCCGGATTGCGTTTTCGTAGCTGCTTCGCGCCAGGTCCTCGGGGTCTTCGCCCCTGAGCCTTGCGATACAGGCTGCCGTATAGGCTACATAGGCGGGTTCATTGCGTTTTCCGCGCCTGGGTATCGGGGCCAAATAGGGGGCGTCGGTCTCGATCAGGAGGGCATCTGCTGGCTGCTTGAGGGCTGCTTCCTGGACGGCGACCGCCTTCTTGAAGGTGACGATCCCGCTGAAGGAAGACACGAAACCCAGATCGAGCGCCGCTCGAGCAAACGGTGCGTCTTCACTGAAGCAATGGATGATGCCGCCCACGTCCTTCGCTTGCTCTTCGCGCAAGATCCGGAGCGTGTCTTTGGGCGCCGAGCGCGTGTGAATGACCAGCGGCTTCCTGAGCTCCTTGGCGATCGCGATCTGTCGTCGAAAAGCCTCTTCCTGAGCGGAGTGGGGCGAGTGGTCGTAGTGGAAATCGAGCCCGGTTTCGCCGATGGCGACCACCGTTGGGTCTGTGCCTGCATCCCGAATCGCGTCGCAGAGCGAGTCGTCGAGGTGCTTGGCGTCATGAGGGTGGACTCCGACCGTCGCCGAGATTCGATCGGGATGCTGCCGGGCGATCTCAATCGCCGACTTGACCGAAGACGGATCGCTCGCACAGCCAATGCTGGTAATTCGCCGCACGCCCGCTTCCTCGGCGCGCTCGAGCACGGCGTCGAGCTCTCCGAAGAGGCGCGGGTCATCCAGATGGCAATGGGTGTCGAAAAGCATCGCTCGGCCTAGCTCTGAGGGTGCTTCGCTTGACGCAGCGACGCAAGCAAGGCCATCGCTTCTGCACTTTTCGGTGCGAGTTGCTCCAGTGTGGTCTCGTAGACCGGCCTTTCGTTGCTGCGGCTCTTCGGGAACGCCCGGGCTAGGTCTGGTATCAGCGATGTGAGGCCGAGCTCTCCGACGAGCTCCACGGCGTACTGCCGAGCCTCGATACGCCAGCTTCGGACGAGCTTTCGAATCACCTCGGTCCCTGCGGGGTCACCCAGCCGAACCAGGGCGCGCGCCGCCGCCGCGCGCAAGATAGGGGAGCGCCAAGGATGGGTTGCGAGCCGCGAGAGCGCGGCGAGGGAGTCTCGGTCTTCGAGGTCCCCAAGTCCGACGGCGGCCACGAAGGCTCGGTCCGGCTGGGCTAGGGATGCTCGCAGGGTCGGGGCGCCTCGCGCGTCGCCCAGGGTTGCGAGGCTTGTCGCCGCAGCGAAGCGCACAGCATCCGAAGAGCCCTCTAACGAGCTCGCGATCGCCTCGACGCTGTCGGTCGCGCCGAGCTCGCCGAGGCACTGTATTGCGAGCACCCGGACTTCCTCGTCTGCGTCTCCGAGAGCCCTCGCGATCCGATTGGATTGCTCCGCGCCCAGGTACGACAAGGTCCAAATCGCCGAGAATCGCATCTCCGGACGGGGATCGTCGAGTAGATCTGCGATTGAATCGGCGCCCTGTTCCGGTGCGATCCGGCCGACGGCGAGCACAGCCGTTTGACGGGCGCCCATGTGCTCGTCATCGAAGGCCTCGAGCAAGGTGCTCAGGGCCTCGACGGCGCCGAGCTCACCGAGCGACTCGTACGCGGCCTCGCGCACCGCGCCGACCTCATCTGCGGCGAGGCTCAACAGTCCTTCGATCGCTTCGTCTCTTCTTTCCGAAGGTGGCTCAGCAAGCCGCGCAGCCGCCGCGCCTCGAAATCGCGGCTGCTGAGCTCGCACGTCTCGAAGCGCCGCGTCGAACGTCGGTGCGAGGGGCGGGATCACTTGGCGGGTGATCCAGGTTCGACGTCTTTGTCGACGCCGAGAACGCACAGACCGCTGCCGTCGCTGGCCGCAAGCACCATTCCCTGTGACTCTAGGCCCATCAGCTTGCGGGCCTTGAGGTTGGCAACGATGATGACTCGCCGGCCGACCAGGTCTTCGGGCGCGTAGTGCTCGGCGATGCCGGCTAGAATCTGACGCGGCTCTGCTTCGCCTGCGTCGACGAGAAGCCGGATCAGCTTCTTGCTCTTTTCGACCCTCTCGGCCTCTTTTACCAGGGCCACGCGAAGGTCGACCTTCATGAAGTCATCGAAGTCGATGAGCTCGTCTCTGGCTTGTTCGGTTTCTGTCATGGCGGCTGCCTTTTTCTGTTCGGCCTTGGGAGCCTCGACGCCGAGACGCTCCAAGATCGATTTCTCCTGCGCCTCGTCGAACCTCGGAAAGAGCGGAGTAGGGGCCTGGGTTTGGGTGCCCGGCCGGAGCCCGCCCCAGGCGCTGGGCCAGAGGTCGACCTGTTCAGTCGGAAGCAGCGGGGGCATTCCAAGTTGCGCGCGAAGCTCGTTGCACTTCTCGGGCATCACCGGGAACAGCATGATCGAGAGCCATCTTAGCGTTTCGAGCACCGTGTAACAGACTTGCTCGAGCCGTGTCCGGTCGTCCTGCTTGGCGAGCTTCCATGGTTCGGTCGAGTCGACGTACTTGTTTGCCGCCGAAACGAGCTCCCAAATGGTGTCGAGCGCGCGGTGGAAGGCGAGGGCTTCCAAGTGCTTCGCTGCTTCGGCCGATGCGGCCTGCGCCTTGTCGATCAGTTGCCGATCGCTTGCATCGAGAGTGTCTAGGTCGACCTTCGGCACCCGCCCGTCGAAGTTCTTTTTGAGAATGCTAGCGACGATTCGGTTCATCAGATTGCCGAGGCCGTTGGCAAGCTCGCCGTTGTATCGATTGAGCAAGTTGCGGTGGCTGAAGTCGCCGTCCTGGCCGAACCCGACCTCTCGCATGAAATAGTAACGCAGGACGTCGGCGCCGACCGCTTCGACCAAGGGGCCTGGCGGAAGGAAGTTGCCGAGGGACTTCGACATCTTCTCGCCGTTCACCGTGAGCCAGCCGTGGGCCCAAATCTGCGTAGGGAGCCGGATGCCCGCGCTCATCAAGAAGGCGGGCCAGTAGATCGTGTGGAAGCGAAGGATGTCCTTGCCGACGA
The DNA here is from genome assembly GCA_963842915.1 of uncultured delta proteobacterium. Lineage (GTDB taxonomy): Bacteria > Myxococcota_A > Polyangia > Polyangiales > Houyiibacteriaceae > SG8-38. Next base: position 82,318 of record CAWJII010000010.1, on the reverse strand, counting down.
TGTGAATGATCTCTTCGGACGATTGCCAGAACTCGTCGTAGAGCGGAGCCTTGCCTTCCTCGGCGGGGCCGCCCAGCGCGCTCACGTAGTTCATCAGGGCATCGAGCCAGACATAGACGACGTGCTCGGGTCCTCCGGCACAGGGATGCCCCAGCGGAAGCTCGTCCGCGAAATCGACAAGTCACGCAGGCCTTCTTTGACGAAGGACTTCACCTCGTTGAAGCGGGCTTCGGGCCGGACGAAATCCGGATGCGATTCGTAGTAGTCGAGAAGCGGTTGCGTGTATTTGCTCAGACGGAAGAAGTAGCTGCGCTCCTTGATGCGCTCCACGGGCTTCTGATGAATCGGACAGAGATTGCCCTCGAGTAGCTCCTTTTCGGTCTTGAACGATTCGCAGCCGACGCAATACCAGTCCTCGTAGTCGTCGAGGTAGATGTCGCCGCTGGCCTCCATCAGCTTCCAGAGGGCCTGAACGTTCTCGTGGTGCTGGGGCGATGTCGTGCGGATGAAGCCGTCGTGGGCGCATCCGAGCTCTTCCCAAGCGAGCCGGAACGGCGCAGCCATCTTGTCGACGAAGTCTTGCGGAGCGAGCCCCTCTTCCTTTGCTCGACGTTCGATCTTGAGACCATGCTCGTCCAGGCCGGTCAGGAAATAAGAGGGTCTGCCTCGAAGGCGCTTGTACCGTGACACCACGTCGGCCGCGACGGTGGAGTACGCGTGCCCGATGTGCGGCCGATCGTTCACGTAGTAGATCGGTGTGGTGACGTAGAAGGGACGAGCCATTTCGCGCCCGAGACTAGCCAATATCGGCAGAGATGCCAGCTAGCGAAGGTTTCGGAGACCAAAGAGCAAAGAGTCGAGCGCAACTTGCTTGTTCGCGTTCTTCTGCATGGATCGCACGCAGTTGTGAATCCGGGACACGCGCGCGGCGGCAGCGCTCGAAGAAATGGGCAGGGCTCGCTCCCGCAGCTCATCTGCTCTTGCCGAGAAACCAAGCTCTTCGGGGGGCAGACCGAGGGAAGTCGCCGCGAGGTCCCTGTAGAAGCCTTGGAGTGTGAGCAGTGCGAGCTCGAGGTCGTCGCGTCGCGCCAAGTGCTCGGAGAGCTCGACCAAAACCCCCGGCCCGGTGCCGCTAATCGCGTCGTCGATCGAGAATACCAGGTCGGTCAGCGCATTCACCGCGCCATCGCTCGCAAGGGCAAGCGCGACGTCGGCGCGGCCGGCGCTCAGGGCAATCGCAGGTCCAATGCAGTCCTCTGGCACTCCCTCCGATTCGAGTATGTCCCGGAGAACCGACTGCGGGAGGCGCGCGAAACGAACGCGTTGGCAGCGCGATCGAATCGTAGGCAAGAGCGAGTCGGGGCGTTCCGAAGTGAGAATGAAGTGCACGTTTGGGCGCGGTTCTTCGAGTGTCTTGAGCAAGGCGTTGGCCGCTTCGGGCTGGAAGACGGGAAACGAAACGTCGGCCTCGGGAAAGATGAAGAAGGTCGACATCGCCTCGAAGGGCGCGAACTGCGCGAGAGGAAGAATCTCGGTTCGAAGAACTTCGACCTGGATGTTGCGCTTGCCTTCGTCTCGCGGCCGAAACACACGCACGTCGGGGTGCGCCCCCGACTCGATTCGCTCGATCATGTGTGGGTCGCGAGCGGCGATGATGTCCGTGGCCAGTGCCAGCGCCGTCAGCTCTTTTCCGACGCCGCTCGGCCCGTCGAAAAGGTAGGCTGATGCCAGACGGCCCTGCTCACGCGCTCGGATGAGCCCCTGAACCGCGCCGTCCTGAGCCCGCACCGCCTCGAGCGCACTCATTTGCCAGAGCCCCCGGTGAAGATGGAGATCGCGATGGTTTGGACGGCATCGACCACTTCATCGGGCGAAAGGGCATCGGGGTCGACGAACGCCTGCATCACCAAACCGTCGAGCAGCCCGATGACGATTCGGGGCAGGATGTCGAGCGAGATTCGTGGCTCCAGACCAAGCGGTAACAAGTTCTGTTCGAGATAGGCTCGAATCTGCTGCGCACCGAGCTCGTAGAACTCGGCCAACTTAGGTCGCAGAGTTTCGTCGTACAGGCTCAAGGCGAGCAGATCGGCCACCACAAGCGCTTCGTCGCTTCGCTCCGCTCGCGTTGCCCAGAGCTCTTCGAGCGACTTGCGCAGCGCTTCGAAGGGATTGTCCGAGGGTGACCAGGCTTGCATCGTGCGCGTTTGAACCGCGTTGCACGCCGTCTCGAGAACCGCGTGAATCAGCGCCTCTTTGGTTGGGTAGTGGTAGTGCAGAGCGCCCTTGCTCATGCCGGCCTCTTTGGCGATCTCGAGCAAGCTGGTTTTTGCGTAGCCCTGCCGCGCGAGGACGCGGATGGCCGCGTCGATGATCTGCTGGGAGCTGAGCGCGCTCTTTGCGTACGCCATGGACGTGAGACCATGACGCCTCCTCCTGGGGCTCGTCAACCGCCTGTGCTAAAGCCGCCTGGTGAGTGAGCAAGGTCAGTCGTTAACACGCCTCGTCGAGCTGATGCGTACGCTGCTCGGTCCGGACGGCTGTCCATGGGACCGCGAGCAGACCCTCGAGACACTGCGCCAATACGTGCTCGAAGAGGCGCACGAAGTCGTCGATGCGATCGATCAGGGCACCCCGGAAATGCTTCGCGAAGAGCTTGGCGACCTCTTGCTGCAGGTTGTGTTTCAGGCTGCGCTCACCGAGCAGAAGGGCTGGTTCGACATCGACGGAGTGGTCGATGCGATTTGCGAGAAGCTCGTTCGCCGTCATCCCTGGGTCTTTGGAGACGAAGAAGTCGACGACGCCAGTGGTGCCATCAACAGCTGGGAAGCGATCAAGGCAAAGGAGAAGAAGGACCGCGGCGCCCTGAGCGGGGTTCCCGTCGCCTTGCCCGGACTCCTGCGCGCGGTCCGCATTGGGGAGAAGGCCAGCGCGGTAGGCTACGACTGGCCCGACGCCGGCGGACCCCGTAAGAAGATCGACGAAGAGCTCGCGGAGCTCGACGAAGCCGCCGAGAACCAAGACAGGGCCGCCCTCGAGCACGAGCTCGGCGACCTCTTGTTCGCGCTCGCAACGTACGGTCGCAAGCAGGGCTTGGATCCGGAAGCCGCCATTCGGGGCTCGCTCAACCGCTTCTCATCTCGGTTCCGGCACTGTGAGCTCGCAGCCCAGGCGGAAGGCAAGAGCCTCCGCGACTACGACGAGACCGCACTAGACGAAATGTGGGAACGCGCCAAAGCCGTCGAGCGTGGTCAATAGCGCCTGGGCCTTCGTACGGGCCTAGAGTCGCTCTAGAGGAAACGGCATCACTGCCTGAATTGACGGGGCGCCCAGGAGCAGCATCAGCAAGCGGTCAACCCCAAGAGCGTTGCCGCCGCTCTCGGGCATGCCCCGTTCGAGGTCGGCGACAAATCGTTCGTCGATTGGGTAGACGGGGGCATCGGCGGCCATTCGCGCTGCCTGATCTCGCTCGAATCGGCGGCGCTGTTCGGCTGCGTCGGTGAGCTCACCGAAACCGTTGCACAGCTCGACACCGCGGTAGAAGGCCTCGAAGCGATCTGCCATTCCGTTCGGCTTGATCTTTGCGAGGGAGGCCATCGACGCAGGCCAATCGGTTACCACGATCGGCCGCTCGTTCCCAAGACGAGGCTGCACCTCCTCGGCCCAGACGCGAAAGAAGCGATCTTCGTCGTGCATCAGCGAGTCCAGCGTCAAATTGACATGGAACTGCAGCGCTTCGTCCACGCTCATTCTCTGCCAGGGTGGATGAACCTCAGGGGCCGGTTGGTCCAGCGCGTCCGCGATGAACGCGACTAGCTCCTCGGTGTCGCGGATCACCTCGTCGGAGGACGCGTCGGCCCGGTACCACTCGAGCATCGTGAACTCGCGCTCGTGATGGCGACCCTGCTCCTCGGCGCGGTAGCTTCGGCAAAGCTGGAAGATTCGCTGCGCCCCAGCGCTCAGCAGGCGCTTCATTTGGTATTCGGGGCTGGTCGCGAGCCAGCCCACGGGCTCACCTTTCGGACCCCGCACCTCGAACGCCGACAAATGCACATCAAGCCCAGGGGAGGGCACGATGGCCGGCGTCTCCACCTCGATGAAGTCGCGCTCCAAAAAGAAGCGACGAATCGCGGCCAGCAGCGCGTCACGGAGCTTGAGCACCTGAAGCACGGCGGCGTCGGCGGGCCCGGCCACTCCGCGCTCAGCCCTTGACGCGTTCCACGTAGGAGCCGGTGCGGGTGTCGATCTTCAGCCTGTCACCGGCATTGACGAAGAGGGGCACGTTCACCTGCAAGCCCGTCTCGAGTGTCGCTGGCTTCGTCGTGTTGCTGCTGGTGTCGCCCTTGAATCCAGGCTCCGTTTCGGTCACTAGGAGCTCGACGAAGGTTGGTGGCGTGACACCAATCGGGCGGCCATCGAAAAGCATGACGTCGACTTCAGTTCCATCCAGAAGATAGTGCACGTTGTCGCCGAGCTGCTCGTCCGTGAGCGAGAGCTGCTCGTAGCTCCGGGTGTCCATGAACACTCGATTCTCGCCCTCGGGGTAGAGGTACTGCATCGTGCGTTCTTCCGTGTCGGCCTTCTCGAGCTTCTCACCGCTCTTGAACGTCCGATCGATCACCGCTCCGGTCATCATGTTCTTCATACGCGTGCGGACGAACGCCTGCCCCTTGCCCGGCTTGACGAACTGGTGATCCACGACGGCGTATGGCACCCCGTCCATGAGCATTTTGAAGCCTTTTTTGATGTCGGAGGTGTCTGCCATGGGTCTAGTTCTCGCGGATCTTCTGAGAAGCGACGAGGAGGTCGCTCGGTTGAGTGGGGGTGTCGCTGTTCTCGGCCGTGATTTGGACCTCGAACTCGCGCAAGGAAGTGGGAATCGCGGCCCTGCCGACCTGGGTCTCGGAATCATAGTCGAGCACCCGCTGACGCTGCGCAAGCTCGCCAACGGGGGCGAACCAAACGACGTAGTGGGTCAGACCGAGCTCGATCCGTTCTGGGGCGACGAGATGGTCCAAAAGCACCGTGATCAAGATCTGTTCCTTGTCGAGCTTCTCGACCTCGATCTCCCCGTGCGCAGCTGGCACGTAGGCGCTACCGACCAACGCATAGTCAGCCGGCGCATTGCAACTTGCGAGTATCGAAATCGCGATCAACGAGATGAGGCGCAGCAGCAAGGAAACCTCCAAGGCTCGGCTTTTAGGCGGCCCCTCTGGCCTCGTCAAGCGCCTGCCCTTGCCTCACGTCCGGGTCAGCGGTACTCCGGCTTGCATGCGAGACGTCGATGATGAAGTGCGCCAGATCAAGAAGGAGATCGTCGAGAGCCGTGGCCTGATCATCAAGACCAACAATCTGGTCAATGCCCTGGGCGCCGACATCAAATCGATCGCGAAGCGTCAGGCCGGCTACGAGCGGCGCTTGAACTGGAACAGCGGGGTCGCAATCGCGGTGATCGGAGTGCTCTCGTTCGTTGGGCTCAAGCTCTACTTCGACGCGCAGACCGGTGCGATGGAGTCGGACCGTGCGGCGGCCGAAGCTACCGCCGAAGAGCTCCGGAGCGATCTCGGAGACGAGGTTCGACGCGCTTCGGACCGGGGAACCGCGGCAGCTAAGGCAGCCAAGTACTACGATCTGATTCGCGCCCGCAAGCGGGCCGAGGTCGTGCGCGAGTATCCGGCGATGGCCAAAGAGGCATTGTCCCCTGCCGAGGCCGCCGTCTTTCGGGACTTCGAGCAGCAGTTCCGGCAAGACCTGTCGCTCGAGGCGTATCAGAAGGGACTAGCGCTTGCGGAGGCGAAGAAGCACTTGGATGCGATCAAACGATTCGAGGAGTCCGTCGAGCTGGACCCGAGCGGCTCGCACATCCCCGCGGTCAAACACAGCCTCGCACTCTCGCTGCGAAGCGAGAAACGGCCGGCCGAGGCGCTAGTGTTCGCGCAACAGGTCGCGGACCAGTCCACCGACACAGCGCTACAAGCCGATGGCTGGTGGTTGGTCGCGCTCTGCGCGCGAGACACAGACGATCTGGACACGGCGCGCGACGCACTCAAGCTCCTCATCAAGAAGTGGCCGAGGTCGGCACTGTCGCGCGACGCCAGGCCGCTGCTTCGCGAAGTGACACGCGAGGCATATCTCGGGAAGAAGGCCGCGACCCCGGCGCCTGTCAGCAGCCCATGAGCAATCCGTGTGCTGTCGCCGCAATTGAGTGTCGACGGGGCTGACGACCTGTGCCAGGTTGCTAAGTGATGGCCCGACCGCGCGTTGCATTCGTAGGTTCAGGTGGTGCCGCGAAGGGCATCGCTCACGTCGGTGTTCTTCGAGCGATGCAAGAGCTGGGTATCGAAGCCGACATCTGCGTCGGCGCGTCGGCGGGCGCGATTGCAGGTGCGTTCTACGCCCAGGGCTATACTCCCGCCCAGATGATCGACTGGTTTCGTCCCTTCTGGCAGCGAGGACTCGAGAGCCCGCCGCTGAAGGCCCGCTATTTTCTCGGCTTGCCAAATAAGGAGCAGCGGCGCAGCTGGGGCTACCTGAGCAGCGGTCTGCTCTCCATCGACCGATTCGAGGCATTCGTAGCCGAGCAGCTACCCAGCAATGACTTCCGAGAGCTAGACAGGCACTTGATGGTCACGGCGGCCGACGTCGATGGTCGCGGCCGTGTGGTGTTCGGTCGCGGATACCGCGATGACGTTCCGATCAGCAAGGCAGTCGCAGCATCGACCTGTGTGCCAGGTCTGTTCCGGCCACATCGCATCGGCGATCGTTTCTACATCGACGGCGAGGTGGTCCGCACACTCAGCATCGACCTGGCGGTCGAAGCCGGCGCCGACGTGGTGATCGTCTCCAACGTCTACCGTCCCCACGTCGGCCGGGTAGGCAGCCCCTCGCTAGTCCACCAAGGCGGCCTCGCGGTCGTTCGCCAATCGTTGAACATCATCCTCAACGAAAAAGAAAAACGCGGCATCGATCTGATTCACAAGATGTACCCGCAGATCCAGGTCCTGGTCGTATCGCCGGATCTGGGGCGCTTGCCGTTCACGTCACGGATGCATGCCCGCACGATGCTCCGCCGCGGCTACCGGGATGCGTTACGCATCCTCGCTAAGGCGAAGCGGCGTGGGGTGTTCGAGGTGGCGCCCAACGTACGAAGCATCGGCGAGGCGTAAGCCGCCGATGGAGGCAACCGGGTCCCTCCGTTCGCGGCGTCGGCGGCTACTTCAGTGCCAGTGCTAGGTTACACCGCCCGCCCACCCCCACCCGTAATCCTCCCTGCCGCACCCTGCGCTTCGCTTGGGCTTGGCGGCGCTTCGCGCCGGGCTTCGCCCTGCGGGCTCGCGCTGCCGCGGGTGGCGTGAGCGCCAGTGCTAGTGCCAGTGGCGGTGCCGGTGCCGGTGTCTAGCTGGTCTGTTCCACCGCCCAGGCGAGGTAGCCGTCGCTCACGCGCTCTGCCGCCACGGCCACAATCTCCGGCACGTCATACGGATGATTTGCTTTGAGCCATGCGGCTAGCTCGTCGAACCGGCCACTGCGCGTCTTGATCAGCAGTTGAATCTCCGAGTCGATCTCGACTTTTCCCTGCCAGCGATAGAACGACTTCAGGCCCGGAATTGCGTTCACGCAGGCAGCCAGGCGCTCCCCGACGAGCCCTTTGGCAAGCCTCTCCGCGCTTGCCTGGTCGGGTACCGTGCAGAGCACAATCAGCAGCTCGTTGGCGGCGCTCATCGCTCGAGCCTGTTCAGAGCGCGTGAACCCGCACGTCCAATTCACGATCGATGACCGCGACGGAGCGTTCGGGAACGGTTTCGTAGCCGACCTGATCTTCTTCGATACCGCTCACCACCATGACGTAACGCAGTTGCGTACTGCCGACCGGTGGGGCGCTGTGATCGTCCGGGGGATCATGGAGACCCTGGCGTTCGACGTAGATCATTGGTGAGCCGTGCCTCAGCGCGTACATCGAGCGGCCGTTGGTGAGGATGAAGCTGAGGCCGTTGTCGCTGCTGCCCACTTCCGCGGCAAGCCGCTCGACGAGCGTGACCGCGGCGCTAATCGCTGGGAGGGCTTGCGCTTCGTTGACGTCGGGGTTGTCGAGCTGACCCGCGTCGTGAAGCAAGGCGAGCACCGTGTGGAAGAGATACTCGCTGTCGGTCTGGCCGCGGATGTTGCGGCGAAGGAAGTCGGGAATCATTTCGGCGAGGTTGTCGCGAATCGCATCGAAGCGACCGATCGTGCCTTGATGCGCAAAGAGCCAACTGCGCATGCGGAAGGGATGGGCGTTCTCCGCACGGAAGTCCCCCACCGTCGGTTGGCGCATGTGCAAAAGAGCGCAGTCCGAGCGGACGTCGCCGGCGATGTTCTGCCAGTCGACGCGCTCCTCGGCGCGGGTCGGGCGCTTCTTATGGAGCACCTCGTCCCCGTGGTAGAAGCCAATCCCCCATCCGCTGGCATCGACAGCTGCGGTCTCGTGGCGAAGAACCGCACGCTCTTGGTACAAGGCATCGCGCATTCGGTCGGCGCGATTCGCGACGTAGCCAATGAGCCTACTCATCGGTGCAACCAAGCGAAGTGTAAGTGAAGTGCTGCATCGTCTATCCCCATTACAGTGAATACCACGCGTCCAAATGCGCATCAACGAACCGGGGAACCCACAGGTGGGAGCTGGACGTACACAAAATGGGCTCGAAGATCAGATTGTGGTAGCGAGTGGTATGTCCGTCGCATTTGACGGTGCGTTGGATGATTACATTCAGCACTTGCGTGTGGAACGAGGCCTCTCGACGCACACGGTGGACGCGTACGCTCACGATCTCGCGCGCTTCGCCGGATGCCTCGCCGATGCGGGCGTTGCGCTCACGCAAGTCGACGAGGCAACGGTCGCCGCCCATCTCGTCACCTTGTCCCAATCAGGACTGAGCGCGCGCACTCAGGCCAGAGCGCTCAGCTCCATTCGTGGTTTCTTTCGGTTTCTCGTTCAGGAGAGGCGCCACCCAGTAGACCCCACAGAGCTGCTCGACGGGCCGCGCCTATTGCGCAAGTTGCCGGATATCCTCAATCGCGAGGAGGTCGTCCGGCTATTGGACGCCCCCAGCGGGTCCAAGCCAAACCGGATTCGCGATCGCGCGATGTTGCACACGATGTATGGGGCGGGCCTTCGCGTAACCGAGCTAATCGAGCTCGACCTCGGCGACGTGAACCTCGAAGAGGGCTTTGTTTCGGCCTTCGGCAAAGGCCGCAAGCGACGCATCGTCCCCATTGGGGCGCACGCGCGCGCGGCATTGATCGAGTACTTCGCCCAGGTAAGACCGAGATGGGCGGGGCCCGCTAGCCGGGCCTGCTTCGTCACGGCGCGCGGGAAGGCGATGACGCGGCAGGCTTTCTGGAGCCTCGTGAAACGATACGCGCGCGCAGCTGGCATCACTAAGCCGATCTCGCCGCACAAGCTTCGACACTCTTTTGCGACTCACTTGCTGACCGGCGGCGCCGATCTTCGATCGGTGCAGACGATGCTCGGGCACGCGGACATTTCGACGACTCAGATCTACACCCACGTCGCCGGGGACCACCTGCACAAGATGCACGAGCGGTATCACCCGCGCGGCTAAGTCTCGACCGGCACCTCGAGGCTCCGGGGCAGCGCCGCTGGCCTCGCCTCCGTGCCGCAATGCTCTATGCAAACGGCGCGCCGAACTTCGAGATTTGCGACTCCAACGTGCTCGGGTAGCGATTCGCTCATTACCTCTTGGTTACAGTGCCGGATGCTCCTAGTCACCACCTGACCGTCATCGCCGACGCACAGAGTCTGTTGCGCCGTGATGCGGTGGTTTATCGAGCAGTGACGTCCTCCGAAGTCGAGCTGATTGTGCGCGACGCGACCTTGATCGGAGAACTCCGCGTCCTGGTGGATTCACCCGCAGAAGCGGACTGAATCTGGATTCGGGCGCCTCCGTAGACTCGTGCTATAGGCCTGCCGCTCTGCACGCAATAGAGACGACGTTGAGGAGGCAAGCACCGTGAACATTCACGAGTATCAGGCAAAAGAACTCTACCGCAAGTACGGGATTCCCGTACCCAACGGCATCCCCTGCATGTCGCCTGCGGAAGCGACGGCGGCCGCAAAAAAACTCATCGATGAAACGGGCAGCCAAGTCGTCGTTGTGAAGGCGCAGATCCACGCAGGCGGTCGCGGCAAAGCTGGTGGTGTGAAGGTCGTCAAAGGCGTGGAGGCAGCGACCGACGCGGCGAAGGAGATCTTCGGCAAGACTCTGATTACCCATCAGACCGGTCCGGAGGGCAAAGTGGTGCAGCGCCTCCTCGTGGAGCAAGGCCTCGCGATCAAGACCGAGCTCTACCTCGCTCTCGTCGTCGATCGCGAGACCAGCCGCATTGCGATCATGGCGTCGACCGAAGGTGGCATGGACATCGAAGAGGTTGCGGCGAGCACCCCGGAGAAGATCCACACCATTTCGATCGACCCGGCTGTTGGTCTTCAAGGTTACCAGGTTCGGCAGCTCGCGTTCGCCCTGGGCCTATCCAAGCAGGAGCAGAAAAACTTCGGAAAGCTGCTCGGTGGGCTCGCCAAGCTCTTCGAAAAAGAAGACTGCTCGATCGCCGAAATCAACCCGCTCATACTCACTGAAGACGAGCAGGTCATCGCGCTCGACGCAAAGGTGAACTTCGATTCGAACGCTGAGTTCCGCCACAAGGCGTTTTGGGATTCGGTTCGCGATCTCTCCGAGGAAGCTCCGACGGAGACCGAGGCCAAAGAAGCCGGGCTTTCGTTCATCCAGCTCGACGGCAACATCGGCTGCCTGGTCAACGGTGCCGGCCTCGCCATGAGCACCATGGACACCATCAAGTACTACGGCGGCGAGCCCGCGAACTTCCTCGACGTGGGCGGCGGGGCGAGCCAAGAGGCCGTCACCAAGGCGTTCCGGATCATCCTCCAATCCGACGCGGTCCAGGGTATCTTCGTGAACATCTTCGGTGGCATCATGCGCTGCGACACCATCGCCAATGGCGTGGTCGCAGCCACCAAGGAGCTCGGTCTGAAGGTGCCGCTCGTCGTGAGGCTCGAGGGCACCAAGGTCGAAGAGGGTCGAAAAATCCTCGACAGCTCAGGACTGGCCATCACGTCTGCGGCCACGATGGCCGAGGGCGCCAAGAAAATCGTCGAGCTGGCAAAGGGATAAGGGCGATGTCGATTCTCGTAGACAAAGAAACCAGGCTCGTCGTTCAGGGTATGACCGGGAGCGTCGGGCAGTTCCACACCGAGCAGATGCTCGCCTACGGCACGAATGTCGTGGCCGGCTGCACGCCGGGCAAGGGCGGTCAGTCGCTCATGGACGTGCCGATCTACGACACCATGCGAGATGTGGTGAAGCAGACAGGGGCCAACGCCTCCTGCATCTTCGTGCCACCGCCGTTTGCTGGAGACGCCATTCTAGAGGCAGTCGACGCCGAGGTTCCGCTGGTCGTTTGCATCACCGAGGGCATCCCCGTGATGGACATGATCAAAGTTCGACGGGTTCTAGATTCACAGGATAAGACCCGTCTCATCGGGCCGAACTGCCCTGGCGTCATCACGCCGGACCAGTGCAAAATCGGCATCATGCCGGGCCATGTCCACAAGGCCGGGCGCATCGGTGTAGTGTCCAAGAGCGGCACACTGACCTACGAGGCCGTCGGCCAACTCACCGCGCTTGGCATCGGCCAGAGCACCGCGGTCGGTATTGGCGGCGATCCCGATCAACGGGACCGACTTCATCGAGATCTTGAAGCTCTTCAACGACGACCCCAATACCGATGGGGTGATCCTGATCGGCGAAATCGGTGGCAACGCAGAGGAGCAGGCCGCCGCCTGGATCAAAGACAACTTCAAGAAGCCTGTCGCCGGGTTCATCGCGGGGCGGACCGCGCCTCCGGGCAAGCGCATGGGTCATGCGGGCGCCATCATCAGCGGCGGCAAGGGCACCGCAGATGCAAAAATTGATGCCCTCGAGGATGCCGGCGTGAAGGTCGCGCCGACGCCGTCCGACATGGGCACCACACTACAGAGCCTTCTCTAACAACAAGGACTGGGCAGGAGAAAACCATGTCGAACAAACCGATGCGTGTCGCGGTCACGGGCGCCGCAGGCCAGATTGGCTACAGCCTTCTCTTCCGAATCGCCGCGGGCGAAATGCTCGGCGCCGATCAGCCGGTCATCTTGCAGCTCGTCGACATTCCGCCGGCCATGAAAGCCGTGAGCGGCGTCATGATGGAGCTCGAGGATTGCGCGTTCCCGCTCCTCGCCGGCATGGAAGCCAGCGACAATCCCGCCGTCGGCTTCAAAGATAGCGACGTTGCGCTCCTGGTGGGCGCGCGACCGCGTGGCAAGGGCATGCTCCGAAAGGATTTGCTCGAAGCGAATGGCGCAATCTTCACGGGCCAGGGCAAGGCGCTAAGCGATTCGGCCAGCCGGGACGTCAAGGTCCTCGTCGTGGGCAACCCGGCCAACACCAACAGCTACATTGCGATGAAGAACGCGCCGGACCTCGATCCCTCCTGCTTCACGGCCATGGTTCGCCTCGACCAGAATCGGGCCATGTCCCAGATCGCAACCAAGACTGGACGAGCCGTTACGGACGTGAAGAAGGTCTCCATTTGGGGTAACCACTCGGCAACCCAGTATCCGGACCTCTTCAATGCTCAGATCGACGGCAAGAGCGTCGCATCCTTGATCAACGACCAAGCCTGGATCGAGAACGATTTCATTCCGACGGTGCAGCAGCGCGGCAAGGCGATCATCGACGCGCGCGGCCTTTCGAGCGCAGCTTCGGCGGCAAATGCGGCGATCGACCACATTCGCGATTGGCATCTGGGCACCGCAGCGGACGACTGGGCCTCGATGGCGGTTCCGTCGGACGGCAGCTACGGCATCCCCGAAGGCATCATGTACGGCTTCCCGTGCGCCTGTAGCGGCGGGAACTGGTCGATCGTCCAGGGGCTCGAGATCAACGAGTTTAGTCGGGCCAAGATGGATGCTACTGCCGCGGAGCTTCAAGAAGAGGCTGCTGCGGTCGCTCATTTGGTTTAGGCTTCGGCCCAGTCCAACCGGGGAGGCGGTGCCGGTATGCAGAAGCCGAGGCTGGTCGAAGAGCACGAGGCGGCGGGCAAGCGTATCGTCGTCGACGACCACCACATCTTCGTCCGCGAAGAGGGCGAGGGTGAGCCGGTCCTGCTTCTCCATGGCGTGCCGTCGAGCTCCTTCCTCTATCGCAAGATGCTTCCCGAGCTCGCCAGTCATGGGCTTCGTGCGATCAGCTTCGATTTCCCCGGAGTGGGCCTGAGCGACAAGCCCAAGGACATCCGCTACGACTGGCACGCGCTTGCAAACTGGGTAGGCCGTATCGTGGACGCGCTGGCCTTGCCGCCGGTACATTTGGTGTTGCACGACATCGCCGGACCCATTGGCGCGGAGTGGGCGATTCACAACCCGGTGAAGGTGCGCTCGATTACCGTGACCAATACCCTGCTGGACGTCGCCCATTTCGTGCCGCTATTTCCAATGCGGGCTTTCAGGGTTCCCGCCCTGCGCCACGTGGTCTTTTCCACGATGAGCACCAAACTGATGTTGCCGATCTTCCGGTACAGCGGCGTGAAGAACCCTGACGCTGTCGATGAAGACGTGGTCGAGAGCTACATCTACCTGCTCAAGAACAACGGCGGGCATCACAGCTTCCTCGAAATCATGGACGGCTTCGACCTCAGCGAGGAGCATCGGGACTGGCTTCGCGACGGCCTGCTCGCGATTGACAAGCCCATGCAGCTCGTCTGGGGAGAACAGGAAATAGCGATTCCGAAGGCGCAGCTGCACTACATCAAGCAGGTATTTCCGCTGCGCGCGGAGCACCGGGTCGACGCTCGCCACTTCCTTCAAGAGGAGCAGCCTGCGGTCATCGCGGCTCATATCGCAGCTTTCGCCCAGGACATTGCCCAGCAATCAAAACGCGCTACAAACGCGCCTGGCTGACGCCGTAGAGCGCCTGTGGCGCCACGGGGCTTCGGCCCCTAAACAGCAGCAAAAAGAGGAGCCAAGATGGCTGTGGAACGCACCCTGAACATCATCAAGCCCGACGCGGTCGAGCAGAACAACATCGGGAATATCCTCGCCATGATTCAGGGCGCGGGTCTGAAGATTTTCGGCATGCGGATGTTGCATCTGAGCCGCGCACAGGCAGAGGGCTTCTACGAGGTTCACAAGGAGCGCCCATTCTTCGGTGAGCTCGTCGAGTTCATGACGCGTGGCCCCGTGGTCGTGACTGCGCTGGAGGCCGACGACGCCGTGGCACGCTACCGCACGCTGATGGGGTCTACCAATCCGGCCGAAGCCGACGAAGGCACCATCCGCAAAGCCTACGGTACCGACATAGGCGAGAACGCTTGCCACGGCTCGGACAGCGTCGAGAACGGCCGAATCGAAGTTGCGTACTTCTTCCCCGAGTACCTGCTCAAGTAAGTGATGGGCGATTCCATCGAAAGCAAGCTGCGCCCGCTCGTCGAAGAGGCGTTCGAAGATCGCTCCAAGCTCGAAGGTGCGGAGTACCGTTCTGCCGTCGAAGAGACGATCGAGCTTCTCGACAAGGGCAAGATCCGGGTGGCAAGCCGTGGCGACGACGGCGAGTGGACCGTGCACGCCTGGACCAAGCAGGCAATCCTTCTCTACTTCGGCATTCGCGGCATGGAGCGCGTCGAAGTCGGTGCGTACGAGTACCACGACAAGATTCCGCTCAAGAAAAACTTGGACCAGCAGGGCGTCCGCGTCGTGCCTCCGGGCACGGTGCGCTACGGCGCTCACATGGAGCCGGGTTCGATTCTGATGCCCGGCTACGTGAACATCGGCGCCTACGTCGGCGCCGGCTCGATGGTCGACACCTGGGCGACGGTTGGTTCCTGCGCGCAAGTGGGTAAGGGCGTCCACCTTTCGGGCGGCGTCGGCCTCGGCGGCGTTCTCGAGCCCCCTGGGGCAACGCCGGTGATCATCGAAGACGGGGCGTTTGTGGGCTCACGCGCCATCGTCGTCGAAGGCTCGCGGATCGGCGAAGAAGCTGTGCTCGGCGCAAACGTCGTGATCACCTCGAGCACCAAAATCATCGACGTCACCGGCCCTGAGCCGGTGGAAATGCAAGGTTACGTTCCACCTCGCTCCGTCGTCATCCCCGGTACCCGAACCAAGAAGTTCCCGGCCGGCGAGTATCAGATCCCCGTCGCCTTGATCATCGGGCAGCGCAAAGCGAGTACCGATAAGAAAGTCACGCTAAACCAGGCGCTCCGGGATTTCGGCGTTTCGGTCTAGAGGCGGCAGGGTGGTAAGTCGGTTTGCCGGAGAGGTGCTCATGAAAACCCCCTCATTCGACGTCGCGATGCTCGCGACACCCCACATCGACCACTACGCCAAGGCCACGCAGGCCAATTGGCAGGCGTACTGCGATCGTCACGGCTATCAGTTCGTCTGCTGGCAAGAGACGGTGCTCGAGGACATGCATCTGATTTGGTCGAAAATCGAGTGGATGCGTCGCCACATCCGCGACATGACTGCGGACTGGCTGGTAGTCGTCGACGCCGACACGGTCGTCAATCGACCGGAGAGAGAGCTCGCGGAGCTCGTGCGGGCGCACCCGGGGAAGGATTTCATCATATCGGAGGACTGCTCGCGCAGGTTCGGGATTCCACTGCCGCTCAGCCTGCGCGGAGTGGTTTCTGCACGCACCCTCCGTCCGCCCAACTGTGGCTTCATGATGATCCGCAATTCCGATTTCGGAGTACGCTTTGTCGATGAATGGCTCGAGAACGGTCGAGGGAAATTCGCAGACATCGCCGACGTCTTTCCGCGGGAGCAATGGGTCCTATGGCTATCGCTCTTTCGCGAGCAACGTGATCGGATCGCGGTTCTGGGGAAGGAAGTCATGAGGATGGGCAATCAGCCTTTGCTCGATCGCTCCACGGATTGGAGCGATGCATTCGTGCTGCACGACAAGCGCTTACCCCACTGCAATTCACTCAAGGTAGAGGATTTGCCCCTAGGCCGCTGAGTTGAGGCGACTGTTGAGATCGGCATTCCTGTCTTGTAGTCGGTCCTCCATCCGTGTTTAGATGCACGATGCGCAGCCTCTTACTCCTCTTGGTCGTCGGCCTCCTGATTAGTGGCGACTCGTTCACTACCGAAGCCCGTGCGGAGGCGACGCACCAGCTGCGAATCGCCACCCTAGCTCCGCGCCAATCGCCGCTCGGCGACGTGTACCATCAGCTCAAGCTTGGGATGAAGAAGCGGACCAACGGGCAAGTGAACATGAAGATGTACTACGGCGGCATCGCAGGTGACGAAATCACCGTCGTTCGAAAGATGCGCGTTGGGCAGCTCGACGGAGCTTTGATTACTTCGACCGGTCTGTCCGCGCTGGTTCGCCAGGTGCTCGTCATGGAGGCGCCGGGCCTCATCCGAAGCTATCCCGAGCTCGACGCGGTAAGAGAAGACCTCGCTCCGCAGCTCGAAGCGCTGTTCGACAAGGCCGGGTATAAGCTCATCGCCTGGGGTGACGCCGGCAAGACTCGAATCTTCTCCACAAGCAAGATTTACAGCCCGTCTGACCTGCGAAATGTACGGCCCTGGGTTTGGCGCGACTCGGCGACCATGAGAGCCTTCATCAAGGCCGCTGGCGCGAACGGTGTATTGCTGAACCTCCCCGAGGTGTACTCCGGTTTGCAGACCGGCATCATCGACACGGTGATCGCGTCGTCTGTCGGCGTGCTGGCATTTCAATGGCACACCAAGCTCAAGACCATGGCTAAGCAGGCAGGCGGCATCGTCACCGGCGCCTTCGTCATCAAGAAGGACCATCTCGCCGCGCTTCCCCAGGAGGCTCGAGACTACCTCGAAGAGGTTTCCGGCGAGACGGAAGAAACCTTCCGCGTGGAAGGCCGTAAGATCGACGATGAGGCAGCCGTCACCCTCTCGAAGCGTCTCAAGGTGGTCAATCTCTTTCGCGCCCAGCGCCAGTGGGAAGAGGTGCAGTTCACGGCACGCGAGTCACTCGTCGGCCGCATGTACTCCCGGGCGCTCTTGAACCGCGTCCAGGAAGTTCTCAAGAAGTAGCCCGCGGCCGACCGAGCCGCCGGTCCGCTACTCTTCGAGTAAGGGCGGGTTCTCCTGCGCCCACTGGTACGCCATGTACGAGGAGAGCACATGACAAAGCCAGCCGAGAAGGCCGCCGCTGCCGATCCACAGACCGGGCGTGATGATGAGCCAAACGAGCCCCCGGAGGAACTTGCCGTTGTAGAATTGGCCAAGCCCAGGGATGATGAATGACAGAACTGCGGCGTTTCCTGGTCGCTCCATATCGCCACGATGTGTCGCCTTTCGAACTTGTCAACGGGCTTGCTCCCAGCCTCAAACTCTGCCACCGCTAAGGGTCGTGAAGCTTCCATCGGACTCATTGGCCCCCGCTTCGCATCCCATCGCTCGACTGCCCGCCGAGTGGGAAGCCTGCGTCGTAGCTTGGGGCGAGCCCCGGTATCGGGGTAAGCAGGTCTTCGACTGGATCCATCGCCAAGGCGTCCTCGACCCGGACGAGATGAGTAATGTTCCCAAGCGCCTTCGAGAGCGCTTGAAAGAGGAAGGCCTCGGCTGGCCTATCCACATCGTGTCGGCGCACGAGTCGGCGGACCAAACCAAGAAGCTTCTCGTCGGCATGCCCGACGGCGAAAAGGTCGAGACCGTGCTCATCCCGCAACTGGGTGACGAGCGGGTGGTGACCCAGTGCATTTCGAGCCAGGTCGGTTGCGCGATGGGATGCGTGTTCTGTGCATCCGGTGTAGCGGGCCTGAAGCGTCAAATGACGGACGGGGAGATTGTAGCGCAGGTCTTGCTCGGCCGGCGCGAGCTCGGGCCGGATCAGCGCATCCGCAATGTGGTCTTCATGGGGATGGGCGAGCCGCTACACAACTACGACGCGGTCGCGCGGTCGCTTGGTGTTGCTGACCCACCCCGACGGCCTCGACCTGTCCAAGCGTCGGGTGACGGTGTCCACCAGCGGCCTGGTCAAGCAAATCGATCGACTCGGCAAAGACTTCGACGGTCAGGTGCAGCTTGCGATCTCCTTGCACGCGGTGCGTGACGAGGAGCGAAGCAAGATCATGCCCGTGAACCGCAAGCACGGGCTTGGCGAGCTCACCGATGCGCTGCGACGCTACCCGCTTTCGAAGCGCCAGCGGATCACCATCGAGTACACGCTAATCGAAGGCGTGAACGACTCGCTCCGCGACGCGAACGGCCTGGTCGAGCTGCTCCGTGGCATCCCGGTCAAGGTCAACCTGATCCCCATGAACCCGATCAGCGCCTCGGATCTACGCGCGCCCGACAACAGTCACGTCACGCGCTTCCAAGAGCAGCTCACGCGGCGGGGGCTTTCTGTCTTCATTCGCAAGACGCGCGGAGACGACGTCGCCGCAGCATGCGGGCAGCTCGCATTTCACGGCTCACCACGCAGAACCGGGCGAGGGAGCGCTACCGAGGACGCGGATTAGAGGCTGCCTCGCGCTTTGAGCGCCTTGACGATGTCGGGGCGCTCCTTGTCCATGTCCTCTGGAGTCTTGATCGGCTGAAAGCGCGCATCGGGGCCGTGCCGTTCGACGCGCAGGAACGCGGAATCGAGGAAAGAGGTTAGCTCGCCGACGAGGCGCTCGAACTGGACAGCCGGCTTGCCGTCCACCGTCTTATTGACCGCGAACCAGGTCAAGGGGAACTCTGCGTCGATGGCGGCTGCGTCGAGGACAAAGGTGTTCGTGTTGAAGACCGGGATGCGCTCCTGGTCGAAGTCTTCCGGAAAGCGAAATGCCTCCACGATCTGAGGCCGGCCGTTGACGCGGGCAGGAGCCCCGCCTTTGTCGCCTGGCTCCTTGGGCGCCATCTCGGCCGTCAGTGCCGCGCCGGACTCCAAGTGAGCGCCGATGATCGCCGGGTCCAGCGTTGCGGTCAGATTGTCGACGTTCGACATCATGAGCACGCGGCCGCCCGCACCGCGGAACTCCTTGAGGATGCCCGAGCGGCGAAGCGCGAAGGTGAGGTCTCCGTGTCCGGGGGCGTGTGGCGAGAGTGCGCCCGAGCCGTCTCGAAAGAGCTCGCCACTAGGCGTGGCACGAAGGGAAATGAACTGTCCGAAGGTCTTGATTGGAACGCGCTCGGTGCTGAGCGGCTCGGCCATCTTTCGAATCGCTGCATCGGTAGCGAAGCTCGACATGAGGTAGACCGGGATCCGAGCGTCAGCTCGCTTCGCCACGGCGGCGATGTCTTGGAGCTTGAGCTCGAGGAACGACTTGCCATCGAGTACCTCGACCGCCGCTTTGACGACCCCACCAAAGCGAGTCGCCATCCCGCCCGCCAGAACAACCGCTGCGACTTCACCCCGCCGCATCGCTTCCTGACCTCGCTCGGTCAGCGCTTTGCGAAGGTCACCGCCGAGCGGAGGCAGGGCCCGGAGGTCGCCTTCTTCTGGCGGTTCCACGGTGCCGGTGATGCGGTTCTGGGCGTCTCCAAGCTCGCCTCGGAGCATTCGCTCTTTCAGCGATTCGAAGGGGATATCCTCAAATCCGTACTGTTGAAGAAGCTGGGCGGTTGCTGCGTCTATCTGTTGTGAGTTCATCAGAATGGCCGAAACCCAAGCACTTTCTAGGCACTCTGTCGAGCGGGCCGCGCCTTCTCTGCAAGGGGGGGGTGACGCCAGGCCCAGACGGACATACACATAAAGGAGGGCCCATGGATTTTTTCGTTCGGATTACAGCGCTTTTCGCATTCGCTGCGGTGGCGACTGTGACTAGTTCCCGCGGCGGCCGACTACGACGGAGCGGACGGCTATGGCGGGTCGACGGGCCATGGGTTCGAAGTCTCCCATGACGGCTACCAGCGAGAAGGCCAGACCAGCGCGGTGCCCGACGAGACGACCTATGTCGTGATCGAAGCCGAGGAGGGCACGACCGAGCAGGTCGGTGGCGAGACCGTGATCGTCGTTCAAGAGCCTGAACCGGTTGCAGCTACGGAGCACGCCCCGCCCGCCCCGCAAACGGTCGTTGTCGTGCAACCCGAGGTCCGATGTCCTGGTGCGATCTGGGTCGACGGGTACTGGGCTTATAGCAACGGCGAGTACGTCTGGGTGGACGGACACTGCGTCGTGGAGCGTGTGAACTACGTGTTCGTTCAGCCGCGCTGGGATTTCTACTCGAGCGTCTGGTGGTTTGTGCCTGGCTACTATCGACCTTGCGGCGTCTACGTGGGCTTCGGGTATAGTCGCCCTTGGCAATGGTATCCGCCGTACTTCCACTCCCACTACCGGGGGCGCCATCCCGTCCCGGTGCACAGGAGCGTGGCGCGACGACCGACGAGCGTTCACCCTAGGTCTCCAGCCGCGCGACCCAGCCGCGGTGTCGTGGGCCGTACCGCTCCTGGCTCCGGGCCCCGCCGTGCAGCCACAGTCGATCGTCGGCCTCCGACGGCGTACGGACGCACAGGCGCAGTCGGCCGAGTGGGTACGACCCCGACTCGTACCGGAACCGTGACGCGAATGCCGAGCACCCGAACCGGGACCGTGACCCGTGCGAATCCGAGCGCGACTCGCGTTGACTCGGTCAATCGCGCCCGCACGAATCCCGCCCGGCCCATGGTCGTTCATCGGCCTCCAGCCTCTACGGTTCGTACGAGCGCCGTCGGTCGCACGGGCGGCAGACCGACGCTCACGAGCTCCGCTCCGCGATCCCGAGCGGGCAATACCGTCGTGAGCCAGCCCCGGGTAAACACGTCGCGCACCACCAGAATCAATCGTCCGCCATCGTCGACCGCTCCCAGGTCCTCGATCAAGATCCCTTCGAACCGTCCATCACCCGGCGGCGTGGTGCGGAGTCCGAGCGCTGGCGTATCGCGATCGGGCAGCGGTGTGAGTCGTGTCCCAAGCGCCAGGCCGAGCCGAGCCCAGAGCGTGCGGCGGCCGAGCGCCGGCTCGTCGCGAGGGGCCGGTGTCAGCCGCCCCAGCTCCGGAGTTCCGCGTTCCAGCGTGGGTCGTTCACGCCCCAGCATGGGTGGTTCGCGTCCCGAGCATGGGCAGAGGCGGCGGCTTCAGTAGGCCATCTTCTGGCGGTTTTGGCGGGGCGGCCCGCGTCCCCAGCGCCCGCGGCCGTTAACCCTTCGTCGACTCTTTGCTCGCAAGGGGGGCCGATGTAACCCTACAGGGGGACGTGCATTAATCCCCCCGAGAGCTTTCGTGCGTCGACGTTACAGAGAACCAGTCGCCATTGCCTTCGCGCTTGCGTTGTTCGCATCGCTGTCGGTGCACCTTCCGGTGTATGACATGCTCGGCGGGCTGGCCGACCGCATCCGCCTGCAGGAAGAAGAGGCGAAGAAGAACAAGACCTTTGAGCCGGTCGAGGTCGACTTCGAGGTACCCGGCGAAGAGAAGTCTCAGCGACCCAAGAAGAAGGCGGCTCGCGACCGCGAGAAGGCGAAGCGGGAGCGCCTGGCGAAGGCGCTCGAGGCCCAAGCAGAGCCGCAAGTCCAGCAACAGAAGAAGAGTCCGCCGCCCGAGCTCACCACGCCACAGGCGGTGCAGCAGCACAGCAGCGATCCGAACGTCGAGCCGGACAATCCGAATTTCATCGCGGAGGAGAACAACAGGGTCGAAGAGCAAACGGTCGCCCAGGTCCGCAACATGATCCGCGACGACAAACTACCGTCGCCAGGCCGCCAACAGAAGCCTTCCGATACCTTGGAAGAGCAGGGTAACGCAAGCGAAGAGGACATCGCCGAGCTCCGCAACAAGGAGGGGAGTGATGCTCGCAAGGTTACGGAAGCGGAAGCCAGGCGCGAGCGCCCAGACAAGGCCATCAAGGCCGACCCGATCCAGGCGGAGCGCGTGAGTAGCTCGGCGCCGAATGGCAAGCGATCGACGGACGCAGGCGACCGAGCGGCCCAGGCCGCGGAGGAAACGCTGACGATCACCGATCCGGCCGGGACGTTTAGCATTCGACGGCCGAGCAACGCGGCCCAGGGCGGCGGCGGACGCGCCAAGGGGGAGGGCCCGGGTGGCAAGATGGCCTGGTCTCAGTTCGAGGCGGCCGTCGGCTCCGAGAAACTCAATGAGGATCGCCGCGCCTACCTTGCGGAGCGGAAGTCGTCGCAGCGCGGCATTGCACGTGAGAAGACCTGGAACGAATTTCGGGCGGCGATCGAAAACTACGTGCCCGGCGTGAAGCGCGGCGCAACCACGGCGCTCAATGCTGCGGCGTCTCCGTTCGCGACGTACATCGCGGCGGTGCACCGGCGTATCCACCAAGAGTTCGCCGACGGCTTTCTTCGGAGCTTGCCGATCGGTGGTAGCCCGTACCAAGATCCCACGCTGATGACCAAGCTCGAAATCGTGCTGAACCGCGATGGCTCGGTTCATCGTGTTGGTGTGGTTCGGTCGAGTGGGCTCTTGCCTTTCGACTTCGGTGCGTTCAACTCGGTGCTCCGCGGGCAACCTTACCCCCCGGCGCCCTCATCGATCCTCAGCGGCGACGGTCGCGTCTACTTCCACTGGGGCTTCTATCGAAATCAGCGGCAGTGCGGAACGTTCAACGCCGAGCCCTACATTCTTCCGAATCCTCGTGGTGGAAAGGGGCGCCAGGATGGCCTCACCGATGCGCCGGACTGGGACACCGTCGTTCCGGGGGACGCGAAGCCGACTTGGCGCACCCGCGAAGAGGATTCGAACGAACAAGACGAGCCCAAGGGGCCGCCCAAGAAGTCTCCGCCTGCGCAACCCAAGGAGCAGGAAGAGGAAGCGCCCACCGTGTCGCCTCCGCCGCCCGGCTCCGGCCTGGGATGAGTCGAAACAGCCACGACGAGCTGGCCGCCGAGCTGGCCGTGCGCGTCAAAGCGGAAGCGGAGTCGTTGGGCTTTGCGCGCGTAGGCATCGCCGAGGCCGGCCTCCTAGCGGAGGAAGCGAAGCATCTCGATACCTGGCTCGGGGCTGGGCACCATGGGCAGATGTCCTGGATGGCGGAGACCGCGGCCGTGCGAAAGGACCCGCGCGATCCGCGGATGCTCGACAAGGCGAGAAGCGTCATCGTGATGGCCGCGCCCTACCTTCGAAGAAATGGGTACGAAGGGCCACCGCCGGCGCGCGTTGCCAAATACGCGCTCGGGCGCGACTACCACAACGTGCTCACGAAGAAGAGCCGGAAGGTGGCGCGCGTGCTTCAAGAAGCGGGTTTCAGCGCCCGGGTCGCAGTCGATTCAAAGCCGGTCTTCGAGCGCGCGTGGGCGGAGCGCGCGGGCGTCGGGTTCGTGGGCAAAAACTGCTGCTTGATCGTCCCGGGAATCGGATCGCATGCCTTCCTAGCCTGCGTCGTGACGACTGCGCCCCTCAGGCCCGACGCGCCGATGGAGCGTCGCTGCGGGAGTTGCACCCTTTGTCTCGATGCCTGTCCTACCGCGGCCTTCAACGGGCCTCGGAGCCTCGACGCCCGTAAGTGCATTTCATACCTGACCATCGAGCATCGGGGACCGATCCCGTTGGCATACCGGCAGGCGATCGGACCTTGGGTCTTCGGTTGCGATGAGTGCCAGGACGTCTGTCCCTACAATCAGACTTCGGGTGCGACCCTGGCATCGCTGGACGCCTTCGAGCCGGGGGAGCGTTGGGACTGCATCGAGCTGGCCGAATTTCTTCAAATGAGTGAAGACGAGCACCGGGCATGGGCTGAAGGCTCGCCGGTGAAGCGCGCTCGGTACGAAGGTTTGGCGCGCAATGCCGCGCTGGTATTAGGGAATCGCGGTGGTAAGGAGCATCTGCAGGTGCTCCACGATGCGCGGCGGGGTCATTCCTCGGCGGTCGTTCGCGACGCTGCAGACTGGGGCAGCGCCGAGCTCAAGCGTCGTCTGGCTGCCGCAGAATAGCCTCGAGCGACTCGAGAAGGGTATGGACCCCTTTGCCGGTTGCTGAGCTGATCGCGAAGACCCGAAAGCCCCGCGGCTCGAGCGCTTGTCGAACATCTTCATAGGCTTCGCGGGCCTCGGGCAGATCGCATTTGCTGACGGCTACCACCATCGGGCGCTCCAGCAAGCTAGCCTCGAATCGGCCGAGCTCCGACATGAGCGCGTCGAAATCGGCGACTGGATCGCGTTCAGGGGCCGGGTCTACGCTGAGCATGTGTAGAAGGACGCGGGTTCGCTCGACGTGCTTGAGAAACCGAAGGCCGAGGCCTGCGCCCTCGGAGGCTCCTTCGATGATGCCCGGGATGTCAGCGATCACGAACGTGCGGTCGACACCGAGTGAAACGACGCCGAGGTTCGGTACCAAAGTGGTGAAGGGGTAATCGGCCACCTTGGGCCGCGCGCGAGAGACCCTAGCGATGAATGTGCTCTTGCCGACGTTAGGGAACCCTACGATGCCGACGTCGGCAAGGAGCTTGAGGACGAGCCGGACCGTCTTGCGCTCACCAGGCCTGCCCGGACTGGCCCGGCGCGGGGCGCGGTCGTGCGGTGTAGCGAACTTGATGTTGCCCCGGCCGCCGCCGCCGCCCCTCGCAAGCACGAGCTCCGCGCCGGATTCGCTGAGGTCCGCAAGGAGGGCCTTGCTCTCCTCGTCGTAGACCTGGGTGCCGACCGGGACCTGAATCCGGACGTCCTTACCGGCCTTGCCAAACTGATCCTTGCCGCGGCCGTCCTCGCCGCGTTCGGCACGCACGATTCTGCGGAAGCGGAGATCGAGCAGTGTCGAGAGCCGATCGTGTGCGACCAAAATCACGCTCCCGCCGCGCCCGCCGTCGCCTCCCGAGGGCCCGCCCAGTGGAACGAACTTCTCGCGCCGAAACGCGATGGCGCCATTGCCCCCATCGCCCGCGGCGACCTCCAGAGACACCTCATCGACGAAATCCACGCTCGTCAGTACGTCGCCAGCTATGTCCGGGCAACCGACTTGGTGCTCGAACAAATTGGAAGGATGCGTACACTGCGCCAGTGCGGAGTGCTCCCGACGATTCGGCATCGGTGTCCCGAAACGCCAATTTCATCCAAGCTTTGGCGGCCAAGAGCTTGGAAACAGTGCGCTTAACGGAGGCATTGAGTATCGCGCCCGAGGATGAAACAGCCAGGGCGGCGCTGGCCGAGCACCTGAGCGAGCTCCGTCGATCGGCGGCTGAGCTGGGTTTCGTGCATTTGGACGCTGCCGTATCGGAAGCCCTCACGAGGCTGGAGCGAGAGGTCTTTGGGCCGGCCTCCCTCCGGGCCGTGCGGGTGCTGGCCTGGCGGTACGAGGCCCTCGCCCATTTGCCCGGGCAGTCCGGCACGCACCCGGCCATGTCTTCGACCGACGAACCGAGCCTCCGTGGGCGCCGTGTTCTGGTGGCGGACGATGAGTCGGAAGTGCGATGGTTTTACGTCGGGGTCCTTCGCGAAGCTGGCGCCAGGGTCATCGAAGCGCGGGACGGGGTGGATGCCCTCGAGCTCGCTCACGCGGAGTTGCCTGATGTGATCCTCGCGGACATCGTCATGCCTCGTCTCGACGGGCTTGCCCTTTGTGCGGCGGTTCGGCGCGATCCCTTACTCGATGGAGTCCCTGTCGTGCTCCTGTCGTGGCGCGACGATTTTCTGCACCGGATGCGCGAGCTCCGGGCGGACGCACAAGGATATCTGCGAAAAGAAGTCCCAGCCCGCCAGGTCTTGGATCGCGTCTTGGGGGTGCTCGAGCCTTTGACGCGGCTCGAAGGAGAATTGAAGAGCGATCGAGAGGCGCGAGGCGACCTCGAGGAGCTGGGCGTGACCCGTCTGCTGCACGCAGCGCGCCGCCTTCGACCCAACGCCAGCATCGTGCTGCAAGATCCCTGGAGCTTATTCGACTTGGAGCTTCGCGGGGGCCGCATCGTCGGCTTGTCCCGGACAGCGATCGACGGTGCTGTCACCCGGGGTGCGTCGGCCTTGCCTGCGCTAGTCGGAATGAGCTCGGGTCGCTTCGTCGCGTCAGAGCAGCCTGCGCGCGA
The DNA here is from genome assembly GCA_963842915.1 of uncultured delta proteobacterium. Classification (GTDB taxonomy): domain Bacteria; phylum Myxococcota_A; class Polyangia; order Polyangiales; family Houyiibacteriaceae; genus SG8-38. Next base: position 56,281 of record CAWJII010000010.1, on the reverse strand, counting down.
CGGGGATCCGGAGCCGGAGTCCCTGGACGACGCCTTCATCGAGGCGACCCGGCGACTCGGGGTCTTCCTCAATACGATTGCCGCACATCCCGATTGCCGGGTCGAATTCGATCCGGACGTGCTTGGGACCTATGTGCGCCATTCCCCAGTTCGGGTGCAGCGCTTGGTCGCCGCCCTGGTCGCGGGTGGGCCGCCTGACGTTCTTTGGGAGTCCGGGGCCGGATCCCGCGCGCTCGTCGATGCCTTGCTGATCACTTTGGCGCGCCAAGGGGCGATTCGGGACGTGACGGTTCGGGAGGGGCTCTCAGTTGAAAGCCCCGCAGCCGGGCCCTCGGCGGAGTCAGCCGTGGAGTTGAACGAGCCGGAGATCGAGCAAGACTCCCTGTCCGTGTCCGATCTCATCGAACGGCAGAACAAGAGGGTGCAGTCCGCGGTTGCCATGCATCGCGAGCCGGCCAATCGAGCCCCGAGCTGGAGCTATCCGATCTGGCGGCTAGGCACTAGGGTGACTCAGCACGGTGCTGAGAGCGGCTCTGGGTTCGGGGTGGAACTGCAAGCGGCGCCACGCTTATTCGGCTTGGCGTTTTGGGTCTTGCTCGCCGCGACAGTGGCGTTTCTCGTTTGGAATCAAGTGCTGCCCGTTGGCGTACCGGTTGACTCGCTTCCGAGAACAGGGCCAGCGATTGAGCTCAGCGATCCGGTGGAGGTTCGGGTTACCGCGGAGAGGCCCGCGTCCGAGGTTCCGCCAGCCGCAGTTTCGGCGTCGGCGAAGGGCTTCGATTCGCTGGCATCTGCGGGAACCGTCCGCATGGGCGTCGACCTGTCACTGAACGCTACCGAGGGGCAGGGCGCGCTGGAGTTGAGCGGCCCCGACGATGTGCACGTCGAAGTCGATGGGGTGGACAGGGGAGCGCTTCCTCTGATGCTCGTTCTCGACCCGGGGACACACAGAGTGCGGTACCGTCTGGGTGCCAAATCAACCGACCGCTTCTACTACGTGAAGCCGGGCGCGACGCGCGCCTTGCAGGTCGTCACCCAAGCGGGTGGCTTTGTTGACGCTCGCTGAGGCAGCGTGCTAACCGCAGCAAGGTTCCCGAGGCGGAAATCAGGGGCGAAAACGTCCGCTGCAGGTTGGGAGGAAGGCGGCTGATGCGATTCTTTTTACTGGTACTCGCGACCCTTTGCGTGACGGCGGCTTGCAGCCGTGGCGGGTCCAAGGCGGACCCATTCGCGGGGCTTCAGACCCATGCGGATCTGACCGCGATTCGCCATCTGGCAGAGGTGGACGACGGCGGCTGGTACCTCGATTTCGGCACGCCAGCTCAGGCCAAGTACACGGTAGGCGACTGGCGCAGCGGCTGGGTCGGCAAGGGCATCGACGGCGACACCAGCTACGCACACGCCGGCATGCGGGGCCGGGTGTACTTCAATGCCGACCGGCCTGAGCCGCTCGTTGCGCGCATTCGGCTACGGCCGCACGGCACGCACGCGCTCACGCCCTACCTCAACAACCAGCAGCTCCCGTCGATTCATCTCGGCAAGGGCGACGGGTTTGCGGAATACGAGGTCGAGCTTCCCAAGGAGCGCGTCCAAGCCGGCGAGAACTACTTTTTGCTGACGTTTGGAGGAACGACGCCCATCGATGGTCAGGGCGTTTCGGTCGCTGTCGATTCGATTTGGATCCAGAAAAAATCCGAGGCGTCGAAGATCACGCGCGCACCGACGTACGAAGGCCTGGTCGCCAAGGTTCGTCTTGGCGATGAGGAGCGACAGGCGATTGCATTGTCGCGTGCGTCGACGCTGCGGTACCACATTTCGGTTCCGGCGGACGGCTCCCTGGGTTTTGGGGTCGGCGTCGAAGGCGAAGGGGATGTGCCTTTCGCGATCGAGGTGACGGCAGATGGGCAGCCCACGAGCGAAATGATTTCGGGTACGGCGTCCGGTGCCTGGGTCGACCACAAGGTGGACTTGAGCCGATTCGCGGGTGAGCTAGTGCGGATCGATCTTCGCGCCAAGGGCGAGGGAGCCGGGCGCTTGGCCTGGAGCTCGCCGCGAATCTTCGTGCCGGAGCGTCCGCGACGGGAGCTCGAGCCCGCGAAGAACGTGGTCGTGCTAGTCATCGACACGCTTCGTGCCGACAAGCTCCGACCGTTCAATCCGCACACTCGCGTGAAGACGCCGGCCATCGACAAGCTCGCGTCCGAAGGCGCAGTGTTCGAGCTCGCGCAGTCGCCGGAGAACTGGACCAAGCCAGCGGTGGCTTCGATCCTCACCGGCCTTTACCCGCAGACGCACCAGCAGAAGACGGGCGATGCTGCCCTACCGAGCTCGGCGGAGCTCCTCAGCGAGCACTTGCAAGGCGAAGGGTTCGCGACTGGGAGCTTCATTGCGAACGGCTACGTGTCAGACCGCTTCGGCTTCGACCAGGGCTGGGACGACTACAGCAACTACATTCGCGAAGCCAAGAGCACAGAGGCCAAGGACGTCTTCGAAAAGGCAGGGAACTGGATCGAAGAGCACCGGGACGGACGCTTCTTCGCGTACATTCAGACCATCGATCCGCACGTGCCTTACGATCCGCCAGGCGAGTATCTTCGGATGTACGACCCGAGCGAGTACAGCGGGCAGGTCAGGCCGCGGATGACCGGCGACCTACTCGAGAAGGCCAAGCGCAACCCCCCGCAGGTCGTTTTCGATGCGAGCGACAAGCGCAGATTGAAGGGGCTTCACGACGGTGAGATCACGAAGCACGATCACTTCTTTGGCGCGTTCCTCGAACGCTTGGACCAGCTCGGACTGAGCGGCGACACGCTGATCGTCGTCACTTCGGATCACGGCGAGGAGTTCGATGACCACGGATCCTGGGGCCACGGGCACTCGGTGTACCAGGAGCTGCTGCACGTTCCCTTGATGTTTCGTCTTCCGAACCGGCTCCCCGCGGGCACGAAGATCAGCGATGCGGTCAGCACGCTCGACATCTCCGCTACCGTGACCGAGCTACTGGGCGTCCCGGCCATGGCCGAAAACGAAGGGCATCCACTCGTCGGCCTGATGCTTGGTGATGCGCCTTCCCGGCCCCCTGTGGCGTTCAGTGACTTTCAGGACGACCGACGCGTGATCACCAGCCGCCGATGGAAGCTGATCCTCCGGGGGAACCTGACCTCGACGATGTTCGACCTGGTAGCGGACCCCAAGGAGAAGAAGCAGCTCGATGCGTCGGCGTTTCCGATTGGACGACGGTATTCGCGCATGCTGCTCGGCCAGTTCCTCGGCGCGTCCGATCGTGGCGACTGGTTGAGTGCCGAGCAGAAGGGCGGTACACAGCTGAAGCGGGAGAACGCTGAGATGGACGACACCATTCGCGATCAGCTACGCGCGCTCGGCTACGCACACTGAAGTCTCATGCCCCTCATCGAACAAACTCCGAAGCGGTACCTGAGAAGCCCGCGCTTGGAGCCGGTGGCGGACGGGGGCGCGCTCTTGCACGTCCTTGCCTGGACGGGTGACGAGGAATGTGTTCTGCGATTCGACTTGGGGGACGATGGCTCCGTACTGGGCGAAGCGGGAGCAACGGACCATAGTCCAGCGATTATGACTTGGGCCCCGGGCGTCTGGCACCCGGTCAACGATTCGCGTGCCGAGCTCGCGGCGGAGCATCAGGGATGGCGGGTCGAGGTGCGACATGAAGGGCCGCGGTCGAGCGTGGTCGTTGCGCCGCCGTCCGGCGGGGAGTTCGTCGTGTGGACGGCGTTTGGGATAGCCGCGGCGCCCTGCGTCAGCGCTGCACCGGGTGGCGCGTGGGTTGGCTTTCACCACGACGTTAGGGAGGACACCGGAGTGCCCGACATCGCGAAGTGGATTGCGCTTCGCTTCGTCGATATGGAAGGCAGGGTGTTCGCGCCGGCCGGCCCGATGACGGACCGCAACCGCGACCTCGAGGGGGAAGAGCAAGGCTTCGAGTTCCCCACGATCGTGGTCGGAGCCGATGGCGCGGTCGATCTGTTCGGGCGGGGCTCTCACACGATGTACCGGCAGAGGCTCAACGCCGAGGGCTTTGGACCCCGGGAGGCGATCGACGACGGCCAATGGGGGTGCCGAGGAAGGCGCGTGAGTGCGATTCGGCTCGCTGGCGGAACGACGCTTGCGGCATGGCGCGGTCGGAAGGGCATTCAGATCGCCTGCTTCGATGTGCCGAAGGGCGGAGCGCCCGCGCTCGTCGACGCAAAAGTCGACGTGGGCGAGTTCACGCCTGCGCCGGTGCATGCGGCGGCCTGGTCGGGGCCGCAGGTCCTGTTCGGTGACATCCAGCAGCACAGCGCCCATTCGGACGGCGTGGGTAGCGCCGACGAAGCTTATCTGCGCGCGCGTTACCGGTACGGCGACGACTTCGCGGCGCTGACCGACCACGAGTCATTCCTCGGGAAACGAATTGGGCCGGGCGAATGGGCGTACCTGCAGGCCGTGACCGAAGAGCACGACGAGCCGGGCGAATTCGCGACCATCGTGGCCTACGAGTGGACAGGTAAGTCCTATCCTGGTCCGGGCCACAAGTGCATCTACCTTCCGGGCCCGGGCTTTCCCATCATCTCGCGCGATGAGGTGCCGGAAGGGCGCGACATCGTCCAGCGAATCAGCGCCCAGGGCGCGTTTACAGGGCCGCACCACATCGGTTGGACCGGCGCCGATGTTCTCGGCCACGACCCCGAGGGCCAGCCCGTCTGGGAGATCTGCTCGTGCCACGGCTGCTACGAGCACCCCGATCATCCGCTCGGGTACCGCGGTGATCTACGCGACCAGTTTGCCAAGCCGCTGCTCGACAGCGGGATGCGATTCGGCTTCATCGCGAACTCGGACAGCCACGGGCTCCTTTGGCACCACGGCGAGTGTCGAAAACGCGACCCCTATCGAACTGGCCTGACCGCGGTCATCTCTGCGAGTCGTACCCGCGCTGCGATCCTCGAAGCGATCCGCGCGCGTCGCTGCTACGCCACCAGTGGCGCCAAGATCTTGCTCGACGTGCACGTCGCCGGCTTCCCAATGGGGAGCGAGCTCGATATCGAGGGGCCGGTCGAGGTGCACGCCCGTGCGCTCGGGACGACAGACATCGAGCGTATCGAGTTGATGACGCCGGACGGTGTCGCGGCGTCCGACACACCGAAGTCTCCCTCGGCGTCATTCGTCGGCGAGGTCGACGCCTCGTATGTCTACTGTCGGGTGACGCAGGCCGATGGTGAGATGGCCTGGTCGAGCCCAATCTTCTTCAACCGCGGCTAGCTCGAGCGCTCAGTCTGCGAGCAGGGCGCGAACGCGACTCGCCACATCGGCGCGCGGCACTCGCTCCTGGGTCTTGTTGAGCAGGTCTTTGAGTTGGACGATGCCTTCTTCGACCTCGGACTCCCCGAGGATCATCGCGACGCGCGCGTCGATTTTGTCGGCGCGGCGAAGCTGGCTCTTGAGCGAGCCGCCCCGCAGGTCACTCTCCACACGAAGGCCTGCGTCGCGGAGCTCGCGGCCGAGCAGGGTCGCCTGTCCACGGACGCCAGCTTGCGCCGCAACGACGAAGACATCGACGTGCGACTCGGCGTCCGTTTCGGGCATGGCCATCAGCAAGCGCTCGAGGCCCATCGCGAAGCCGATCGCCGGTGTATCCGGCCCGCCGAGGCTCTTCACCATCTCATCGTACCGGCCGCCGCCGAGCAATGCGTTTTGCGCGCCGAGCCCTTCACCTTTGCCGAGAACCTCGAAGAGCGTTCGGCTGTAGTAGTCGAGGCCTCGCACCAGCGACCCGTCGACGCGGTACGGCGTGCCGAGGATTGTCAGGGTCTCTTGCAGTCCGTCGAAGTGGGCACGGTCCTCATCGGTGAGGTGCTTCAAGATCGACGGCGCCTCGGCGGCAATCTCCGAGCAGCGTGGCACCTTGCAGTCGAGCACCCGAAGCGGGTTGGCGTCCATGCGACGCTGGCAGTCAGGGCAGAGCTCAGCGCGGTAGGGCGTGAGATAGCCGAGCAGAGCTTCGCGGTAGTTCTCCCGCGTTTCAGCTCCGCCGATCGAGTTCACCAGGACTTCGACCTCGCTGATACCGATGCTCGAGATGAGACCGACGACCATGTCGATCACTTCGGCATCGACGTAGGGGCCCGGGTCGCCAAAGACTTCGATTCCCGCTTGGTAGAACTGCCGGTAGCGCCCCTTAGCGGGCCGCTCGCGCCGATACATCGGGCCGATATAGTACCACTTCGTGACCGGCTCGCGGCCTTGAACGCTGTGTTGCACGTAAGCGCGTACCGATGACGCGGTGCCCTCCGGGCGGAGCGTGAGCGATTTCTCGCCTCGATCGGTGAACGTGTACATCTCTTTTTCGACGATGTCCGTTGTTTCACCGATCGAGCGAACGAACAGGGCGGTCGGCTCCACGATGGGGAAGCGAGCTTCGCGAAAACCATAGCCTTCGACACGCGTGCGGAACGCGTTCTCGAGGCGGTGCCATTTCGAGATTTCGTCGGGCAGGATGTCTTTCATCCCCTTGACGGCGCGGAGGCTCATGGCGTCCGGTTACTCGATGCGCCCGTCCCAAGCAAGGGCGAAGCCCCGTGACCAACGCGCAGCGTCGGTTTTACGGGGGGCTCAAGGCTCTTTGCTGAACTTGACGAAGACGTAGTTGAAGCCGTCTTTGCCCTTCTTCTGAGTGATGCTCGGTGTGACGTCCCTACGCATCTCGAAAATCATCACCAGGTCTTTCTTGCCCTTGCGCTGAACGGTCGCTCGCGTGACGGGTGTGTCGAAGAACTGGGTTTCGAGCGGCAGGAAGTTGTTCTTGAGATGAACCCGCGTCTGGTGCATGACCAGCTCGAGGCGGCCCTCGGAGCTCTTGGTTCCAAACTTCACCGGCTTGGACGTCTGGATGAAGAAGACGGAACCGTCCTCGAGCATCATGAAGCCCGGCCAAGTGAGCATGAGCGCGCCTTCGGGAATCTCTTCGGCCTTCGGCGGCAGGTTCTCCGAGGTTTCAGAGCCCGGGTTCACGCCCGCGTACGAGGACTCGTCTGCCGAGGCCATTGCCGCCGAGCTAACCAACACGATGACGAGCATCGCGATAATTGAAGTCTTCCCCACGGTCTCAGGGTACGCGACCAGGAGCCCCCGGCCCAAATTTCGCTCCAGGACCCCAATTTCCAGAAGCTTCAGTGGCCTTTGCCGCCCTTGAGCAGATGCGCGACGCCTTCGCCGAGCCCTTCGAGGGTGAGCGGGAACATGTCGAACGCCTGCCGGACGTACTCGATGGTGTTGCCCGTCCAGTAGCGCTGCGGCTCTGGGTTGAGCCAGATGCTGCGGTTGTAGTGTTGGCTGAGCATCATGAGCCACTGCAGGCCTTCGATGCCCCGGTCGTCGCCGAGGTCGAGTGAGCCGCCCGCCGCGAGTAGCTCGTAGGGCGCCATCAGCGCATCGCCGACCACGATGAGCTTGTAGTGCGGGCCCGTTTCGTGGAGCAGGTCGCGCACCTTGATCGGGGTGTCGAAGCGTTCGGTTTCGTAGACGTGACCGTAGACGCAGTTGTGGAAGTAGTAGGTGCGCAGCTCTTTGAAGTGGGTCGACTTCTTGGCGGCCGAAAAGAGGCGAGAGCAGAGGTGCGCAAAAGGGTCCATCGAACCGCCGACGTCCATCATTAGAATGATGCGCGTGTTGTGGCGCCGGGGAGGGCGCGTCACGACCTCGAGCTCGCCGGCGTTTTGTGCCGTTGCGTCGATAGTGCCTTCGAGATCGAGCTCTTCCTCGCCACCTTCGCGCGCGAAGAGACGGAGCTTGCGGAGGGCAACTTGCATTTGCCGAACGTCGAGTGTGAGGTCCTGGCGATACGGGCGATACAGCCGCGCGTCAGCGACCTTCACGGCGCTCCGTCCACCGCCGGAGCCGCCGATGCGAAATCCCTTGGGTGCACGGCCGCTGTGACCGAAGGGCGAGGTGCCTCCGGTGCCGATCCACTTGTTGCCCCCGTCATGCTGCTCATCTTGCTCGGCGAGCCGCTCTTCGAAGAGCTTGCGAAGCTCGTCCAGATCCAGGTTCTCGACGAACTCGCGCTGCTCGTCGGTGAGCTCGCCCATGTTCTCTTTCGCTTGCTGAAGCCAGTCCCAAAGCTCGTCCTTGAGCTTCTTTGATTCGATCTCGATGCCCTTGAAAAACGAAAGGAATGCTTCATCGAACGAATCGAGGTGTGCCTCGCTGTGGATCATCACTGAGCGCGCAACGTTGTAGAAGCCGTCGAGCGAGCTGTCGTGGAGTCCCGCTTTCAAGGCCTGAGCCAGCGCAATGACCTCTTGGGTCCCGACGGGGACGCCCCGGCCGCGCAACTCGTACATGAAAGGGACTAGGATTTTAGCTTCTCCACTGGCGGCCGCCGGACAGCTGATCCGCGAAGGCGACCAGGTCTTGTTCCTTCTTGAGCAGGGCGCCCAGGAAGGGAAGGTTTTCTTCGAGCTTCACGCTGTCGATTCCGGCGCGCTGAAGCACTGCGATCCAGTCTACCAGCTCGCTTGTGCTTGGTCGCTTGCGGAGACGCCGCATGCTGCGGATCTCGTAGAAGGTCTTGAGGGCCTGCTCGACCAGGCTCTCCTGAACTCGGGGGTGATGGACCTGCACGATCTCGCTCATCAGCTCTGGCGTCGGGAAGTCGATGAAGTGGAACACGCAGCGTCGAAGGAATGCATCGGGCAGCTCTTTTTCGGCGTTGCTGGTGATGATGACGACGGGACGGTGTGCGGCGATGATGTCCTGCTGTGTTTCGTCGACGTGGAACTGCATGCGATCGAGCTCATTCAGGAGGTCGTTCGGGAACTCGACATCGGCTTTGTCGATCTCGTCGATCAGAAGGACCACGCGCTGCTTCGCGTCGAAGGACTCTCCCATGGGGCCGAGCTTGATGTACTGGCTGATGTCGTTGACGTCCTTGTCTCCAAACCGGGAGTCGTACAGACGCTGCACGGTGTCGTAGACGTAGAGGCCGTCCTGGGCCCGGGTCGTGCTGCGGATATTCCAGCGAAGAAGCGGCATCCCCAACGATTCGGAAACGGCTTCCGCCAGAAGGGTCTTGCCTGTGCCCGGCTCACCACGAATCAGCAGGGGCCGCTCGAGCACGACCGCGCAGTTGACGGCGGACTCGAGAGCCTCGCTCGTCAGGTAAGTAGAGGTTCCGGAAAAACGTCGAAAATCGTCAGCCATGGCGCCGAAACCTATCATGGTCCTGCAGATTGGCGACCGGGAGGGGGGCGTGACAGGGCGACGCTGCAGGGGTGCAGGGGGGCACTGCCAGCGTCAGCGTCAGCGTCAGTGCCAGTGCCAGCGTGAGTGTCTGGTTACACCGCCCGCCCCCCCCCACCCGTAATCCTCCCTGCCGCGGCCTGCGCTTCGCTTGGCCTTGGCGGCGCTTTGCGCCGGGCTTCGCCTTCGGCTCGCGCTGCCGCGGGTGTGTTGGGGGCCGCGTTCGTGGGCGAGAACGCGTCAGAAAGTACCCACATTACCACCAGTTAACTAGCCCTCATGGGGGCTTGCCACCCTCCTTGACAGCCCCTGGAGCACAACGAATAGTAGCGCGTTCTTGTGGCCTGGGAGGGTCGCTCGGCTGGCACTCAGCGCCCTGAATTCAATGTCTACCTTCGTCCTACAGATCCCGGACCTCGACGAGGCCGGGAAGGATTGGAACTTTGCCATCGGCACGGATTGGCTCGCGTCCGCACTTGCCGACACTGAGCTGAATGCAGGGGCCGAGAACGGGCGGCTTACCGTGCACGCGCAACGCACTGGCCATGGATGTGCTGGTGCAGGCGCATCTAGAGGCGGAGCTTGCAACTACTTGCTCGCGTTGCCTGGCCGACGTTCCGCTCACGCTCGACCTTGCGCTCACCGCGCTGTTCAGCCCGGAGCACATGCGCCCCAGGGGTGGCGATGAGATCGACGTTCAGTTGGACGAAGTCAATCGAGACTACTACAGCGGGGCCGAGGTCGTCTTGGACCCCATGGTGCGCGAGTACTTGCTGCTCGAAGTGCCGATGAAACCACTCTGTTCCGAAACTTGCGAGGGAATCGCAATTCCGGAGCACCTTAGGCCTCCCAACGAGGTCTTTGGGGACGCGGCGCCCGATTCACGCCTCGCCCCCTTACTCAAAATCAAAGAAGCACTTACGAAGAACGAGGAGTGATCCCGTGGCAGTACCGAAACGCAGAACAAGCCCCATGAAGCGCGACCAGCGACGCGCCAATCACGACAAAGTCACCGCCCCAAACGTGAGTGCATGCCCGAACTGCGGTGATGTGATGCTTCCGCACCGGGCCTGCCCAGCTTGCGGCTTCTACAAAGGCCGTCAGGTGATCAAGGGCAAAGTGGAAGAGCTCGAGTAGCGCGTGTTCAATCTGGCCGGGAAAATCGCCATCGTGACGGGGGGGTCACGAGGCATCGGCCGCGCTACCTGCGTTGCGCTAGCGCAGGCCGGCGCTCACGTGCTCGTCAACTACCGCTCCAACGTAGAGGCCGCCCATGAAACCTTGCGCCTGATCGAAGAGGCGGGCGGGCAAGCGGAGCTCATCGGCTTCGACGTTGCTGACCCGGATTCAGTAGACCGCAGTATCAAAGACGCAGTCGCACGGCACGAGTGCATCGACATTCTCGTCAACAACGCGGGAATCTCGATCGATCAGTTGTTGTTGAGAGTGTCTGTGAAGGACCTCGAGATGACCTGGGCGACCAACGTGAACGGAGCGCTGTTCTGCGCGAAAGCCTGCATTCGTCCAATGATGAAGAAGCGCTGGGGGCGCATCATCAATCTTTCGAGCGTGGTGGCGGAGTCCGGCAATGCTGGCCAGGCGGTCTATTCCTCGTCCAAGGCTGCGCTTTTGGGCCTAACGCGCTCGCTGGCTCGCGAGTATGCCTCTCGGGGGATTACTGTGAATGCGGTTTCCCCGGGGTTCATCGAGACCGATATGACTGCAGATCTGGCGGATTCGGCCAAGCAGGGCATCGTCGACCAGACGCCGCTAGGGCGAATTGGGCGCCCCGAAGAGGTCGCGGCTGCAGTTGTGTTTTTAGCAAGCGAAGAAGCAAGCTATATCACCGGGCAAGTAATCCGGGTCAACGGAGGCATGCACGTCTGAGGCGTGTGTGACGGAGGAAGCACATGGACATCGCCGAGAAGGTCAAAGAAATCGTGTCGGACAAGCTCGACGTCGACGGGGCCGACATTCAGGAAGAGCAAGACTTCATCGAAGATCTCAAGGCTGACTCGCTCGCGATTGTCGAGGTCGTCTTGGCGCTCGAGGAGCAGTTCGAGATCGAGATCCCGGACGAGGATACAGAAAAGATCAAGACCGTTCGCGACGCGATCGAATACATCAAGGCGCACAAGGGCTGAGAGTCCACTGCGCGTCCGTCACCGGGCGAGTCGATGCGGCGAGTAGTCATCACAGGCGTGGGCACCGTGAGCCCATGCGGCGCGGATGTCGCGACCACTTGGAAAAACGTTTCCGAGGGGCGGAGCGGCATCGCGCGCATCGAAGGTTTTGATCCCAGTGACTTTGCTTCGCAGATCGCGGGCGAGTGCACCGACTTCGAACCGCTTCAGTACATGCCCAAGCGGCGCCTGCGCGAAGCCGCCCGGTTCATCCAGCTCGCCATCGCGGCGAGCGCTCAGGCGATCAAGAGCTCGGGCTTCGAACCGAGCGACGAAGAGAAGGAGCGGGTAGGCACCTTCATCGGCGTCGGTTTCTGTGGCCTCGAAGTGTTCGAGGACACCTGCAAAACGCTACTCGACAAGGGACCGCGCCGGGTCTCGCCTTATTTCATTCCTTCGGTCATCGCCAACCTCGCCCCCGGACAGGTCACGCTAGACTGGGGGTTCAAGGGCCCGAGCTACACCCACACGAGCGCCTGTGCATCGGGCGCGCACGCGATCGGCGACGCGTTTCGTTGGATTCAGCGGGGCGAGATTGACGCCGCGATTGCCGGAGGGGCCGAGGCTGCGGTCACTCCGGTCGGCGTTGCAGGGTTTACCTCGATGCGGGCCTTGTCACGGCGCAACGACGAGCCGGAGCTGGCGAGCCGTCCGTTCGACACGGACCGGGACGGTTTCGTCATTGCGGAGGGTGCAGGCGTGTTGGTGCTCGAAGAGCGCGAGGCTGCCATGGCGCGCGGCGCCGAGATCATCGCCGAAATCGTAGGCTACGGGGCCACCTCGGACGCACATCACATGGTGCAGCCCGCACCCGAGGCCGAAGGCGCGCAACGCGCGATGAAGCTCGCCTTGTCCGACGCCGAGTTGAACCCCGCTGACATCGACTACATCAATGCGCACGGCACCTCCACACCGCAGGGCGACCTGGGCGAGCTTCAAGCGATTCAGAAGGTCTTCGGTGCTCACGCGACCGATGGGCTCGCCGTTTCCAGCACCAAGAGCATGAGCGGGCACTTGCTAGGTGCCGCAGGTGGCCTCGAGCCGGTCCTCTGCGCGCTCGCGATGCGCGAAGGCCTTCTGCCGCCCACGATCAACTTGGACAGGCCCGACCCGGCTGCGGAGGGAATGAACCTGGTCCCCAAGGCGGCGCAGGAGCGACCGATTCGCGCCCTGATGAACAACTCGTTCGGCTTCGGCGGAACCAATTGCGCGCTCGTGCTAAAGGCTCCGTAGCCATGCCAAAGACCCTCATCGTCGGTTCGGATCACGCGGGTATCGATCTCAAACGCGAGCTCTCGGGCGTTGCCGCGGAGCTTGGTTACGAGCTGGTCGACCTCGGGACGCACAGCAGCGATTCCACCGACTACCCGGACTGGGCGCACCTGGTGGCAGGCGCGGTCGCGCGCGGGGAGGGGCTCGGGCTTCTGGTCTGCGGGACCGGGATCGGGATGTCGATTGCCGCCAACCGTCACGCTGGCGTGCGGGCCGCCCTCTGCGGTGACGTCTTCAGTGCATCGATGAGTCGACGACACAACGACGCGAACGTGCTCTGCATCGGCGCCCGGGTCGTGGGCGGAGGATTGGCCGCCGAGATCCTCAAAGCGTTCCTGAGCGCCAGCTTCGAGGGAGGCCGCCACGAGCGCCGCGTCAAGAAGATTGAACCTTCCGCATGAAGGTTGAGCAGGACGAACGCTTTCGCCAAGAGCGAGAGCGCTTCCAGCTGAAATGGAACTGCGAGGACTGCGTCTTGTTCGACCCCGAGCGGGGCTGTGCGCATGGTTTTCCGACGCACCGGCACCGGAAGTCGCGATACGACGATTCAAGCGCCGCACTGCTGTTCTGCAAAGACTTCGATCTGACCTAGGCGCGCTGAAGCCTGGCCATGCCGGCAAAGAGTGCCAGCACGTCCGCGGGCTCGCGGTCTCCGTTGAAGTCGCGGTAGAGGGTGTGCACGTTGACGTAGCTGCGCTCAGCGTCGAGCCAGCCTTTGAACTCGTCCAAGGTGATGTCGCGGACCGCTTCTTCGACACTCATGCCGGCGTCGTAGCGGCGACGGGCCTCTGTAGTCAGCAGCTCGAGATAATGCAGCATGGCTGCGATACCCGACTTGTTCGTGAGCGGGCCGTGACCGGGAACCACGGTTTCGATGTCCCAATCGAGTAAGCGCCGAAGCGCCGCGATCCAATTGGATACCGGACCCTCCCAGATGACCGGGTGAGATTCGTTGAATAGGATATCTCCGGTGAACAAGGTCTTGTCGCCCGGGACCCAAACTACTGCGTCTCCTCGCGTGTGCGCCGGGCCCACCTCGATGAGAACGACCTTCTTGTCGCCGACCTGTAGCTCCAGCTCGCCTTCGAAAACGCGGCTCGGCAATGTCAGTTCGACGCCCGCGAAATCGAAGTGACCCAGGCTCGGGAGCGCGAGCGGCCCAGCTTCAGCGAGAAGGGCGACCCGGTCAATGCCCACGGCGTTGAGCGCCTTGCCGATTAGTCGGCCGCCTGCGCCTAGGGCGCCGACAATGGCAGCCGCGCGCAGCAAGAGCTGATTGCGGCCCGGCGGCCCCTCTCGAAGGTCTTCGAGGCATCCCCGCGTGCCGATGATCTCGGCGTCGGCGACGAGCGCGTTGCCATAGCAATGGTCACCGTTGCCATGCGTATTGACTACGGTCCCGATCCGAGCGGCAGCTGGGGTCGCGCGACGCATCGACGCGAGCATCTCGGCGGTGAGCTTCTGGTCGAAAAGCGTGTCGACCAGCAAGCTCTGGCCCCCATCGGTGATCAGACCTGCATTGCTCCAGCCCCAGGACCCGGGAAGCTGGGTGTACGCGTAGATCCCATTTCCGACCTCGTGCAGCTCCTTGTGGACTGAAGCGACCATCTGCTTCTTATCGTCGATGTGTGCTCAATTGAAAAGCGTCGAAGCGACCGATTGTTGGAGATTCGCGGAGTGGCGGCCTAGGATTTCGGCATGGAATCGTTCGGCCTGCATCGTTCGTTGCGCCTGAGTGCCGTCTTGCTTTGCGTGGCTGCGTGCCAAGGGACAGGCACTTGCAATGGTGATGAGCCGGAACAGGCAAGCACCATCGATGCGCCAAGGCCCCGCCGCGATGTTGGAGACGGCATCTATGAGGTCATCCCGCGCGGCCCCTTCGTTCTGGACGAGGCGCTTGGGTCCAAGGCGTCTGAGCCTCCGAAGGCGCGCGCCAGTGCACCGACGGTAATCCTCGCAGTCCTCGATACGGTGCGCGCGGACCATGCCTCACTATGTGGGTACGCGCGCAAGACGACTCCCTACCTCGAGTCGCTCGAGGCGCGGGGAGCGGTACACAGCTGCCGCGCGTACACCCCGGGGGACTGGAGCCTGCCTACGCACGCAAGCTATTTCACCGGCGTATCGGTTGCGCGGCACGGCGCCCACTACGCGCACGACGCCAAAGACGAGAAGGGGAAGCGCGTGCGTTCTCTGTACGTCTACCCGCTGCGCGAAGACGTCCGTACCTTGGCCGAGGAGATGCAAGAGCGCGGCTACCAGACCGTGCTCGTGAGCGACAACGGACTCCTCGGTGAGGCGGGTCTGGAGCGCGGGTTCTCCGTGGTTGCGACACGCCCGAGGAAACACGACCCACGCGCCGACTGGGTTCCGCCCACGCTCGAGCGCCTGCTCGCCGAACGCGTCGACCCCACGAAGCCTTTGTTCCTGGTGCTCAACTTCATCCAGGCGCACGATCCCTGGATCGCACCCGACCCTGACTTGGGTTGGGACCTGCTCGAGCCGCAGATGCTGCCCGCCGAGTTCAAGACGGGGCTCACCCTCTTCCTGAAGAACAGGCTCAGGCCGCAGGACGAGGACGTGGTGCACCGCCAACTCACCGACCTCTATGACTACGGCGTCCATCGGGAGGACCGGGCTTTGCGGCACTCTTTGGAAACGCTCGAACGCGCTGGCTGGCTGCAGTCCGGCTATCGGATCGGGATTACCGCGGACCACGGCGAGATGCTCATGGAGCACCGGATGTGGCGGCACCTGTTCGTGTACGAGGAGAACACGCGTGTACCGTTCCTGTACTGGAGCGACGGGGCTCAGCCCGAGCTCCCCGAGCCGTTTCCCGCGATCGCGATTCACTCTTTGCTGCGCGACGGCCGGCTCCCCGAACCCATGCCCACGGTCGAATCGGTGGCGATCCCGAATCCCGACGGAGGGCCTCGAAAGGGACCGGCCTCGAAGCCGGCTGCCGCCATGTGGTTCGGAAACGAGAAGCTCTTGTGGATCGGAGGTGAGCTGATGCACATCGACCTCGTCGAGGATCCGGACGAGCTAGCGCCGAAGCCGCTAGGCGACCATCCCAGACGCGCAGAGATGGAGGCTCTCGTCGCGGCGATCGAGTCGGGAAAGAACCGACAGGAAGACGTCGACCCTGCCGTCGTCGAGCAACTCCGGGCGCTCGGCTACGTCGAGTAGCGGTCCCTGCGGCTCAGGCCTCGAAGAAGCACTTCATCAAGTCGATCATTTTCGGGACGTCGGATGCGGCCGAGACCTCGCGGCACGAGTGCATGGAGAGCATCGGGTTACCAGCGTCCACCGTGCGAATGCCGAGCTCCGCGGCGGTGATCGGGCCAATCGTACTCCCGCATCCCAGGTCCGAGCGAACGACGAAACGCTGTGTCGTTACCTTGGCATCGCTCGCCCAGCGCTCGAAGCTCGCCCAGCTTTCGCCGTCGGTCGCGTAAGACTGATTGACGTTGAGCTTGACGACCGGGCCGCCGCCGAGGACCGGCTGGTGCTTGGGCTCGTGCATATCGGCGTGGTTCGGGTGAATCGCGTGGGCCATGTCGGCCGAGATCAAGAAAGACTTGGCGATGGCGCGGTGGAAATCCTCGATCGAGTCGCCCGACAGGCGCTGCAAACAGCTTCGCAAGAAGTCCGAAGCGGCTCCCTGTGCGCTGCGGCTCCCGACCTCCTCGTGATCGTACAAGACGATGCCCCGGCTGATTTCGGTATTGCTTTCGGCGGCGAGCAGAGCGCTCAGGCCCGCGTGACAGCTTGCGAGGTTGTCGATTCGGGCTGCGTGGATGAACTCCCGACTCATGCCGCTAAGCGTGGCCGGCTGCAGGTCGTACGCCATCAAATCCCAGGCGATCACATCGTCGCGCTCGACGTCGCCTAGCTCTTCGGCGAGCGTGCCGCGCAGGTCGATTTCGCCAAGCTCGTTCAAGGAGAGGATCGGCGCCATGTGTGTTTGCGCATTGAGTTTGAGACCTTCGGTGTTCACCTTGCGGTTCAGATGAATTGCGAGTGACGGCACCCGGAGCAGCGCGCGCTGGAAGTCGACGAGCCTCGAACCGCCATCTGCGAGCGACACCCGCCCGGCGAGCGACAGGTCGCGGTCGAGCCAGGTGTGCAACAAGACTCCGCCGTAGGGCTCGACTCCGAGCTGCCCGTACCCGGCCTTCTCGAGCTCGGGGTTTGGCTTGACCCGGAGATTTGGTGAGTCGGTGTGCGCTCCAACCAGGTGAAAGCCGGCTTCCTTTGGCGGCGCGGTTCCGAGTTGAAACGCAGCGACCGAACCGCCACCGCGAACGACGTAGACTTTGTCTCCCGCGTCGACTTTCCAGACATCGGCTTCTTCGAGTCGGCGATAGCCCTGCGCCCGCAGGCGCACGACGGTTTCGGCGACTGCGTGGAACGGGGTGGGGGAGCTGTTGATGTATTCGAGGAGATCCTGAACTGGCACTGGGTTCCTTTACCTTGCAAGCGAGCGAACGCCGGCGCGATGCACCTTGCCAGGCAGCTCGCGACCCACGATGGCCTCGGCGACCTGGCCGGCTTGCCAGAGCTTCTCGAGGTCGATTCCCGTTTCGATTCCCATCCCGTCCAGGGTGTACACCAGATCTTCGGTTGCGAGGTTGCCGGCCGCACCGGGCGCATACGGGCAGCCCCCGAGCCCGGCTACCGAGGCGTCGAAGGTGGTGATGCCAGCCTGCAAGCCGACCAAGACGTTGGCGAGCGCAGTTCCTCGCGTGTCGTGCAGATGAAGGGCGATCTGCTCGAGCGGCAGCTCTGCCATGAACAGCTCCAGAATTCTTTCCGTCTGAACCGGCGTGCCGACTCCGATCGTGTCGCCGAGCGAAACCTGATAGCAGCCCGCGCCGAGCAGGCGCTTGGCCAGCTCCAGGCCGCGCTTTGGGTCGACGGCGCCTTCGTAGGGACAACCCCACATCGTGGAGACGTACGCGCGAACCTTCAGACCGGCCAGCACGGCAGGCCCGATGACCGGTTCGAATGCCTCGAGTGTCTGGTCGATCGTCTTGTTGACGTTCTTGCTGTTGTGGGTCTCGCTCGCGCTCACGAAGACGGCAATCTCGTCGACCTTCGCGGCCAGCGCGCGATCGAGGCCGCGGGCGTTGGGGCAGAGGCCGGCGTAGGTGACGCCCGGCCGACGCTCGATCATCCGGCAGACTTCGTCCGCGTCGGCCATTTGGGGGACCCATTTCGGTGCGACGAAGCTCCCTACCTCGAGCCGGGTGATACCGGCATCGACGAGCGCTTCGATCAGCCTGACTTTCGCGTGGGTCGCGACCTGGGCGCTCTCGTTCTGCAGACCGTCCCTTGGGGACACCTCGTAGACCGATACACGGCTCGGAAGCTTTGGAGATGAGGCCATATCCCTCCTCTACAGCGCCTCGGGCCTCCTGAAAAGCCGCTGAAGGTCTTGCAGGCGCCTAGCCCTCGCGGCGGAATTGGTAGATACTCCGCCCGCCATGGCCATGTTGACCGCCTTGATGCTCGCTACGCCCCTATTCGGAATGTCTCTGCACGTCGATGCGGCGATGCTCGAGGCCTCGGCAGCCGCGATAGAGCCGAGCGTGGTCCTCGCTATGGAGGTCTCGACAGATCTAAAGGAACCCGGCGAGCCGAGCACGGCCGATCTCATTCGCAAGCGCAACAAGATCAAGAAGGTCCACAAGTGGTTCGGCATTGCCAGCTGGTCGCTGATGACCTTGTCGGTCGCGTCGGGCTTCATTCAGTTCCACAACCAGTACGGCTGGTGGAAGAGCCAGTCGACGAATCCCTGCGTCCAAGGGAACGCGATCTTCACGCAGAAGGCGTGCAGTGGGGTGCCCACGGCTCACGCCACCTTGATCGCGCTCACCTCGGCCACCTACTTCACGACTTTTGGGCTCTCGTTTGCCATGCCCGATCCGCTCAAGGTCAGCGAGGGCAACAGCGATTTCGCGAGAAAGCTTCGCACCCACAAAGTGCTCCGCTGGGTGACGTTCGCGGGCATGATCGCCCAGCTCGGGCTCGGGGTGGTTTCCGCGAATTCCGAGCGCTTCGGCCTCGATCGCGCGAACGACTACAAGGCCCTCCGCGGGGTCGCGACCGCTCACATGGCGGTCAGCCTCGTGACCTACGGCGCGATGACCTGGGCCGGCGCGATCATGATCTTCTGAGATCGATCTCACCAAGCTCTGCTTTCCCCCGAATTTCTTGAAATTCGGGGCTTGCCCATTCAATCGTCGCGCCGCTAACATTCAAGGTACCTGCGCTGGGGGGACCTTAGGTCGCAGGATCCTTTTGCTTTTGGGGGTTTCATGAGATCACCGAAGGGTGCAAAAATCCTTCCGAATCCGCTCGCTGGGGGGCAGATGTCTGAGCTGACGTTAGCCAAGTACCTGGGCCTCTTGTTGGAGGACCCGTACGACACCGAGCTCATCGACGGTCTGCGCGAGTTCTTGAAGAGCCCGCAGCCTGCGAATGACGGCCAAGACCCACTTCGATTGCTCGAGGCCGCGCGTGGCGGACACGAGCGTCGCGGCGAGTTCCTGGCGGCGTCTTGGTTGATGGAGCTCGAAACCGAGCTGGTCGACGACGACCCCGATTTCCAGAAGATCCTGGTCAAAGAGCTCGGCAGGGTTCGTCGCGATGAGTTGATGGATGACCGGGGCGCTCTGGTCGCATATCAGAAGCTCGGCGGTCTTGAATCGGATGATCCCGAGGTCGCACAGGCGGTCGATCAGATTCAGCAGGTCGAAGAGAAGTGGGCCGAGATTGCGCGCCGCTTCATCGAGGAGGCACGCGATGCGGCCGACCCCCGGCTCAAAACTTCGCTACTCACACGCGCTGCGTCCCTCATGTGGCAATACGGTGGCGAATCCACGGCCGAGGAGGCCGACGCGATCTTCGACGAGGCCTTGGCGACCGATCCGTCGCACATGTGCACCGCTCGGCAGTATGCGCTGAGCCTTCGCGCTCGCGGCCGATGGGACGACGTGGTGTCCGTGTTCGTTCGTGCCGCCACGGCGGCGCGCACGCGAGAGGAGAAGGCCAGCGCCTGGTTGCAGGCCGCGCGTGTGCTGCGGCGTCCGCTCGATGATTCGGAGCGTGCGGCCGAGGCCTATCTCAAGGTCTTGAAGTTCTCCCCAACGGACGAAGAAGCGCTCGGCGCGCTCGTCGATCACTACACCCAGCTCGAGGCCTGGGACGAGCTCGCGGAGATGTACGAGAGCGCGCTTCGCTCCCGCCAACAGCTCGAGTCCGAAAAGGGCATGCTGCTCCAGTTGGCGATGGTCCATTGGCGCTATCGCGATGACCCGGAGTCCGCTGAGCCATTTTTTGCCCGGCTCCGCAAAATCGACGCGGCCCACCCCGGCATGCTGGACTTTTATCGCGCCACGCTCGGCGCCGAGGATACAGACGGACGCTTTCTGACGATCCTGGGTGACGCGCTGCGCACTACGAGCGATCAGAAACAGCAGCTCGCCTTGGCGCGGGAGCTCGGTCATCGGGCGCAGTCAGCCGACCGCCCAGAGCGCGCCTTGGAAGCCTGGAAGCTCGTAGAACGCCTGGCACCCGGAGATGTCGATGCCCGCGCTGCGCTTCAGCAGCTTTACCAGCACAGCGGCAAGTGGAACGCCTTGTCGGAGTCGATTCGCGGGGAGGTGGACGCGCTGTCAGCCGACGCGAAGGAAGAGAAGCTTCGCCTGCTTCGCGATCTGATCCCAATCTACCGCGACGCGCTTCAACTCGATTCGATGCTGATTCAAGTCTACAGCGAGATCCTCTCGCTCTCCCCGTATGACGCCGAGGCATTGAGCTCTCTCGGGGAGCTTTACGAGAGCGGTGGGCGATGGAACGAGCTCATCCAGATTCTCGATCGCCAGGCCGAGGTTGCCCAGGACGACGAAGTGAAGGTCGCGTTCTACTTGCGCATCGCCGGCCTCTGGCTCGAGCGTTTTGGGAACCTGAAACAAGCGACACAACCCCTCGAACGGATTGTACGGCTGGACCCTGCTCACGACGACGCGATCATGCAGCTCAAGGACATCTACACGAAGAAGCGCAACTGGGAAGCCTTGCTCGGCATCCTGAGTCGGGAGGCTGAGCTTGCGGACGATCCCGTCGCGCGTATCGACAAGAAGATCGAAATGGCTCAGCTCTGCACCGAGCGGCTTCACCAGAACGCCCCTGCGATCGTTCTCTGGAAAGAAATTCTCGCCGAGGCGAAGGACCCAGCTCAGGCGCTCGATGCGCTCGAGAAGCTGGCCGAACGCGAGAAGGATTGGGAGACCCTAGCTACGGTTCTGCAGAGCCGCGCAGAGGCCGCGCAGAGCGACTCCGAACAGCTCGAGCAGCTTCATCGGCTTGGAGTACTGTTCATGGAGCGGCTCGATCGCCCGGCGGAAGCCATCGCGGTTTGGGAGCGCCTGCTCGCGCTCGATCCGGACAACAGCCGTGTCCGTCGAATGCTCAAGGATGCGTACCTCAGCCAGAGTGATTGGGAATCTCTGGAAGCGCTCTACGAAGAGGCCGACGACTGGGCGGGCTTCGCCGAGGTGGTCGGGCAGACGGCAGAGCGAACCGAAGACCCCGAATCGATTGTGACGCTGAGCCTTCGCGCTGCCGAGTTGTACGGTAGTCGATTGGGAGACCCGCATCGGGCAACACGCTACTACGAACGAGCGCTCGCAACCGATTCGACGAACCTGCAAGCCGCCAAGGGGCTCCTTCCAATCTACAAGAAGGATCACAACTGGCCGGACTACGCCAAGTGCCTCGAGGTTGTCGTTGGAGCATCCGACAAGAGCGAGGACCTCGATGTTCGACTCGAACGCCTGGTGTCGCTTCGTAGCGTGTACCTGAATCGACTCCGCGATCCGCAAGGCTCCCTGGGCTGGGCCCAACGGGCTTACCTTCTGGCGCCCTCCGATCCCGCGGTCGTTGCCGGCCTTGAAGAGTCTGCAGAGGCGTCGGGTGCCTATGCGGACCTCGTAGCCCTGTTTCGTGATCGATTGGACACAGCGACGGTTTCGGAGGCCGAGCGCCTCGACCTGCAGCGCCGAGTTGCTGCCATTGCTGGTGAACGGCTAGGCGAGTCCGACGAGTCGATTCGACAGCTCGAAGCGATCCTCGACGTTGTGCCGAACGACGCCGAGGCGATGGCCGTCTTGGATCGACTGTACCGCGCCGAACGCCGCTTCGCCGACTTGCGCGCCCTCTATGAGCGTCGGCTTCAGAACGTGGCTGACCCCGCCGAGGAGTGGGTGCTTCTGAACGAGGTCGCTCAGGTTGAAGAGGAGCAGCTCGGGGACCTTCCTGCCGCCGCCGAGCGCCATTGGAACATCCTCGAGAACAACCCACACGACGTGGACGCGCTGCGAGCCGTCGAACGCCTGTCACAGCAACTCAAGCAGTGGGACCGATTGGACGCGGCGCTTACGCGGCGTCTGCAATCCAAGGTGGGCGATGACGACCGGCTCGCGGTGTACCTGCAGCTTGCAGATTTGCGGAGGATCCATCTCGAAGATCCGGTTGGCGCGATCGAGTGCTACCGCAATGCGCTAGCGCTCGATGGTCGCAACGAAGTTGCAATCGGCGGTCTCGAGGTGCTCTGCGTTGAGCAGGGCGATGTCGGGGTCGAAGCGATCGATCTCCTCGAACCTGCGTACGCGAAGCGAGGCCATTTTGCCAAGCTCGCTGGGCTGTTGCGCGCGCGGCTCGAGAAGACGGAAGACGCCGAGGAACGGCGCACGCTGAAGCTACGCCTAGCCGATCTGTCCACCTCGGAGCTCGACGACGCGTCGGGCGCCTACGACGCGCTCGAATCGGTCTTCATCGACAACCCCGATGATCTGGCTCTGCTCGACCGATTGACGGGCGTCGCTGAAGTGTCGAACCAGCAGGAGGCCTTCGCCAAAGCTCTGGTGCTCGTGCTCGACGCCGGCGATACGCAGGGCGAGGTCGAGCTGGCGATTTGCCGACGGGCGGCCGAGCTGCACGACGTCGCCCTCGGCGTTCCCGAAGAGGCCGTGCGCTTCCATCGCCGGATCCTAGAGGTCGAGCCAAACGACAGCTCCGCGTTCGCATCGCTCAAGCAGGTCTACACCAAGAACGAGCAATGGGACGAGCTCCGCGCGCTGTATCAGGGGCGCATCGAGGCCAGCACCGACGCAGCCGCCAGACTCGATTTACTCCTGCAGCTCTGCTTCCTCTTCGAGGAGATCCTCGACGAGCCGGAGCACGCGATCTCGAGCTATGAGCAAGCGCTCGAGCTCGACCCGACGCACACGCCGTCGCGCAGGG
Organism: uncultured delta proteobacterium; assembly: GCA_963842915.1. Taxonomy (GTDB): domain Bacteria; phylum Myxococcota_A; class Polyangia; order Polyangiales; family Houyiibacteriaceae; genus SG8-38. The sequence goes on along the minus strand of CAWJII010000010.1, from coordinate 33,263 downwards.
CCTTGCAGAGGCTCTATAGCCGTCTCAAGCGTTGGCCGGAGCTCGCCGAGCTTCTCGAGCGCGACCTCGACGAGGCGACGGGACAGGAAGCCGTCGATCTTGCCTATGAGCTGGGCACCATTTACGAGACCCGCCTTGGTCGTGCGGTCGATGCGATCGATCACTTCGAGCTCGTGCTGGAGTCGAGCCCAACGCACCTGCGGGCCCAGGAGGGGCTCGAGCGGCTCATGAGCAACCCCAATGAGCGACAGCGCGTTGCCTCAATCCTGGAGCCGATTTTCGAAACTCAGGGTGCCTGGGGCGAGCTGTCCAAGGTTCTGGAAGTACAGCTAGAGGATCTCAGCGATCCGAGCTCCCGGGCCGCGCACTTGGTGCGCATCGGCGAGCTGAGCGAGAGCAAGCTCCGAGACGACGAGCTCGCGTTCGATGCCTATGCCCGCGCCGTTCGCGAGGATGTCGCAGATGGTGCCGCTCGGTCGGATTTGGCACGGCTCGCCTCGAAGCTGAGCCGCCACCGTCAACGCGCCGAGCTGCTCGAAGGAGGCATTGCCACGATTGGAGACGACTTCATCAAGACGGAGCTTCTCCTCGAGCTGGCCGAGCTTTGGGACGCATCGGAGCCCGAACCCGAGCAGGCGGAGCGCGTCTACCAGCAGTTGATCGAGTTCGAGGACGACAATCCGGAGATCGTTCTCAAGGCCTCGCACGCGCTCGAGCGCATTCACACCCTGTCCGAGAACCACGCTGCGCTCGCGCAGGATCTTCGGCGTCAGCTTCAGTTCGAAGAGGATCAGACGCGACGTGACGAGCTCTTTCCGAGGCTCGCGGACCTACTCGAATCAGCGCTGGATGATCCTGCCGCTGCGATAGAGGTTCACCAGGAGCGTCTGGAGAACGACCCAGCCCAGGCTGATGCGCTGATGGCTCTCGAACGCCTGTACGAAGCGCAGGGGCGCTGGCAGCCCTTGGTCGAGGTGCTCGAGCGTCGCGCCGATCTCAGCGATGACGAGCAGGCGCAACTCAGCCTTTCGAGGCGTGTAGGCGAAGTCTACGAGAAGCGGCTCGGCAGCGTGGAGGACGCCATTGCTGCTCATCGCGATGTCGTGTCGCGCTTTGGCTCCGACGAAGTGAGCTTGGTGGCTCTGACGCGGCTCTACGAACAGACGGAACGTTGGCAGGACCTTCTCGAGATCACCGAGATGCGCGCAGAGGGCACCGAGGACCCGGATCAGCGCAACAGCTTCCGGTTCGAGGCCGCCGAGCTGATGCGCACGCGGACAGGCGAGGTCGAGCGAGCGTTCGAGCTCTATACGGAGCTCCTCGAATTTGAGCCGGGGCACCCGCCCAGCGTCGCCGCGCTCGAAGAGTTGGCGACCGGTTCCGATGCCCAACTGCGGGGCGCCGCAGCTGAGAAGCTGCTCGAACAGTACGAAGCGGATGGTCGATACGGCGAGCAAGTTCGGATGCTCGAAATCACCGCCGCCGGGGAAGATCCAAGCGAACGCGTTCGCGCCCTATTGCGGGCAGCCAAGATCAGCGAAACTGGCACCGAAGACATCGACGCCGCGTTCGAGTTTACCGGACGCGCGCTCGACGAAGGAGTCGATCTCGACGATTTCGAACGAGTGCTGGGCGACTACGAGCGCTATGCCGAGTTCACCGGACGGTTTCCGGAGCTGATGACCAAGCTCGGCCGTATCGCTCCGGAGCTGCTCGATGCCGATTGGCGAATCCAAGTGCGCATGCGGGCGGCAAGCATCGCTGAGGAGCGTCTCTCGGACGAGGATTTTGCGAGGGCGCAGTACCAGGCCGTGCTCGAGGAGCAGCCGGACCACCGCGCGGCTCTCGATGCGCTCCTGACGCTGGTCGAGCATGCGGGCGAGACGCGGGAGCTGGTCGAGCTTCTCCGACGCAAGGTCGAGCTCTGCGAAGATCGCGAGGAGCGCGCCGCACTGCTCGTGCGCCAGGGACACCTCTACCAGAGCGAGCTCGATGATCCGGAGTCGGCGATCGAGGCACTGGATCGCGCGCTCGGCGAAAGCGACCATCCTTTGGCCTACGAGGGCCTGGAGCGCCTGTATCGGCGAACCCAGCGATGGGGGGATTTGGCGGCCCTCTACGAGCGAGAGATCGACCAGCGCATCGGCGATCCGGCTGCGGTCAGATACGAGCTGGGTGAGCTCTGCATGAAACAACTCAAGGAGCCTTCGCGCGCCTTGGACCAGTTCCGGGAGGCCCTGAGCCAGAACCCCGAGCACGAGCCGACTGTCCGGGCGCTGGAAGCCCTGGTCAATGAGACCGAGCACCGAGGGGCGGCCGCGGAGCTACTCGAACCCTTGTACCTGCGCAGAATGCAATGGCCAAAGGTCACCCAGATTCTCGAAGTTCGCCTCGATGTCGAAACCGACCCAAGCCAGCGGCTCGAGCTCTTGCGCCACCTCGGTGATGTGCAGGAGTCGCATCTCGAGGACCTCGACGGTGCGCTCGAAACCTACGGCCGGCTGTTTGCCGAAGACCCGCACGACTCGCAGAGCCAGGAGACCCTGACGCGCTTGGCGCGTTCGCTTGGCCGCTGGGATCGACTGGCTGCGATTCTGGACGAGACTTTGCGCGCCGTCGAAGTGGACGATGCCGACACCGCGGTGCTCGCGCTGACTACAGCCAAGCTCTACGACGAGCGCTTGAAGGACCTGGACCGAGCGGGCTACTTCTATCAGCGGGCGCTCACCTATGACCCCAGCGATAAGCCAGCGGGCAAGGCTCTGGCTTCTGTCTACTCGCGGAGCGGCCGATGGGAAGCCCTGCTCGACCTGGATCGCGAGCGCGAGAGCTTCGCGGACACGGACCAGGAGCGCGTCGCCATCCTGCACGAAATCGCGCGGACCGAGGTCGACGAGCTCGAAGCCCCGCAAGACGGAATCAAAACGTATCGGAGCATCGTCGAAATCGATCCGGCCAATGACGAGGCGGTGAACAGGCTCGACCAGCTGCTCGAGGGCGCGCAGCGATGGGAAGAGCTTGCGGCCCACGTCGAGTTTCAGATCGGGAACGCTGCGGATGCGCGTGTCGGTCTCGAGCTTCGGCAGCGGCTGGGCTCGCTCACCGAAACCGAGCTCGGCAATCCGGCGGGCGCGCTCGACATCTTCGAGGATGTGCTGGCGGACCGCGCCGACTATGCACCGGCGCTCGAGGCGGTGTCGCGCTTCGTAGAGGACGGGGACCATGGGCCGCGCGCGGTTCAGATTCTCGAACCGATCCATCGGCAGAGCGGCAACTGGCAGGCTCTGGTCAGCGTCCTCGATGCCAAGGCGCGCCAGGCAGAGGACGGATTTGAGCAGGCAGAGACCTGGCGCGAGGTGGGTCGCTTGCGCGAGGGGCAGGGCCGCAATGCCGAGAAGGCCTTCGAGGCTTGGGGTAAGGCTCTGGTCGCAGACCCGGCCGACGAGGCTACGCGCGGCGAGGTCGACCGACTCGCTGAGGCCCTCGACAGCTGGGAGGCTTACATCGAGACCTGCGAGCAGGCCGCTCGGGCTGCTGATGAGCCCTCGCTCCGAGGTTCTTTCCTGAGAAGCGTTGCCGAGACCCAGGACCGAGAGCTCGGGGATCCGCGAGCTTCGATCAAGACCTACCGTCGGATTCTCGAAGCCGATCCCGAGGCAGAACAAACCCTCGACGACTTGGAAGGTCTTCAGGTCATGGTCGGCGATTGGGAAGGACTTTCATGGGTTTACGAGCAGAAGCTCGAACGGGCCCAGGAGCCCGACCCGCGCGCAGAGCTCCTTTGCCGCCTTGGTGGCCTCTGGGAGGAGCAGCTGTCCAATCCGGAGCGCGCGGTCGAATACTACCAACGCGCTGCGGACGAGAAGCCCGATGACGGCGCCGCCTTCGCTGCCCTCGACCGGCTCTTTGCGTCGGTCAACGACTCCGAGCGGCTGGCCGACGTGCTCGAGCGACGCATGGAGCTCGAAGAGGAGCCGGAGGATTGAGTCGAGGTGGGCATGCGGCTGGCCGAGCTTTACGAGGCTCAACTCGGCCGCCCCGATGCGGCCTGCGACGCCTTGCGGGCGGTCTGCGAGGCGGACCCCGAGCATCGAGCCGCGTTGCAGAGCTTGAGCCGGCTCTACGAACGCCAGGGCCAGTGGCCTGAGCTTGTCGAGGTGCTCCAGCGCCGGACCGATACCGCCGCAAGCGAAGCGGAGGGGGTCGAGCTCACCCATCAGCTCGGCAACATCATGGAGCGCGAGCTCGACGACGAGCTGAGCGCAATTGCCGTGTACGGCCAGATTCTCCGGATCGATGCAGGGCATGAGCCCTCGGTCCAAGCGCTGCTTCGAATCACGAAGCTCGCGGACTATCGTGAGGACGCAGCCGCGGTGCTCGAACCCTACCTACGAACGCAGGAACGCTGGAACGACCTGGCCACGCTGCTTCGACTTCGGGCCGATGCGATGACCGACCCGCAGGAGAAGGCCGAGCAGTTGGTCGCCCTGGCCGAGGTGCACGAGAAGGGGCGCAAGGACCCGAACGCTGGGCTCGATGCTCTGCTCCAGTCGATTGGAGAGCGCCCCGAGGATGCCGGGATTCTCGACCGGGCCGAAGCCCTGGCAGCGAATCTTCAGCGCTGGTCCGATCTCGTCGAGGTCCTCTTCGCCGAGGCGAGCGCGAGCCTGGACCCGGGCCAGGGCGCCGCTCTGTACGGCCGCGTTGCGCGGATCTGCGAAGACGAGCTCAAGGATCTGAGCAAGGCGATCGACGCGCACGAGCGCGCGCTTTCCTTGCTGGGCGACGAACCGTCGTCTCTCGAGACGCTCGATCGACTCCTTCAGGAGACCGAGCAATGGGACCGCGTACACGAGATCATCTCGCGCCGATTGGACTTGCAAGGCGCCGATCGGCCGACGCTCCTCTTGCGCCAAGGGCGGCTCCGCGCGAGCCACCTGGGCGACTACGAGGGTGCGCTCGGAGCATACGAGAAGGCGATGGAGCAGGACCCGGGCCGCGACGATACGCTCGCCGCCGTGCGGAACCTGGTCCACAAGCCGCAGGTCGCCGCTAGCGCGCTGGACTTGCTCGAGGAGTATTACCGTGGCGCCGGCAATCTCGAAGAGGTCGTTCGGCTTTACGAGCAGCGTGTCGAGCTTGCGGCCACCGATGCCGATCGCGTTGCGCTCCTCACCCAGGCTGCTTCGATTTGGGAAAACGATATCGGCCGCCCCGAGGAGGCGTTGAGCGCTTTGCGAGATGCGGTACGGACGGACCCGAGGGACCTGACGCTCATCGATTCTCTCGAACGCCTCGCCGAGCTGTCAGGACGTTGGGCCGAGCTCGATGGCCTGGTCGACGAGATTGCCGCGCATGGAGACCTCGATCGGCGCGAGATGTATGAGCTCCGTCTGCGATCGGCGGGCTGGTACCGTGACCGCTTGAGCGACCCGACAGCGGCCGAGCGAGCGCTCACCGAAGCGCTCGAGCTCGACCCGGAGCCGCTCGAGGCCCACACCCAACGCGTCGACTTGATTCGAGACCAGGGACGAACAGCGGACTTGGTCAATGCGCTTCGCGCATGGGCACAAGTCGATCCGAGCACCGAGCAGCGCATAGCCCTTCTTCGCGAGGCCGCCGAGCTCGCAGGCCAGGAGCTGTCCGAGCCCGAGCTCGCGGCGGATTGTTATCAAGAGCTGCTGGCCATCGAGCGAGACGATGTCGACGCGCTCCGGGCCCTATCCGAAGTTCGTCGTGCGCAGTCGCGATGGAACGAGGTCGTCGGGCTACTGGAACGCCAGATGGAAATCGTTGCGGGCGCCGAACGCGCGCAGGTCGCTCAGGCCACGGGCCAAGTGTACCGTGACCAGCTCGACGATCCGCGGGCCGCCATTCGCGCTTACGAAGTCGCCCTCGAGATTGACGAGAACGACCCCAACACGATGGATGCGCTCGAGGCGCTCTATCGCGACAACGACCGCCTCGAGGCGCTTCGCAGCTTGCTCGAACGGCGGACCGATTCGGCTAGTGACGAGGACCGGACCGCCATGCAGCTTCGGCTTGCGCAGCTCTACGAGCATTCGTTCCGTGACGAGAGCGCTGCCATCGACATGTTTCGGAAGGTGCTATTGGCAGACCCGGACAATGAGGTTGCCAACGCCGACCTCGACAGGCTCTTCGAGGCCACGGGCGCATGGGATGATCTGATCGCGCTGCTCCTTTCGAGGGTTGGTCAGGCATCGGACGAGGCACAGCGGGGCCTGCTCGAACGCGTCGCAGACGTGCACGTCAAGGAGCTCAACGACGAAGACGCTGCGATCAAGATTTACGAGCGCATCAACTCGGACCTGGGCGCGGACGAGAAATCACTTCGCGCGCTGGCCGGCCTATACGAACGCAAGGGGAGCTGGACCAGGGTCGCTGACGCACTCGAACGTCTCGTCGGGCGTCTCGACGGTGAAGCCGCCATCGAGCTCTCGCACCGGGTTGCGGACCTTTGGGAGCAGCAGGTTGGTGACGCTGAACAGGCGGGAAGGGCGCTTCGCTCCGCATACGAACGATTCCCCCAGGACGTCGAGACGCGCGAGAGGCTCAAAGCTCACTACGAAGCGCGGGCGGACTACCAGGCCATGGTCGAGGTCATGGACGCGGAGCTTCAGGCTGCGAGCTCGGACGCAGAACGGCTGACGCTGCTGCGGGCGATTTCGGACCTCTACCGCGATCAGCTCGATTCACCTGGGCAGGCGGCAAGCTACCTCGAACGCGCGGTCGAGCTCGACGGCTCGGATCGGGGCGCCTTGGTTCCGCTTTGCGATCTCTACATGGCTGCCGGCCGTCAGCAGGATGCGGTGCCTATCTTGCAACGCATCGTCGAAAGCTACGGTGGGAAGCGCAGCAAGGAGCTTGCGACGCACCAGCACAGGCTCGGCCAGGCGCTGGCGGCGATGGGCGACGCCCAGGGCGCACTCGCGGCGTATGACGCGGCCTTCAAGATCGACCTCACGAACGTTGCCATCCTTCGTGACCTCGGCAAGCTCACCCACGCAACGGGCGACCTCGACCGCGCGCAAAAGAGCTTTCGGGCCTTGCTTCTTCAGAGGCTAGAACCGGACTCGGGCATTCAGAAAGCAGACGTCTACTTCTACCTCGGTGACATCGCGGCAAAGGCCGACGACCGGCGCAAAGCCATCACGATGCTCGAGAGGGCGCTTGCCGAAGATGCGAGCCACGCGCAGGCTGCGAGCCTCCTGGCAGACTTGAAGGGGTGAACCATGGCGACAGGAAAGGTCGCAATCGACGGCAAGGTCGTCGATAGCGACGAAGCACGCGTGTCGGTCTTCGACCGCGGCTTCCTCTACGGCGACAGCGTGTTCGAGGTGTACCGAACCTACGGCGGCGTTCCGTTTGCCGAAACCGAGCACCTGGAACGGCTCGCGCGTTCGGCTGCCCGCCTGATGATTCCGATGCCTGTGTCGCTGGAGACGCTCACATCAGAGGTTCACGCTACCCTCGACGCTGCAGGCGAGGGCGACTGGTATGTTCGCGTCGTTGTCACGCGAGGAACCGGCCCGTTGAGTTACGATCCGTCGACCGCTAACAATCCGCTTCGGGTCATCATCGCTGCCCCCGTGTCGGTGCCGCCTGCCGAGCACTACCGGCGAGGCGTGGCGGTTTCTTTGCTCGAGGCTTCACGCCCGACCGACGACGAGCGGGCGTCCGGTGCGAAGGCGTCGAACTACCTGGCGAACTTGCTCGCCGTCCACGAGGCCAAGCAGAGGGGAGCCCAGGAGGCGCTGATGCTCGGACGCAAGGGCCAGATCCTCGAGGGTGCGTCGAGCAACATCTTCATCGTCAAGGACGGCAAGGTCCGAACCCCCGAAGCCCAGGCAGGGATTCTCATGGGCATCACCCGCGCCACGGTCATCGCCGCAGCCCAGCAAGAAGGCATCGAGGTCGAAGAGGCCGAGGTCCGGCCCGGCGACCTCTACGGCGCCGATGAGGCCTTCATCACGAGCAGCATCCGCGAAGTCATGCCGGTCGTCTCGGCCGACGGACGGACGATCGGCTCTGGAACCCCCGGCACAGTGACCAAGCAGCTCCACGCGGGCTATTTGAGGGCCGTCCACGAGGCAACCGGGGCGGGGGTTTGACGGCTCGGCTCAGGCACAGTAAGCCAGCCGCCAGGACGAGTTGAATGTCGGATACAGGTAAGACAAAAACACGACGGCGCCGCAAGGTCGCCGCTCAGGGCAAGGACCGGAAGAAGAAGCTTGCGAAGCTCGGGACCACACCGAAGTTTCCGCTCGATCCGGAAGAAGCGGCCCAGACCAAGGCCTGAGAGGCTCTGCGCCCTGAGCGGCCCAGAGCAAAGGTTTCACGGGGGTCAGTGTAGGGTGTGCGATTCGCCGTCGTGCTCGACGATCGGAATACCCGTTTCCGAAGCTGCGTTCGTCGGCGCGGGCAGCGCAGGGGGAGGCTCCGATGCGATGCTGAGCGCTTCGAGCTCTTCGCGGTAGGCCATTTGCTGTAGTTTGACGTGGTGGTAGCGGCGCCGCCGGCGGTACGCGAACACCACGAGGAAGGCGGCGGCCACCCAGATGGTGGAGCCCGCGAAAAGGGCCGGGAGGATTCGATACCTGGTTCGCAGGCTATCTCGCCATTGCCGTTCGAGTCCGATGCGCGTCCAGCCGTAGGCCGTTGCGAGCGCCGTATCGAAGGTCTCTCCTGAGCGCAGCGACTGAATCATTCGATGGAATCGCCGCTCGTCGTTGTCGGTTCTGCGCAGGAACCCGACCACGTCTGCGCTTTGGGCATACGCGACGTTCACTTCGTGCGGGCGATTGGGAAAGCGATCGTCGAGCTCGGAGAGCCGGAGCATGGAGCGCTGGGCAGCCGCTCGGAGTAGCGACTCCATTCGGGGCAGCAAGCGCACCTCGGATTGATGGATCGCGACGCCTTCGTTGAACCAGCGTGGCACCGGGTTTCCGAGCACGGCGCGGTACAGCCCCACGTGGGAGAGCTCGTGTACGAGAACCACCTCCAGGTCCGGGGGCTCCCAGGTTTCCGGGGCCGACATCGTCAAGAGGATGACGCCCCACCGCGAGTACGCGACACCGGTCGCGTACTCGGGCGGCGGATGCCCGATGGGGGCAAGCGCGCGCATCTCGCGTGGGTTCCGTGCGACGCGAATGATCAACGTGTCGTCGATGGGGACACCGAAGTTGTCGGCGATCTCCGCCCAATGCTCGTCGAAGCCGTCCATGAGCTTGTGAACACGATCCTGCTGCGCTTCGGGGAAGGTCCAGGTGACGGCGCCAACGCGCTCGCTCGCGTAGCCATCGAGGGCCGCGGGCAACGAGGGTTCGAGCGCTTCCTGAGCAACGGCGCCGACCGAAAAGAAGGTGACGGCGATCGCACACAGAAACACCCTGAGAGAAGCTAGATGGGGTCTACTCTTCACCGGGTGTAAATCTTAGCAGCGGCGGTCCCGCCTCGTTAGTACGACTTCGATCAATGATGAGGTAGGTTACACCTCCGGCGAGGAGCACCCCCGCGACGACATAGGGCCAAGCCTTCTTCCACCTGCGTTTCGCCCTAGATTCGTCCGCTGGCTTCTCTGGGGGGTTCACTTTTGCACCAGTGTCCGCAGGTGCCGGCGGAGGTGGTTCGGACCAACGCAGCTGCGCTTGTTCCGCCCGACTCCGGATGAACTTCAGCCGCTGCTCGGCGCTGCTGTCGTCGAAGTTGAGCGCGCCCTCGTAGAACTGCGACGCGCTCACGTCGAAGACCTCGAGAACGATGGGGCCTTCGCGATGCAGGACGAGTAGGGCATCGGCGCCGGCGATGAGCCCGATGCGCTTGTACGCGCTGAGGTCCTTGCGAGGGTCGAGTCCAAGACCCCGGCGAATCGAGCGCAGGACTTCGAGACCGTCTTCTTCAGCAGTGGGCTCGCCACGCATGGCAGCGCGTAGAGCGGGGTCGGTGGGAGCGCGAAGCCCAGAGAGGGTCGCTTCGGTTTCGATGAAGACGGCGGTCTGCCGGATGGTCTCGTCGGGATCACCGGCGACGACGATGGCGATCTTGGGAGGGGGTTTGTCGGTGTCAGCGTCAGCGTCAGTGCCAGCGTCCCTGCCGGGTTCTGCTCCGGTGCTCTGGCCGTGGCTAAGATTTGGCCAGGCGGTCAGCAGAACGATCAGCAATAGGCACCGCATCGGCGCAACGATAGGCAACGCGGCCCATCCGCGCTAGCGTGCGGCGCGATTTACTCATGGGTGAGAAGCCTCAATTCATGCACGGTGTCTGCGTCTGCCTCGGGTACGACGGGACGGACTTTCACGGCTGGCAGGCGCAACCCGGGCTTCGGACGGTGCAGGGGGCGCTCGAGAAGGCCATCGATCGGATGGGAATCGAGCACGGTCCGGTGAGGGGATGCAGCCGGACGGACGCTGGGCGTTCACGCGTTCGGGCAGATCGCGAGCTTTGCAGTGGGGATCGAGGTGCCAAGAGAAGGCTGGACGAGCGGTCTCAACGCGCGGCTCCCCAAAGACATCGTGGTCCACGACACGCAGCCCTGCTTCCGACGCTACAACCCGCGCTTCCACGCAGCTCACAAACGCTACCGCTACCTCGTCCGCTGCGGCCAGCAGCGAGACCCGTTGATTCGGAAGCAGGCTTGGCAGCTCGGACCAAAGGGCATGCGGAAGGACGTCGCGCGCCGCGGCGAGCGAATCGAGGACTACCTCGATGTCGAGGCCATGAAGGCAGGCGCAGGCTGCTTCCTAGGCACCCACAATTTTCATGCCTTCCGGCAATCCGGAGACCAGCGCGAAGTCGTCGTGCGCGAGATGTTCGAGGTCAGCGTGATGCCTGGCTGGAACGGACGGCCCGACCTGATGGCGCTCGAGGTCGTCGGCAACTCGTTCATGAAGAACATGGTGCGAATCATGGTGGGCACCCTGGTCGACGTGGGACGAGGTTGGCTCTCCGCAAGCGACATTCCCGCCATGCTGCGCGAGGACGCCGATCGATCCAAGGCAGGCCAAACCGCTCCGGCCCACGGCCTCACCCTGGTCGAGATCGAGCTCGCGCGTTTCGATGGTCCGGGGGACGCCTTCGATCGGCCTACCGCGGGCGAGCCGCCTCGCAGTCCTTAGAACGTGATGCCGACGCCGCCGGTGAAGTAGAACTTGTCGCCCACGGGGGCGCGGCTGTTCGCGTCCGACCCGGCCACCTCGAAGAAGAGGAACGAGCTGTTGATGCCCCAGTCCTCGTCGAGCGCGTTAGCCCGCCGCTCGTTGATGAAGTTGAGCTCGAGTGCAAGCTGGGCCGCCCAACCGAAGCCGTGGCTGCGACCCGTGCTCTTGCCGACCCCAGCGGTTTCTTTGAAGAAGACGGAGTTGAAACCGACCTTGCCAGTGAAAACGAACGGGACGGCCGTTAGGCGTGCGAGCGCGTCGATGCGCAAGACCACCAGCGCATTCAGGGGAAAGAGGCTGAACTTCGCCTGGTCGCTCGATGGGACGCAGGTGCCCGGCGCGGATGTTTCCTGACAAGCCGTGCCCTTGTAGCCGGCCCAGCCCCCCGCGATCCCAATTCCGATGGGCCCGATGTAGGGGATTCGATAGAGGAAGAAATCGAATTCGGGCAGGATGATCGGCCCGTTGCCACCTGGGTAGACAAGGTCGAACGCGTCGCTCCCGGGATCGGGCCGATAGACCCCGACACCCAGCGAGAGCAGGTAGCCTTCGGGCGACCAACCTTCTTGGGAGCCGGCGCCCACCGACTCGGCGCGCGCACGCTCCGGCGCGAAGCCAACGAGGGCGAGCAGCACTAGCGCCGAAGCGGTTCGTTTCACCGGCGCAGCCTCCAACCGCTGACGACCGCGAAGATTAGGCCAAGGAGCCAGACCCCGGAGGCGGGTTGACCATTCGCCAGGCTCATCGGCGAGACCGAGCAACCGGAACAGTCCACGCTCGGATCGTCGCAGAACCCGATGGTCCCTACGGCAGTGAAGAGGGTGCCCGTAGCATCGGCGACGTCTCCTTCATTTCCCTGCCCGAGCGTCACGGACGCAAAATCCACGGCGGTGACGAAGACATAGGCCGACTCTCCGTCGGCAAGGTTGAGGGACCCGGAGGTCACTGTCACACTCTTCGCGGTTCCACTGGCCCGGATGCTCGTCAGCGCGGCCGCGCTGCCGTCGTCCGTGTCGCCTTGGTAGACCCTGTACTCCGCGATCTTCGTGGAGTCCGCGGGCGTCGCCCAGGTTATGTTGTAAGTCGAGCCTGGCGCTGGCGTGAGATCGCTCTCGATGACGAGGGGTGCTGGGGGAGTCACGTCCACGATGAATTTGGCGACGCCATATCCGTCCGTCGTCACGTCGTTCCCGCCCGGGTCTTCGCTGCGAAAGGCGTAGATTTCGTAAGGCTGACCTTCGAGCGCCGTATTTGCGCAATCGACGATACCGGTGTCGACGAGCTCCTGCAGGGTGAGGTCGACGATTGTGGCGTTGTCACCCACGTTGACCGGCGTGCTGCTCGCCATTGGTCGGCAAAGCTCTTGCGTGTCGGTCCGCTTGGCGTTCTCGTTGCAGAGCCCGTTTTGCACGCCGGCCCAAAGGTACGCTTGGGTGATGCCGTTGCCGTTCGTCAGGGTCAGGTCGTACAGGGTCGCCGCAGGATCCGCGCAGTTCTGGGCGTTGAAGTACACATCTGCGTTGTCGGACGTGAGTGTTTCCCCGTTGATCTTCGTGATCGCGTCGATCTGCTCCGTCTGGCCGAACGAGGTGGGGGCGAGCGCCGTAAGCGCCGCTGTGAGGACCGAAAAGAATAAGAAGCCGTTACGCATACCCCATCCTGAGTGCAATCCCTGGGCCAAGCGTGCAAGCCCAAAAGCCGTGTGTTTTCGAGAGGTCGGCGGACAATCTGACATGATCCGCCCTTCTTCTACGCCAAGCCCTGACATTTCGTCACTTTAATAGAACTCTTTCAGCGATTTGGACGGCGTTGAGGGCTGCGCCCTTTCGGAGGTTGTCCGAGACGACCCACATCTGGATGCCTCCCGGATTGCCGACGTCCTCGCGGATGCGGCCGACGTAGACCGGATCCTGTCCGGCCGCATCGATCGGCTGCGGGTACACGCCATTCACGAAATCGTCCACGACGACCACGCCTTCGGCTTGGCTCAGCAGCTCGCGGGCGCGGGCGGCCGAGATCGGCTTGTGGGTTTCGACCGTGATCGCCTCGCTGTGCGCGGTGATCACGGGGACGCGGACCGCGGTCGGCGAGACAGCGATGTCAGGGTCCCCGAAGATTTTGCGGGTCTCGGAGACCATCTTCAGCTCTTCTTCCTGGTAGCCCGTCTCTGCGTCCACAGTCCAGTGCATGAGAAGATTGCGGCTCAACTGTCCGGAAAGCTTGGTCTTGTCGACTGCGACGCCTTTGACGGTTGCCTCTTCCTGCGCCTCAAACGCGGCCACAGCGCTGGCGCCCGATCCGCTGATCGCCTGGTAGGTGGCGACGATCACGCGCTTGAGGCGACCCTCGTCGTGGAGTGGCTTCAGGGCCACGACCATTTGGATGGTCGAGCAATTGGGATTCGCAATGATGCCCTTGGGCCGGTTCGCGGCGGCCGCCGCGTTCACTTCGGGCACGATGAGCGGGCAGTCGGGGTCGGCGCGGAAGGCGGACGAGTTGTCGACCACCAGAGCGCCCTTGCTCGCCGCGATCGGCGACCACTTTCGAGAGGTGCCGCCGCCGGCCGAGAAGAGGGCCAGGTCGACCCCCTCGAAGACCTCGGGTGCGATCTCGACGACCGTGTGCTCGACGCCCTTGAAGGTCACAGTCTTTCCGGCGCTTCGAGCCGATGCCACGGGCACCAACTCGGATACCGGAAAGTCGCGCTGCTCGAGCACGCGCAACATCTCCGCGCCCACCATTCCGGTGGCTCCCACCACCGCAACTTTGAGTCCCTGAGCCATAGGCGACGGCTATAGATTAGCGCCGCAGGGGCGGCAAGCTGGCTCACCGGCTGCTGACGTATCATGCCTTGGGCAAGGAGCACTCATGGCTACTCATCGATTCTCAGTTCTCATTGGCGTCGCGAGCGTCTTCCTCGGTCTGGAAACGGCCCCCGTCCATGCACAGGCACGGCCCGGGGTGGAGTCGGAGATATCGGGGCAAACGCAGGGTTCTCCCTTGGCCGAGCAGAAGGACGACGCCGCGGCGGAGGCCCTTCGCTCGCTCTATGTGGCGGGTGGGTTGACCTCGACTCAAGCGGTTACTCAAATCGTGGCGACCTCGCCGGATCTCGATCGGACCAAGACTCTGTTGCTCGACGCCAAGGGAGGCGCGATGCAAGCGATGTCAGGCTCTGGTCCCACGCCTCGAGCTCCTCGGCCGCTATTCGCGACTCAGTCCGGTCGACAACAGTGGCGTCTTCACCGTCCCGAACCCGGCTGACCCGGGGGAGACTCTGGAGGTGCCATTCGACTTCCCGTCATTGACTCAGCAGCTCGCGAGCGATGCGACGCTCATATACTCGTTCACCGATTCACTAGCCGAAGCTTTGCCCGCCTATCGGGCCGCGAAGAAGAACAAGATCTCCGCGGCTTATCAAATTGAAGCGGAGCGGAACAATGTCGCCTTTGCGGCGAGGCAGGCCTACTACGAGTTCGCACGCGCTGAGGCCGGTCTCGGGGTAGCCAACTTTGCGCTCGAGGCCGCCGAGTCGCAGCGGAAGGAAACCGAATCTCTGGTGCAGGCCGGCTCGGCTGCCCGCGTCGATCTTCTGAGAGTCGAAGCACAACAAGAGGCAGCAAGGGTGGCGGTCGAACGCGCCAATTTTGGTTTGCAGGTTGCCACGCGCTCGCTGCAAGCCCTGATGCACACCGAAGAGCTTCCTACGCTGGGGGAGGACCTCTCCGAACCAGTGGACGGCGTCCCCACCCAGCCGGAGAGTGCTCTCAAGGAACGAGCGTTCCGAGAGCGACCGGATCTGCGTGCGTTGCGCGCCTACGTCGAGGCGAGCAAGCATCAGCTTCGCTCAGCGATCGGGGGTAAGCTCCCTGACTTGCTCATTCGAGGGAGTGCCCAGTACTCGAATCCGAACCTTCGAGTCTTTCCGCAGCAAGAGCGATTCGCGGCGACTTGGGAAGCGGGTGCAGTCATCCGATGGGCGCCGAACGATACCGTCCGTGCGCAGGGGCGTTCCAAGCAACTCCAGGCAGAGCTGGAGAGAGCTCATGCGGACGTCATCGCGCTCCAAGACGCGATCCGCGTCGAGGTCGCCGAAGGCTATCATGGGATGCTCGCTGCGCGGTCGGCGATCGAGTCCGCCAGGCTCGGCCTCAGCGCGGCGCGAGAAGGCTACCGTGTCACACGCGAGCAGCTCCAAGCCGGCATCGTCAATACCACAACACTTCTGCAGGCACAGTCGGAGCTCATTCGCGCGCAGGTCGATGTGGTCGAGTCCGCGATCGGGCTTCGGATCGCCAAGGCGCAGCTGCTCCGTGCGATCGGGGAGATGCCCTGACGTGCCCAGCAAAGGCAACGCTTTGCATCGCCCACGGGGCGCCGGGCCCATCGTCGTTGCGGCGGCGGTGGTCATTCGGGCCGGCAGGGTGCTTCTCACCCGTCGCGCCGAAGGGCAGCACCTCGCCGGGATGTGGGAGTTCCCGGGCGGAAAGCTCGAGGCCGGGGAGTCGCCCGAGGAGGCGCTGGTTCGCGAGTGCCGGGAGGAGTGCGGGATCGAGGTCGAGGTGAACGACATCCTCGAGGTGACCCACCACAGGTATCCCAAGAAGGAAGTGCTCCTGCTGTTCTATCGATGCGGGCTTCGTGCCGGAGAAGTGCGTCATCTGCAGGTTGCAGACCATGCCTGGGTCGCGCCCCCCGAGCTCGATCGCTATCCGCTTCCACCGGCGGACGAGCGCGTGGTGGCCCGCATCCAGGCCCTCGAGCTTCGAGCCTAGGCTAGCGGCGGCGCGAGCCTCGGACGATGATGCGCCGAACGAGGCTGCTCTCGTCGGCTGGCATCGAAACGGGCTCCGCTAAGATGTCGATCTTCGCGCCGGTCGAGGCAAACGACTGCTCATACAGCATGCCCCTCGGGACCTCGCTCGGCGTCCCGAATGCGTCGGTCATTTGCTGCACGCTGGGCTTGGCCTCGATGAGTGAAAAGGTGACCTGGCTGACTCGACCGCCAGGAGTGACGAAGGCCGCCCGGTACCCGTCGTAGTGTATCAATGCTTGGCTCTTGGTCCGGGCCTTGATCACGCCTTCCATTTCGGCTGCGACCGATTCCACGGTTGCATCTCGTTGCGACATCGCGCGAACCGCAGCGCGGACTTTGCTGATAGCCGCGTCGTCTCCGGCTGTGCCGCTCGATTCCGGTTCCGACTCAGCGATGTCCTCCAGGGAATCGCCGCGTGTGCACGCTGTCGAGGCGAAGAGGATCGAGAGGAACAGTAAGGCGAGGGGAGGGTACTTCAACAGATCAGCTCCTGGCTGATGTTTGTACCGCAAACTGGCGAGGGGCCAAAAAGAACGCCGAGCGCCGCGTCAGTGCTTGCTGAGGGCGTCCGCGACCGAGCCCCTTGCACCGGTGTGGATCCGAACGGCGAAGGGCTCGCGCTCTGTGCCAATTCGCTCCAGTGATGGGGCGGCGCCGAAAAACGCGGTTGAAGATTGCACCAGCGCGGGCTTGTAGGCCTCGTAAGTCGCCTCCGCGTTGGGCGCGTTCAGACGGTCTTGCACTCGGAATAGCAGTTCGTCCGTTGCGAACTCGAGGTCGAGGCTGCTCTCGGCTTCGAGGAGCTGGCACGTTTGGAGCGCGCGTTGAAAGGCGTCGTCGATGCCTGCCTGTAGGTCGCCGTCGAAACCACGTTTGCGGCTGTAGAGCAGGCCAGGCCGGTTGTCGGCCACGTCCAGGTAGTAGTCGGACTGATGGCCGATCAGAACCACGCCGGGCCCCTGCGGCACGTGCGCGTAGTCCGCCACGTCGATCAGGAGCTCGTCGGAGATCTTCTTGTCGCGAATCCACTCGTGGAACACCGGGACGAGCTTCTCGAGCTCGATGTCGCCCGCTTTGGCGTAGACCTTCACTTGAAACTTCGTTGCTTGCATGGGCTTTACTCCGCCGCGGCGGCCGATGCCTGGGTGAGACGCTGGTAGCACGCGTGTGCCGCTTCGAGAAACAACTGCGCCTCGTCGAGGGTGCGGTGGGCGATCTCGTCGGTCGCGTCTTTGTACGACTGGTCTCCGTGCATCTTCAACAGATACGCGGCGAACTTTCCTTTCGCGAAGGGGTCGTGAAAGAGGGTGGTGTCGTCGAGGTGGGTCTTGAAGTTCGCGACCACATCGTCCGCGTCGTCTTTGACCTGGACTTCGAGGTGGCGCACTAGGGCCTTGGCAGCGGTGACCATAGCGGTGAACCCGCCAAGTGCGGCGGTGCCGGCCTGACCCGTTTCGAGGGCGTCCTGCGCATCGTGGAGCTGCTGCTCCGCTTCTTGAAGGCCGAACTCGACGAAGGGGACAATCTCTCCGGCGCACTCACCCACGCCGATGTCGCCGATAGTGTATTCGCGTGGGTTGCCCCAGTCGCTGTAGTAGCTCGGATCTTCCTCGTAAGCGGGCGGCTTCTGAATCGGCGCGAGCACCTTGCGGAACTCCCTCTTACCGACGCGTGCGATGAATGCCTGGAAGCTCTCTTCGCCTTCGCGGTTGGCGAGGTAGTGCTGGGTGATCAGCTCGACTGCCTTGGGGATGTTCTTCGATGGAACCGCACCCACCACGAGGCCGTAGCTCTTGGCGTTCTCCGTCCACTGGCCGCCGAGGACGATGTTGAAGTGAGGAACCTTGCGGCCGCCCACCTGCCGGCTCACGCCGGTGAACCCGATGTCGGCGGCGTGGTGCTGGCCACAGGAGTTGAAGCAGCCACTCGCCTTCATGCGAAGCGCTCTCACGGCCGGGTCGAGGTCTCCTTCGACGACGGTGAGCCGCTTGCGGAGCTCGCCTGTCAGGCCACGCGATGCGGAGATGCCCAGCTTGCAGGTGTCGGTGCCGGGGCAGGAAGTCATGTCGGTGATGGTGCCTGCACCGGCGGCGCCCATCTCGAGTGCGACGAGTCCGTCGTAGAAGGACACGGCATCGGCGCCGCTGAGCCAGCGAAACGTGAGGTTCTGCTCGACCGTGCAGCGAATCGAGTCGCCGGTGTAATTTCGAGCGAGGTCGGCAAGCGCGCGGCCCTGCGTGGCCGTGAAGTCACCGA
Source organism: uncultured delta proteobacterium (assembly GCA_963842915.1). Classification (GTDB taxonomy): domain Bacteria; phylum Myxococcota_A; class Polyangia; order Polyangiales; family Houyiibacteriaceae; genus SG8-38. The sequence continues at coordinate 15,014 of CAWJII010000010.1, read as the reverse complement.
GCGGCAGCTTGACGATGGCCGAGTAATACCCGTCCTGCGCCTGCGGCTTGAGATTGTGCTCGGCCCAGGCCCGGAACCCAGCCGGAGCGTCGCTCGGAATCGAGCCTGGGTCGCGCACGGGCCTCTCATCGGTGGAGTGAAGGTCGTCCAAGAACGCCGTCCAACGTTCGTCCGGGCGAAGGCCTTCGCGCTCTTCCGCCACCAGCTTCTTGAACTCTTCGATGCCGACTTTCTGCACGAGGAACTTGATGCGAGCGCGGGCTCGGCTCTGCTTCTCACCGAGGCGGGCGAAGACGCGGGACACCGCTTGCGCAAGGGGAAGAAGCTCTTCTTCGGGGCAGAACTCAGCGAGCACCTTGGCCTGGACCGGCACGGCGCCGAGCCCGCCTCCGACGACGACACGGAAGCCGCGCTTGCCATCCCGGATATGCGCTACTGCGCCAAGGTCGTGGAAAGTCACGAGACCGCAGGGATTGTCTTCGCAACCCGAGAATGCGATCTTGAACTTGCGGCCGAAGTCTTGAACGTCGGGGTGCCCCAAGAGGTACTTCGTGATCGCGTCTGCATAGGGCGTGACGTCGAACGCCTGGGTCGTACAGACACCGGCGTACTCACAGGCCGTCACATTGCGAACGCTGTTGCCGCAGGCCTCGCGGGTCGTGATCCCGACGCTGGCGAGTCGGCGCATCATGTCGGGCGCTTCTTCGATGTGAATGAAATGAAGTTGAATGTCCTGCCGCGTCGTCACGTGCAGGATTGAATCGGAGTTCTCTTCAGCGAGCTCGCTCAAGACATCGAGCTGTTCAGCGGTGAGCTTTCCGAACGGTATCTTGATGCGCATCATCCCCGGCGCGTCCCAAACCGTATCGGGCCCTTTGGTCAGGTCGCCGCAGGGGAAGGCGAGTGTCTTCTGGCCGGTGCCGTCGTCGCGAAGGCCGTTGTCGTAGCGCTGCCCGTACACACCTCGGCGAAGCCGTGTCTCGGCAAAGATCTTGTCGTCGAGCTTGCCCTGCTTCTTGAGATCGATCTGACCCTCGAAGAGATCCACCTCGCCCGCGAGTTGCTCCGGAATCCGTTCACCAAGCTGTTCTTTCCACGAAGTCATGATGCTCCTGTCCCCCGACTGCCTAAGACGCCGCCGAAAGGGGAGCCCTCACTATTCCGTAGTTTTCCGCTAGGTCAAGTCAACAATCACGCAATTGCAGAATGGCAGCTGATTTTGTTGGAAAAATTGCGAAAATATACACGAGCGAATCTGTAAAGAATAAGCAGCTTGGCCTGTCGCTTGCTGAGGGAGGTCTTGCCGCTATAGTGCCGCCGCTCGACACCCCAACTAAGGTGTCGGGACCATTCGGGGATCGTCTAACGGCAGGACTCCAGTTTCTGGTACTGGCTATCTAGGTTCGAATCCTAGTCCCCGAGCCAGTCCCGTGTTACAGCGCGGGACTCGAAAGCGGCCCCATCGTCTAGTGGTCTAGGACATCGGCCTCTCACGCCGGTAACGCGAGTTCGAACCTCGCTGGGGTCACCAAACGTTCCTCGTCATCGCAAATCGGATCTATCCAACCGAAAACACTCGCGGTTTCCTGAGTTCGAACTGCCTCTCCATCCCAAGTGACGCCGGAGGGGAACAGAAGTGCCTGAAGCCTCGTCTTTTGCGGGGGTTCGGCGCGGTTCCAACTGCCTGCGAGATCACAGAGCGTTCGCTCGGCAAACGCGAGCACCGCGCCGACGTCCAAGTCTTCGAGCTCGGCGTCGTAGCGTTCCAACTTCGCAGTCGCTTCTTGCTCCCGAAGCCGGTCCATGTGATCGCGAAACGTCTTCGCGTCGATGGTCTGCTCGTGAACGTGCGCCTCGACCAGTCGATCTTTCTTCTTTTGGATGCCGTTCAGCCGCCATGTCAGCCGTGCCTGCTCGTCGGAGGCTTGCTTCTGCGCCTGCTTCCACACGTTCAAGACTTCCTCTTTGAAGATGCGCACCAATTCGGGTGCAGGCTGTAGCTGTTTGAGCAGGCCCAGAAAGCCCTCTTCAAGCGCTTCCGCCCGGACGCTCACCCGGCATCCCCGGCACCCTGATCGCGGCTGGCTCTGGTAGTAGCGATAGCTTTTCTTGGCCCAGGAGGCGGTCAGGGGAACGCCATGGACGCAGCGGACCAATCCCTTCAAGGGAAACTCTGCGCGAGCCGGCTGATATGGCTTCCCCGCGTCCAGGGCCCCTGCCATCGAGGACGGCCTGGGCACGCCAGAACGTTTCAGGGTGCACGAGCGGCTCGAAGTCGCCGGTGGTTTCGATGCCCCATTTGTCCACACGAACGACGCCCATGTAGAGCGGATTCCGCAGCATTCGGTTCAGAACTTGTTTGTGGATGTCGAGCCCTCGTGCCTTGGCCCGGTCGACCAGGGCTGACACGGGGAAGGCTCCCGAGGCGCAGTCATCGAAGAGCTGCCGCACCACCGGGGCCAAGTCCGGGTCGTGGTCCATGCTCGCGGTCTCTCCGCGCACGTATCCGCGAGGCGGCTTCCAACACCATCGCCCGGCTTCCACCGCGGCCTTCATCCCGGCGACGGTGCGGCCTGAGCGCACGTCGTTGTCGAACTGCGCGAAGACGGACAGCATTCCTTCGAGCGCTTTGCCGCTTGGGTCTTCGCTGATCGGCTCCGTCGCGCTCCGGAGCACGATCCCGTAGCCCGCCAAGAGGTTCCGGGTGTGGGTGTGGTAGTAGGTGTCGCGCATGAAGCGATCGATCTTGTGTACCAACACCACGTCGATCACCTCTCGATGCTTGCGACAGTACTCGAGCATCTCCCCGAAGACCGGACGTTGGCTGGTCTTCGCGCTCGATCCGGGTTCGACGAAGAGCCGCTTCAGCGTCCAGCCTTTGTGTTCGCAGTACCGTTCGAGGTCGGCCGTTTGCACGCCCAAGCTGTAGCCCTCGGTCTGGGCAACCGTGGAGACTCGGGCATATGCGACGGCGCAGAGGGTCATCGCTTCACCGCTTCCGTTCCTCGATGACCGTCTGTACCACAGCCCTCGCAAGCCGGTAAACCTCCTCTCGTAGCTTGCGCAATTCGGCGTCCGATTTCGGTGCCGTGTCGCCCAAGATCTCCCGATAGCGTTCGAGGGGGAGGGGAGTCATGCGCCTTCCTTCTCCTCGTTCGATGCCTCCGTTGCCCGTTTGATCCCCCACTGCCAAACCCTGTTATCGGTTTTGCCCCCCGAAAAGTTGCGCGAGCCCATTGCTGGGCGGCCGCGTGACGCAGAGCTTGCTCGGCTCTCCCGACCGCTGGTCCGTTGGCGCTATGTGGCGCGACTTGGCGCTCGCGGTGCACTCGTTGTGCACTCGCGCAGCACTAGTTGGCGCGCGCGCGACACTTCGTGTCACTTCTTGTCATTCTCGCCAGGAAGTGTCGCGGTTGTGACCGAAAGCGACAGGTTGTGACGCACCGGCGACAACCAGCGTCAGTTTGCGACTCGCTACCGGAGGGCAAGGTGGAGTTTTGTTAAACAAAACTGCAAGCGCTGCGCGCGAACTCTTCGCCGTTCGCCGCTCTGCGCTTGATCGACGTGCTCAACGCCTTCGGCTTATTCGCACGCGCGGAGCAAGATTCGCGCTCGACAAGCGTCGAGTGAGGCTTACTATCCATGGGTTGGGGGCTCTTCGGCATTTCATCGGGGCGCGCGTAGGCGATGAGCACATCGCCCGTCTTCGCGCCCTTGCTGAAGCCTCTGGCTTCACGCACGGAGAAATCCTACGTCGTTTGCTTCTGACTGCGGAGATCCCAAGCGCGCGTGCGCGGCAGGAGATTCAGGATCTCTTGAGGATCCAACGGGAACAGAACCGCCTTGGCGGCTTGCTCAAGAAGGCGCTGACCGAGCGTGAAGAAAAGGCCGAGCTTCGCCGCACCCTGGTCGAGGTCGAACGCAACGCGGCCGAGCTCCGGCGCGTCCTCGCACACCTTGTCCGCTCCCGATGATCATCACGCCGAAGCAGCCGAGGGACGGACAGAACCGTATCTCGTCTCTCCAAGCTCGTTCCGTACATGCTGCGAGGAAAGGGCGAAGAGCGATGCACCTGGTACATGGCCGGGAACCTGGAGGGCCTCGATCGGCGAGAAGACGCCGAGCTTGCGGTCGAGGTCATGGAAGTGCTCCAACAAGGCAATGTGAGGGCCAAGGGCAACAAGACCTATCACCTGGTCATCTCGTTTCACCCCGAGGACCGACGCCTAGCGCCAGCGGAGCTCGAGGACGTCGTTCGCCGGGCTGTGGCGGCGGCGGGGCTCGGAGAACACCAATACATCGCGGTCCGCCATAGCGAGCAGGAGCACGAGCATCTTCACGTGGCGGTGAACAAGATCCATCCCGAGACGCTGAAGATCCATCACCCCTACAAGGCCATTCCGGCGTTTCAAGCGATTTCGAGCGTCCTCGAACAAGAGCTTGGGCTCCACCGCGTCGACCGGTCGCGAGGTCGTTTCCAGAGCCACCGGGCCCGCGACTTCGAGGCGCACCGGGGCGTCGAGAGTTTCTCTGGCTGGGCGCGTCGAACGATAGGAGACGCCACGGGACACGATCGCATCGGGTCCTGGCCGGCTCTTCACGACGAGCTCGCGCGTTTTGGGGTCCGACTGGTGCGACGCGGCAACGGGCTTGCAATCGTCCACGCCACGAGGCCCAACTTGGCGTGCAAGGCATCGGCGTTGGGACGAGGATGGTCCAAGCAGCGGCTCTGCGAGCGCTACGGCGAGTTCGTCCCGGGCCCAGAGGCTGCCGAGGTCGCGCGCGAGCAGGTGCAGCCCTACGAGGAACGGCCGCTTGGACGAGCGCTCGATGACGGGCTTTGGCGCGAGTACCGAGAGGCCCTCGACGCCGCACGGCGTCACCGCAAGGAGCTCCGCGAGGCGATGGCCTCCAGGATTCGAGGCAGCCCGCGCCGCGCATCGGGAGCGGTTCAAATTGAGGCATCACGCGATTGCCGCGATGCCCATCCCTCCGCGGGACAAGCGCAGCTTGTACAAGACGCTCTCGTTCGAAAGAAAGTGTGCCGAGCGCAGGCTGAGGGCGACCATCAAGGGGTGGCGGGCGGTAACGCGTCGACACACATCCCGGATCCTGGAAGCAGTTTTTCGCCGAACGCGCGGCGCGCGGAGACCAGCGCGCACTCCGACGTCTAAGCCAGCAGTTTCGCGGCCCGGTGATCAAGAGCCGTGACACCCGTCTTCGGGCGCTGTCATCGAACGACCGGCGGACGAGTCGCGGCACCGTGGTTCACAACCTTGGAGGCGGGGCACGTCTGCGAGAGTCGGCGGGTTCGATCGAGCTCCTTGGCGATCCCAGCGAAGTTGCGCTCGAGCAGTTGGTGAGGGTCGCCAAGCAACGGTTTGGAACGAAAGGCGTTACGCTGCTCGGACCGAGGAAAGTCCGAGAGCGGCTGACGAAGATGGTCGCCGAGCACGGTCTGGAGATCGCGCACGAGCGTGAGCGCTGAAAGGGCTCTACAGGTGAGCGCGATCGACGCCTCCTGCTTTGGGCGGGGCTCAAGTGCGGTCTATGTGCCTGCGGCTAGCGGCGTGGTGGTCCGAGGTGCAAGTGGTAGGATCTGCCCGGATCGGGTAGACATAGCGAATGAATTGTCTTTCGTTATCTTATGCTCGCGAGTTTGCTCTCTGCTTTCGCGGCGGCCGGATGTAGCAGCGACCCTTTCGATCCGCACTTCGGGGTGGTGGTTAGTTTCGTGCAGCCCTATCCATTCTCCGGCGTTGCATGTGGTGATCTACAAGTCGACTTCACACCAATTGGAGTCGAGCCCGACGACAGTCCCATGACGTGGTGCTCTGATAGGCCGCTGACGGGAGAAGCAGGCGACGTCCACACCGGTGTATTCGTCGTCCTTCCTGGAACCTGGACGGCCACGGTGTCCTTGCGGGGCGGCGATTGCATTGGTTCCGAAGACTTCGTCAAGCAGGAGGAAGAGGCCGTGACGGTCTGGGTGGAGCTTTCGTGCAAATGAACGTTGCCGGTTGGCGCATTCTATCGGTAGCGTTTGCATCTTTGCTTCTGCTCTTCGGTTGCGGTGACACTGCCTCGACGCAAGAGGAAGCACCAAAGCAGATCCGGTTCTGCGGGGAGCTTGATGGCGTGGAACCGGTCGAGCCCACCGTGACTGGTGAGGACGAGTACGGTTGTCCAATCATTCAGCCCGTGCCCTGCACGCGCCCCGCCACGGAGCACCGCTGGGCTTGCGGCCCCGATTGCCGACCGGCAACCGCCTTCAGCTCGGACAGCGACGAATGGGTCATAGGTTGCGTACTACGAAGCTTGTTGCCCGATGGATGCAGCGACCCAGAGCCCGATCCCCCTCCGCTCTGCATCACGGACCCTTTCGTGGGCAACGACTGGTGGCTTTCGATCGATTGCCGCGCTGCCAACGGCTTCTTTGCGCTCGACTCCTGTTGGGCTCCGTGCGACGCCTACACCGAGGAAGCACTGGCCCCGTTCTGCCCGTAGGGTCTACGGCCCGATTCCAGTCCCCAACGTCCTGTCCGCGGAAGTGGGGGAAGATCACAAGGTCACGCCGCGAGCCTCCGGAGCCCCTCCCACTCTTCAATGAAGGCGGAGTATTCGTTCCAACTCCAGGTACTTGGGGTCACCGCCACGAAAGCCCGGCTTCGGCCGGGCTTCTTCTCTTCAAGCTACATCCTCGAATCGAAGGCCGCGCTTATTGGTCACGGAGGTCGACAAGTTGCGTGACAATCCTATTTTCTGCTCAATCTCGGTCAGATCTTCTTCTTCGCCCCGAAGCCGCGCCTGGCGGATATGCTCAGCCCCGATGGCGATTCGCATTCAGCCTCGTCGTTTTCTGTTGGCCGTCTATTATCTGACGCTGCCGCTTCCTGTACTGAGCGTTCATCTGCTTCAGCGCACTGATGGCGTGGATCTTGCGTCCGTGCTCGTTGCTGGCGTACTGGTGATGGTCCCGCTCATTTGGCGCTTTCCAGACGCTGCCCCGCGACCGTTGACGAGAATCGGCATGGGTTGGCTCAAGTTTGCTGTTTCCAGCTATCCAATTTCCCTCGGCGCGTGGGGAGTCGGGCTTGGGGCGTGGTACCTGTACGCGCGAGATCCCTCTGGCCACCTGAATCACGAACTCCAGCTCCTCTGCTTCTTGTTGCTGCTCTATGTACCTCCGGCGTGGTTGCCGACGTTGGCATCGTTGCGGTCAGCTCGCCGACTGAAAGGAGAACCCCGCTGAGAACCGTGTCGCCGCGCGCGCTAGCCCGTCACAACTCAAACGCGAACGCGCCGCTCGACCCGCGCAGGATCGGCACGAAATCGGCTAAGCCCTCGCAGGCGTCGTGGACATGTCCGTCCGGGTACAGCGAGGTGGGGCCAAACACAGGCGATCTCTATGACGTCAATTGCCCCACGCCATACCGTCCGAGTCGGGGGAACGAATCGACCTTCCCGCCGTCACGGCGTGCGGTCGACTCAAAATGCGCGCTCAGGAGGCGTCTCGAGGTGCCATCCGAAGTTCGTCCCACCCTTCAATGAAAGCGGAAAGTTGGTTCCAACTTCGCATCGTTGGGGTCACCACCACCAGTGAGCCCGGCTTCGGCCGGGCTTCTTCTATCGCCGAGCGCAGCCGAGCAGGGCGATTTCACGAGCGCGGGCTCGCATGGCGGCTTCAGGCTCGATCTGGCGGGCGCGCGCAGGGCGCACAGCAGGTGAAGTATCGGGGTAGGCGAGCCTGACCTCGAGCGTGGAAACATCAACGATTATGGGGTCGACGGGGTTTTGAGGAGGCACAGGATCCTCGGCAAATCGGCAAACGCGGGGCAACCGGCCAGGATGACTGCCGCCTATTTGGCCGACAAGGAGCATAGCGAATTCAACGACCCTGTCCGAACGTCCGGCGTCGCCAGGCGAGCCCGAGCAGCACCGCCAGCAACGTCATAGCCGGCTGCCAAGTGTGCGCTCGGGAGGCGGAGCAGCCGCCCGAACCGCCACCGGCGTCGATGCCACCATCGGGGCAGCCCCCGTCGAGGTCAGCGCATGTGTCCTCGTTGGCTCGCGCCACGGCTTTCGTCGGCGTAGACAGCGGTCCCTCGTTGCCGTCGCCCACGGTGATCGCGGCGTCGTCGACCGACGAGACGAAGAGATAGCTCTGCTCGTCTTCTGCGAGCCCCAACTGAGCCGCCGACACCGAGATGCTCGTGGCGTTCCGACTAGCCGTCGCGACAATTCCGCCGGCTACCGCCGTCTCGGGGCCATCGGCTTCAGAAGCATAGAGGTTGTACTGCGCCATCGATGGTTGGTCGATTGGGGCGGTCCAAGCGATGGTGAAGATCGACCCCTCTAGCTCCGGTGGGCTCGTAATCTCGAGTGCATGAGGAGGCGTGACGTCGACCGTAAATCGCGCAACTCCATAGCTCTCCGCGGCCACGTCCTTGCTGCCTGGGTCTTCGCTCCGAAAGACGAAGATCTCGTGCGGCACGCCTTGGAGCGCCGTGTTCCCGCAGTCGACAATGGCTTCCGGGTTGTCGATGAGGTCCTGGAGGCTCAGACCTCGCACCACGGAGCCGACGCCGACCGTGTACGGGTTGCCGGAGATTTCCGAGCAAACCCGGGCCAGATCCGTGCGGTTTGCGGCCAGCTGGCAGTTGCCGTTTTGTATGCCCATCCAGAGGTAAACCTCGGTCACGGCTTCGCCGGAGCCGGCGATGGTCAGCTCGAACAGGGTTTCTCCGGGGCTCTCACAGTGCGCGCGGTTGAAGAAATCGACGGCAGCATTGCTGACAGAGGGTTCCCCGTTGATCGAGCTGATGTTGTCGAGAAGCTGTGCGTTGGCGGCAGGCGTGGAACCGAGCCACGCGACGGTTGCGCAGGCTAGGACAGGCCACGAGTGCCACGCGGTTCCTTGGCGGTGGCGCCATGTCGTCCGACGGCTATCCATATGGTTACCGGAGTACCATTGAAGGAGCCAGTAGAGCAAATGCGGCCAAAATAAAAAAAGATCCGACCGAGGTTGGCGCGAGGCGCCCAGTGAAGCGCGGCTCCTGAGGCGAGACCCCGGGCCGGTTAGGGGTGGTGAGCCGATGGCTACGACCGCGCCGGACAGCCTGAAGGCGCGTTCTCGGTCTTGCAGGCGCTGTGGCGCACCCAAGCCCTGCCGTTCCTCAAAACGTTGTCCGTCGCGAGATGTGAGCCGCGATGATCGCGAAGGTGACCCAGCGGACAGAATTCGAACCCTTACGTGCGTTGCCGACGGCTCGACGTGCGCGGGTCGAGCGCGGCAACCGCCTTCGCCCTACACGCAGCTGCGCATGGATTGCCGTCGTCGAAGCTCATCATGTTGCCATCCGAAGCTCATCCCAATCTGCAATGAAAGCGGAAAATTGGTTCCAACTTCGCATCGTTGGGGTCACCGGCCCCGAGATCAGGAGTGGTCTCGGGGCTTCGTCTTTGGGCCGACATTGAGCCGGCCTCCGAGGGCCATTCTTCGGAAGCGTTCCGCCAAACTTGGTATCTGAGAGCAATTCGCGACCAGAATCGGCTTGCTTGCTACTAGCACGGTCTTGCGCGCTATACTTCAACCGTGAGCAACTCGGACGAAATCATCTCCAAGGCACTCCGGTTGCCTGAGGAGAAGCGTACTCAAGTCGCACTCCGTCTTTTGGACAGCTTGGATGCGCCGGATCCGCACGCGCACTTAACCGACGACGAGCTCCAGGCCGAGCTAGCCCGGCGCGTTAAGGCCGTTGTAGACGGTACGGCCGAACTCATTCCCGGAGATCAAGCGATCGAGCAGTTGCGCGCCGAACTGAAGAAATGAAGTCAGTCTCGTTCTCCGCAGAGGCGCTAGCGGAGATACGGTCGACTCGGGCATGGTACGAAGAGCGTTCCCCCAAGGCCGCTTCGCATTTCGTAGATGCGATCGACGAGGCGGTTGAGCGAATCGGGGGAAGGCCGCGCAGCTTCGTTCGTGTGCCGCTTCCCGGATACGACGCTGAGCTCAGGCGGGCGCGGCTGCGAAGCTTTCCCTATTCCCTCGTTTTCCTTGAGCGGCGTCGTTCGATCACGATCATCGCGATCGCCCACGACAAGAGGAGACCACTCTATTGGCTTGCTCGCATCAGGGAGCTCGACGGGAAAACAGAGCGTGACTGACCAAGCTCGACCGCGCGACGCCGTGAACCCACATCGTGCAGGTCACATTGTCCTCGGCGCAGGTGTGTATGGATTCTCCATGGTCAAATCTCATCATGCTGCCCCCCCGAAGCTTGGCCCACTCTTCAATGAAAGCGGAAAACTGGTTCCAACTTCGCGTCATTGGGGTCCGCAGCACCCCCAGCGAAGTTGCGATCAAGCAGTTGGTGAGGAAACGCCAACGACCGGGCAGAACTGCCTCCCCTCGTGTACTTCGCGACCCGTGACGACTTTCCCGGCGACATCTTCTACTTCGGCTCAATCTGTCATGAAAGCGAGCTCGGTTTCGAGGGCTTCTATCCTCAACCTGATGATCCTCTATACGACATCATCTACTTCGAGTCTTCGGCATGGCCGAGATGTCTCTGCTCGGTGGACTGCTGACGCGGGCGACAGCCGACTAGAAACACACTGAGCCAGAGCCGATGCAGGCCTGGGCCTCTTGCTCTGTGAGATCTCCGCGCCGCCGAGCTCCCAACGTGCACACGAGGAAGAGCTCCACTTCTGCGGTTTCCCGGGGGCAGGACGAGAAAACGTGCACCACAATCAGGTTTGTCGTTCGACTACTTGAGGCCAGCGGCCGCAAGCGTCAGCGCTGACGCTCTTCAGCGATTTCCAACCCCTGTTCGGAGGCCAGTTCAGCCAGTCGCTCTTGTGCGCGCCTCGATCCAAGTAGCGTGACGGGCTTCAACCCGAATCTCTGCTTGGCGACCTTCGCGAGCTGCTCGAGGGCCTCATCTCGAGCCTCGCCGAGGAGCTCGATCGATCTTGCTGATTCTCGGAGCCTGATCCCTCCAGGCAGGTTGTGTACGATGCTGCCACGACTCGTGCGCGACGTGCGAGAGTGCAGGGCTTCGAGTCGGTTGTCACGGGTGGTGATCTCCAATCCTCGCCACTGCCGTTTGAGGCGACGCGTGGCCCTCGGATCGCCCTGAGCGGCCCGTTCCGCGAGGAACTCCTTCCAAGATCCCGGGTGCCCGTGAACGCGCGCCTCACGCCATTGCTTCGTCGCCGCGCGAAGCTTTCGCTCAGCGGTCTTCCTCTCGAACGAAAGTATCTTGTAGAGCTTGCGTTTCTCGTGCCCAGAGATGGGCATCGCGGCAATCGCATGATGCCTCATCTTGAAATGCCGTCGATGCGCGGCTCGCGCATCGTCAATCTTGACGGACAGGGCCTCACGTTGCTCGGTCGACCGAGTCCGCGCGGTGACAAGCGTATCCTGATACTCGCGCCAGAGGCCGTCGTTCCGGAGCCGCTCGAGCGGGCGTTCCGCGTAAGGTGTGACTTGCGCGCGCGCAACCTGCGCCGCGCCCGCGCCCCGAACGAACTCGCCGTATCGCTCGCTGAGCCGTTGCTTGGACCACCGACGTCCCAATGCCGATGCCTTGCACGCCAAAGTCGGTCGCGTTGCATCGACGACGGCAAGCCCGTTTCCACGCCGTACGAGGCACACGCCGAAACGGGTGAGCTCCCCATGAAGAGCTTGCCACGATGGAATGCGATCGAGCTCGATGGCGTCGCCGATAGTTCGACGGGCCCAGCGAGAAAAGCTCTCGGTCCCGCGCTGCGCCTCGTAATCGCGCGCGCGATCTGTTTCTATTCGCCTCACACCGCGATCGACCTGGTGAAGGCCGAGCTGCTTTTCGAGCTCTGCTGCCAAGCGCTTGAACTGAGGAATGTCTCGGAACGGGTGATGAATCTTCTGTGTCTCGGGATGGATCTTGTTGACCGCGATGTGAAGATGTTCGTGCTCCTGATCGCTGTGGCGGACCGCCATGTGTTGGTGCTCGCTAAGACCGACGACCGCCACCGTTTTACGAACAATTGCAGCGAGTTCTGAGTCTCTAAGCCTTCGGTCGTTCGGATGAAAGGAAATCACCACGTGATAGGTCTTGTCCCCCTTCGCGCGGACGTTGCCGTCTTGGACCAGCTCCATGACCGAGAGAGCCAACTCCGCGTCTTCTCGTCGGTCGAGACCGTCGAGATTGCCGGCCATGTACCAGGTGCATCTCTCGCTGCCTTTGCCCTTCAGCATGTACGGGACAAGTTGCGAGAGGCGCGAGCCGGTTCTGTTCTTGCGAGGCCGCTTCGGCGTGATGATCATTGGGAGCGAACCAGATACGCGACGGCGCGCCTGAGCTCGACGGCGTTGCGTTCGATCTCCGCGAGCGTCTGACGAAGTGATGCCTTTTCCTCACGTTCGGTGAGCGCCTTTTTGAGAAGACCCCCGAGACGGTTTTGCGCCCGTTGAATCTTGACGATCTCTTGAACTTCCTGCCGTGCACGCGCGCTTGGGATTTCGGTGCTCAGAAGCAGACGGCGTAGGATCTCTCCCCGCGTGAACCCGGAGGCTTTCGCAAGCGCATCGAGATGCGCGACGTGCTCATCACCTACGCGCAAGCCGATGAAATGCGGCAACCCTCCCACGTTCAAAAGCATAAGCAGCACCCGATGTTTGTCTACCGCAAATCTTGTCTTGCGCGTGCGAATAAGCCGAAGGCGTTGAGCACGTCGATCAAGTGCGGAGCGGCGAACCGTGAAGAGTTCGTGCGCAGCGCTTGCAGTTTTGTTAACAAAACTCTTCCTTGCCCGAACAGAGTCCGTTCCTTTTGACGCTGGTTGTCCCCGGTGAGTCACAACCTGGCGCTTTCAGTCACAACCGCGACACTTTCTGGCAAGAATGACAAGAAGTGACAGGAAGTGTCGCGCGTGCGCCAACTGGTGTCGCGTTTACGCCAACCAGTGTCGTGCGAGTGACAACGAGTGCACTGCGAGCGCCAAGTAGCGACAGGTAGCGCCAAGTCGCGCCGAGCACGCGAAAGCCGGTATCAGGCGGCTGGAATTGCGGTTGATTCCTCGCATGCGAAAAAAAGTTGCTCTGCCAGAGCAACTTTTCGGGGGGCAAAACCGATAACAAGAGTGATGGACGACGATGAGAGATCTAATTTGGCCGGGCGGCTACGCAAGGCTGCCGAGAAAATGCCGTATCCGTACTTCCTTCTGCGGCTCGAAGACATCGAGGCGTGGTTGAAAGCGGGCTGCTCCGTGAAGAGTGTGTGGCGAGTCTACTGCGACACGAGCGTTCCGTTCCCAGGCTCCTACAGCTCGTTTCTTCGCTACTGCACGAAAGCACTGCGAGAGCGCTTGCGGCTGCCGAGACGAAGGCTCGCGAAGGCGCCCGAGGCCACACCAGGAAGAGCCGTCAGTCGTCCTGGGCCAGGGCAAGCGCTACCCGCCGCCACTCGACCGGCCGCCAGGGCTCACGCCAGAACAAATTGACCGGATGATGGACCCTGACCGCGACCTGGAGCCCAATCGATGAGCGACTCTCTGAATCTGATTGTCACGACCAGAACCGACCTGCGGGAGATCATTCGTGATGCCGTCAGCGAGGCCGTGGCGCGCTACGAGCGGATCCCCGAGCTGCTTTCTACGAAGGAGCTGGCAGCGCGGCTTGACGTCAGCGCGGACACCGTGCGGAAATGGGTATCTCGCGACGATTGTCCGTGTGTACGCGCGGGGCGTGCACTTCGGTTTCGGGAGGACGCGGTGATCGCGTGGTTGGAGGATCGTGGTGGCTAAGAAATCACTTCCAAGGGGCGTGACGTATGACGACGGCGCTCAGCGTTACCGAGTCCAGTACAAGGACTCCAAAGGAAGGTGGCGCGTCGAGCACGCGGGCGCGAACAAGCAGGCAGCGGTCCGACTCCTCGCGCGTCGAAAGCGTGAGGCCGCCAAAGGCGTTCAGGTGACTCGCGATGCAAGTCCCCGCACGCATCTCGACACCTACGCCGAGCGTTGGCACGCACGCCAGCGGCGAATCGGAAAGCGAAACGCCGATCGCGAGTACTCGAGCTACCGGCGCCATGTGTCGCCGCGGATCGGCTCCATGCCTGTGGGCGAGATCAAGCCGCTCGATGTATTGGAGCTCAGCGAGACGCTGGTCGCCCGCGGTGAAATCTCGCCGAAGTCGGTGCGCAACTGCATCGGGATCGTCTCTTCGATTTTTCGGCTCGCCGTCCTGGAGGGCGCCGTCGAGGTCAATCCCGTCTCGCAGACGCCTCGTGATGGGCTCCCGTCCATGGGCTCGGGGGGTGGTCAGACCTACACGCGTGACGAGTCTCTGGCTCTAGTCACCGACCCGCGGATCGGCTGGGACCGCCGGGTCGTCTTTGCGCTTCAGTTCTTCACCGGGATGAGGATCGGCGAAACCTGCGGCCGGCGCTGGCGGGACTGGGTGCCCAACGTCGAGCCTCTCGGCTCTTTGCGCGTCCACACTCAGTACAACGATCAGCCGTTGAAGACGGCCAAGAGCGGCGACGCCAAAGAGCGCACGGTGCCGGTGCATCCCGAGCTCGAGAAGGTTCTTTGGTGCTGGCAAGGGCAGGGCTTCGAGGCGGTCTACGGCCGTCCCCCCGGCCCGGACGACTTCATCGTGCCCGACCCGAGAACCATGGCCGCGCGCACACAGTCGCAGGCCACGAAGTCGCACAAGCGCGACGCGGAGCTTATCGGCATCCCGAACAAGGGATCACACGCGCTACGAAGGTTCATGATCTCGGCAGCGCGGAGCAGCGGTGCCCGACGCGATGTCCTCGAACAGATCACGCACAACGCCCGCGGCGCGATCATCGATGTCTATACGTCTTGGGAGTGGCCCGCTCTCTGCGAGGCGGTGAGCTGCCTGAAGGTCGATCCGGACCGGTTGCCGGGGCGGATTTATGACATTTCTTATGACATATGCGTTTCTCAGAACGCTAACCCGCGGCAATCATTGCGCTTGTTTGGTGGAGGCGGTGGGAATCGAA
>CAWJII010000009.1:0-240274 GCA_963842915.1 uncultured delta proteobacterium | reverse complement strand
GCAGACAGGGCCTTTGAATTCGCCATGCTCCTCGCTTCAAATGAAGTTCGAAGACATCTCGACGCTACTGACGCCACAGAACACTGCCCTATTTGAGCGGAGTCGAGCGGCTCGACGACGGCGTCCTCCACGTCGCTGTGCTCACGCGAATGCTGGGGGTCTCGCCTGTCTTGGGCCGACAAGCGGCCAGGAATACACGTTGGCGGCAGACACTTGGTGTCATATGAGTGGTCTCGCATGAGCATGGTGCTCCTTCTTTGGTCGATGTACGTCCCGATGTTCTTCGTGTTGACGTGGGCGCTGAACCGAGAGGATCAGCCATGATCGCCGGACACTTCGCGACGGCGCTCGTGCCCTACGAGCTCACTCGAAAGAGCGACCCGGTTCCGGTCTGGCGCTTTGGTCCAATCTACCCAAGGACCGCCCAGTGATGAGTCGACGCGGGAACGTTGTAGCGTGGGCGGTGGGATTCCTCGTCTTGGGCCTCGTGGCCTCGGTGTCGGCGGAGCCGGATGCTCTTCTCGGACCCGCGCCCCGCGATTCAGAAGGGCTTTTCACCAATACAGATGGGGATCTGCCTCACGGTAGCGCGTCGATTCGGCTGCCCTTCTTCTGGCGGCGCATCACCGGCTCCTTCCGCGACCGTCCCGGTGCGCCAGTGCGAGTCGGCAACGACGGTGCGTTCCTTCGAGAGAACGCCAAGCACAGTGAGCCGACGGTCACCTGGGTAGGGCACGCCACCCTGCTGGTGCAGATGGATCATGTCACGTTCCTCACCGACCCGATTTGGTCGGACACCCCGAGCCCGGTTTCCTTCGCGGGACCACGACGATTTGTCGCTCCTGGAATCGCGATCGAGGATCTTCCGCCGATCGATTTCGTAGTCATCTCCCACAACCACTACGACCACCTGGACCTTCCCACTTTGGTCGCACTGGCTGAGCGAGATTCGGAGACCCGATTCCTCGTGCCACTCGAAAACGGCGCGCTGCTTCGTGACAATGGCATCACCAACGTCGAAGAGCTCGACTGGGGTCGCTCGGTCGAACACGAAAGTGTTCGCATCCACTGTCTTCCCGCGCAGCACTGGAGCAAGCGCGGTTTCGGCGACGATCGAATGGCGCTCTGGTCGTCGTGGGCAGTGGTCGGTCCGCAGAGGCGCTTCTTCTTCGCTGGCGACACGGGCTACTACGACGGCTTCGCGAGGATCGCAGCCGTGCTCGGCCCGTTCGACCTGGCCGCCGTTCCGATCGGCGCCTACGAGCCAACCGAGATGATGAAGTCATCCCACATGAATCCCGAGGAAGCTGTCCAGGCGGCAGTCGATCTCGGTGCCGCGCGCGCGCTCGCGATGCACTATGGCACTTTTGATCTCTCCGATGAGCCTCTCGAGGATCCCCCACGCCGCTTCGAGGACGCCGCCACACGAAGCGCGCTCGGCTCCGAAGCTGCCTGGTTGCTGAAGATCGGGGAAACCCGCAAGTTCTGACGCATGCCAACTCTCTTAGCCCTTGGGGATCATCCTAAGAGCCGAATCGCGCTGTACTAGTTTGCTATGTCGCGTGACTCGCCGCCCTGACTGGGCCTTACATCAGAGTTCGATTGCATTGGCGCGGGCACCAAAGGCGAAGGCTCGACCCCGCCAGACGTGCTCTCTTGCGAGGCCCTCTCGGCGCCGACCCACCCGTGTCGTCCGACTGCCCGCCCGCACCTCCGGCGCGCCGGGGGGATCTCTCTAGGGCGCCTCCCTCACATGATTGCTGTCGCGTAGACGCTCGCAGTCACCGCTCCATCATCGCACGCGCGAGCTTGCAGACAAGAGCATCGAGCGCGGCTCGCCGGGCATCCGCTGCTCAAAAGAAGTATGCGCCCTGGTACGCATCTCCGAACGCGTGCTCGCGGGAGGTGCCCTTGGGCACGTACTCGTAGGCAAACTCGAGCTCGATGGCCCAGTTGCGAGTGAAGAAATACTTGAAACCGGTTACAAAAATGAGCCCGACCGAGAACTCGACCGTCTCGCCTTCCCCCTCGCTGCCCTGGCCCTTGATGCTGGCTACGGTCGAGATGACTCCGGCTCCGAGGAAAGGTTCCCAGCCGTTCTTGCGGTATATGCCGGTCACGACGATCTCGAGCGGCGACTCGACCAGCTCGCGATTAAAATAGAAAGGTTTGATGATGCTCAGCGCTACGTAGCGGTGCAGGACTCGTTCGTACCCGAACAGAAAGCCATAGACTTGCTCGGTGCGGCGCGACGCGCTTTCGGTCTCGCTTCCTTGCTTTCGAATCAGGCGATACGCATGCGTGAAGCCGAATAGAAGCCCGTTCTTCGGCTCCTCCTCTGGCTCGCCGGTTTCGGCGTCTGCCTGCTGCGCTTCCACGTCGTTGCTGCCTTGCTCGTCCTTTTGAGACAAGCCTTGTTCTTCCGATTGCGCCATCGACGCGTTCGAAACGAGCAAGGAGAGAAACGCCGCGAAGGCAGCCAGGCGATGTAGTCTCATGGTCGACTCACACACCCGACGCGCATAGTAGCGTCAGACGCGGTGTTGTGTGGATAACACAAAGCTCGCGTGGAGCACTCCGGTATCGGCGACCCGTCAGGAATCGCCATCCTTTCCAGCCGCCGCTTCGATGAGAGATTCGCCGAGTAGTTGGAGTCGCTGTTTCTCGCCGCTGTGGGTCTGTTGCTCCTCGAAGTCTTGGCAGCGGCGGAAGATCTCGTCCTTGGCGGGTTCGGGTAGTCGCGCGTCCGCCATTCGGTAGAGGACCTGGTCTTCCTTTTGGATGTGTTGCCGGAGCAGTGCGGAGAATTCTTGGACTGTCTAGGCGATCGTGCCGCGGTCGTCCTCGCTCCAAACCGCAGATTGCTGCGCGTGCTCATTTAGGACGTTGATGAGCGCACGACCCATGTCGTGTTCCTGCAGCATGACGGCGATGGGGCCGGCCTGGCGCGGGAAACCGTGCTGGACCATCACGGCGAACAGAATGTCCTCCTCCTTGCCGTGATGATGCGCGTCGGCGAAGCCTCGGATGAACGCGACGTATCGCGCGAGCTCGGCTTTGTCGTCTAGGTCGGACGCGGGGCCAATGGTCTTGAGCCAGGCTTCCATGGCATCGAGCGCCTTTTCGATGAGGCGATGCTCCTGCATCAACAGGTCGGTGGCTTGCACGTCGGCTTCCTTCCTTATTGGCGTTGCCGTGACGGCTCGCGAGGCCTAGGCGGGGATCAGCATCGAAATCGGGCTGCGATGATAGCGGTCAAATTCTTCCGGGTCGAGAGCGAGCACGAGGGGGATCACGGCTTCCTCCTCGACGTCGAGGTGGGCGCCGAGCGTGCGATCGTGTGCTTGCAGAGCGTGAAGGACAGGTGTGCGGACTATCTGCTGCGCCGCCCTGCACGGGCGAATAAGCCGAAGGCGTTGAGCGCGCCGACCACGACCGAGCTCGGGACGAAGACCCGAAGCGACGGCGGTACAGTTTTGTTGGCAGACAAAACTCTTCCTTGCCCGAACAGAGTCCGGTTCCTTTTGACGCACGATGAATCAGTTTGAATTTCTTTGCGCAAACCTGAGTCGCAGTGACTCGCATTGCTTCGAAATGACGAAAGACTTCGTCAGTCCGAGTCAAAGCGAGGCACTCCAGGTCAAAACGACTCAACATACGCCAGAGAAGAGCAGAACGCGTCACAGTCCATAAAAAGAGTCACGAAGGAAGACTCCCGATCCGCGCAACTTCTCGGGGGGCAAAACCGAGAACAGGGGATGAAATGAGTGGCGCCACCGAGGCCCACTGACACCTGGAACAGCAATGTGGAACGAACGATGATTGGGAACGCGATAACTGAGACGCCGTGGCTGACTCCGGACGAGTCGTGCAAGCGGCTCAAGGTTTCCCGGAAGACGTTCCGGCGGCATGTTGCGCCGGGCTTGAAACGAACGAAGAAAATCGGCAGCCTATGGCGATATCACGTTGAAGAGATTGACCAACGGGGAGAAGACGACAGTCCTACAAGCTCGAGAAGCGAGGCAATGGAATCTGGTACGTCGTCGGGACCACGCCCGACGGGCGTCGTGTCCATCGGTCCGCTCGAACGCGCTCGTGCGGCCATCGACGCGAGGTTTCCCTGCGAAGGGATCATCTTCCCGGAGTTCGATTGTCGTGACGCACTACGGCGGGCAGCGCTTGCCGCGGGCATCAGTGCCCATCGTGCCAGCAGGCTCAGCATCTACGACTTCCGCCATGGTCGAGGCACGGAGTGGGGCACGACCGGGAACCTAATAGGCATCGCTTACTTGATGGGCCACAAGCACGTCACGACCACCAAGGAGTACCTGCACTCCAATCTCGAGGAGGCTCAGTCGGTGTTATTTCCCACCAGTTTCTTCACCAGTCCCGGCTGAGGCCGCTCCAACGACGGCGGAGCTAATCGCGCAAGCTACCGAAATGATTGGGTGCGGAAGAGAGGACTCGTGTGTGACTGGAATGCGGCAAAGTCGGAGTGGACACAGTCCACGGAGCTGCCGGATTCCAGGTGCAATACGCAGGCCCCTAACAGGGGCCGAGTACACCGTCGTTCGAGTCCTCGTAGATACGTATGAAACGTTTACAGAGAACCCGGTGCGGAAGAGAGGACTCGAACCTCCACGAGTGTTACCTCACTAGATCCTTAGCCGACACCGAGCCTTCGGGATCGTTGAATTTATTGGAGAAGGAGGGGTCAGCAGACGTCGGAAAAGGCCAGCAAACGACCCTTTCGGGACACGGTGTCCCGGCTGACCACTCGCAAATCGTGGGAGTGGGGGAGCTTCGGAAGGCGGCGAGGGCGGTCGTGTTGCGGGTCGCGGACGGCGGCGTGCTGCCCATCGAGGCGTTGCGCGACTTCGCAGCGCTGACGCTACGTTGCGAGCTCGTGCACTTGGCGCAGCGTCTTCAGGACGCGTCACCCGAGTTCGCCGTTCGTCGTGCGATGGAACTTGCAAGTCTGGTTCTGACGCTGGGGGCGAAGCCTGGAGCTGCAGAGGACTCGTCCCACGCGGATGTAGCTTCTGACGGCAGCGTAGGCAGTGCCGACTCTCCAGCGGGGAAGGGCCCGACCAAATGAAGTCGGGTCGTGCATGGAAGCCGAAGTCCCGCATCGTCTCGTTCCGCATCGATGAGGACGATTTCAGTCGGCTCGACACCTTCGCTCAACAGACAAGCTGCTCGCGCGCAGAGGTCCTCCGACGCTTACTCAGGACCGCTCGCCTTGAAAGTACAGTCGACGCCCAAGCCCTGACCGAGGTCTCGCGGGTTCACGCGGACCTGAATCGCATCGGTGGCCTGCTCAAGCTTGCGATTCGAGAGGGCATTTCTGACCGGGCAACTCACAGCAGACTCAACCTCGAGCTCACCGACTCCATCATCCAAGTCCGTCGTGCGGTGAACCGCCTCGCAGGGCAACGGTGATTGTCCGGCACCAACGTGCCTCGAGATCCAACAACGGCTTCCGTCAGCTCGCGCGCTACATCCAGGGTCGAAGCACTAAGCCGCGAGCGACCTGGTTCCTGGCCGCCAACCTTCCTGGCGTGACCAGGCCGGAGGACCTCGAGCTCGCCTGCCGCCTCGTCGAGGCCGCGAACGCCCAGAACACCCGCGCGGGCAGCGACCGCACCTACCACCTGGTCATCTCACTTCACCCGGAGGACCGAAGCCTGGACGCGAAGGAGCTCAGACGTGTTGTGGAAAACCTGGTGGAGACTTTGGGGTTCTCCGGCCACCAGTACATTGCCGCCCGTCACAACGACAAAGACCATGAGCACGTTCACGTAGCCATCAACAAGATCCATCCGGAGACCTTCCGGATTCACTCGCCAGCCTGGGATCACCAGAAGCTCTTCACCGCGGGCCGTGTTCTCGAACTGGAGCTCGGACTCACGCCGCTTCAGTCTAGAGCGCGCGATCGTGAGAAAGTGCCGCAGAGGGCGGCGGACCACGAAGCGCACCACGGGATCGACAGCTTTGCCCGCTGGGCGCGAAAGAGGCTTGGTCCGGCGCTTCAGGGCCGGAAGCTGCGGAGCTGGAACGAGGTGCATGAAGTGTGCGCCAGCCTTGGCGTCGTGCTCCAGCCGCACGGCAACGGCCTCGTCTTCGAGGATGTCGAGCAGTGCGTGCGAGTGAAGGCGTCATTTGTGGACCGTCAGCTCAGCAAGCCACGGCTCTGCCAACGGTTCGGAGAGTTCCGACCAGCGCACGTGCATCAGCTGGAAGCCGCAAGAACCGCGACTCGGCGATACTCCCCCGTCCCGGCCATCGCGCCGCTCAGCTTGTGGAAGGAGTACGAGCAGTCTCTCGGCCAGGCCCGTCTCGAACGCGAGCACTCCTGGACCCGCTACCGACGCGCCGCGGCCAGCGAGCGACAACGGCTCAAGGGCAAGTACCGGCATCAGCGAGCCTTGATTGCAGCGCTACCCATCTCCGGCGCCGACAAGAAGCGACTTTCTCAGCAGGTCTCATTGCGGCACGCCGTCGACAACCGAGCGCTGAAGCACAAGCTCGCCCGTCGACGAAGAGCCATTCAGAAGACCCCACACCCCGGCACGTGGCGTCATTTCGTTGCAAGCCGGGCCCGAGACCGCGACGCACGCGCCGTTCCACTCCTCCATCGAAAAACACGGAGCCGGGACCGTTCAGAACAAGAAAGGGAGTTGTGAGCGGCATGCCGCGAGACTCAGAGTGCTCGCCAGATTCCGGCCTCCGGCGTGCAAATTCCGCGGCTTCTAGGGGATGTTTCCTCCGAGATGACAGAGGGGTCATTATGACCCACAATAGCGACTATGGGACACGATGAGGCGCTACAGACGATCGTGAGCATGGCCGCTCAGGGTCTCATCGCGTTCACCAACCACGCCCTGTTTGAGAAGATGCCCGCGCTAGGCCTCATCGAGGACGATGTCCGTCATTGCCTCATGCATCCGACGGGCATCGAGAAGAGCGACCCGTACCACCACCAGTCCGACTGGATGGTCCGGGGTTCGGACCTGAGCGGCAACTCGTTGACCGTGTGCGTGGTCATTGAGGCCGACGTGCTGGTCGTCACCGTATTCTGAATGAGACACGCCATGAAGACACAACAACACCAGATCACCTTGGACGGCGTCACCTTTGAAGGCGACCTGCCGTTCTACGTCAGCGAGACCCGGCCGGAGCTCGGACCGCTCACACGCGATGAGGACCTCAGACGCTTCAACCGCGCGGTGGTTGTGAAGATTGCTGAGCTTGGGCTGCAAGGCCCCGAGTCGCTTCGCTTCTGCCGCAAGGTCGCCGGCCTCGGCGTCGTCGAGTTTGCGACTCTCCTAGGCTACGACCGCAAGGCCGTCCAACGATGGGAAACCGGCGAGGTCGCCGTACCGCGGCTCACGATGGCATTCGCATCGACGATCGCGCAAGGGCACGACCGCGCGCGCGAAACAATGAAGACGCTCAACGCGTTCCTCGATGAACACGAGCGGCCAACGACGGTCCACGTGGACGCTGCGTAGAGCCGTGTTGGAGACGGCCTGGCGTGCGGCAGCCATAGCCGATTCAAAGGCCCTGTATGCGCAAGCGCGAAATTCGTTTCAGCTATCGAAAACCGAGCCCCGAGTGCTGAGCCGTCTCACGCTCAACGCCAGCAACTCGACGGTGACCAGTACAAAGCCAACCGGTGCGAGCAGCGCAATGGGCAACATGGTCCCGATGCCGGTTACGTACACGACAAAGACTGGAATACTGCAAGCGATCGCGATCAGGAATTGAACGCCAATCGCGAGACCCACGACGGATGTCCAACCTTTCTCTTCTCGGAATCCGCGCAACCACACGAGGCGGCCCGCGGCGGTCAATATCGCTAGGACAGCGATGAACAAACCCCAGACTAGGAGTGCTATTTTTCGAGCAGCGCAGAGCTGCTTGGCTGCCAGCGCCTCCCACTCGGCCCGAACGACTTCCGGTGATTGTTGCGGGAAGGCAATCTTGGAATTCTTCACTTGACTCCAGTGCTCATCCTCGCGTTCCAGCGGAGCCAACACGTGAAGGACTGATACTTGCATCACGCCTTCAAGCGGAATCTCCCGCTGGCCGACCTCTGCGAGGAGCGCGTTGGCGGCCCAGGAGTCGATTGGCTCAACGACGGAGCGCCATTCGCAGGCGTTTTCCCTCACGGGCATCGCCCGAAACAGCGCGACGCAGTCTTCGTTGTGGCATTCGAAGAAGTAATGGTCTTCCATTGGCGTGCACGCGAGCGACAATGCCTGCACCGCCCGCGGCGCCACCAAGGCAGCGAGACAAATTGCGATAGTCGTACATCTGTTCAAAGTGGACACTTCCGCGACCGACCTTCCAGTCTCGGGGCCGCCGCCGATCCTGCTACTTTGACCCTAGAGCATCGAACAATCATTTCCGAGATTCGTCGTGGAGCTTCTGAAGTCCCCGAGCAGGCGTCGGTTGCGCGGCGAGGAAGGAGCACCCAGGATCTCATGGTGGCACTGGCAGGTGAATCGACGCCCAATATACTTGCTTGAGCACCTCCGCCATGCGCTCGTAGTCGAGGGTTGCGGGTGTGTCGGTAGCCTCGTGGTAGTTGGGATTCCGCAAGAACGCGGTGTCGGTGATCATCGCGGCGGGATAGCCCTCGTCCCAGTAGCTCGCGTGATCTGAAAAATCGATTCCGGGAAACCACGCGGGCGCATTCATCGACCAAACCGGCACCCCACCGCCCGCGAGCATTCCTCTCTTGATGTCACGCACCCAGGCGTTCTGTCCCAGTCGACCGACGATCGCTATGAAGTCGCCCCGTGACGGATACGCCAGTGTCAAGAGCGGGGCGGGGTAGCGCTGCGATCCAGGCGCGTCGGAGAAGTAGCCGATCATTTCGAGCGATGTCATCCCGATGATGTCAGCATCGCTTTCTGCGAGCGAGCGCGCGTGTACTGCGCTTCCCATTCTTTCGGACATGAAGAACGGCGGTTCCTCCAGAGTGTACGCAACGAGCTCGATCGCAAAACCAGGCTGCGGCTTCTGCTCCTGGAGCAAGTGTGCAAGCTCGAGCAGCCCGGCGACACCACTCGCGTTGTCATCCGCGCCCGGCTGATGTCCGTAGACGTCATAGTGGGCGCCAACGACCAGACGCGCGTCCGACTCGTTTCCGTACCTGGCGATGATGTTCGAATAGGTGCGTCCGTTGACTTCGAAGCTCTGACGAGTCGGTCGCAGCCCAGCCTTCTGGAACTCAGCCTCGATGTAGGTCGCGACGGCATCGAGCCTTTCAGGGTGGTCGTGACTCCTGGCCACTTCGCCGCCCGAGAGAAACTCGACGTGCTCACGCAGTCGAACCGTGTCGACGGAAATGTCGGTCGGAGGCGGCAATGAGCCGACAACCGGAGCCATCAACACCCAGACGAGTGCGGGAATGGCCACGAGTAGCAAGACCAGGACGCCGATCGCGATTCGGAGGAAGGACATGCTCAACTAGTTCATCGCCCGTGAGGCCCGGAACATTCCCGGGTGGCCGGCGACCGCAGGCACGCGTATTTCGAACGCCCTTTCATGCCTCTAGCCCGGAAGCATCAACCACCGACGAGCGGTACCAGTTTGATGAAGGCAACCCGCGTCGTCGGCGTCACGACGATGTCCTCATCCAACGACTCGATTTGCTTGTCGTTGGCGAGCATGAGAAAGCCGTTGGTTTCGAAAGCATCCAAGGCCTTCTTGCACTGGGTCTCTGGGTTGATCTTGCGTGCCTTGCGAAGACGATAACCGTTCAGCTCCGTCTCGGCCTCCTCGGGCTTCACCAGGCCTTGAAACACCGACCCGGGTTTCTCGTTGAACGCAGCCACTTCAGCGAAGATCCGTTTTCGGATGAGCTCGCGGGCGGCAACTCTTTCGCTCGCCAATACGAGCTTCGTTTCACGCAGCACTTCACCCGAGCCGGTTTCGTCGACGATGATGACAGCCGTTTCCATTCAGAGCCCTTCCGCTATCTGGTTCGCGATGGTCGCGTCCCCAATCTTCTTGTCGTCCGCGAGCATCAAAGCCTTGCTGATGATGACCGAGAGCGTCGTGTCCCCTTCGAAGGGGAGCATCACGTGTTCGGTCTTGCTCCGTCCCTGAACAATGCACAGGTACTGGTCGTTCGGAGACATGAGGATGTTGGCCGAACCCAGATGAATGCGATACGTCCGAAGGTCGCCCCGCACGGTCAGGAATCGATCGCTGAGCTCGCATCGGTCTGCGATCTTGAGATTCGGAATCAATCGCTCAAGCACCTCCCTCCGAGTCTTTGCCGTTTGAGAGAGAGCGCCAAACGCGTATTCGCCCCAGTACGCGCGATAGCTTCCATCCGGTCCACCGTCAGACCATGCGGGGTCGTTGCCGACGCTGCAGACGCCGATGAACAGGTCGCAATCTCGCATGATTTCACTGAAGATGACCGGCGGCACCGAGTCCAAGACAACCGGATTTCGTTCGTTTCCCCGATAGAACCGCACCTGGTCCGTCGCCAAGTACAGGTAGATCCCCGCAGCGCTCTGGGCGTCGACGGCTTCCGGCGCCGGGTCTACCCAGAGCTCCGCGCTCCAGTTCTGCCGGGGCACGACGCGAATCGGCGTCGGACTGTCCGCGTCGAATGGACCAAGCAGGCTGAACGCCCATCTTCGTTGATCACAGAGCGCCTTGAACTGGTGTTGCTTGATGATGTGGGATCCAAATCGGTTTGAATACGTACCTGTCGCGCGTTCGGCATCGGTGAGGATATACACCTCACGGTACGCTTGTTTGAACGGCTGGGTCACCTCGTGGTTCGCTAGCCATGCACGCCACTGCTGAACCTGCTCCGCCTCACTTTCGATGGGATGCCACAACGAAACGGAAGACTCCGGATGCGGGCTTACTTCGTTGCCGTCTTGGTCCACCATGCCAGCCGCGCTCCAAGCAGCAAGAGCGGTTCCGTGCGCCGAATCGAACCGCCACATCAGTCGACGCGCTAGGAATCCGACCAGCGGATGGTCGAGGTAGCGCGTTTGCCAATCTCGATAGGGAAGGGACCTCCGCGTCAGCAGATGTGTCTCCAAGTTGGAGCTCAGCGCAGGAAGGAGCTTCTTGATTTCCCTCGCGGTGCGTTGAAGAGACTTGAGCTCGGTGGCAAACTCCTCCTTGACCGCTTTCGGCGGGGATTTCCGCGTTTTGCCGTCGCGGGTCCGCCAGCGGAGCTCGGTCGCATGCACCCCCGTCACTTCAAGCTCCACGACGTGATCTCCCAGAGTGCGGCTCAATCCTCCGATTCGGTCGAAGCCGAAGGTCGGGACCGACAACTCCTTAAGGTCTTCCATCGTCAGACCGCGCTGCTTCGCAATGTCTTTGAGAGCGCGCTCGATCTGCGAGCGGACACTGCGGTGACGCGTACGCTCCTGGAGCCTGACGAGCTGACTGACTGCAGTCTCGGACGACGACTGACTCAGAACGAGCAGGCAAGCGTTGCCGGTCTTCAGCGCACGCGGCCCAAGACCAGGAATCTTCTTGAAGCACCGGTCTGCGACATCCCCAAGCATCTCGGTGAGCTCATCGGAATCGCGGAGCGCGCCCATCCAAATGAGGCCGCGGAGGCAAGCGGAGAACTCCTCCGCGACGAGGGTGTGGTCCTCCATGCCGTACTTCGGCTCCGGGACGGCGAATGGGGCTTTGGTTCCAACGGCAGGGAGAACGGTGCGATGCAGCCGGTCCAAGGCGCCTTCGGGCGCGTCTTTCAGTAGCTCTTTCCCCGATGTGAGCCAGCGCTTGGTGGGCTTCGAGCTCGTCGCATCGTGGCAGTGCTGCAGGACGGAAACCCAGCAGGCGCGCTCGGTGTCGGGCAGCTCGGCCATCACCTCCAGTGTGGCTAGAGTCCAGGAGTCGACGCCCCTCAGTTGGAAATCGGTGCCGCGATCGAGGATGCGATGAATCCGCTCTGGGATCTTGCCGGGCTCCTGACGCCAAGTGACACGGGCTTGAAGCTCGGTGAGACACGCGCGCAAGCGGTCGCCCGGTGGTTCCTTTCCGAGGAAACGCTCCACGGCACCTACGACGCGATTGGCGAGCTCCCACGGATCGTCCGCAGCAGAGCTTGCCAGCATGAAACACAAATCCTCTTCGGTATGCGGAAGCGTGCGCCGCAGGACTCGCCCCGTGAGCTGCGAGACGATGTATCCGACGACCGAGCACTCTTGCTCCTGCGCCATGTGTCGTTCCATGCTCGAGCGGTCTTTCGGGAGCTTCGATGCAAGCCGTAGGAAGGCAAGCGCGAGAATGACGAAGTCGACTTGCCGGCGCGCACCTTTGTCGAGGAGCTCCTGCGCTGAATGTATGTCCTCCAACTGGACGTCGTAAGCCCGGCCCCTGGCCTGCGCGACAATCGCACGGAGCTGCTCGACAACGTCCGGGTCCTCGATGGCCGACAGCTTGGCTGCCTCGCTTACGATCGACTCCCACTCCATTCGCGCCCCCGCCTTGCAATGGTAGCAGCGTTCAACTCGGGCGGACCACTCCGGCGCCACTGGGCGCGACGTAGACAGCTTGGCTGTCTTCTTTGGGTGGAGATTGTTTGCTAGGCTGAAAGGGCGATCCCTGCCGGCTGCGGATAGCGACCCAATCGATGTCTCCAAAAGTCGAAATACTTTCATATTTCAGCACCGAAACCGACTTGGCTGGCGAAATGCGATCGTGGCCAGAGTTCGTTGCTGGGACCGGTTGCGACGTGGAGCTAGCGGGTCCCGATAGCGAGGAGCGAGTAACCGTCCGATACGTCACCGCGGGTGACGACGGTTCCGACTACGTGGAGGTGAGGGCAATCGCCGAAGGGCCACTATTTGACCGCGTGCTGGGCCGCGTCATCTTCGCTCTCGCTGCGCACAGCGAGAATCTCGAGGTTTGGAGACATTAGAGGTTGTCCGGTGCGTGAGAACCCACTTTGGACGGCGGCCCAATGGCTCTTGTTGGCAGTGTTCGTTTGCATCTGGGCAGTGATCGAGCTCGTGCGTGTGTCGCTCTTGCTGCTTGCGGTCTTGCTGGCGATGATTCTGGCCTATCACGCCACGGTTCCGGTTGCGGCGTTTCTTCCCGGTGACCCTCCGCACGCCCTGATTTGGGTGTTGATATTCTTGATCCTGATCTCGCCAGCGCTCGGTTGGTTCGTACACCGAATCCGAAAAGAGGACTTAGAGGCGAGGGAGCAAAAAGAAAGGCTCCGACGGTACCGAGAGCGACGGAAGCGAGATGCTACCGGGGTCGAGGAGTAACGAGGGCACGTGACATTGCGAGGTTCAGACTCAGAGCGCCTCGAGCCCCGCATCGGACGGTGGATCGTACGGGTTGATCGCGACCACACGCGTGCGGCGCTTGTCGAAGTGTCGTTCTTCCGTCACTTGCCTTGGGCTCTAGCTACACCGGAGCCGAAGTGAACGGTAGTGCGCCCGGATTGGTTGGCGATCAGGGGACCAGCCTTCATCGAAGTATCATCACCAGTAAGGCAGAGGAGGATCGAACGAAGTGACTGCTCGGTCCCTCCGATGCCTGTGCATGTTCTGTGGCGCGCGAAAGAAGCGCATCGTCGATGCGTGTGCTGAATGCTCCCGCCGGCCTCAGAGTGACATTGAGCTTGCCAAGTCCGTCTTGGTATCCTCACCAGTGGTGGAGGTCGAGGGACGTTGGCTAGGGCTGGAAGATGAGAACCTCGAACGCGTGACGCTGTTACTGGCCGACGACCGAATGGCATGGTCGGAAGCTGACGTGAAGGCTGTGCTGCCGGTTGTTCGTGGGCTCCAGCAGAGGTCGTCCTGGTGGCGTGACTGGCTCGTATACGTCGGTTTTGCCGGTTCGATGCTACTTCTGTGCTGGATCAGCTGGCTCTTCATCCGCAAGCTGGTGAGCTTCCTGGACTAGCGCACACGGCGTGGGAGCGCTGGTCACGCAGGGCTGGCCACGAGCACCGTCGCATGGTCGGGTAACCTCCCACTTGGCAGTCGAACGTGATCCAGGAGTGTCTTGGGTAGCTGCTGGCTTGCCGCGTGCCGCACGAGCGCAGTGAGGTCCTCAACGGTGAGGTAGTCCGCGACGCCGTCGGTCACAGCGACCAGGACACCGTTCAGCGGCACGGGACCAAACGCCACCGGACTTGCTCGGCCTGTTCCAATCCGAGGCTTCCGCATCTGGTGCGTCGTGATTTCATGGGGTTCGTCGCCTTCCGAAACCACCCACGCCGCGCAGTCGCCCACCGAAGCGCCGACAAGTGCATCGCCGTCGATCACGACGAGCAGCCCCGTGCTCTCCCCGCCCTGATGGCTCGACGCCACGGCCTGGTCGGCAGCTGCCAGTGCGTGTGCGCATGCGTCCGGCGTGGCATCAACCGCGTCGCCCATGAAGGTGTCCACAAGCGAGCAGACCACTCGTTCTGCGGCTTCCGCGGCACCGCTCATCCCGCCTGCGCCGTCCGCCAAGGCGATGACCGTCCGGTGACCTTGCTGAACCACCTTCACCCTGTCGTGGCTCTTTTCGGGCGCAGGCTCTTGTAGTGTGTAGATCCGTAGCGCGCTCAACTCAACGATAACGCCCAAGGGCGGGACATCTATTCCCATCGTCGCAGGCCCGCAGTGACGACGCGGGCTCGCCGGCGCAGCACATTCAGCTGGGGTTGCCCGACGCGCTGGCTCACATTTGGGCAAACGCAGCGGCGAGGAGAACCGCGAGCGGGGACATGACGATGGCGCCGGTGTAGAACCCCGCGAGGAGTCCCCGTTCTAGCGGCTCGATCCTCGGAGCTTGGACCATTCGAATCAGTCGCTTGGCAATTTCAAACTTACTGGCAAAGGGAAGCTCTGCGTACTTCGAACCGTCGATCGACTCGAATATGCGCACTAGCTGTTGATGAGGATCCTCGGGTTCTGGTGTGGGCTCCGCCCGAAGCTCGGCTGCCATTCGGCCCTCCGTGATCGTCTTGCCAACTCCGAGTAAGAGAACCGGTGCGACCACCACGAGGATGGTATCGCCGAACCCGACTCCCGCGGCAAACAGGGCAAGTGCCCCGAGGATCTGAAAAGCGGCTCGAATTCTGGGCATCTTCGCAAACGCCAGGTCGTTCACGACATGCCCACCGTCCAACGGCATGATCGGGAGCAGGTTGATCAAATTGAGCGCAAGGAAAACGACACTGAGCTCGAATAGCAGATCCGCGATGTGCTCTGAGGCCACAAAACGAGTGCTCGCCATGAGTACGAGGCCAATCATAATTCCGGGCAACGGTCCGAGTAGATAGACGATGACCCGCCTGTGCGTAGGAACGTCGTCGTTTTGCCCGATCGCAGCAGCTCCGAGGAAAGGAAGAAATAGAACCTGCAGGTTCTTGTAGCGGAAAAGCCGCATGCCGAGCAGGTGACCTGCTTCGTGGATGACGAGCGCGATGAGGAACGCGACCACGGTGAACCAATCCATCCGAAAACTGAAGGACAGAGCAAACGCAACCATCGAGCCGATGAGGAGCGCAAGCTTTGCTGGCCACGACAAGAGCGGCTTCGACCGATACGATTGCACGCGCTGAAAAGTCGTAGCGAGAAGTGCTGGCGGAATGACCTGATGGTTCCGGGGCAGGTCGCCTTTGTTGGCTGCCTTTCGACGTTGTGCGGTGGCCTTCATTATCGCTCTACCAAGCCCAAACGCCGCCTTCCAACTGAGCTGCCAGCCGCCCTCCGCTCGCGAGACGACGATTCCGCTCTTCTCCCAGTCTTCGATGGTTCGGGTGACGGTATCGATCGACTCGCGCACCGAGTGCTCCGGAGTAGCTTTGGCCTTGCGCGCCCCACGAGCTTCTTTGCCTAGGAGGCCCAGATGAGCCTGCCATTGCTGCTCGATAGAGCAGGCGTGGGCGTCTCGGAGCACCGTGTTGGGCATCTCGCCCGGCATCGTGTGCTCAAGACCGTCGACGGTGATCAATCGTAGGCCGTTCGCGAGCTCGGTTTGAAACTCCGCCGCAAACGGACGAAAGCGCTCGGGGACGTCCGGGTTCGACAAACGGGCCCACGTTTGCTGCGTCGGGTGGAAGAACATGAGGGCCCACTGCGTGACGGGGAGGCCCTCATCGTACATTCCGTCGTTTTCTTCACAATGCGAGAACTGGAAACCGGCGCGCTCCAGGAACGCAACCCCCGGTCGAAGAAGGCTTTGGTGAGTGACGGGTATGTCGGAGGGATGGCAAACTCGAGCCGCCATCCGCTTCACCTTGATGCGCCGGAGCTGCAGCGCGGCGTACGCGAGCATGACAACCCGCAGGGCCACGAAAAAACCGACCGCGAAAAGCAGAACTTCTAGGGTTCCGAGCGTGGTGTCCGCCTCAGATGTCATCTTCGTCTTCCCCCAAATAGCCGTAGTCGACGTCAGTGCATCCGATTTCGCATAGATGCTCCATCAGTTGGGCGGTTGCTGTGTCGAGGTCGTTGAACTGCGCAGAGTAGATCTCAATTTCCGAATCGGAGATATAGACACTCCCGTTTTCGAGGAGCACCGCGGCATTGGCAGCGGCACCTGTCTGATTGGAGCCCACGTTGACGACTCCAAATAGAGCACCGGTGGCTTCGAGGCGTTCGGGCGCTTCGGTCGGGAAGAGCATGTCAACGGCGAGATCAACGACCGCGCGGTCGTGCCGTGGGTCGTCACGGAGTACTTTCAGGTCGGGCTCCATCAAGTCTCGAAGGACCCCGTTGCTCTTGCGTTCGTGGATGCGCCATAGGACGTCCCACTTCGAGTCGCTGACGTCAATGTCGACCAGGTCGTCCGCCAACGCCCTGCGTAGCTGCACGAGTTGATCGCTCTCGGCGAGGTTCTCTGAAAGCTTGAGCACTTCGATGGCGGTAGCGCGATTGCTTCGGTAGGCCTTTGAAGTGGCGCCCTCCTCGAAGCGATCATCCCAGGGTGGCAGCAGCTCGATGGTTTCGCCCAAAGCGAAGTAGTGCTCGAGGTCATCCGAGGCCGCAGTCGAATCCACTGGCTGGTCGCGCTGGCAAGTCAACGTCAGCGCGTAAGCTCCAGGAACGGACGGGACTACCGCCTCAGGGCGTCCTTCGTCACCACTCGGGCAAACGTACGTGTGGTCTTGCGCTCCCAGCTGGTGTAGGCCGAACATCACGCCCAATCGAGCGGCAGCCACAACGGACACTGCGAGAGGAGTCCCGATCAACACCGCAGATGCGATGAGAAAGCCACTCGCAAAACCGATCAATCCCCGCACGCTGCCAGTTCCCCCAACAAGCAGATTAGCGAAACGAGAAGCCAACGGCGAGTTCCATCGCCAACATCTGGCGGGTCGCCTGAGTCTCAAGCGACCGAAATCACGGCACGTTTTGCGCGGGACCGGTTCCCTCGCTCTGCCTTCGCATCCCATCCAATCGTGATTGTTGAGCCTCCGTGAGCGTGTTCTTGATGCGAATGAGCATTCTCAGCTGCGCAGTCTTGATTTGGTTCTCTAGGCGCATGACTCGTTTGGCGACGGAGATCGCTTCTTTTTCATCGACTGGCGTGCTCGAGAGCACCGCCGCCAACTTCTCCTTCTCGCCGCGAAGCTGCCAGTCGACTTCAACGAGCTCGGATTGTGTGCTCCGGAGGCCCTCTAGAATGGCGGCCCTCTGCGCTCCCTTGATTCCGAGCTCGCGCTGATGGTCCATGATCAGCTTCGGAGGGTAGAGCGTGGCCTCGATCTCCGTGGAGAAGGTGGGCTCCGAAGGCTCCTCCGTTTGGGCGACCGTTCCCATCTGCGGGTCTGACGGCCGGTCTGACGTGCTCTTTGCGCAGCCGAAGAGGAGGACTGCGACCACGAAGATCCGGCGTTGCGGTCCGAGCGATGAAAGCACCCTAGTCATAGTGGATCTCCTTTTTGCGCAGCTTCCAGTATCTCATCCAACTGGTAGCGGAACGGACGACTGTCGAAGGACACGGTGGCGTCCACGGCGTCGAATCCGGTCGGCATCAGTAGAAATGCCAGCGGCTCGGGGTCCGGCGGACCAACCTCGTAGTCAGTCGTCTGCCGAGGAGCGTCGCGTGTGGCGAAAACGATCATCAGCGCGGCGGCAGCAGCGAGCAATCCGAAGCCCCCGACGGCGACAGGCTTCCAGACGGCCGTTTGTTGAACCCGTGTCGCCGCTCGCGCCCAAGTCGTTGCAAACGGCGGTGCGTTCTCCTGGTCTCGATCGCGTAACTCCCTGAACAGAGTCGACAGCTCCCGCTCCCCATCATCGGGTTGTCCATCACCCATGCGCGAATCCCCTTTCGTCAAGCAGCTTCAAGAGCCGCTTCTTACCACGATGGTAATGAAGGCGAGCCGTTCCAAGGGACACACCCATCGCATCTGCGGCCTCGCCAACAGACAGCCCTTCATAGAAGACGAGGTGCAAGACCTCCCGTTGTCGAACGGCCAATTCCGGCAGAGCGTCCGCGACGGCTCCGGCTCTCGCAGCTCTCGAGACGGCATCATCGGGTGCAGGAGGGACGGATGGGCTCGATTCGCCCCGGTACTGACGAAAACTCAGCTTCCGGACCAAGAAACGACGGCGATGCTCCATTGCCGTGCGCCGAATGACTCCGAAAAGCCAAGTCTTGAATCCAGAGCGCCCATCGAATTTCGCTCGACCGCTCATGACTTTCGCGTAGCTGTCTTGGAGTACTTCCTCGGCGTCATGGTGGTCCCTCCGGCAACAAGTGAGTGCCCAGCCATACGCCGCGGCATGCAGCGTGCCGATCTGGTCTCTGAGCGCCTGCGCTCCACCCTCTGAAGAGTCCCCGGCGGGGGTCATGGAGGCCCTTATACCGAATTAGCCAGGGTCGAGAGTCATATTGGGAGCCTGCCGCGGCTTTCATGTGTCCACCTCACCATGCGGCCATCACGCGCTTGCGGAGGCGAATCAGGAATCTGACGGACAAGAACACGACGAACGCCAAGACAGCGATGACTCCCGCTGTGGGTCCTGCTGCAACGACCACGACGACTACGCCTACGAGAAACGACCAGGCAGCTCGAACGCCATTGCTCGCAGCGTGGGCGATAGACGAACGCGGGTGCCTCCAAAACGCGATATATCGCGCACGGATATCCACGTGCACCGAGGCGTAGGCGATCTCGTTCTCGAGTGTCTTCTGGCGGGCCTCGATTCGCTCAATCGATTCCCGCACCCGAGAGAGCTCCTCCTCGACTGCGAGCACGTCGGCCAATGACCCGGTTTGATTGGACAGGAGCTCCAGCAGACGCTTCTCCTGGGCGCGTGCGTTTCGGAGGCGGGCCCCTATGTCGGCACGTTGTTCGGTGACGTCGTCGACCTTCTCAGCCTCAGAAACAACATCCCCAAGCTCGCCGAGGGCCTTGCGAAACGCGGCGAGCTCGGGAGCCGGAACTCGGGCAATCAACCCGGCCCTCCTGTCGTCACCGTCGAAGAAGTCCGCTTCTTGCACATATCCCCTGTGTTGAGAAACCAGCTCGCGAAGCGATCCCATCGCTTCCCGCACCTCTTCCACAACGAGGGCTGTGTGGACCGTGACGGTCTCTGCTCGCTCAGACGTACCGATGGTTCCTTGCGCATCTCCGGCGACGTCGCTGGGAGCCATACCGTCCGGTCCGCGAAAGGCTGAGGTGTCGGCCCCGTCTTTCGAACAGCCCAGGCTGCTGGTGGACAACGTGAGCAGTAGCGATGCGATTGTGAGCCAGATCACTCGATTCATAGGTCCTCCTTCGAAGGTGGCGCCGCCCGTCTTGCGGCGTTGTGACCCTTAGTGACTCGAGGCTGGCCGTTGTATGACGGTGCGTCCGGCTTTTGCACGAAGGGCTCTGCGATCCGGCAGGTGCGGTTAGGCCTCTCGATGCTCGCTGACCAGCTTCCGGCCGATCAATGCAAGTGCCCATCCCATCGTCCATGCGAGCAACGCCACGAGGGCAAGGGCTCGCTCGGTATCTTTCACGACGGCCCGGTAAACCATCCATCCGCCGACGCCGAAGCAACCGGCGGCTGCGGCGAACAAGAACAGCGCAAGGATGGCGATACCAAAGCGGCGCGGGATCAAGCCGCCGAGTAGCTCCGCCAAAACTTCAGCCAGAATCTCGAGCATCGGCTTGAGCGCTCGCTCATACCACAGCGAAGATGGAAGGGGCAGCGCGGCCCGCAAAACACGGCGAAAAGAGCAAGCCGTGCGGCCTCACCAATTCTGGTACGTTCCCTCTCGGCAACGCGTGTCCCGAACCTTGTTAGGCCACGGGTCGCTCAAGACATTTGCGGACGGAAGCATGGTTTTGTTGAGATGGCTCAATCCGAAGTGCCGAAGGTGCGGCAAGAGGCGGCTCACGTCTCGTCAGTTTGTCCGTGCTACCGTAGTTCGCGACGGACGTCGCGCGCCCGATGCCTGGACCTACTACCAGTGTGGCTCGTGTGGGAAACGCTGGAAGCACTCACCTTGGACGAAGATCTGGGATGACGTCTCCGACGGAGAGTGGGACCAGACGGTGATACGCGGGACTGAACCATAGCTTCAGCGGGCCAACTCGCTCCCCGCCGCGAATAAGCCGAAGGCGTTGAGCGCGGCAAGCGGGGATTGGGACATCTTCGATGTCTTACAATCCCACATCTTGCCCCAACCAAGTCGGGTCCCTCTTGACGCACAATGAAACTATTTGGAGTTCTTTGCGCCAATCTGAATCGTAATGACTCCGATTGCTTTGGAATGACACAAACAGAGTCAATCGGAGTCAGATCGAACCAGTTCGGAGCAAAATTGCGCAACACGAATCAGAAAATAGCAAAGCGAGTCATTCCGGGTCATTTCGATTCACGAAAATAGTTTGGTCGTCAGGACAACTTTTTGGGGGGCAAAACCGATAATAGGGGTGTGACCGAAAGCCCGTATTCAGATCAGTTTCCGCGTAAACCTCCTCCGGGCGAAGCTCGGGGGACATCAGCGGGCGACTCATCGCTTCAGAAGACCGCAGCTCCGGATTCGCCCCTGCTGACAAGGGACGAGGCAGCGGGGTATTGTCGCGTGGGGCTGCGCACGTTTGATCGGCGCGTCGCACCTCAGGTGCGTGGGCTTTGCATCGGAGCCCGCCGCTTCTTTGACCGAAGGGATATCGATACATGGCTCGAAACGCAGAAGGATGGACACTCCACCGGGATCCGCGAACGAAGACCTTCACGGTCCGGTTCAGGGCTGCCGGGAGGCGTTGTCATCGATCCACTGGCGAAACAGATCGCGCAGCGGCTCAAAAGGAAGCTGCTCGAATCGTCCGAGAGATGACGCATGGGCCTGTGATCGGCAGGTCGGCGCCAGCGCTGGACGTGAGTCTGCCCGAGCTTTTCGGAAGCTGGTTGGCGGCTATGGGCGCCGAGGTGTCGCCCGACACGATTCGGTGTTGGGAGACGTATGCGGCTGCGCATTTCATCCCCTTCTTCGAGACCGGGGAGGAGCTTTGCTCGGATGCGCGTCTCGGCGATTACATGCGGCACCGGCTCACGAAGGTGAAGCGGACGACGCTGAAGAAAGAGCTGAGCGCCCTCAACCGCCTCTTCGACTGGATGGTCGAGCAGAAGCTTCTGGGCGCGAAACCAACGATTCCGAGGATCTCGAAGCGTGCGACGGGGACGCCGCACCCGCAGGGAAAGCGAGAAACGGTGACGCTCACGCCCGAGGAAATGGATGCCATCGTGGCCCAACTCCCCCAGCGCTCGAAGAAGGGCCACCCGATGCGCGCCTACTACGAGATCATGCGGGAAACCGGACTTCGGCCATCCACGCTTCATCGGCTGAAGACGCCTGACGATTACCTGCCAGGCGCGCCGTATCTCACGATCCGCGAGGAAGCCGACAAAGCACGATACGGGCGCGAGCTTCCGCTCTCCGATCGCGCCCGGGCCGCGCTCGATTCGGCGTGCCCCGACCGCGGCACAATCTTCCCGAAGTTCGACGGACGTCACACGCTAAGAAAGGCTGCGCTTGCCGCCGGCCTCGACCCTGAGCGTGCCTCGAAGGTCAGCGCCTACGACCTCCGTCACAGCCTTGCGACCGAGCTCACCGAGCGTTCGGGCAACCTCGTCGGCGTCGGGTACCTGCTCGGGCACAAGCACGTCACGACGACCAACCACTACGTCCACGCACGCCGTCGAGCCGCCGAATCGGTCCTATCGGGACACCGATTGGGACACCAGGGGGTAGGGCGACCCAACGAAGAGTCTAGTGGTGTCGCGCAACTACCCGGAATCAAAGGGTGCGGAAGAGAGGACTCGAACCTCCACGAGTGTTACCTCACTAGATCCTTAGTCTAGCGCGTCTGCCAGTTCCGCCACTTCCGCAGGAATGCAGGGGCCGGAAAGTAGTCAAGAGCCGCCGCCTGTCAAGCCGGAAGCGTCAGAGGCCGAGTTGCCGTAGCGCAAACCCCAGCGAATCCTCGCCGCTGGGTCCTCGATCATCAGGGCTTGCCTCAGGGATGGAGCGAATCCACCGTGCTACAGAGCAAATAGTGCGCTCCTTGCATTCGAAGCTCCTCAGTCAGCATGGTTTCCGCCATGCGTTTTCGACGCGCGTGGGCGGGGTGAGCGCCGCACCATACGACACCCTCAATCTCGGCCTCCGCCTCGGTGATGACGATGTGGCGGTATGCGAGAACCGCGTGCGATTCGCCACGAGCCTCGGCCTCGATGTCGACCGGCTCTTCGAGCAACGGCAAGTCCACGGGACCCGTGTGCGCGATGTGTCAGAGCTCGCGCAGGCCGTCGCCGATGAAGAGGGCGATGGGCTGATCGCCCGCGTCGACGGTTACGGAATTGCTGCGCGCACGGGCGACTGCGTGCCGGTGCTGATCGCGCACCCATCGAGCGGGCACGTCGGCGCCGCGCACGCGGGTTGGCGTGGCGCCGTTGCCGGCGTCGTGCTCCGCGCCATCAAAGCCCTTTCGCACAACCCCGCCGAGCTCATCGTGGCCATCGGACCTCACATCCGTGTCGATGCGTTCGAGATCGACGAAGACGTCGCCCGCGAGATGGAACAAGCCGCCGATGGCCGGCCGGTTGTCCGCCGCGGGGGCGAGAAACCTCACGGCGACCTCGGCGCGCTCATTCGATTCCAGCTCCGGGACGCCGGCGTGCCGGACCAATCCATCGACGACCTGGGCGGTTGCACATTCGCCGACGCTGCGCAGTTTTTTTCGCACCGCCGCGAGAACGGAAAAACCGGGCGTCATCTCTCGGCGATTGTCGCAGGGCCCTCTCGCTGAGCTCGTTCGGCCTGCTCCGCAGGGGTCGCTTGGCATCGTCCTTCGTGCTAGCCACAGGCCGTGGTGGAGTTCGCAAAAACCAAGGCGGGAGTGGACGCCTCCGAGAAGAAAACCCTCGGTGAAGGGCTCTTCCGAAAGTGTGATGCCTGCGGCGACGCGGTGAAGAAAGAAGACTTCGAGCGCAACCTCGAGGTCTGTCCCGCATGCGGTTTTCATTTCCACCTGAGCGCCGAGCGCTGGATCGAGCTCCTGGCCGACGAGGGCTCCTGGACCGCGCTCGATACGGACCTGGTCTCCGAGGATCCGCTCCGCTTCGTCGATTCCAAAGCCTACCCGGATCGTGTCGAGGCTGCGCGCGAGTCCACCGGTGTGAACGACGCCATTATCGCCGGCACAGCCCGGCTCGACGACCGCCCAGTTCAGCTCGGAGTCTTCGTCTTTCGGTTCATGGGCGGCTCGATGGGCTCCGTGGTCGGTGAGGCCATCACCCGCATGATGGAGCGCGGCGCCGCGCAGCGGCAGCCGGTCGTGCTTCTGTCTTGTTCGGGCGGGGCGCGCATGCAGGAAGGCTCGCTCTCTCTCATGCAGATGGCCAAGACGGTCGCTGCCCGTCGCACGCTTCGCGAGGCCGGCGCGCCTTTCATCAGCATCCTACTCAACCCGACGACTGGCGGAGTGGCCGCGAGCTTCGCGCTCCAGGGCGACGTGAACATCGCAGAGCCGGGCGCGCTGATTGGCTTTGCCGGGCCGCGCGTCATCGAGGACACTATCCGGCAGAAGCTTCCGGAAGGTTTTCAACGCGCCGAGTTCCTTCTCGAGCACGGCATGGTCGACATGATCTCCACGCGTCAAGACATGCGGAGCAATGTCGCGCGCATGGTCGAGTATCTGGCAGGGTGACTCGGTACCGCGAAGCGCTCCGCTGGCTCTACGGCTTGGAGTCGCGCGGCATCAAGCTCGGGCTCGAACGCATTGCC
The DNA here is from genome assembly GCA_963842915.1 of uncultured delta proteobacterium. Classification (GTDB taxonomy): domain Bacteria; phylum Myxococcota_A; class Polyangia; order Polyangiales; family Houyiibacteriaceae; genus SG8-38. The sequence goes on along the minus strand of CAWJII010000009.1, from coordinate 216,028 downwards.
GAAGCCGCAGAGCTCCGCGAACACCCGGAGCAAGAGACTCGCTACGTCCACGTCGCCGGGACGAACGGGAAGGGCAGTGTCGCAACCATGGTCGAGTCAGTCCTGAGGGCCGCAGGCTATCGGACCGGGCAGTTCGCCTCCCCGCACCTGCAGCGATACGTCGAGCGGGTGCGCATCGGGGGCCGACCGATTTCTGAGCGCGAGGCGGCCCGGCGAATCGAAGAGCTTCGCGCCGATAAGCGCCTGCCCCCACTTTCCTTCTTTGAATACACGACCCTGCTGGCGTTCGAGGCGTTTCGCGACGCTCACTGTGACATCGTCGTCCTCGAGGTCGGTCTCGGCGGCCGGCTCGATTCGACCAACATCGTGACGCCGGAGGTCTCGGTCATCACGAACATCAGCTTCGAGCACCAGCGCATTCTCGGTGACACGCTCGCGAAGATTGCACGCGAGAAAGCTGGAGTGCTCAAGCCCAACGTCCCCTGTGTCGTTGGCGCGCGAGGCAAGGACGTGAGGCGGGCGATTGCTGCTCGCGCACGTGCGGTCGGCGCGCCGCTTCGTTGGATCGACCGTGACTTCGAAAGCACTTGGAACAACGGCTCGCTTTCGGTGCGCGTGGGCGAACGCAACTGGACCGGCCTGCGACTCGGACTTCAAGGTGACTACCAAGGGGACAACGCAGCGTGTGCGCTCGCGACCCTTACCGAGCTTGGAGAACACGGTTTCAAAGTGTCCGACGCAGACGTTCGCGCAGGCCTCAAACGCGCCAAGTGGCCTGGACGCCTCGAATGGCACCGCGGCAAGCCCTCTTTCCTCTTCGATGCGGCGCACAACGCTTCCGGCTGCGAGACACTCGCCCGCTACCTCGACGGCCTCGATGTCTCCGGCCGGGTCGTGCTCCTCTTCGGCGCGATGAGAGACAAAGACCACCAACGCATGCTCGCCGCCTTCGACGGCCGCGTGGACCGACGCGTCTACGCCAGCTCCGGGGTCTATCGCTCCGTATCTCCCGAGCGCCTCTCCCGTCTCCGAAAAGGAACGGTCGCCCGCAGCGTCCGCGACGCCGTCGCCCGGGCCAAGCGAGCAGCCGGGCCAGGTGGCCTAGTAGTCGTCGCGGGCTCGATTTTTCTAGTCTCCGAGGTGCGCGCCCTCGTCAAACAGGTCCGCACCGACCCTCCGATAGCGATGTAGGCGCCCGCTTGGTCGCGGCACCGACAACCGTGCTATGTCTCCGCCGATGAGTGTCTTTTTGCAGGCTTGTCGGCGGGAGCCGACTTCATACACGCCGGTTTGGATCATGCGGCAGGCCGGGCGCTATCAGCCCGAGTATCGCGCGCTGCGCGAGAAGGTCAGCTTCATCGAGCTCTGCAAGTCGCCCGATCTTGCCTGCGAGGTGACTGTCCGGGCGGTCGACCAGCTCGGGGTCGATGCCGGAATCATCTTCGCGGACATTCTATTGATCCTCGAGCCGCTACGCATCGGCTTTCAATTCACCGACGACCATGGCCCGAAGATCATGGATCCGATTCGCACAGCAGCGCAGGTAGATGGTATCCCAGAGCAAATCGATGCAGCCGGCTCGCTCTCGTACGTGATGAACGCGATCCGGACGACGCGCAAAGAGCTGAAGGTGCCGCTCATCGGTTTCGCGGGCGCGCCGTTCACCCTGGCCTCCTACGCCATCGAAGGCGGCGGCTCGAAGAACTACTACGAAGCCAAGAAGCTCATGTACGGCGACGAGGGTCTCTGGAACGCCTTCATGTCGCGGCTCTCGAGCGCCATCGCCGACTACCTCATCGCGCAGATCGACGCCGGCGCCCAAGCCGTGCAACTGTTCGACAGTTGGGTCGGTTGCTTGTCGCCTTCCGACTACCGCCGTTACGTCCTGCCGCACAGCAAGGCGATTTTCGACAAGCTCCCCAAAGACGTGCCCGCGATTCACTTCGGAACAGGCAACCCCGAGCTCTACCCCGCGATGAAAGAAGCGGGCGGTGACATCATCGGCATCGACTGGCGCATCTCTCTAAACGATGCCTGGTCCCTGCTCGGCGATGATGTCGCCCTGCAGGGAAACATGGACCCGGCGGCGCTTCTCGCCTCGACCGAGGTCATGCGCGCCCGCGCCTCCGACGTGCTCCGCAGCGCCGCGGGCCGCCCCGGCCACATCTTCAATCTCGGCCACGGAATCATGCCGCAGGCCACGCCTGCCCAGGCGCGTGCCCTCGTCGACCACGTGCACGAAGCCAGCCAGCGCTAGTTCCTTCGGACGCCGATGAAGTGAAACGTGAGGGCAAAGGTAGCGCCAAACTGCTGACCTAGGATCCAGGACTGGAACCTTGTCGTGCTGCCAGGAACATCCCCTCGCATCGACAAGCCCACGAAACTCCAATCGAAAGTCGCGGCAAACGACATCCAGCGGATGATCGGAATCCTCACACCGACCCCACCAGTGAGCGCGATTCCTCCGGAGTCGGTGTTTGTGAGCCCGTACGGGTTGCCTTGGAACATTTTGGCGAAGCCGATGTCGATGCGAACTATCGGGTGCACGTAGGGGATGAATCGGAAGGTGCCCTGCATCTCGAGCCCGACCTTCATCAACTTGTACTGTGTGTAGTCGGCCTGCCGGTAGAAGCCGCCGATCTCGAAACCACCCAGACCAAGGAACACCGAGAAGCCGCCTTCGAGTCCCTTCTCCCGTGGCGCGTTGGGGACACCGGAAAAGCTCAAGCTTCCGAACTTGTCGGGGTCGTACGATGTGGGGCCCAAGAATCCTTCGATCCAGAGCCAGCCCTGTACCTTCTTGTAGTACGGGCTCCGCTTCTCCTCTTCTTCTTTGGGAGTCTCCGCCGTCGGCTCGGCTGGCTGCTGGTTCGGCGGCTGCAGCGCCGTCACTGCGGGCTAGATTCGCTTGCCGCGTCGGCTCGCTTCCTGCGCGGATGCGGTTGCGCCAAGCAACATCAAGCCCGCTGATCAAAAACGCGATGTACTTCATCAGTTGTCTCCCCATCTGGAATCAGGGTGGTCCGTTTCGACGCTGTAGGTACCCTCAAACCAATTCCCAGCATCCACGAGCTTGCAACGTGCCGAGCAGAACGGAAAGTTCTTGTCCCGCTTGGCCAAGTCCTTCTTGCAAATCGGACAGCGTACGGCTTTCATCGGGGCGACGATAGCACAGGAGAAACAGGCGTGGTGAGGCAAGGTCCGTCACGAGAAACACTCGATCAGTTTCGCGATATTTTCGCTGACACCGCCGGCTTCGAAGCGATGGTGTCGGGCAATCGCGTCACTCTGCTCCACGACGGCGAGCAGGCGTTTCCCGCGATGCTCGAGGCCATCGCAGAAGCGAAGCGCGAGATTGTGCTCGAGATGTACTGGTTCGCCTCGGATGAACTGGGGTGGCAGTTTGCCGATACCCTCATCGCAAAAGCGGAGGCCGGGGTTCGGGTTCGTGTCATCTATGACGCCGTTGGAAGTATTCAAAGCGACAACCGAATGTTCGCGCGGATGCGCGAGGCGGGCTGCAGAGTCGAGCAGTACAACCCGATCGCACCCTGGCGCGCGCGTTTCCGCATCGGCGTCGTCAACAATCGGGATCACCGAAAGCTGCTCGTCGTCGATCGCCAAGTCGGCTTCACCGGTGGTGTGAATCTGGGCAACGAGTGGGCGCCCGAAAGCGCCGGTGGCGCAGGCTGGCGCGATGACACGATTCGGGTTGAAGGTCCCGCAGCCGAGCAGATGTGCGATGTCTTCGAATTTGGCTGGCGCCGAATCGTCGAGCCTCTGAGCTTCGCGCGCCCAGGACTTCGCCCGCCGGTGGATGTAGGTCACGGCGAAGGCAGCCGGGTCCGTGTCCTAGCCAACCACTATTTCCGCGAGCGTCGCGCCATCCGTCAGGCCTATCTGCGCCAGATCCGCAGCGCTCAGCGATCGGTCTGCATCACCAACAGTTACTTCGTCCCAGACCGGCAGATCCGGCGCCTGCTTTCACAAGCGGTCGATCGCGGTGCACAGGTGCGCGTTATCGTGCCCGGCAAGAGCGACGTGCCGGCCGTGCGCCACGCCGCTCGCAAACTGTACGGCAGGCAGCTAGAAGCCGGAATCCAGCTCTACGAGTGGCAGGGCCCGATTCTGCACGCCAAGACCGCCATCATCGACGGTCGCTGGTGCACCGTCGGCACCTACAACCTGGATTCCCGATCCTTGCGCTTCAATCTAGAGGTCGTCGCGGCCATCGAGGACGCCTCGGTCGCCGGCGCCATGGAAGAGCGATTCAACCAAGACCTCGAGCATACCTCGCCGGTCTCATATGAGGACTGGAAGCGTCGCCCCCTGCACCAGCGAATGCTAGACGACTTCTTCTACCGCTTTCACAAGCTCCTCTGACGTGGATCGAGCTCCCCAACACATCTACCTCGACCCTCTCGACGGGATCTGGCTCACGGTTGCCGACCGCATTGGTTTCCGCGTCCAGCGCTCCTCCGAGGTCTATGCCTCGACCGACGGGAAGGGCGTCATGACGATCGGCCACCCAAGCACCCTAGACGCCGACGACTGCCTGGCGCAGATGATCCTCCACGAGCTCTGCCACTCCTTGGTCGAAGGCGAAGAGAGCCTCGAAGTCCCGGATTTCGGTCTGGACAATGAAAGCAAACGAGACGTCACCCGAGAGCACGCCTGCCTGCGCCTCCAGGCCTGGCTCACCAGCAAGCACGGCCTACGCCAAGCCCTCGCCCCCACCACGGACTTCCGCAGTTACTACGATGAGCTCCCCGAAGACCCGCTCGAGGACTCCAAAGATCCAGCCACGGCAGCGGCCAGGCAGGGTGCCACCCGCTCACAGAAGCCACCCTGGGCCCCACATTTACAGGACGGCCTAGCAGCGACTGTAAAGGTGTTAAGAGCGGCAAGCGAACTAGGCGCCAGGGATCCAAGCACCAACAAGCCCCCCATTTGGTGGAAATTACGGGCATAATCCACTGACGCTCACCCACCGCCCCCAAGACAGCAGCCCCCCCGCTCCCCCCTCGCCTGGCGTCCTCCCGCCCCCCCTGGTATAGCTCCGCCGCTTCATCCGAAGCCGGAGGCCTTAGCCCCCGAAATCAATCACATCTCCCGGCTCGATCAGACGTTCCGGTGCCTCTTCGGAGGTTGTTCGTCTGGGGGGATGGCAGTTCAACCGAAAGGAGAATGAGCAATGGCTGAATCTACACACGAAACCCAGGAAGCGCCCGAGTTGGCGGCCCTGGGAAGCCCTGATGTCGCGTCGGGTGACCTACCGATTGGCCTGCGGGCCCTCATCGACGCCGGTGTTCACTTTGGTCATCAGACCAAGCGCTGGAACCCGCGGATGCGCCCCTACATCTATGGCGCCCGCAATGGGATTCACATCATCGACCTCGACCAGACCGCCGAGCTGTTCAAGCGCGCGTACGCCTTCATCTCGGACACGGTCGGACGCGGCGGGCACGTGCTCTTCGTTGGTACGAAGCGTCAGGCTGCCGAGATCGTCCGCGAAGAGGCGGAACGGGCTCAGCAATTCTACGTGACCGGCCGTTGGCTTGGCGGCACGTTGACGAACTTCCGCACGATGAAAAGCGGCATCGATCGCCTTCGCAACATCGAGCAGCAAGTCGAAGATGGCAGCATCAACTTGCTCCGCAAAAAAGAAGCTCTCTCGATTCGCCGTGAGGCCGAGAAGCTCGAGAAGTACCTCGGCGGCATCAAGATGATGAATGGCCTTCCGTCGGTGCTCTTCGTCATCGACCCGCACAACGAGCACATCGCCGTCAACGAGGCGCGCAAGCTCCACATCCCGATCGTCGCGCTCACGGACACCAACTGCGACCCGGACCTCATCGATTTCGTCATCCCCGGCAACGACGACGCGCTTCGTTCGATCAAGCTGATCGCCTCGCGCGTCGCCGACGCCTGCATCGAGGGAGGCCAGCAGCGGCGCGACTTCCTGCAGCACGATGGCGCCCAGGCGCCCGATGCGAGTAGTGAAGGGGTCCACGTCGAGTTCGCCCGCAGGCGCGGCTCCGCTCCCGCAGCTCCCCAAGGAAGAGAATAATGTCTGAGATCAGCGCATCCATGGTGAAGTCGCTTCGCGATCGCACAGGCGCCGGCATGATGGCCTGTCGTGACGCGCTTCGCGAAACTGCAGGCGACGAGGAAAAAGCGATCGAGATCATTCAGAAGAAGGGTCTCAGCAAGGTTGCCAAGAAGGCAGGCGCCATCGCAGGCGACGGTCTGGTTCACGCGTACATCCACGGCGCAGGCCGGGTCGGCGTGCTGATCGAGGTCAACTGCCAGACCGACTTCGTCGCGCGTGGCGAAGACTTCCAGCAGTTCGTCCAGGACACCGCGATGCAGGTAGCCGCCGAGAGCCCGCTCTTCGTGAGCGCCGCCGACATTCCGGACAATGAGATCCTCGCCCGCACGGCGATCTTCCGGGGCCAACTCGACGAGGAGGCCAAGGCGAGCGGCAAGGAAAAGCCCCCAGCGGCCATCGAGAAGATCATCGAAGGCAAGCTCGCCAAGTGGAAGAAGGAGGCCTGCCTTCTCGACCAGGTTTCCATCATGCACGAGGACAAGACGATTCGCGATCTCCTCGAGGCCCTCACGGCCAAACTCGGCGAAAAACTCAGCATTAGACGCTTCACCCGCTACGAGCTGGGCGAGGGAATTGAAAAAAAGAAGACGGATCTGGCGGCAGAGGTGACTGAAGCGCTAAAAGGCTCTTGAGCCATGACGAACGGGGCCAAGCTCACGCGGGTATTGCTGAAGCTCTCGGGAGAGGTGCTTTCCGGTGGACCTACCGGCAAGGCCATCGAGCCTGAGACCCTCAGAGCGATCAGCGAGGAGCTGGCCGAAGTCCACTCCAGTGGATGCCAGATAGGCATCGTCATCGGTGGTGGCAACATCTTCCGCGGCCTCAAGGGCAGCGCCAGTGGGATGGACCGCACAGCGGCGGACCACATGGGGATGCTGGCCACCGTCATCAATGGCATCGCGCTCCAGGATGGGCTCGAGAAGGCTGGTGTCGATACGCGTGTGATGAGCGCTCTCGAGGTCAAGGCCGTCGCCGAGCCCTACATCCGTCGCCGAGCCGTGCGCCACTTGGAAAAGGGGCGGGTGGTGATTTTCGTCGCCGGCACCGGCAACCCTTACTTCTCGACCGACACCGCGGCCGCTCTTCGCGCGATGGAAATCCGTGCCGACGCGCTCTGCAAGGCCACCAAGGTCGAGGGAATCTACGACAAGGATCCGGTTCGCCACGAGGACGCGACGATGGTGCGGCGGATCAGCTACGACCGCTTCCTGATGGAGCGGGTAGGGGTCATGGACGCTACTGCGGTCGCCCTTTGTCGCGACAACAATCTGCCCGTAAGAGTCTTCAAGCTGACCGAGCCCGGGAACATTAAAAGGGTTGTCATGGGCGAAGACGTCGGTAGCCTAGTCACGGCGGACGGTTGAGCTCCGCCCGAATCGGGGATAGCCATGCTTGCTGAAACACTACAAGAGCTGGGCACGTCAATCGAAAAGGCGCACGACTCGCTCAAGCGCGACCTCTCGAAGATTCGCGCGGGCCGAGCCAACCCTGGCGTCCTCGACGGCGTTCGGGTCGACTACTACGGCACGCCGACGCCGCTGAAGCAACTCGCATCGATTTCGGTGCCCGAGGCGCGCATGATCGTCCTCAAGCCCTTCGACCGCAGCCAGATGCAGTCGATCGAAAAGGCCATCATGGAGGCGCAGCTCGGCCTCAACCCCTCCAACGATGGCGAGATCATCCGTCTACCCATGCCTCCGCTGACCGAAGAACGCCGCAAGGACTTGGTCAAGGTTGCCCGCAAGGCGGGCGAAGAGTGCAAGGTGGCCATTCGCAAGGCGCGGCACGACGCCAAGGACATGATCGACAGCCTCCACAAAGAGGGCGAAGTCGGCGAAGACGACGCGGATCGCGCTCGCAAGGAGCTCGAAGACCTCGTCAAAGCTGGCGGCAACAAGGTCGACGAGATCGTCGCCAAAAAAGAGATCGACATCCTCGAGGTGTAGGCCTCGTGTCGGGGCGCCCCTAGAACGGCCGTCCAAAATTGACGTAGAACTGCGCGCCGCCGCCCTGGTCTAAGCCGTAGGCGAAGCCGACGCGCAGTGAGTACGGCTGCACGTATCCGAGCGTGAAGTCCATCAGGATCTCGGCGCCCACGCCCTTTCGGAACCCGTCGAAGTCCAGCGGACCGAAGTACGCATCGCCGAAGTCGAAAAACAGCAGCCCGTACATTCGGTCGAAGAAGGCCGGCACGGTGCCTGGCCCGCGCAGCACGCGCGTTAGCGGGAATCGATATTCGGTTTGAAGCAGCTCAAAGCGGTCCCCGACGATGGAAAAGGCCGGATAGCCTCGAAGCGCCACCCCCCCGAGCTGCTCGAAGTTGAGGATTTGCTCGATCAGCGACGTATCCGGGAATCCGCCCAGCGAAAACAAGCCTCGTTCGCCGCGGCTATCTTCGCCCGCACCTCCGCCGTAGCGAAAAGCGAGGACGTGATGCTGCGCCCAGGGCATCTCGATGAATCGCCTAATGAACCAGGATGCGCGGATGCTCTTGAAGCGACTGCCGATCCCGGGGTGTGCGAACGCAATGCCGGCCCCGAAGGTGCGACCCTCGGACGGCGTGTAGTCGTAGCGGTGTTGCCGCGCGTCGTTGTACACCCAGGAAAGTCCGATGTCTGCGTTGAGGCCGGTCGCCGGAACGATGGGCGGCGGGTAGTTGGGGCTGACGGTGCCGTCGAAGCTGGTGAGCGAGCGCGCCCAGGTGAGCCCGTAGCTCGCGCTGATGCGGTTCGAATGAAACGAGCGGGGTATGACTTGAGCAACCGTGAGCCGCCCGCCGTATGCGTCCTCGACGTACGCGCGCCGCTGCCCATTGACGACAAACCCGTTGCGGGGGGTTACTCGCCGAAAGAACGAGATCGAAAGGTCCGGAGGCATGCGGCGCAGCGTGTAGCTGAGGTCCACGTTGACGTAGCCTTCGGTCAGGCTGATGCCGAGCCTCGCATAGATCTCATGAAACTCCGCCGCGTCCTCGCCTCGCGTGAAGATCCCGAGCTGCTGCCCGAAAGCATCCTCTTGCAGATCGAGACCCCAGAACCGCGGATACAGGGTTCGCCCGCCGGCGTAGCGCGTCGAGAGATCTGCAATCACTGCGTTCGCATCGCTTGGTGGGGGCCGATCGTCGATGTACGGTGATGCCGGGCGCCCCGTCTCGGGGTCGAGCTCGAGCATGAAGATGTCGTACCCACGGCTCGTGTAGCCGATGTAAGCGAGCTTGCTGCCGTCTGGTGAGGGCGCCGGCGAGTATGCGCCAGAGACGACGTTGCTGATCTGTGAGACCTGGCCGCTCGCTGGCTCCCATGCGTAGATGTTGGCAATACCGGTTCGGTCGCTCGAGAAGTAGAGCCGGACGCCGTCGGGGGACCAGGCCGGCCCCGTATCCAAGGCCCGGTCATGGGTAACCCGGTGGATCTCTCGGGTTCGGAGGTCGATCACCTCGATGTCGCGGTAGCCGCCGGTTCGCCACGCGCTGTAGGCCACTTTGCTTCCATCGGGCGAAAAACGCGGCGTGTAGACTTGCTCGAAGCGCGCGCTGTCGACGAGCAGCTCCTGAGTCTCTTCGATGTCGTCGATGTTCGCGATCCACAGGCTTTGGGTGCTCGCGTCATTGCGAACGTACGCGATCGAGCGCCCGTCGGGCGAGATGTCGGGATACCGCGCTCGAAGGCCCCGGGTAAGCCGCTTGCGCTTCCACCCCTTGCCTGGGTCCAACACAAAGAGGTCGTAGAAGCTGTAGACGTTGGTCTTGTACGCGTCGAACGATTCGAAATACAGGTCGCCATTGGGATGCAAAGCCGGGTAGCTCTCGCCGGCGCTTCGCACGATACGTTCGACCCGGTTGCCGTTGTTGAGATTGAGCGTCCGGATTTGCGGATCGCTTCGTCCGTCCCGTGCGTAGTAGATCAGCCGCTCGTCATCCGCGAAGCGCAGGCCGCGCACGGTTTCACCATGGAAAGTGATCCGGCGCGCCTTCGTCACACCGTCTGCACGAACTTCGGCTTCCACCTCGCCGTACTGTTGGCGCATGTCTTCGATCCACAGCTGGTAAAGCTCTCCGAAGGTCTTGCCGGTGAGCCGCTTGCCCATTCGGTTGACGCTGAACGGGATCGCCCGACGTCCGTACCATGCCGCCATCTCGCCGAGGATCTCTTCGCCGTACTGCTGAACGAGCCAATCGATGAAGCGCGAGCCGTACAGGTACCAAATGTCACCATGCGGCCAGTAGTCCGTTCGGTTGTTGAGCGTGTCGAAGTGCAAGATGTTGTTTTCGAGAACAGCCATCCGCATGTACATCTCGTACTGCGTCGACCGCATTCGCCCGCCTGCCGTTTCTCTGGACTCCAGGTACGTCGCAATGCCTTCGATGATCCAGCGGGGCTGAAGGATGTTTGGGGCCCAGACCTTTCCGAAGATCTTGTTGATCACCGCGGGCAGGCCGCCGATGTTGTCGGTGTGCAAGATGTGAGCGTGCTCGTGAGTCACGAGCACCGTCATCCAGTCATCGAAGTCCCCGAGCACCGACAGGTCGCCCGGCGCACTCACGTAGAGCCGAATCACGTTGTAGTTCAGCGGAGTGGCACTGCCGTTGGCCGCGTCGATCTCGTCGGTCAGCACGATTTGGACACGCTTTTTCGGCTGATGCCCGAGCAGAGGGGCCATGCTCGCGTTGGAATGTTCCGCGATCGCCAGGACCCGACGGGCCACCAAAGCTAGGGGCTCGGGGTAGCTGACCTCAAAATGCTCGCTTCGGACCGTCCGCCAGCGCCTGGACAGGTCCCTGGTCTGAGCCTCCGCCGGTATCACCCCCAAAAGCCCCAGCAGAAAGGCCATCGCAGCCGCCGCGCGGGCCATACCTGACTTTCTAGCATGGCGCCCGGCACAACCCACAACCAGCTGTTCGCCCTTTGCTCCAAGCGAAAGGCTTGACCAGATGCCCGGCCAGCTTCTAGCCTTAAACCTGATTCACGTTGGGGTTTCGCTAAAATGGGGATTGAGCGAGGGGAGTTGGTCATCGAAGGTCTGACGTTGCCGTTGGCGCTGCGTTTCATCTCTGGGAAGTACCAGGGCGGGGAGTTTCCTCTGCCCGAGGGCGGGGAGATCGTAATCGGGCGTTCCAGCGAGCTGGACATGGTCCTGGTGGAGGACATGGTTTCCCGACGCCACGCGAAGATCTCCGTCGAGGGCGGGAACATCTTCCTCGAGGACCTCGGCTCGACCAACGGGAGCTTCGTCAACGGCGAGAAGATCTCTCGGACCAAGTTGGGCGAGGGTGACCGAATCCTGATCGGCACGAGCATCATCAAGGTCGTCGCCTCCGATGGGTCCGCCTCGGTGCAAGACGCCAAGGCCAAGATGGATGCAGCCGCCGCGAGCGCACGGCCGTCGCCAGGCAGCACCATGACCGGCTCGATTGCCGAGGTGGCTCTTCCAGACCTGCTTCAACTTTTCTCCGCCTCGAAGAAGACCGGAGTCCTGCAGATCACGACCGAGACCGACGTCGGCTCGATCTACCTCGAAGAAGGCATGGTTCAGTTCGCCGTCGTCAACGGCGACGAATCGGTGCCGCCCGAGAAAGCTTTCTACCGCGTGCTCGTCTGGGACAAGGGCACCTTCGATCTGCTTCCCAAGGTGGAGCGCAGCTTCCCCACGGAGATCAAGAGCAGCGTCGAAGGCCTGCTGATGGAGGGCATGCGCCAGCTCGACGAGATGCGCCGCCTAGGAGACGCGCTCCCGCCGCTGCAAGCGTTTGTCAGCGTGGCCTCGCCCATGCCGCTGCCGCTTCGCGACGCGTCACCTGACGAGCTCGACATCATGCAGCTCGCGTTCGAGCACGACACCCTCGTCGACATGATGAATCACGCCGGCAAGCCCGACCCGGAAGTCGCCGAGGTCGTCGTTACCCTGCTCGAAAAAGGCTACTTAGTCAGCGACTGAGCTCGCGGACCGCTGAGCCGCGAACCCGCAGAGCGGCCGCTACTACCGAAAATACTGCCGGAGAGCGCGATAGGCGTTCGTCAGCGAGCTGTTCAGCTCCTGCGCCGCCTCATGGCGTTCAGGATGCCCTTCGTGCTTCTCGGGGCTGTAGCGCTCGCGCAGTCGCTTGTAGGCGCGTTCGATCTCGGGCCAGGTCGCGCCGGGGCTGAGCTCGAGGTTCGCCAAGTACTGCTGAACGCGCCTCCAACTCGGCTTCGCCTCCGCAGCAGGCGGTTCGCCGCGGCGCCTCTCGCGCTCCTCCAAGAGCTCCTCATCGCTCAGTTTCGCGAGCTTCTTGCCCGAGCGCCCGAATTTCCCGTCGCTCAGCCGCGTCACGAGCCAGGGGCTCCATGCAGGGTCAACAAGCGCGCGAGCAGGTCTTCGGAGTACTTCGTCAGTTTGGTGAATGCGACGCCCATGCCAGGTGGGTCATCCTCTACGCGAACAACCTGTCCTTCGCCTTCAATCGTTTCGACGTCGTCCATGATCACGGTGAAGGTGAGCTGCACCTCCGTCCCGATCGGCAGAGGCTCTTTGGAACGAATGAAGACCCCAGATCTCGAGACGTTCGTCACGTACTCGTGAACGAACGCATCGAACGACTCGAACTCTTTGTTGATCGTGACCCGCTTCTCGATTCGTTGGCCGTCGTCGTTGCTCATCGCTTGGTCAGTCTCCCGTCAGGTCGAACTGCTCCAGATGATAGTCGTTTCTTGGGCTCAATTCGATGCGTCGCTGAAAACGCTGCGCGGCTTCGGCGACCGACGCTTTTTCCTCGCGGTCGAGCATGTCGCAGACCGCCGGGTGGGCGCTGATGACGATCTTGTAGCCGGGAAGGGAGTCTCGCTCGCGCCGCATCTGTCGAAAGATCTCGTGGCACACGGTTTCCTTGGACTGCAGGAGGCCGGTCCCATCGCAGAAGAAACACGGCTCATACAGTGTCCTCCCGAGCGACTGCCGCGTGCGCTTGCGAGTCATTTCGACCAGTCCGAGCTCGCTGATGCGAATCGCAGTCGTCCTGGACTTGTCATCCTTGAGGACGGTCAGAAGCGCCTTGAACACCTTCTCTCGATGCGCGTGACGCTCCATGTCGATGAAGTCGAGCACGATCAGACCACCGATGTTTCGGAACAAGAGCTGATATGCGATTTCTCGAACCGCCTCCAGGTTCGTTTGCAGAATCGTCTGTTCGACGTCGCGCCCCTTCCCGGTGAACCTCCCGGTGTTGACGTCGATTGCGGTCAATGCCTCAGCCTGGTCAATCACCAAGTGCCCGCCCGAAGGGAGCTGAACTTTGCGCGAGAGCGCGCGAGAGATCTCTTCCTCGATGCCGTACTCGTCGAACAGCGGTTCGTAGCCTTCGTAGAGTTGCACGTCGTTCGCGCGCTCCGGCAGGAAGAGCGTCAAAAAGTCCTTGAGTCGCTGGTACTCGCCGCGGTCGTCGATGACGATTTCGCTGATGTCTTCGGTGAACAGATCCCGCGCCGACTGAATCACCAGGTCCGGCTCTTCATGGACTAGGGCAGGGGCCTTCTTCACGGCCGCGCGGGCCGACTGTGTTTGTTCCCAGAGTTGCACGAGGTAGCCGATGTCGGCTTTGAGCTTCTTCTTGGTGAGCCCCTGTGCGAGTGTCCGAACGACCACGCCACCCTGCGGCGGCTTCACCGAGTCGATGACCTCTTTGAGCCTGCGCCGCTCTCGGTCGTTGCCGATACGCTTCGACACCCCGACGTGGTCCACTGTGGGCATGAAGACGACGTAGCGGCCTGGGAGCGCAACGTGACTCGTGACCCGAGCGCCCTTGGTGCCGATCGGTCCCTTGGAAACCTGGACCATGAGTTGCTGGCCCTCGTTGAGAAGGTCGCGAATCGGTGTCTTCCGAGAGACGCGATTCATTCGTCCCTTGGAGGCACCCTTTTTGTCGCCTCCTTCGCCTTCTTCCTCAGTGCCCGGCGCCGCCTGGAGATCCTCTACGTGAAGGAAAGCGGCACGGTCGAGACCAATATCGATGAACGCCGCCTGCATGCCTGGCAGGACGCGCGTGACTCGGCCGAGGTAGATGTTGCCGACCGGGGAGCGATGGTGGCGCCGTTCGACGTAGAGCTCGCGGAGCACACCGTCCGCAATGAGACCAACGCGCGTTTCTCCAATGTCGACGTTGATCAAGAGTGTGTTTTTCGCCATTCGTGTTTCCGTATTGAGCGTTCATGGAAATCAGACGCGGCCGACCGAGCGACTTGGCCGGTGGAGCTATTCTGCACAAAAGCGGCCGGCCCGTCGCGGCGTCGAGTGCCGTGCGCGCAGGCCCGCCGTGGGGATCTCTCGAAGAGCCTAGTTCTTCTCGAAAATCTGCTCGATCGCGGCCTGCGTGCTCTCTTCGGTTACGGAGCGCGCCACGGCGATCTCCTTCACGACCAGATTGCGCGCGGTCTCGAGCATCTTCTTTTCGCCAAACGACAAGGACTTCTCGACTTGCAGCCGATAGAGGTCACGCATGACCTCGGCCACGTCGAACACCGAGCCGGTTTTGATCTTGTCCATGAAACCGCGGTACCGGCGGTTCCAGGTCTGGTTGTCGAATACGACGGGCTGCTCCGCGAGCAGAGAGAAAATCTCTTTGATGTCGGTTTCGGAGATCGGAGGCCTGAGCCCGACCTTTTTCGCCTGGGCAACCGCCACGCGGATCCTGTCGTTGTTCTTCGCATCCAGTGGCCGCAGCACGTAGAATTCCATCGTGGCTGTGCCAATTTTTCGTTCCTCGATCGACACGACCTCGGTTACGCCCTGTTTGGGATAGATGGCCTTATCGCCAACCTTGAATTCGTATGTTCCCGCTTGCATCGGGACTCCTTCTGTCGTCAAAAACGTGCCCTTACGCCTGATTGCCAGGCGTTGGGGTTGAACGGGCGCTGCGCAGTGATTATTTCCCGCCTCAGCGTCGCACTTCGCGCGTCCCCGCTCTTTCGGTGCAGCCGAGCAATGGCCCAGCAGGGGTGAAATGTAATCTCACGCCAGGTGTCGGTCAACGCGATCTCAGGCTCCACGGGTTCGCATGCGATCTGCTGCTTCCGCCTTCGGATCGCGTCTGAGACTACGGGTTATGCATTTTCTTCAGCTTTTCAACGTGGTCTGATAAACAGACGTTTCCCAATGATTACAAAGTGTTGAAGGCCGACGTTGCAAAATTTTTCGCTCAAATAGGGCAAAGTTATGTATAATTCATGTGCGCTTCCGCTTGACACGTGAAGTGACGTGACAATACGGTACGTGCACCTGCAATATTGACCCACCTTGGAGGAGGTCGAAATGGCGACTGCAAAGAAAAGAACAAAGAAGGCCGCAAAGAAGCGGCCAGCTAAGAAGCGTGTGGCAAAGAAGCGCACGACTAAGAAGAAGGCTGCACCGAAGAAGCGCGCAACTAAGAAGCGCGCGACTAAGAAGCGTGCAACCAAGAAGCGCGCGACTAAGAAGCGTGCAACCAAGAAGCGCGCGACTAAGAAGCGTGCAACCAAGAAGCGCGCGACTAAGAAGCGCGCAACCAAGAAGCGCGCGACTAAGAAGCGCGCAACCAAGAAGCGCGCGACTAAGAAGCGCGCGACGAAGAAGCGCGCCACGAAGAAGCGCGCAACCAAGAAGCGCGCAACGAAGAAGCGCGCAACCAAGAAGCGTGCAACCAAGAAGCGTGCGACTAAGAAGCGCGCAACCAAGAAGCGCGCAACCAAGAAGCGCGCCACGAAGAAGCGCGCAACTAAGAAGCGTGCAGCCAAAAAGCGCGTGGCTCGGAAGAAGAAATAAGCTTCTAGACGGTCGACCCTCGGGTCAACCGAGGGGTCACCTCTGGTGGCCCCTGGCCTAAGGCCCCGGCTTTCCGGGGTCTTCGCGCAGTCTGTCGTGGCGATCCCTCTTTCTCACGGGGGTGTTCGTCTGCTGGCGCCCTGGCTCATTGGCCGGGGCGTTAGCATTTAAGAGGGCGTCTTCTTTTCGCTGTGGAGAAGCCGCTGCAATCGCTCCGGTTCGAGGCGTACCGCGATCACTTTCTCGCTTCCCAGTGTGACAGAGCCAACCGGACTCCCCCTGCGTTTGTGCACGAAGCGCCGAGGCGTGTAGAGCACGTCGACAATCGTCTCCCCGCGAAGGTCGCTGAAGTGTGCAGCTAGGGTCGCGGCATCGACGAGCGCGTCTGCCGAGCAAGACTTCCCTTTGCCGAGCGGCACGACGACATGCGCTCCAGTCACCCCGCGCGCATGTAGCCAAAGATCGTGCGGTCGCGCGACGCGAAGCGTGAGTCGGTCGTTGTCGGCGGCTCCCCGCCCCACCAGCACCGCGGCCCCGTCGCTGCTGAGGAACTCCCTGTAGGGAAGACGCGTGCCCGCCTGTCGCCGTTTGCGTTCTCGTTCTTTGGGCGCCGTGATCGAAACGCCGAGCGCTTCGAGCTTGCTCGCAAGCTCCTCCACGGAGCAGTCCTCGAGCCGATCTTGCGCCCGCCGCAGCTCCCTGATCTCCGTTTCCACTGCTTCGAGGCGATTCGGGGCGACATCCAAGCCGCGTTTGAGCCGCTTGGACTTCTTGAACAGGTCCTGCGCCGTCTCGCTTGGGCCCTTGCGAGGGTCGAGGTCGATTCGGATCTGCCGCGGTTCCTCGTCCCAGGTCTTGGCCTCGAAATAGCTCGCATCGGCTGGAATTTCGGCGATGTGCGCCAGTATTAGGCTTGCCCTCTGGTGCAGCTCCTCGGCTGTGGCCGCCCGCTCGAGATCGGCGCTGATGGCGTCCCGTTTCTTCTCGAGCCGCTTCAGGTGTCGCAGCAGGAGTCTCCCGAGCTGTCCCTTGCGGAGCGTTTGATGGGTGTCGAGCGCCGCCGTACCAGAGTCGCGCAGCTCCGCGAGGCCCTTGGCGTCCAGGTGCCGGTCTTCGGCCGGGACTATCGCTGGTGCGCCCGCAGAGCGCAGCACGACCGAGCCGTCGGTTTCGCAGAGCCACCAGGCGCCGTAGGGCTTGCTCGGTGCTGCAATCAGGTACCGAGTCGTGCCCGCTCTGCTCAGGGAGATACGTGCTGCCCGCTGGCTCGTCGCCACGAGCTCGATCCGCGCGCCCTCCGCGTGCCTTCGGAGCTGGGTGAGCGCTGGGCTGGCACTGGCGCCCCGCGGCCGCTCATCGACGACGCCGAGCCGGAGCGCTCCGGGCAGGGTAACGAGGACTAGAGTTTCGTTGCGGCCTTCGCTTCGGAACGAAAGGCATAGGAGTCCGGGTTCGGGCTGGTCAACGCGAGTGATCTTCGCATGCCACGCGTTCACTCTCGACCTTCGGAGAGGGCTTGGAGCAGGCGCGCCTCGCGAAAGGACTGCCCTGAATCGATCGTGACGTATGCCCGTGACGCGCCCGAGCCTTGGAGCTTGTCGAGCACGTCGAGCAGCTGGGCGTGCGAGAAGGAGCGACGCATCCCCTGCGCCTGCAAGGACGCATAGACGATGTCCGCCTTTGGCGCCGGGTCATCGACCGCGTCGATGCCGCCGAGCACCGACATGGTGCGCGCCATGGCTTGCGCAGCCTCCGGCTCCCAAAGGCCTGCTGGCTTCCAGACCACGGCGCGACCCTCCGTTGTTGGGATGCGGGCGAAGTAGTCGCGCAGCCGCTCCCGATCTCGAGCTCCGGTGGTGACCGCTGCGCTCGTGCCGACGACGATCATCGAGGCCTGCAGTGCGTCGGCGGCCTCGGTCAGCCAGCGGACTCCGGAGTCGAGCTCCGCGCTTGGGCGCAGAGGCCCTCGCGGAGATTGCCAGCAGGTATCGGGCGCGCGTAGAGCCAGCTCGAACCCATCAGGAAGCGCCCGACGCCACTTCGCGAGCGTACCGGGCTTCGGCAGTGGCGCTCGCGGCGCCAGCTCGGCGAAGCGAAGCTCCGATGAGTACTTCGGCCCCGGGGGCCGCTCCAACAAGGCACCGGCGAGAAGCTGCATCCGCCAGAGGGTAGTCGCAGCGCGGTGACAAGCAAAGTCGCGTTGCCCCGCAAATTGCCGAGCCCAGCACCGATTGACTAGGGGTGATTCGATGGCCTACAACTGCCGGTAAGATTGGCGCCTATCGGGGTTGGGCCAAGAGGGGAACCAGGGCATGGAGCAAGCTCGCAATTACGTCTGCACGGAGTGCGCAAGCGCCGTTCCGTCTGGACACAAGTTCTGCGGGGCCTGTGGGGCAGGGGTGCCGCACGAGGCGCAAACACTCGAGACCAGGTTCTTCGGAGCCCTCCAGATGCCGGGCAAGGCCCGCCTCATCGTCGTGCGCGGGGACGAAGCGATGGGCGAAGGCCTCAGCTACCTGCTGCAGGCGACCGAGCACATCGCCGGCCGCGAAGCCGATCAGATTCCATTCCCAAGCGATACCTGGCTCAGTCCCAGGCACGCTAATTTCCTGTACCGCGGCGAGAAGCTCGTCGTGCGGGACGAAGGCAGTCTCAATGGCGTCTACATTCGGGTGCGAGGTACCGCGCCGATTCAAATCGGCGACCAGTTCATGTGCGGTCAGCAGCTTTTCCGCGTCGATGCGACACCGAAAGACAGCTCGGGGCCCGAGGCCGATCAGACTTACTTCTATTCGTCTCCCAAGCGTCCGAGCGCGTTTCGCATCACTCAGGTTCTCGAAGGGGGCATGGACGGGATCGTCTGCTGCGCTCATGAGCAGACGGTTCAAATTGGTCGCGAAGAATGCGACATCAACTTCCCCGACGACGTGTACTTGTCGCCGAGGCATGCCCGGGTCGAGATGTCGGGGGAATCCCTCGAGCTCATCGACGAGGGTTCCCAAAATGGGACCTACGTTCGCATTCGGGGCGAACGCGAGCTGAGCCATGGCGACTACGTGTTTTTGGGTCGGAACCTGCTCCGGGTGGAGGTGACGGCGTGATCGTCTGTTCCCGATGTAGCAAGGACAACCAGGACCACTACAAGTTCTGTCTGGGATGCGGAGCGGAGCTTCCGCGCCTGTCGGCCAATGCGGGCCCGATTTCGACCGACACGCCGCCCGGCGGTTCTTCCGCAACGGGTCGAGCGACCAACGCCCCACAGGCGCAAGCCGCGCAGGCAGAGGCCTCGGAGCCCGAGCTCGACTGGGACCGGAGCCCCGAAGAGGCGCGCTCGGACTCCTTGCCGGCCGAGTTGGCGTCCTTGAGCGATCAGACTTCACCCTGTCCGCACTGTGGCGCGGGAGTCCCCGAGAACTTCCGCTACTGTCACGTCTGCGGGCACGACTTGCACGAACACGCTGTCGGCGCCGGGGCGGCCGATGCGCCAGCCGAGCGAGTATCCGCGCCAGCCGTAGCCGAGGCTCTCCAGCCGGCGACGGTTCGCGCCCGTCTCGTGTTGATTCAACCTGACGGTTCCGAAGGAGAAACGTTTCCCTTGTCTGCCGGTCCGACCCTCATCGGCCGGAGCAGCGGCGGGATTTTCGCGAACGATGCCTATCTCTCGCCCGAGCACGCCGAGTTTCGCTTCGAAGACGGTCAGCTCGTCGTCAAAGACATGGAAAGCCTCAACGGCGTTTACATTCGGATCGAGCCCGACGTTCCAATCGAGCTCTTCGACGGCAGCGTCTTTCGCGTGGGGCAGGAGCTCTTGAGGTTCGACGGGCCCAGGGCGCCCGAGCCCGCCCCAGACGGCACGCAGCACATGGGGAGCCCGCACCGCGGCTACTTGGGCCGCATCTCTCTGCTGGTTGGGCGGCAGACCACCGGCAATAGCTATCCCGTCCCGCCTCATGGAATCCACATCGGCCGCGAGCGAGGCGACGTCGTCTTTCCCGAAGACGGCTACGTGTCGGGGCTCCACTGCCGCGTTCACTCCGAAGTCGGGCATGTGTTTCTCACCGACGTCGGCAGCTCGAACGGCACCTTCGTTCGTGTCTCGCTCGAGTCCTATGTGCCCGCGGGCACCTATGTCTTGATGGGGCAGCAGCTCTTCCGAGCCGAATACTAGGCCCCCAGACTCCCGCCGAGCCCCAGTCGCGAAGACAAAAAGTCCTCGATGTGCTCGGCGATCAGATCCGGTTGCTCCACCGGGGCCGCGTGACTGGCCGCCTCGATCACCTCTAGCTCCGCGTTCGGAATCGCATCGGCCATCTCTTGGGCAAGCGGCATCGGCGTGAAGGTGTCGTGCTCCGCTGCAACGACCAGAGTCGGAACATCGATATCGGCGAGCGAGCCCCGCGCGTCGTGCCGACCTGCGTGCTGGAGCATCGGCAGAAACACTTCTGGGTTCATCACAGAGGCATGCTCCCAGTAACGCTGGAAGTCTTCTCTTTGGATGCGCTCGCCGTCCAACTCACCGCCGACGCATGCCAGTCGAAAGGCCATTGCCGCAGGTACGCGCCCCCAGACGGCACGGGCCATGCCCGGGAACATTCGCATCCCGCGTACGAGCCCCGGCAACACCTGGTCGAGAAGATCGGTGCCGTGAAACGTCGTGGTGATGCGGCCGAAGGTCCCGCACATCAAAATCAGAGCGGCGACGCCGTCCTGGTTCTGCCGGTAGTATTCGAGAGCGACCTGAACGCCCATCGAGTGTGCAACGATGACCGGGCGCTCGACTTCGAGATGGTCGCAGACCCGTCTCAGGTCGTCAGCCAGATCTTCGATCGACAGGCGTGCTGGGTCTCGGGGAGGCCCGCTGCGGCCGTGACCACGGAAATGCCAATGGATGACGCGGTGGCGCCGGGCGAGTCGGGGGGCGAGATACCGCCAGGCAAACCCGTCGCAACCGATGCCGTCGGTGAGGATCAGCGGAGGGTCAGCCGCGCCCAGCACCTCGTAAAACAGTCGGGTGCCGTCCGCCGCTTCGACAAAGCCCTCGCGGTCGTACTCCACGCGCGTGGCGCTTATTTCTTGACGTCGTCGTCCGGGCTGTCCGGGATGTCGTTCACGGATGGCAGCTTGCGGATCTCGGGAAGGGCGATCTTGACGCAGCGTTGGACGATCCAGGACAGCGAGCGATCCAGCCTTGCTGATTCGTGCTTGATGTCGTGTAGCATCGACTCTGGGAAGTAGAGGCTCTGCTTGCGCTTATCAGTCGTAGACATCGTCAGGAATCCTCCATGCAGACACGGTACCGTTTGGCGAACGTGTCTAGCTCAATTATCTGGAGGTCCTACCCAGGGATAGTAGCAGTGTCAATGACAAAGGTCTGAAGTCCATGTTCCACCAAGAAAACCGCCGAAAGACACTCCGCTTGCTCTTCGCTGGTGTGCTGGCCGTTGCGCTCGTTGCGTCGATGGCAACCGACGTGCCGGCTCGTCGCAGTCCATTCGAGCCGCTGTCGATTTTTGCCCGCGCACTAGCGTATATCGAGGTGAGCTATGTCGAGCCAATCGATCAAGAGGCGCTGGTTTACGGGGCGATTCGAGGACTTGCCGATTCCCTCGATCCGCACAGCGTATTTTTGGATCCCAAGGAATACGAGATCCTCAAGAGCGATGCCGACGGTCGTTTTGCTGGGGTCGGCGTCGAGGTTTCGACGCGCGATGGCTGGTTGACGATTCTATCGGTATTCGAGGGCGGCCCTGCCGCCAAAGCGGGCTTGCGGCCGGGCGACCGATTCCTGAGCATCGAGGGCGAGGATGCGCGCGACGTTCAATTGTACGACGCGGTTCGTCGGATCCGCGGGGAGGCGGGAACCCCGGTGAAGGTCAGCATCCGGCGCGAAGGTCAGGAACAAGCGCTCGAGCGCACACTCGTGCGCGCGTTCATCGACGTCGACCCGGTCGATATGCAGGTCCTGGACGACGGCCTGGTCTACTTACGGATCAAGGCGTTTCAAGACGGGGCCGCACGCGACTTGAGCGACGCGCTCGACGAGGCCGTGGTGGAGCTTCGCAGGCGAGGGGGTATCCAAGGGCTCCTGCTCGACCTTCGCGACAATGGCGGTGGCCTGCTCCATGAAGCAGTCTGGGTGAGCGACGAGTTCCTCACGTCGGGCGTCATCGTGAGCACGCGAGGACGAGGCGGCGAAACGATCAGTCAGTACTCCGCGCGTCGCGCGGGCACTCGACCGAAATGGCCCATCGTGGTTCTGATCAACGAGAACACTGCGAGCGCTTCAGAGATCGTCGCCGGTGCACTGCGCGATCACGGTCGCGCTGTGCTGGTTGGTGTTCGAACCTTCGGCAAGGGCAGCGTCCAGAACGTGTTCGAGCTTCCAGGCGGAAGCGCGCTCAAGCTGACCACCTATCGGTACTACGCTCCCTCCGGTAGCTCGATTCAGGCGACGGGTATTTCCCCAGATCTCGTCGCCGAGCAACCCCGCAGAGAAGACGACCCGGCGCCGCTGCGCGAAGAGGAGCTCGAAGGTCACCTCGCCGCGCAGCCGAAGGGGGTTGCGCGGCAACCGAAGCCGCCGAGCAGCCGGCAAGCACCCCAGGCATCTGGACAGGTGCCGGAGATCTTCGCCGGAGATTTACAGGGGCAGCGAGCGTACGCCGTGCTGAAGAAGACCATCGCGTCGCGCTGAGGGAGTACTGGGGCAGGGCTGAGCCGCTGCCGCAGGTGGACTGGGGCCGGGGAGGCAGTCGCAGTGTCGGTGCCAGGGTCTGGTTACACCGCCCGCCCGGACGCCTCCGGCGGTCGGTTGGTCCCGCCCCACCACCCCCACACTATCGCCTACCCCCACCCGTAGTTTTGGTATCACTCTCACGCGAGTGAGCAGCGTGCCTGGCGCGGCGTTCGCTGCGCTCCGCCTTGCCGGCGCTTTCGCGCCGGGCTTCGCCCTTCGGGCTCGCGGGGGGGGCTGCTGTCTTGGTTAGGGGGCGTGCCAGCGCCAGCGCCAGCTGTCGGTGTCGGTATTTGGCTCGGGCGTCGACGTACGGCTCGCGCTGCCGCGGCTGTGCCGGTGTTAGTGCTCTGAGCTTGGGAACCGGCGGCGTAGTAGACGGAAAGTGACTCCCGGGGTTTCGCCTCGGCGGCTCTCCACCTCTTCAAACGCTGACAAGTCGCTCGGGAAATAGGTGTCGCCTTCGACGTCCTCGTCGATCGTCGTGACGTGGAGCTCGGTTGCGATCGGAAGCGCCGCTTCATAGAGGCTGGCGCCGCCGATGATGAAGGGGCAGGGGTCGCTGGTTCGGCCGAGGGCGATGGCCGCGTCGATGCTCTCGACTCGCTCGCAGCCTGGGAACTGCGCATCGGCTTGCCGCGTGACCACGATGTTGCGGCGCTTCGGGAGCGGGCGGCCGATCGAGTCGTAGGTCTTGCGGCCCATGATGATCGCGTGGCCGCTGGTCGTCTTCTTGAAGTGCTTCAGGTCCTCAGACAGATGCCAGGGCAGGCCGCCGTCTTTGCCGATTACGCCGTTGCGGGCCACCGCCACGATCAACGCGAGCGGGGCAGGGGCTGCGAGGGCGTCCGTCACACTGCCACCGGTGCTTTGATGCGCGCGTGTGGCAGGTAGTCCTTCAACTGAAAGTGCTCGTGTTGGAAGTCGAAGAGATTGCTCACCGAGGGGTCGATCTGCATCGTCGGCAATGGGCGGGGTTGCCGGGATAGCTGCAGTCGCGCTTGATCGACATGGTTGCTGTAGAGATGGACGTCGCCGAAGGTGTGAACGAAATCACCGGGTTCCAAATCGGACACCGAGGCGACCATCATCGTGAGGAGCGCGTAGCTGGCAATGTTGAAGGGAACTCCCAAAAACACATCTGCACTGCGCTGGTACAGCTGACAGCTCAAGCGGCCCTGGCTGACGTAAAACTGAAAAAGCGTGTGACAGGGGGGGAGGGCGACGCGCTCGGCTTCCAGGGGGTTCCAGCCAGAGATGATCAGCCGCCGGCTGTCCGGGTTGACGCGAATCTGCTCGAGCACGTAGCTGAGCTGGTCGAAGCCGTCGTTCTCGTAACTGCCGTCCTCTCGCTCGGTGGCGCCGAAGTTCCGCCACTGATGCCCGTACACCGGGCCCAGGTCTCCTTCCTTGCGACCGAAGCGCGCGGTTTGTTCCGCGGTGGCCCATTCGTCCCAGATCGAAACACCCACGTCCTGCAAGTGGCTGACGTGAGTTTGCCCGCGAACGAACCAGAGCAGCTCGTGAATGATCGACTTGAGATGAACCTTCTTGGTCGTGAGAAGAGGGAAGCCTTCGCGGAGGTCGACACGCAACTGGTGGCCGAAGAGGCTTCGGGTGCCTGTGCCGGTACGGTCTTCGCGGGTGACGCCATTGTCGAGCACGTTCCGCAGCAGATCGAGATACGCCCGCATCGTGTTACTCTTCGGTGACTTCGACCTGCTCACGCGGTTCATCGCGCCGGATCGAGTAACGCACCAGAGCCCGAAGGATGTCGTTGCGTTCGAGGTCGCCAACCAGCCGTTTGATGTCTTCGTAAATCGACGGGTCTGTCAGCAGTGCGCCGACGGTGCCCTTGCCCTCGCGCGCCTCTTTGGTGAGGAAGGCAATGTCATCGCTCGCGTTCTGGAGGTTGTCCATGAACGAATCGCCGAGCTCTCCGTAGATGAGCTGATTGACGGCGCCGTCCCCTTCGCGAACATCGGTCAGTATCGTGTTTAGCTGGCCGAAGGTGTCGCGGATGTTTCGAATCGCGTCTGCGCCTTCGGTCCCGTAAATCAGGGCATGCGCAGTGCCCTCGTTCGCCTGGATGTCCTCGGTGATCTTGTTCAGGTTCTTGCCGAGCTCAGCGACTTGCTTTCCCGCTGCGCGGAGCTCTTTGACTGCGCCCTTCACGTCCCGTCCGAGCTCGGCGTCGTTCATCAGGCGCCCGATGGTTCCGTCTCCGCTCGCGATCACACCGCTGGCCTTGGCGAGGTTGCGCGCGGTCTCCTTCAGGTCGTTCGAAAACTCCTGGTCTGAAAACGGGTCTGTCGCGAGTCGGAGGTTGTGCGCCGTGCCCTCGGCTTCGACCAGAGTGCGTTCCGCCAATGCCATGATGCCGCCACCGACCGAGACGGGAATCGCCTCGTCGGAATCCCACTCTGGGTAATTGTCGTCGCCGACCGTGATCTCGATGATTCGGTCTCCGAGGAGGCCCTTGCTTCCGATTGCGGCAGAGCTCGGCTTGGGCCCTTCGCCGACTAGTGGGCTGCCTAGCTCACCTCGGATCAAATGAGTGGCCTCGTCGATCACCCGGAAGTAGACCTCGATGGTGCCCGACTCGCCGATGGTGACCTCGGTGACGGAGCCGACGTTCACACCGGCCACTCGAACCGTGTTGCCCTTCTGCAAGCCACCAACGTCCTCGAAGACGGCGAAATAGGTCGTCTTCGACGAGAAGAGGTTCTCCTGTGCCCCGATCGCAAAGGCAATGCTCGCGCCGATCACCAGGGAGACCAATACGAAAATGCCCACACGAAGGCGAGTACCGGCGGTCGTCTTCATTTGTTGCCCAACGGAGCCCCTTACCCCGCACTCCTTAGCAGAGTTTCGGTGTCTTCGTCGACCGGAGCGTTGCCCTCGATGAAGTCGCGGACCTGGGGGGTCTCCGAGGCCTGCAGCTCGTCCGGTGTTCCAGAGAAAATCACGAAGCCCTCGTGGATCATGGCGATGCGGTCGCTAATCGCCAGTGCCGTGTCCATGTCGTGCGTCACCACCACGGAGGTGACATCCAGGGTCTCGTTCAGGTGTTGGATCAGGTCGGCGATGCGGGTGACGTTGATCGGGTCGAGCCCGGTCGTCGGCTCGTCGTAGAGCAGGACCTCGGGCCGGATCGCCAGTGCCCGGGCCAGCGCGACTCGTTTCTTCATTCCAGCGGACAAGTCGGCGGGCCAGGTCTCCTCGGTGCCGGGCAGCCCGACATAGGTCAGTGACTCGCGGACTCTCTCGGAGATCTGGGTCTCGCTCATGTCCAGCTGCTCGCGCAGCCCGTACGCCACGTTCTCCTTGGTGTTGAGCGAGTCGAAAAGGGCGCTCGCTTGAAAAAGCATCGCGACTCGCCGGCGCACCGAGGCGTACTCCGCTTCACTGATCCCCGAGATCAGCTGGTCATCGAACGAGATGCTGCCGCCGTCGATTTCGAGAAGCCCGATCAGCATCTTGAGCATGACGCTCTTGCCCTGCCCGGAGCCTCCGATGATGGTCAGCACCTCGCGTTCTCGGATCTCGAGGTTCAGGTCGCGGTACACGACCTTGGGCCCAAAGGCCTTCTTCACCCCTCGGAATTCGATGAGCGCCATCGGGCCGACTTTAGTTGGGCTTGTCGGGCACGTCGACTACTGTAAGCATCATGCGCCGCGGCTTCGGATGGTTCTTCGTCAGCGCCTGGTTATTCGCGCTCCCGGCGATTTCGGCGGGATGTACGGGCAGAGCCGAGGCGGTGCGAGCCGCGCAGGGCCACCTCGAGAACTTCGGCGAGCTGCGCTTGAGGACACTGAAGCTCCTCGAGTTGCGCAGCGACGTCGCGCTCAAACGCGCTCTTCTGGCGGCCGTGAACGGGGACGAGGATTCGCTTCCGGACAATCTCGAGCCCCTCCTGGAACGATTGCGTCAGTCGGGGACCGTGATCAGCCAAGAGCAAGTCGAGAATGGCGAAGAGATCTTCTGGCGGATGTTCGACTTCACCTTCTCCCAGAACCCGAACGTGCTGCAGGCGGAAGTCATCTACATCGAGAAGGACGAATCGGTCTCCTCCCTTCGGCATCCCCGCGAGAGTGAGATTCCGGTTGGAGTGAGCTGGCACGGGCTGCGTGAGAGCCGGACCTTTGCAGGGCTGACTCGCTGCGTCACCGATGAGGGGTCCGAGCCCTGCGTCATCCTGCAGCTACGTCCGCGCGACTACCCAGGCAGCGCAGGGCTGACTGTGGCCTACCGCCGTACGCCGATCGAGGTCATCGAGGAGTCAGACTCAAGTCGATGATCTGATACGGGATCGATCCGGCGTTGCCTTCGATGTCGAAACATCCGATCGCGCTCAGATCATCGGTCTGGTGCTCGAAACACAGAGTCGGGTCCAGGCCGAGCT
This sequence comes from uncultured delta proteobacterium, assembly GCA_963842915.1. GTDB lineage: Bacteria > Myxococcota_A > Polyangia > Polyangiales > Houyiibacteriaceae > SG8-38. Next base: position 189,010 of record CAWJII010000009.1, on the reverse strand, counting down.
CCGATGCCCGGCCGACGCGCTCGGTATGAACGAGTGCAATGGCCGAACCCTGCTCCGCGCTGGCGAGCGTCTGGAGCATCGCTTCGTCGACTGAGCAGGTCAGGTTTCGAGTCTCCGAGGGCACGGACTCGTGGAACCAGGGCAGGGAGTCCTCGCTGATCACTCCTTCGCTGCAGGTCTTTCGCGTCCCTTCGAGGGCACCGACGAGGACCACTCGCGAGATCCAGATCTTGGTGCCTTCACCCTGTCCGAGGATGAATCGCAAACCATAGGACTGCAGCCAAAAGGTCAGCAGACAGCAGGACAGGACCAGGACGCCAAGGCATCCCAAGCCGACCCAGAGGCCGATATTCAGCGGGGGGGACTGAGCTTCGTCTTCGGTCATGACGGGCGGGAGTTACCACTGTTCTGCCGAGCTTGACAGGGGAGCCCCACGGGCCTAGCGTCCGGTCGCCCTGCCATGGCTTTTGCGCTTACGCCGGAACGCGAACAACAGGTCGACGACGTTTTGACCCGCTATCCCGAGCGTCGAGCGGCGCTCCTACCCGTCCTGTGGCTCTGCCAGCGACAGAACGGCTGGATTAGCCCCGACGTCATCGAATACGTCTCGAAGCGCCTAGAACTGTCGACGTCGATCATCAAAGGTGTCGTGACCTTCTATACGATGTTCTTCGACGAGCCGGTCGGGGAGAACGTGGTTTGGGTGTGCAGGACGCTTTCTTGTGACCTGCGTGGCGGCAAAGCGATCCAGGAGCACCTCGAGACCAAGCTCGGATGCACCGCCGGCCATACGAGCGCGGACGGCAAGTTCACGATACTCAAGGCCGAATGTCTGGCCGCTTGCGGGCAGGCGCCGATGGTCCAGATCAACGATTTCTACTACGAAAACCTCGACGTGGAGCTTCTGGACCGCATCATCGACGCGCACGCGAGCAAGGGTGGCGATGCAGCGGCGGCCGAGTTTTCGACCTTCGCGAGCTTTCGCGCCCCGAGCACGGCTACTGGCGGCAGCTTGAGCTCGGCGCCACCGCCTCCGAGTGCGGAGGCCCTCCGGCTTGCCTCTGAACGCCCAGGCCCGGCCGAAGAGACGGGCGAAGAATCATGAGCGAATCGATCAAGCCGATGCTGAGCGCCCGCTATGGCATCGAAGAGAGCTGGGAGCTCGCAAATGCGGAACGCGCCGGTGCTTACCGGGTCGCTCGAGAAGCGCTCACGACCCGCAAGCCCGCCGAGCTCAAAGAAGAGGTCAAGAAGGCCAACATCCGCGGCCGCGGCGGCGCTGGATTCCCCGCCGGCGTGAAGTGGGGCTTCCTCAACCGGCGGGAGGGCGAGCAGATCTACCTCGTTATCAACGCGGACGAGAGCGAACCCGGAACGTTCAAAGATCGCAGCATCATGGATTTGGACCCCCACAGGCTCATCGAGGGGGCGATCATCTCCTGTTTCGCGATCGATGCGCACCTGGCTTACATCTACGTCAGAGGCGAGTTGGCCTTCTCGATCGGGCGGCTGGAGCGTGCGGTCGCCGAAGCGCGGAAGGCGGGCTACCTGGGAGAGCGTCCGTTTGGCGTAGAGCATCCCATCGATGTTCACGTCCACTCGGGAGCCGGCGCGTACATCTGCGGTGAGGAGACGGCGCTCCTCAACTCGCTCGAAGGGCGTCGCGGCGAACCGAGGCTCAAGCCACCGTTCCCAGCCGTCAAAGGCGCCTTCGGCATGCCGACCATCGTCAACAACGTCGAGACGATCGCTTCGGTCCCCGACATCGTGGAAATGGGCGGAGAGGCCTGGTCCGCGCTGAGCAGGCTTCCTGGTGACGGCGGTATCCGTCTCTACGGTGTCAGCGGTCATGTGAAGAATCCGGGGCTTTACGAAGCGCCCGTCGGAATCACCATGCGCGAGCTCATCGACGACTACGCTGGCGGCATGATTGGCGATCGCCCGCTCAAGGCGGTCATCCCCGGCGGCTCTTCGACTCCGGTGCTCGATCCGCGACGCAAAGTCGACGCGCCCGACGAGAATCATCCGCTTCACGACTGGCACGGTCAGAGCGAAATCGACGTCCCGATGGGCGTCGACACCTATCGCGCGCTCGGGACGATGCTCGGCACCTGCTGTGCCATCGTGATGGACGACACGGTCAACATGGTAGAGGCCTGTCGCAACCTCATGCGCTTCTACAAGCACGAGTCCTGCGGCCAATGCACGCCCTGCCGCGAAGGGACCGGCTGGCTGGTCGACGTGCTCGACAATCTCTGCGCGGGCCGCGGCAAGCCCGAGGATGTCGAGCTTCTCGTCAACATCTCCAACAACATGATGGGCAACACGATTTGCGCCTTCGCCGATGGCACGGCGATGCCGATGCTCGGGATGGTGCAGAAGTTCCGTGAAGAGTTCATGCAAGCAGCGACCCATGGTGTCCCCGATGGCGTCCGGCACGACGAGAGCGTTCGCGCCATGGTACAGGGGGGTGCGTGACCGATCCCGGCACCATTCTTTTCGTGACCACCTCGATCTTCGCCATCGCTGGCGCGCTGATGACGATCTCGTCACGTCGCCCCCTTCGGGCAGCGATCGGCCTGCTGGTCCACATCATTTCGCTCGCGGGCATGTTCCTCACGCTCAACGCGCACCTCTTGGCGGCGCTGCAGCTGCTGGTCTACGCGGGTGCGGTCGTCGTCCTGTTCGTCTTCGTCATCATGCTCATCGGTCCCGCTTCCGAGGTGGACGCGATTCAGGGAAGTCTGGCCTCGCGAACCTTGAGCATTGCGGTGACGGTCGCCATCGTCTTGGCGGTTTCGACTTCGCTGGCCTACTTCGATGAGCCCTGGGGGGCGATTTCGGATGACTTCGGCACGGTGGAGGGCCTCGGCATGGCGATCTACAGCCAGGCGCTAGTCCCCTTCGAGGTGATTTCGATCACGCTCCTGGTCGCGATCGTAGGCGCGATTGCCATTGCGCGGAGCCGCACGGAGTAAAGCGCCATGGGAATCGGCACATATCTGGCGCTTGCCTCGGTCTTGTTCGGTATAGGCGCTGCCGGGTTCCTGACCCGCCGTAACATGCTGATTCAGCTCATGTCGATCGAGCTCATGCTCAACTCCGTCAACGTGGTCTTGCTTGCTTTCAATCGGGTGAACCCGGAGAACCACGACGGCCAGGTCTTTGCCTTCTTCGTCATCGCCGTCGCAGCCGCGGAGGCAGCGGTCGGTTTGGCGATTCTCATCGCGTACTACCGCATCAAGAAGACGATCGATACGGACGACGCGACGCTGCTGAAGTATTGAACCCATGCACGACGAAGCCAGTCAGCAGATTTTGCTCCTTTTGATCATCCTCTTCCCTCTGGGCGGAGCGATCATCAACGGCCTGCTCGGGCGCTACATGCCCAAGGCGCTGGTCACCTTCGTCGGCCTCGGCTCCGTGGCGGTCTCCTTCGCGCTTGCCGTCACCGCGTTCGTCGAGCTCTACGGCCTCAGCGGCCACGACGACGTGCACGCGACGCTTACCTATCAGTTCTACGAGTGGTTCTCTTTGAAGCTTCCGCGCGGCAACCTGGTTCCGATCAACGTCCGCTTCGTGATGGACTCGCTCAGCGGCGTCATGACCCTGGTCGTCACCGGCGTGGGCGGCCTCATCCACCTCTATAGCCTCGGCTACATGGGGGAGGACGAGGGCTACCCGAGGTTCATGAGCTTCCTGAACCTTTTCATGGCCTCGATGTTGATCCTGGTTCTCGGGAGCAGCCTGCCAGTCATGTTCGTCGGTTGGGAGGGCGTCGGCCTCTGCTCGTACCTGCTGATCGGCTTCTGGTACGAGAACCGCGTGTATGCGGCTGCCGGCCGCAAGGCCTTCGTCGTCAACCGCATTGGCGACTTCGGCGTCCTGGTCGGCATGTTCATTTTGGTTGGTGTGGCGGGCTCGTTCGAGTTTGCCGACATCAACAGCGCCGCCGTCGCCGGAGAGTTCCGGCCCAACTTCCCCTTTGGGATCCTCGGTGTCGTTCCGAGCCTTGCCACCGTTGCCTGCGTCTTCCTTTTCCTCGGCTGCACCGGCAAGAGCGCGCAGATCCCCCTCTTCGTCTGGCTTCCGGATGCCATGGCCGGCCCGACCCCAGTCTCCGCGCTGATTCACGCCGCCACCATGGTGACCGCGGGCGTGTACCTCTGCTGCCGGCTTTCCCCGCTTTTCATCACCTCCGACGTGGCGATGGCGATCATCGCGGTCACCGGCACCCTGACGGCGCTCCTCGCGGCATCGATCGCGGTCGTCCAGCGCGAAATGAAGAAGATTCTCGCCTACTCCACGGTGAGCCAGCTGGGTTTCATGTTTGCCGCAGTGGGCGTTGGTTTCTTCGCGGCGGGCTTCTTCCACGTTTTCACCCACGCCTTTTTCAAGGCCTGCCTCTTCCTCGGTGCCGGCTCGGTGATGCACGCGGTCCATGCCCACGGGGATGCCGACATTTTCAAGCTCGGCGGCCTCAAGAAGATTCTGCCGATCACGCGCTGGACCTTCCTGGCGAGCTGCTTGGCCATCGCTGGCTTCCCGCTCACCAGCGGTTTCTTCTCGAAAGACGAGATCCTCCTCGGTGCGGCTGCCCAAATCTACCGCCCTGACGATGCGCTTCAACACGCCGTCGGCTGGTTCACCCTCATCGGGCTCACCTTGGCCGCCGTGATGACGGCTTTCTACATGTTCCGGCTCTACTTCCTCACCTTCACCGGCGAGTACCGGAGCGCCGACCAGTCGGGTGACCATCCCTACGACGCGCATCCGCACGAGTCGCCCCCCAGCATGACCATTCCGCTCATCGTGCTCGGCATCGGCGCGCTCGTCGTCGGTTTCCTGGGGCTCCCGCACGTCATGCCCATCACCGGGACGCATCTCTACAGTTGGTGGGGCCACTGGATGCATTCGTCAGTCGCCGGACAGCCGGTTCCCGAGGAGATGCACATCGTGAACCTCGCTTCGGGGCTCGCCTTCGGGGCCATGGCCGTCGGTATCGGCGCGGCCTGGCTTCTCTACCGCAACAAGAGCACCGATGCGTTGGCCGAGAACATGCCCAAGCGCCTGTTCGAGCTCGCGTTCGATAAATGGCGCATCGACGAGCTCTATGCGGCGACCATCGTCAACCCCATCAAGAAGGTGGCCACTGTCGCGGGCCACGCCGACATGACCTTCGTCGATGCGCTGATGACCAAGTGGCCGAGCTTCAACGTGCGCGAGACCGCTCGTATCTTTGCTCGGCTGCAGAACGGTGTCGTTCAGATGTACGGCGCGGTGATGGTCGTCGGCTTCGTCGCGGTGCTGGCCTTCTTCTGGACTCCGCATTCGCACATCGAGGCCGCGTTCGAGGGCAGCAAGGTCGAGCTCACGACCCCCCTTGGGCTCGGTTACGAGTACCGCTGGGATGCCAACTCCGACGGCGAGTTCGAAACCGGCTGGGCCCATGCCCCCGAGACTAACTTCGAGTACGCCCAGAGCGACGTTCGCGGCGCTGCGGTGTTCATCAGCAATGCGCGCTCCGGTGTCGAGCGAAGAATCGACGTGGGCAAGGACTGGATGCGGCTACCCATTGAAGCCGTCGCTCCCGCCGCGACCCTTTCGCGCGACGACGTGGGCTTCGAGGTCCGCGTGGACGGTCAGGAATTGGTGTTCCGCAGGCCAGATCCCCCGACCTTGCTCGCTGGAAGCAAAGAGATGCGTTTGCCGATGGGCAAGGGCGGCCGTCTCGGCCCGGCGCGCGTCTACGCCCGGCCCATCGTCGAAGCGACTGTCGAGGTTCGCAACGCCTTCGGCAACAGCCGCCGTGACAGCAAGGAGATCGCCTTGCCGTTCTGGATCGAGGAGACGCCTTCCCATGCCTCGTTGATGCCGGCCCGCTCCGAGGTGGTCAGATGAACAGTCACTCCCTCAGCTGGCTCCTCGTCATTCCCGCGATCAGCGCCGTGGTGGTGCTTCTGCTGCCCCGACCTTGGGAAGGGGTGATCAAGCGCTTTTCGATCGGGGCGATGCTGGTCGAATTCATCCTCAGCCTTCGTTTGATTTTCGCTGACTACTCCGAGCCTGGGTATCGCTTGCTCGAGCAGATGACCTGGGTCGAGTCGTTTGGGATCTCGTACAAGGTTGGCATCGACGGTCTTTCGCTCTGGCTCGTGATTCTCACCACTTTGCTCTCGCCCATCGCGCTCTACGCGTCCTGGGGGAGCATCACGACACGGGTCAAAGAGTACGCCTTCTCGTTCCTGCTCCTCGAGCTCGGGATGCTCGGCGCGTTCGTCGCGCTCGACCTCTTTTTGTTCTACGTCTTCTGGGAGCTGATGCTGGTGCCGATGTACCTGATCATCGGCGTCTGGGGCGGCAAGGACCGCGTCTACGCGGCGGTGAAGTTCTTCATCTACACGATGGTCGGCAGCCTGCTCATGCTCGTCGCCATCCTCTACCTGGTCACGAGCTACAGGGAGCTCGCCGGGCACTACAGCTTCGATTTGCAGGAGCTCTCCAACTTGGTCTTGCCGGCCGTGCCGCAGTACCTCCTGTTCTCGGCATTCGCCTTGGCCTTCGCGATCAAGGTGCCGATGTTCCCCTTCCACACCTGGTTGCCCGACGCGCACGTCCAGGCCCCCACCGGCGGCTCGGTCATCCTAGCGGCCGTTCTGCTCAAGCTCGGCATCTACGGCTTCATCCGCTTCGCCATGCCGCTGTTCCCGGTGGCCAGCCAGGTCATCGGCCCGGTGCTGGCTGGTCTCGGCGTCTTCGGAATCATCTACGGCGCGTATGCGGCCTGGGTCCAGCGCGACCTGAAAAAGCTCGTCGCGTACAGCTCGGTCAGCCACATGGGCTTCATCCTGCTTGGCCTCTTCGCGATGAACCGGAACGGCATCTCGGGCGCAATGCTGCAAATGATCAACCACGGCATATCGACCGGCGCGCTCTTCCTCTTGGTGGGCGCCATTTACGATCGACGGCACTCGCGCCTGCTCGATGATTTCGGCGGGCTCGCGAAAGTGATGCCCTGGTACACGCTGTTCTTCGTCATTATCACGATGAGCTCGATCGGACTGCCCGGCACCAATGGCTTCGTCGGCGAGTTCATGATCCTGGCCGGCTCGTTCTTCTCCCGTTCGTCGATCGGCTTCGGCACGTCCTGGTTCATCATGACGCTGCTGGCCGCGACGGGGGTCATCTTCGCCGCCGTCTACATGCTCCACGCCGTGCTCCGCATCTTCTGGGGCAAGCTAGTGCACAGCGAAAACGAATCGCTCAGCGATCTCAATCGACGCGAGGTCATCTCGCTCCTGCCGCTTCTTGTCATGGTGTTCTGGATCGGTCTCTACCCGAAGTTCTTCCTCGACAAGATGAACCCCGCGGTGGACTCCTTCGTGACCGACTTCACCGTCCGGTACTACGAAGGCCGCAGGACCACCGAACCCCACCTGATCGACCTCGACGAGCTGAAGCTGAAGCTCGAGGCGGCGCGCGGACTTGCGATGGCAGAGCCGCTCGACGCGGAGGTGGAGCGATGAACGCCCTGATGGGAGTGTCGCCTCTGCTGCTGCTCGTCGGAGCGGGGCTCGCCATCATGATGGTCGACGCCTTCAGCAAGGAGCGCTCCGAGCTGGCTCTGGTCACGGCGGCTTCGCTCTTTGCAGGGGCTGCCCTCGCAGGGTCCATGCTGGTCGGTGGCGAGGTCCCGGCCGCTCCCGAGCTCCTCACCCGATACCTTGCGGTCGATCGACTCGGCCTGTTCTTCGATGTGGTCATTTGCGTCGGTGCGGGCCTCTCGGCGCTGCTCGCGGGAGGCTACCTTCGAGAGCACGGCTTCGAGAGAGGCGAGTTCTACGTTCTCCTCGTTTTCACAGCGTTCGGCGCCATGGTCCTCGCGCGCGCCGTCGACCTGTTGAGCATCTTCCTAGGACTCGAGACGATGTCCCTCGGAGCCTACGCCCTGGTCGCCTACCGCCGGACCAGCGCCCGCGCGGTCGAGGGTGCGGTGAAGTACTTCCTTCTGGGCTCCTTTGCAGCTGCAATCCTGCTCTTTGGTAGCGCCTTGCTCTACGGCGCGACCGGCCACACCGACCTCGCGGGCATCCGGGAGGTCGTCGCCGCCGGGCAGGCCCATCCGATTCTCACCGTGCTCGCCTTGGTCATGCTCATCGTCGGACTGGCGTTCAAAATCGGTGCCGTGCCATTTCACATGTGGGTGCCCGATTCCTACGAGGGCGCCGCGACACCGGTGACCACCTTCATGTCGGTCGCTGTGAAAGCCGCCGCAGTAGCTGTCATGGTTCGCGTCTTGGTTGGTGCCTTCGGTGATCCGGCGAGCATGGGACTCTACACAGGCTGGACGCCGGTCATCGTGCTCCTCGCCATCGTCACCATGGTCTACGGCAACCTGGCGGCGCTCGCGCAGAGCAGCGTCAAGCGCATGCTGGCCTATTCCTCGGTCGCGCACGCCGGCTATATCCTCGTCGGTCTCGCGGCGGCCCACGAAGTCGGCTCGTTCGCCGTGAGCTCGGTGCTCTTCTACATCGCCGCGTACACCGTCTCGAACGTGCTCGCCTTCGGCTCGCTGATCTTGATGGGGTCCAAGGGCAAAGAAGCCGTGAGCTACGATGACCTCACCGGCGCAGGCCGTCGGCACCCAATCGCAGCGTTTCCTTTCGTCATCGGCGTGCTCTCACTGCTCGGGATGCCGCCCACCGCGGGCTTCTTCGGCAAGTACTACGTCTTCAGCGCAGCGGTGCAGGCAGGTGGGCCGATGCTTTGGCTGGCGGTTCTCGGTGTCCTCGCTAGCGCGGTGGGCGCCTATTACTATCTCAAAGTCATCGTGTACCTGTACATGCGCGAGCCCAAAGAGGGCCAGCCCATCGCGGTGCCGATGCAGTCGATCTACGTCGCGGTCGCCCTGGTTTTGGCCGGGTACTACGTGGTCAAGATGGGCGTCACCCCGGGCCGCTATCTCGACTGGGCGGTGTCGGCGGCGTCTAGCTTCGTGAGCTAGCCGGCGTTCGCGCGGCCCAGGCGGTCGCCCGGACGAACCAGCCGTCGACGCGGACGCTCCTTGGGGAGCGCGTTGAACGCGCGCTTCCAGTCGGAGAAGCGGCCTCCGGAGTGAACCGCGTCGAGCACGGCCCGGCCTTCGGCACGGCCCCCCTGCGCCAGCACGTACTCCACCCAGGCCCAGCGGGCGCTGGTCGCGCGCAGGTCGACACGTCCCCGAACCCCGCGCCGAAGTCGACGAAGCCGAGCTTCCACCAGCGGCATGCCTGCAAAGGGCGCTCCGTCGAGCGGCGTGTTTCGCTTGGCGACGAAGGGCGCCACGCCGAGCGAGAGCGGGATCAGCGAGGACAGCTCTCGTCCAAACTCGATCAGCTCGTCGATGTCCTCGTCGGTTTCTTCCGGAAGGCCGACCATGATGTAGAGCTTGAGTCGTTTCATGCCGTGACGGCGCGCCAGCTGGGCAGCGTTTCGGAGCTGTTCCTCGCTGGTCTTGCGCTGGATGATGTCGCGCATGCGCTGGCTGGCCCCGTCGCTCGCCGTGGTGAGCACTCGATGGCCGCCTCTGCGGAGCGCGGCGACGAGCTCGTCGCTGAGGCGATCGGCCCGAAGCGACGACAAGCCCACCTCGCGTCCCGAGTCGGCGAGGGCGTTGACCAGGTCGACGATCTGAGGGTGATCCGTCGTCGCGGCCCCGACCAGGCCCACGCGTTCGGCTTCGTCGGGGACCAAGGACAGGATGCGTTCCTTTTTGACGATACGCATTCCGTCATTCGTCGAGCGGCGCATTACACAATAGGTGCAGCCACGATGACAGCCGCGCTCCGGCTCGATGAGAAACATGTTCCGAAGCTCGGTGTGCGGCGTGATTATCTGCGAGTACGCGGGGAGCGTGGCGCTGTCGGCCTTGTCGATGGGCGGTAGGATGTCGCCGTGCGCGCTCGGCACGAAAACATGAGGATGAGCGGACAGGCTCCGCCGGGCGCTGTCTTTGGAATCCGAACCGAAAATCACGCCAAGGGCGGCGTGTACCGACTGGTCGGCCTCGCCCATGACGACCGCATCGACGAAGGGGGCGAGCGGGAGCGGATTGCTAAACGTCAGCGGTCCGCCGGCGAGGATGAAAGGGTGATGCTCGTTTCGCTCCTCCGCGAGCGGCGGGATGCCCGCGAGCTCCATGCATTGAATCAGTCCGGCCAGCTCGGTTTCGTACGCCACCGAAACCGCGATGACAGGGTAGTCGGAGATCGGCCGCAGCTTTTCATAGGTGACGAGCGGGCTGCGCGACTGCTGCCAAGCCTCGAGGTCGTCCGGCAGAAACGCCCGGTGTGCGGCTCGGCCTTCGGTCGCATTGATCGAGCGATAGATGGTTTGGTAGCCGAGGGATGACATGCCGACGCGATATGGGCTCGGGTAGAGCAGGGCGACCGCCTCGGGAGCGTCCTTGTCGATCGCTCCGATCTCGTCGCGCATCCGCGCCAGGATCTCGCCCTTGAGGTCGCTCATCCAGCTACCCTAAGGCCGACCGCGCACTTAGTCGACGGCGCTGCCGACGCGGGACCAGCGGATGCGTTCCAGCAGAGAGCCTCGCGTGTTCTTCCAAGACATGTAGATGAACAAGGATTTGCCCTTGATGCGCGAGTTCGGGACCGCGCCGATCAGGGGGTTGCGGCTGTCGTTGGAGCTGTCGCGGTGGTCGCCGAGCACGTAGACGTGGCCCTCGGGCACCTTCAGCGGAAGGCGGTCGAGCGGAAAGTCGTGTTTCGAATGGCTGATACGGTGCGGATCGTCGTCCAGCGTTTCTTGGTAGACCCTGCAGGTCGGGTCGAGGTTCTTCTGTTCATCGAGCGAGCAAGGGCCTGTGTCGACGGTGTACAGCACTTCGCCGTTGCGAGAGATCTTGCCGTCGCGAATCACGATCTCATCGCCGCCGACGCCGATGACGCGCTTGACGATGTCTTCGTTGTCAGCCGGGCTGTGCAGGATGATCACGTCGCCGGGGTCCGGGCCGCCCCAGTTCACCGCTGCTTCGTCTGTGAAGGGGAGGAACAGCCCAAACGGGTACTTTGCGACGACGACCCGGTCTCCGTCGAGCAAAGTGGGCTCCATCGATGGGCCGTCGATGGCGAAGGCTTCGAATAAGGTCACTCGGATGAACAGCGCCAGCACGAGCGCACCGCCGATCGTCAGCAAATTCGACTTCCAGCCGTCGCCCGTCCTCGCCTCCTTAGAAGCAGCTTTGTCTTTTTGTTTGCTCATTCGTGCGGGACTACCGGCAAGCGGTGCGGGCGGGGCACTTCGCTGGCGCGGACGCTAGTCTGAGGGTAGGCATGCGTCAAGCGAGCCCATGACCACCCTCTGCATCGATACAGCAACCGAGTATGGAACCGTCGTGGTCATTCGCGAGGACGGCAGTTTCGCCTCCGCAGGTTGGCACTCGAAGGCTCGCCACGCAGAGAACCTCTTCGGCCACATCGAATCGGTATTGGCCGACGCTTCGGCCTCTCGCGAAGACCTTTCGCTCATCGGCGTAGACATCGGGCCCGGCCGATTCACGAGCTTGCGAGTTGGCCTCGCCACGGCAAAAGGGCTCGCCTTCGGCCTCGGACTCCCCATCGTCGGAGTCAGCTCCCTTCGTGTGCTCGCCCGTGCGATCGAAGGCGACAGCGCTCGGGTTCGCGTGCCCGTCATGAACGGGTATCGAGGCGACGTGTTCGCAGCGGCCTACCTGATTGACGAGGTCGGAGTCGAAGAGCTGTCGGCGCCGCTCTTCGGTCCGCCCGAGCTCGTCTTCGGCCAAATCCGAGACCTGCTAGCAGGTCGTCCGGTGTCGGTGTCGGGCGAGGGCGTGGGTCCCCATGGCGAGCTCATCGAGGCCATGTTTGGCGTGAAGCCCGACCAGACCCAGCGGAATATGCACGCGCCAACGCCAGACGCGATTGCCGCCGAGGTCCGGCACAAGTTTCGCACCGACGGCCCATCCGACCTGGACTCGCTCGAACCGAACTACCTTCGCCCAAGCGACGCGAAGCTCCCGGACCAGGCCTTGAAGGTCGACCCTTCGGGCTAGCTTTTGTGCGCAGCGATCGCTTCGCGATATGCTCGCTCGTAGAGCCGGGTCGTCCGCTCCCAGGAGTGGTCGAGACGCATCACCCTGCTCTGCACTTCGCGGAACGCCTTGTTGTTGGCGAACGCTGCCGCCGCCCGTTGTAGCGCAGCGAGCAATGACCGCGTGGTCGGCTCGTCGTACAGAAGGCCCGAGCCCGTCTTGAGAGAGGCTTCGCAGTCGACCACCTCGTCGGCCAGGCCGCCGTCACGATGGACGATCGGCAATGCGCCGTAGCGCTGAGCTCGCATCTGGATGTTGTCCGAAGGCGCATCGCTGCCGGGCGCCACGACGAAGTCGCTCGCTCCGATCAGCGCGTGCCGAAATGCTTCGTCGCTGCCCGTCTTGATCTGAATGCGGTCCGGCCACTGGTCCCAGAGCTCTTCGTAGATCGCGACCAGCTCGCCATCGCCCTCGAGCTGCACGACCAGCTGCACGTCGTTGCGCAAAAAGTCGGGCCCGATCTTTGCGAGCCGGGCCATGCCCTCGTCATCCACGTGCCCGATGGCCCCGAACAGCGGCACATCGCTTCGCACTGGCAAAGTCAGGTCGCGCTGGAGCTCTGCTTTGCACTTGTCCTTGCCGTCCATGTCGAAGGGATCGAAGCGGGCGGGCAGGTGCCCATCGGTTGCGGGGTTCCAGAGCGCGGGGTCGATGCCGTGACGCACCCCGGTCAGCTTCGGTCCGATTTCGCGGAAGAGCTCACTCAAGGCATTGTCGCTGTCCGGACGCTGCAATCGATGTGCGTAGTTGGGGGAGAGGGTCGTGACCTGATCGGCCGTCAAGAGTCCCCCCTTCAAGACCGAGATGCCCCCCTGGTCGCGGGCTTCGTCGCCGAGCCCGAGCCATTCGGTATCGGCCGCATCGAAGCGACCCTGCTCGGCAGCGTCGTAGACCGTCAACACGCTCGGCAGGTCGGGAAGCTCCGAGCGCAGCCGCGCCAGCACCGCGCCGGCGGCCCAACCGTGTGCGTGCACCACGTCGTAGTCGTCCGCGTTCTGGCGAATCAGCTCGGTGGCCGCAGCGGCAAAAACTCCGACGCGCGATGCGTCGAGCTGCTCTCCTTCGCCGGTGAGCGAATCAGCCGACAAAAGGACCTCCTCGTTGCCGATGAAAGTAAGACTCACGCCGTCCGGGTTGCGCCCGGTATAGAGCTCGCAGGACCATGGCTTGGCTCCGAGCTCGAACTCGAGCTTGGTCAGGCGGCGGGCAAGCGCGAGCTTCGCCGTGTCGATGTGGCCGTAGAGCGGCGAGAGCAGATCGACTGCGTGGTCCGCGCGACGCATCACCTTGGCCAGGGTTGCGACGTCCTGAGCGTCTCGAGTCGAGGTGAAGGCTTGAGGGGCGATGAAAAGAATTCGCAAAGTGCTGGACCATAGCGACTGTTGGCCCCGGCGGCCACGTGTAAAACCAGCTTGCGCCGCAACGCCGCTGGTCCAGGCTTATTGCATGGCTGAGCAAGGGAAAATCGCCGTTACCGGGGCCTCAGGGCTCGTCGGCAGCGCACTGGTGCCGACGCTGCGTCGGGACGGCTACGAGGTTCTACGCCTGGTGAGGCGCGCGCCCAGGCAGGACGGCGAGATACGTTGGGACCCGGACGGCGGGACGATCGACCGGGAAGGTTTGCGAGGCGTCACCGGGGCGATTCATCTCGCAGGGGACAACGTCGCGTCTGGGCGTTGGACCGAAGCGAAGAAGGCGAGAATCCGTGATAGCCGGGTGCGCGGCACCGCGCTGCTCGCCGGGGCCCTTGCGGAGCTTTCTCCCAAGCCGAAGGTCTTGGTTTCGGCTTCGGCGATCGGGTACTACGGAGCCCGCGGAAGCGAAGTAGTCGACGAAACCGCTAGCCAGGGATCGGGCTTTCTCGCGTCCGTATGCGGCGAATGGGAGGCGGCCGCCGAAGCCGCGCGCGAAGCAGGGATTCGCGTCGTTCATCCGCGCATAGGCGTCGTGCTCGCAGCCGAGGGTGGGGCGCTCGGCAAAATGAAATTGCCATTTCTGTTGGGCGTCGGCGGGCGCATCGGCGACGGAAGCCAGTACATGAGCTGGATCACCTTGGAAGACCTGGTCTCGGCCCTGGTGTTCGCCTTGAAGCGCGACGAGCTCGAAGGGCCGGTGAATTTCGTCTCACCCACGCCGGTCACCAATGCTGATTTCACTGCCGCGCTGGGCCGCGTTCTCAGGCGGCCGACCGTGATTCCCGTTCCCAAGTTCGCGCTCCGGCTCGGCGTAGGCGCCGACATGGCGAACGAAATGCTGCTCGCCGGGGCGCGCGTGGTTCCAAGCTCGCTTCACGTTCATGGGTTTCGCTGGGAGCACACGAGCCTAGAGCCCGCGCTTCGTTCGCTTCTCTAGGCGGGCCCGGCGTTCTAGACGCGGATGTCCTGGTCGAGCTCGATTAGCGTGATTTCCGCGGGCGCCGCGATGCGCATCGGTGGTCCCCAGTAGCCGGTGCCCGAGCTCACGTAGATCTGAGAGTCACCTCGCCGGTGCAAGCCCGAGACGAAGGGCTGTGCAAGGCGGGTGAGAAATCCAAAGGGAAAGATTTGACCGCCGTGCGTATGTCCCGAAATCTGGAGGTCTACGCCGTGCGCGCGGGCCTCGTCGAAGTGCACGGGCTGATGAGCAAGGAGAACCACGGGCTTGCTCGCGTCACGCCCCTGCATTGCGCGCTCCATGTCAGAACCGTGGCCGTTTCCGAACTGATGTGCCGTCCAATCGTCTACGCCGGCGAGGTGCATGGTTTCGCCGTTCACAGTGAGCTCGACCCGCTCGTTGCGTAAGGCTTTGATTCCAATGCTCTGCAGGAAGGCGAGCCAGGAGTCCGCCCCCGAATAGTACTCGTGGTTCCCGGTAACGAAATAGGTCCCGAGCTTTGCGCGAATCTCTCCGAGCGGAGCCACCGCGGGGCCCAGGTCTGCCACCGAACCGTCGATCAGGTCACCGGTGATCGCCACGATGTCCGGTTCGAGCGCGTTGACCTTGCGAACGACGTCTTCGACGAAATCGCGCCCAATCGTGAGACCCACATGCATGTCGCTGAGCTGCACTAGGCGCAGGCCGCTTAGCGATCCGGGTAGCTTTTTGAGCCGCACCGCGACGCGCTTCACCTCGACCGGTCGAATCGCCGACCAAACGCCCCAGCCGGACAAGGCGAGCCCAAACGCGCCCGCGCCGCCTGCGAGTAGTTGAGCCAAGAACTCGCGGCGACCGCCATTGATCGAAGCGATGCTCGCGTACTTCACCCAGCTCCAGCGTGCCAGCTCGCCCCCCCAGAGCAGCACGAGCACAAGGAACATCGAGCCCATCCAAACGTAGCCAACCCAGGAGAGCGGGATCGCGATGTCACGGGGCAGGGTGCGCCAGGCCATCATCGAAGCGGGAATGGACAGCGCGAGCAGGACGAGCACAATCGTCGCCACTTGACGCCAAGGCGAAGGCCACATCGGGTCGCGAATGAGGCGCGCCCAGAGGTAGTAGTGCGTTCCGACTGTGAGGCCGGAGATGACGCCGAGGAAAATGAGGATGCGACCGAGCGACATGGAAGAACGACTAGTGGCGCATAAGGATCACGTCCCAGAGCGTCAAGTCGAAGCCTGGCCAGGCGTAGACGGATCGGGCGAGTCGTAGCGCTTTTTGCTCTCTTGCAGGTGTTCGAGGAGGCGCTCGCGAACCTCTGGGTGGGTTAGGGCGACGATTCGAGCCGCCAGGAACGCTGCGTTCTTTGCGCCATCGATGCCGACAGTGGCGACCGGAACGCCCGGAGGCATCTGAACGGTCGCCAGCAGCGCGTCGACTCCCTGCAGGGCGCCCGAGGCGATCGGGACGCCGATGACGGGACGGGTCGTGTGCGCCGCGACCACGCCGGCGAGGTGAGCCGCCATGCCGGCGCAGGCGATGAAGACCTCGACGCCCAGCTTCTCGGCCGCGGCGATGTACTCGGCAGTTTCCCGGGGGGTCCGGTGTGCGGAAAGCACGCGGACGTCGCTCGGGATGTCGAGGTTTCGCAGAACATCGCGGCCCTTGAGAACGACCGGAAGGTCGCTCGGACTACCGGTCAGGATTGCCACAACCGGGGTATCGTTTTTGCTTAGTTTGCTGCTCGTCACTTTGCCTCCGAGAGCAAAGGCTTCTAGCGCAAACTGGCCGCAGCGTCACCTGGCAAGATGCGCGCCGGAAAGCCGTCGTGCCGCCCTTTGCCAATTTACGGAGCCATCCTATACAGGGGCCCAGCTATGACGAGAATCTCGGGTAATCTCAGTCGAAGCGTCGTCTGCGCCAGCTTGCTGGTCGAGGCGTTTCTCTATGTTTCTCCAAATCTGGCGGCCGCCGAAGACGCAGCCCCAACCGAAGCCCCTCCCGTCTCCGGAGCGGAGACCGCCGCAGAGGTGCAGACCGAAGCATCCGTCGGCCAGGACACGGTGGTCGACCTGATCACCGCGCCGGCCGGTACTTCGGCCGCGCCGGCCGAGGTGGCCGCGACGATCGATTCGGTCCAGGAGAGCATGGCGAAAATCCAGCTTCAGGCTGCGTCGGGCATCGGCGAGTCCGTCGTCCTCGAGTTCGGTGACACTTTCGATTGGCTCCAGATGGTCTCAGGCGAGTGGATCAAGGGCAACATCGACCGGATGCGCAACGACACCATGGAGTTCGACAGTGACAAGCTCGACATGCTGAAACTCGACTTCGCGGACGTAGCCCTAGTGCATTCGCCTCAAGTCAATACCTACGTCTTCGATGAGCGCGAGTCGGCGACCGGCCCCGCAGTCATCACCGCCGGGGAAGTTATCGTCCAAACAGAGCAGGGCACGAAGACCTTTCCGCGCTCGGAGCTCGAGTCGATCATCGAAGGCCAAGAGGAGCGTGATTGGTGGTCGATGAAGCTCCGGTTCGGCCTCACGCTGAACAAGGGCAATACCGACCAGCTCACCTACGACATCAAGTTCAATACTCGTCGAGAAGACGACATGACGCTTCTCGATTTGAACTACAACACGACTTTCGGTCGAACCGGTGGCACGCAAAACGTGAACCGACACCTGGGCGAATTCCTCTTCAACGTGTTTCTTGGGGGCCGATGGTGGGTGACCCCTGCATTTGGTCAGCTCTTCAACGACCGATTCCAAAACATCAGATTCAGAGCCACGCCTGCAGCTGGCGCAGGCGTTCACCTCATCGATGCTCCGAAGGCCCAGTGGGATTTCGTCACAGGCATGGGCTACCAGTACTTGAACTACAAGGACGGTTCGCAGCTGACTTCCGGAAACAACCCGCAGCATGATGGATTCGTTCCGCTCTACACTTACGCGGACTTCGACATCACCGGCGACGTAGACCTCACGCTGAGTTGGCTCACCAACCTGGTGTTCACCACCATTGGAAATACAAACCATACCGGTCGAGTCGACGTCTCGGTCGAGCTTACCAAGGTAATCGATCTCGACATTGCGTTCCTGTACTTGCGAACCGAGCAGCCGGCGCCTCCACCCGAACCCATGGCCCCTGCGATCGAAAAGAACGACTACCAGCTCGTGGTAGGCATCAGCCTCGAGCTTGGCTAGGGCTTGTCGTCTGCCGCGTCGTCTGCTGCGTCGTCTGCCGCGTCGTCGACCGCGTCGTCTTTCTTCTTCTGTTCCTTGTGCTGCAGGATCTCGGCTTCGAGCGCGGTACGACGGATGTTGAGCTGGTCGATCTGCGCCTGCGAGGTCTCCGGGTCGCCCGCCTCTGCTGCGTTCTTCTTGAGCTTCTCTAGCTCAGCGAGGACCTCCTTCAGCTGCTCCTCGGCCTTACCCTCCTTCTCGGCGATATCGGCCTTGTCGAACATGCGCTCTTCGGGGCGATTTTCTTCGGCGGCGGCCGAGGGCCTGGTCGCGTGCCTGACCTTGGGAATGAATAGCGTCTCCAGGCTGAGCTGGCGCTGGTTCATGAAGGTAGGGGACACGATCTCGATGCCAGCGCGGTGAAGCGAGTCGAGCATGTTCTCCCGGAGATCGGATTCCGCGCTGATCAGGTACTTCACCTCTTCGAGGAAGCCCGCGGCCTGGTAGGTAATCGAGAAGTCACCGAGCTCGAGGACGAACACGAATGGGTCCGTGAGGCCGGCGTGCTCAGTTGCTTCGACAAGGCACTTCTCGACCTTCTCGCGCGGCACGTCATAGCCGAGGGAAACCTTCGCCGAGATGAACGTGCCCGACGGTCGAACCACGGTGACCGGATTGTTGACCAGGAACAGGTTCGGCAGCGTCATGAGATTGCGGTGCTCGGTCTGAATCTCCGTCCGCAGAAGGCCGAGCTCCGATACGCGCCCCCGGTGCCCGTCCACGATGATGAAGTCACCGGGACTGAAGTTCCGGATCGACCGCAACATCAGTCCCGCCATGGCGTTGCCGAGCAGAGTGGTGGATGACAGGGCGATCGCAGCCGTGACCAGAATTCCAAGGAGACTCAGGAGCTGCCCGCGCGGCGCATCGGCAATCGGCAGCTCGAGTATCACGATGATCAGGAAGACCCCGGCAAGCGCGGCGATGAGCAACTGCTGCGAGATCCGACTGCCCGAACTTGGGGGCTGACGTTTCATCAGGATGCGGTAGGCACCCCAGACCACCAGGATGCCGACTAAGACCGTGATCAGAACCGGAAGCCAGTCCCGAAGAAGCGCGTAAATTGGTTTGAGATAATCCATCAACGGTCGGGATACTCGCAGAATTTCGTCCCTCCGCGAACCACAAAACCGTCACACCTTGCCCAATCCCAATTGAACCAGCGGCGACGCGGTGGCATCCTCCGGCGCCCTGGAGGCGGTGAGTGGCAAAAGGCGTCTACATTGCATCGATACAACCGCGCGCCGGCAAGTCGCTGGCGGCGCTCGGCCTGATGGAGCTTGCCTCTCGAAGGGTGGAGCGGCTCGGTTTCTTTCGACCGGTGGTCAAGGGGCTGGCAGAAACCGATCGGGAGATCCAGCTCATGCGGTACCGCTACGCGCTGGAGCAAGATGCCGAGGCCGGCAGTGGCGGTCCCTATGACGAGGCGCGCGCGATGGCCGGCTCCGATCAATCCGATGCCCTGCTGGCGCGGATCCTCGAGCGCTACAAACACCTGGAGTCCGAGTGCGACTTCGTGGTCTGTGAAGGGACCGACTACACGGGAGTTGGAGCGGCGTTCGAGTTCGAGTTCAACGCTCGCGTGGCGGCCCATCTTGGTACTCCGGTGTTCTTCGTAGCGAACGCGCAAGGTCGTGAGCCGGAAGAAATCCTCGAGGATGTTAGGGCGGCGCGACGCGCTTTCGAACGCGAGGGCTGCGCCATCGTAGCGACCTTGGTCAACCGAGTAGACCCCGAGCGGCTCGAGCAGGCCAAGGAGCGCTTTGCGGCGCAGTGGCGGGGCAAGGATCCCCCGTACTTGGTGCCGGAGGATGAGACGCTCGGTCACCCAAGCATCGCCCAGGTCATGGACGCGCTCGACGGGAAGTTGCTGTTCGGCGACGAACAACGCCTCCAGGGGCTCGCGCGCGAGTTCGCGGTGGCGGCCATGGAGCTGCCCAACGTGCTGACGCGCCTGCGTTCGGGCACGATGGTGATCACCGGAGGCGATCGGGCCGACGTGGTGCTCGCCTGTCTGGCATCGGTCCGCTCCGAGTCCTATCCAAACATCGCTGCGATCGTCTTGACCGGTGGGCTCGAACCGCCCGAGCCGGTGGCGCGTCTCATCAAGGGCCTGCGGCGCACCGCCGTTCCTGTCATCGGCGTCGATGACGACACGTTCACGACCGCCACCGCCGTCGACGCGTTGGGAGGGGCCATTCGTGCAGGCGACGACCGCAAGATTGCGACTGCTTTGGGCCTCTTCGAGGAGCACGTGGACCTTCCCGAGCTGATCGAGCGCATCCAGGTCAGCCACTCGGCGAGAGTGACTCCGCTCCGATTCGAGTACGAGCTCATCGAGCGAGCCAAAATCAGTCGCCAACACATCGTGCTTCCCGAGGGACAGGACGAACGAATTCTGCGCGCCGCCGAAATCTTGCTGCGACGAAGGGTCGCAGACCTCACCTTGCTCGGTGACCCGGCGGAGATTCGAGAGCTCGCCTCGACGCTGGGTGTCCATCTCGAAGGCGCTCAAATCGTCGATCCGCTCAGGTCCGAGTGGCGCTCGCGATTTGCGGACAGGTATGTCGAGCTAAGAAAGCACAAGGGCGCAACCGAAGACCGCGCCCGCGATGTCATGGGCGACGTGAGCTACTTCGGTTCCATGATGGTGTACCAGGGAATTGCCGACGGGATGGTTTCCGGCGCCGCCCACACGACAGCGCACACGATTCGCCCTGCCTTGGAATTCATCCGAACGCGTGAAGGCGTCTCGGTCGTGTCGAGCGTCTTTCTGATGTGCTTGCGCGACCGCGTGCTGGTTTACGGTGACTGTGCGGTGAACCCGAATCCGAACGCAGCACAGCTCGCCGACATCGCGATCAGCTCGGCAGAAACCGCGGCGATGTTCGGAATTGAGCCGCGCGTCGCCATGCTCTCGTATTCGACAGGCGCCTCCAGCGAGGGCGAGGACGTGGCCCACGTTCGGGAAGCCACTGAGATCGCCCGCGCTCGCCGTCCCGATCTACTGATCGAAGGTCCCATGCAGTACGACGCTGCGGTGGATGCCGGCGTGGCGCGCAAAAAGCTGCCGGACAGCGTCGTGGCCGGACGCGCGACCGTGTTCATCTTTCCGGACCTCAACACCGGCAACAACACCTACAAGGCCGTGCAGCGTTCTGCGGGCGCCGTGGCGATCGGCCCGGTCTTGCAGGGCCTCAACAAACCGGTCAACGACCTGAGCAGGGGTTGCTCGGTCACCGACATCGTGAATACCGTGGCCGTGACCGCCGTGCAGGCTCAAGCGGTCAAGAGCAATTCGTGAGGGTTCTGGTTCTCAACTCCGGAAGCTCTTCGATCAAGTATCAGCTCTTCGATATGCGTGATCGGAGCTTAGTCGCGGGCGGCGCGGCCGAGCGCATCGCTGAGCCGGCTGGGCGGCTCAGCCATCGGCGTCGAGACGCGGAAGGCCGGTTCGAGGAACAAGTCACTGTCTGCGAGCTGCCCGATCACGGAGTTGCCCTCGACCAAATCGTCAGCTTGCTCGATGATGCGGGTGCGACTGGGAGCGGAGCTGAGCTCATCGGCATCGGCCACCGGGTCGTTCACGGTGGAGAGGCATTTGTCGAACCCTGCCTGATCGACGAGCAGGTGATCGAGACCATCCGTGAGCTTTCGCCCTTGGCGCCTCTGCACAACCCGGCCAACCTCCTGTGCATCGAGGTGACCATGGCCCGCCGGCCCGATGTGCCGCAGGTCGCCGTCTTCGACACGGCTTTCCACCAGAGCATTCCACCTCATGCGTATCGATACGCCGTTCCCGAGCGCTGGTACGAATCGTATGGCGTCCGTCGCTACGGTTTCCACGGCACCTCGCATGCCTACGTGGCCAAGCAGGCGGTCATGCACCTCGGCCGGCCCCTGGGCGAGCTGAACCTGATCGTGCTGCACCTCGGAAACGGCGCGAGCGCCACGGCCATCGCGAATGGCAAGAGCGTAGACACGTCGATGGGTCTAACGCCCCTCGAGGGTCTAGTCATGGGAACGCGCCCTGGCGACCTCGATCCCGGAGCGATCATCTACCTCGCGCGTCAAAGGGGCATGACGGTCGACGAAATCAACGCAGACCTCAACGCTGAGAGCGGTCTTGCTGGCCTGTGTGGAGTCGGCGACTTGCGAGACGTCCTAGACCATGAGGCCGCAGGCGATGCACGCGCCAAGCTCGCCCTCGACGTTTACGTCTATCGCATTCGCAAGTACATCGGCGCGTACATGGCTGCGCTAGGGCGTGTGGACGCGATCGTTTTCACGGCCGGGGTAGGGGAGAACTCCCCCGACATTCGCGAGCGGGCTTGCGAAGGGCTAGAGCGGCTGGGCGTCCAGATCGACGAGACCCGCAATCGGGCCAGTGGGAAGGGCGCTCGCGCAATTCATCGCGAAGGAGCTTCTCTGGCGGTGCTGGTGGTACCCACCAACGAAGAGCTCGAGATCGCCGAGCAAACCTTGCACTGCGTTCGGCCTTAGAAGAGCCACGACACGCGCCCGGCCGAAGAGTCCGCGACGGAGTCCTTTGCTGCGTGATGGCTCTCAGATCAGTGACCATTGATCCGCTTTTTCTAGACGTGATAGCGTAGCGTCGAGTCTAGAAGAGGAGGCCCCCATGGAAATCAGGTCTTGGCGTTCAAGCATGCTGGTGGCTGCTCTGCTCTTCCCGGCGCTTCTCCAGTCCCGAGACTGCGGCTACACCCCGAACCCGAGCATGGCTTCCCTCGAAATCGAGGCGGGTGCGCTCTACGGGGCGGGTGGGCTCAACCGGGTCGTCGGTTTCAATCCGGCGCAACTCAGCTATCAGATCTGGACCCCGGCGGGCGCGGCTACGATGATCCTGCGCGCGCGGGCGGTGTCCACGATCGCAGCGGTTCACTACGAGCTGACCGGGGGCACGACGACTAGCGGCACCATGTTTCTCGGTGGCGGCGAGGTGACGCTCGACATCCCATCGGGCGCCAGCACCTTGCTGCTCGTCGTCAACGACAAAGGCACCCTGCGCACGTACACCGTGGCTGTGAACCCACCGTGTAGTGGCGGCGAGTGCAACGACGCGAACTCCTGTACGACCGACGCCTGTAACACCGGCAGCTCGACCTGTGAGTTCACCCTCGTGAGCGACGGCGCCGCCTGCGACTTCAAAGGAGCACCAGGCGAATGCAGCAGCAGTGACTGTGTCCCCTTCGAATGCAGTTTCGCCGAGGATTGCCCGGCGGACTACTATTGCGCGGCCTTCCCACCAACGAGCTGTGTTGACGAGTTGGGGTCGTGTTGGCCCCTAATTAACTTCTGCGGGGCCCCGGTTGTCGTGATCGTCTGTGGTTGCGATGGTGTCACCTACGACTACTGCGATGCGGCGTATCACGGAGTGCGGGTTTCCGCGGCAGGCCCGTGTGAATGTGACGTCAACGCCGATTGCGGCTCGACCGAGTATTGCAATGCGGTCACCTGCGATGGGCCCGGCCACTGCGATGAGAGGCCCGCCTCGTGCGACCCAGGCCCGGGCGACGTCACCGCTTGCAACGGCTTGACCTACGACAGCGTCTGCGAAGCAGCCGCCGCCGGCATTCGCGTCGGCGGCGAGCAATACCCGCCGGGTATCCCATTCGGACTCTAACGAGGCAGCCCCGTCAAACGGGGCGAGTACACCGTCGGTTCGAGTCCTGCTCTTGCGGAGAGTGTGAAATCGAACAGGCCCCCGTACTTCGACCAGCCCACTTCGTCTGGCTCGTGGCCGATATACAAAGCGGACGAAGTCCGCGGTCAGCGATAGGACTTGGTTGGCGCTGGAATACGACAAGGCGCAGCGGACGAAGTCCGCGAAGCTGTCGGATTCAGGTGCCAGTACGGAGCCCCGCGTAGCGGGGCGAGTACACCGTCGGTTCGAGTCCTGCTCCCGCCCAGTTCTCGAAACTGGAAAAGGCCTCCTAGCTCTTGAGAAGGCCCTCCATTCGGCTCCAGCGATAGGACTCGAACCTATGACCAAGCGATTAACAGTCGCCCGCTCTACCAACTGAGCTACGCTGGAATGGCTGCGAGGAATAGCGTGCCTCGTGGATCTGTCAAGCGCCGGAATTCGCTATGAATTGTGGTGCACAGATCGCACCGTTCGGGAGCGAGCGTCGCTGTTTGGCTCGGGTGGCGGCGTTCGGCTTGTGCTGCCGCGGGTGTTTGGGGAGGCGGGGTGTTGGATTGGGTGCGTGGTACGGTTTAATTACACCGCCCGCCCACCCCCACCCGTAATCCTCCCTGCCGCGCGCTTCGCTTCGCTCGCACTTGGCCGGCGCTTTGCGCCGGGCTTCGCCCTTCGGGCTCGCGCTGCCGCGGGTGCTTGGGGAGGCGGGGTGTTGGGTGGGTCGGGTGGTACGGCTTGTTTACACCGCCCCGCCCACCCGTAATCCTGGTATCACTCTCACGCGAGTGAGCAGCGTGCCTGGCGCGGCATGCGCTTCGCTTGCCTTGCCGGCGCATTCGCGCCGGGCTTCGCCCTTCGGGCTCGCGGGGGGCTGCTGTCTTGGGGGCTCTCGGTGGTTAGGGCTTGCGGCCCAGACACCAGGTGATGGCGCACACCTCGTCGAGCTTCTTGTCGAGGTGATTCGCGGTCTGGGTTTCGATGTAGCCCCAGTCGGTTGCGACGTTGAGTGCCGCGCGAACCTCCTTTGCGGAGCCGCAGGCGGTTGAGAATCGCGCGCGCGCGTTGCCCGCATCATTCCCTCGCGCCTCCGCGATGTTCAGAACCACGCTTTGCGCAGCTCGCTTCAGCTGATCGGCCAGCGACTTGTCCTGCTCGCGAATCGCGTGGAGAAGTGGAGCGAGCTCTCGCACCACTTTTCGCGCTCTGTCGTAAACATTCCTTCTTTGCATCAGCGACTCCTTGGATTGGGTTTTGGGCCTCACTTCAGTGCGGCCCAAAACCCAATCCAAGGACAAGCGATAGCCAAGTCTGAATTCGCCAGTGCCAGTGCCAGTGCAAGCGCCGATAGCCTAGCCCTTAGATCTGGAAATGTACGCCGGTCAGGTCTTCCGAAACGTTCCAAAGGCGTTCCGCGACGTTCTGATCGTGCGAGCGCTTGTTGGACTTCACTCGTTTCGGCGGGCCATTCATCTCCATGAAGCCGCTCGGCCCGAAGTACTCCGCGCCTTTCACGCTCGGTTCCGTGGCGGCGTAGAGAGTGGGTAGGGCGCCCATCGATGGCTGCTGCGCGAGGAAGCGATTCAGGAACTTCACGGGCTTTGCGTGTTCTTGAAGGTTGGTTTCGGTCCAGCCCGGGTGTGCGGCGACGGCGAGCGTGTCCTTGCCCGCCGCGGTCAGGCGGCGCTGGAGCTCGTAGGTGAACAAGAGATTCGCGAGCTTGCTCTGCCCGTAGGCGGCCTGCGCCTTGTAGCCGTTCTCCCAGTTGAGATCGGAGAAATCAATCTTGCCCATCAGATGGGCGACGCTGCTCACGGTGACGACGCGCGAGTCGGGCGTGCTGGTGACGAGGTCCAGCAAGGAACCGGTGAGCGCAAAGTGCCCGAGGTGATTGACGCCGAACTGTGTTTCGAAACCCTGAGCGGTCTTTGCGTAGGGAGGCACCATGATCCCCGCGTTGTTGATCAAGAGATCGAGGCGGGAGTACTTGGTTCGGAACGCCTCGGCAAAGCGACGGACCGAGTCGAGGTCCGAGAGGTCGAGCTGCATCACTTCGACCTTGGCTCCGGGCTGGGCTGCGCGGATCTCGTCGGCTTTCGGATTTGCCTTATCGAGATTTCGACACGCCATCACGACGGGTGCGCCTTTTTCGGCGAGGGCGCGGGCGGTTTCGAAACCAATCCCGCTGTTGGCGCCGGTCACGATCGCGACGCGGCCGCTCTGGTCTCCAAGTTGATCGGCGCTCCAGTCGTGCTTGCTCATCGTGGACTCCTCAGGCTTTCGGGCTCAGTTTGCTAGCGTGGCTCGCTGGCTCAGGCCGAGCCACCTGGCGCTTCGGCAACCCGTGCGCGCAGGGCACGGACCGTCCGGCCGGCTGCCCGTTCGTTCTCTCGACTGAAGATGGATGAAGGCAGCGGCAGGTCCGGGTCGACGTAGATCTTGAAATCGATTTCCGTTCGAGCGCCACCGTCGACCGGGGTGAGCGTGAAACTGGCATTGAAGGCGTCGATGTTGCCCTCGAGGAGCCGGCCTTCGACGACGCGAGACTCTCCATCCTGCGGACGCTCCGCCAGGTTCAGCTGTCCATACAAGGTGTACATGCCCTTGGCCACGCTGACCTCCATGTACACCATTGCCCGGTTCCCCCTCTGGGCGAGCACTTTGGACTTCGTGAAGTTCGGCATGAACCGTACGTAGTTCGCGTAGTCGAGCACGATCGGAAGCACCTCCTCGATGGGCTTGTCGACGACGAGAACCGCTCGGCCTGAGGCGATGTCCGACCCCTCCTCCTGGATTTGCGTGGTGAAAATCCCCGCATTTTCTTCATATGCCTCGGTCGCCGCCGCGTGGCCCGGCATCGCGCCGATCGTTCCCACAGCCAGGAGAGCCGCCACTACGAAGATTCCGCTCGTCGCGCGTCGGTCGTATCCAGATTGATTTCGCATACCTAATCTCCTCTTGCCTGATGGCCTAATCTTCTTTACACTGCACAGTGTAGTGTCGGCCAAGGCAAGGTCAAGAAGAAAATGCACTGCACAGTGTAGTTTGGTTTTAAGTTGATGAAAACACAGAAGAAATCACGTGTCAGTGCCAAGCATGGGACTATCATGGATGCTGCGACCGCCGCCTTTCGGGACGAGGGTTACGAATGCACGAGCATGGACCGCATCGCCGAGCTCGCCGGGGCGTCCAAGCGGACGGTGTACAACCATTTCGGCAGCAAAGAGGCGCTCTTCCAGGCTGTGGTCGCGCGGCTTTTCGAGGAGTCGATGTCGTTCAAGCCGGTCGCATGGGACCCCGATCGCCCACTCGAGCATCAGCTCAGCGATTTCGTCCGCGCCAAGACCCTACTCTCCGAGGACAAAGCCGCCCGCTGCCTGACTCGGGTGGTCCTCGGCGTGTACATCCGGCAACCGGAGCTATTGGAAGAAGTCATCGCGCGTGCCTCCGAGGACGGGAACGCCCTGGCGGACTGGCTCCGCGAAGCCCACGCGGCCGGGCGCCTCTCGGTCCCCGATCCAGAGCTTGCCGCCCACATGTTTGGTGAGATGACAGCCGGTGCGCTGTTTTGGCCTCAGCTCCTCAAGGGGCCGATGGACCCCGAGCGTCGCGAGCTCCTCACCGGGGAGGTCGTTCAAATGTTCCTTGCGCGTTACCGTTCCACGTCGGCCTGATCGTCGCGCGCGGCTTGCTCGTCCGAGCTCGTCGCCGCCGGTTCTCGACGGCCCTTCCAGTGTGCCATCGATGTGTCGGCGCCGAATAGATGAGACACCTTGTCGTAGAGGCCGGTCGGCAGAAGGTCGCGCAGGAGCGGGGTGAACTTCACCATGAAAGGCTCCAGCACGTGGATCTTGTTGCGCTCGACAGCCTGGACGATCTTCTCGGCGATGTCGTCGGGGTCGAGAATCTGCGTCGCCTTAGGCGCTTCGGCGCCCTCGAACATCCCTGTGCCGATGTAGCTTGGACAGACGATCGTGTGATGCACATGGTCGTGACCCTGAACCTGAAGCTCGGCGCGTATCGACTCGCCGAATCCAATCACTGCCCACTTGCTCGACGCGTACGTCGAGCCGTAGGGAAGGCCGATGAACCCCGATGCGCTCGAGATGTGAACCAAATGAGCCTCCGGCCGCGCGATCAGATCGTCCAAAAACGCGTGGGTCATCGCCACCAGGCCCAGCACGTTCACTTCGTAGGTCTTGAAATGATAGTCGAGAGGCGTCTCGGTAAACGGACCTCCGAACACGACGCCTGCGTTGTTGACCAGAATATCGATCGGGCCCGCTTCGTCGGCGATCCGGGCCCGCAGCGACGCGATGCTCGCCGGGTTGGTCACGTCGACCTGGAAGCACCAGACCGCGGCTCCACGCGCCTCGAGCTCGGCCTTTGCCGGCCCGAGCTTCTGCTCGTCGATGTCTGCGATGACGATCTCGCAACCGCGCTTGGCGAACTTCGCCGCCATCTTCAGCCCAATGCCCTGGGCGCCGCCTGTAATCAGCACCCGCTTGCCTACCAGCTCGTTCATAATGAGCGGATGGTAGCAGGACTCTAGCCGTCCGGGGTGATTCGGAGCTCGATGCGCGCAGTTTGATTTGGTGTCAGGATTTGCAGGCGTTCCGTGTCCTGATTCCAGCTCGAGGTGCAGCCCAGCGCCTCCTCGCAGCCCTCGAGGGTCCAGCCATCCGGGTAGTGCCGGGTCGCCGGCACATAGACTTCAGTCGGCAGGGTCGCAGAGGGTGACGGGTCGAAGGCCAGAGAGAACTCGCGCGTCCCTGGGTCATAGAAAAACGATCGCGGAACGCCTGCGACACTTCGAGGATACGGACGCACGATCGTGTTCGCATTTTCGCGCTCGACGAACTGACCTTCACTGCCCCGTTCCCAAATGCCCCAGCCGCCCGGGTCGTAGGACCAGTAGGTCCAACTCGCCATCATGCGGTCGCTCATGGCCAATAGCTCACGCGTGAAGAGGTCGGCGTTGACCCAGGAAGGATCAACGCCCCACTCGCCGATCAACAGGTGCGCTTTCTGCAGGTCGAGCTCGATATTTCGGTTGGCTTCCCAGTCTTCGAGTGTTTGATCTGCGTCGGGCTCGTAGTTCCTCTTGAACTCCATTGAAATCGAGTAGAGGTGAGGCCCGTACACCAGACGCGGAGCTCCTTCTCGCGGGTCCTCGAGCTTTAGAATGAACGATGGCTGGCCGTTCGCCGGCGCGGCGTAGCGCGGCTCGTAGAGAATCCAGCCTTCCTCATCGACTTCGCGAATCGCGTTGATCACGCGTTGATAGAAGTCGGTGAGCATCGTGCGATCGAACTCGGCGGCAGGGCCGTCATCCGGCGTGTTGCTGAACTCGCGCGCGTCGAGCGCGGAGCCCGGGGATGGCTCGTTCAGAATGTCGTATCCGATCAGCGCCGGATGGTCCTTGAAACGGTTCGCCACCTCGGCCCAGGCGCGGGCAAAGTGAGTCTGAAGTCGACTGTGCTCGCCCGCGAAATCGAAGAAATTGTCGAAGGCGGCCATCACGGCGGGGTGGAAGTAGTTCAAGTCCCAAACCGGATTTTGCTCGAAGGGGATCCCGTCGTCCTCGATCGCCCAGTCCGGCGCGCCATCACAGCAGAAATACTGGGCGTACACGTCCTGGTGCATGTCGAGGATCACGTGGATATCGTTGGCCGCAAACCAGTCCAGCCGCTCTTCGGTCTTGTCGAGGTACGCCTGGTCATATTCGCCCGGAGAAGGCTCGATACCGTCCCAAAAGATCAGGTAGCGGACGACGTTGAAGCCCCAGAGCTGCGCGTAGCGCTCGACGTCTTCCTCGACCAGGTCGGGAAGGCGGTCAGGATTCCCTTTCGCCGAGCTCATGATGTTCATGCCGCGCAAGATAACAACACGGCCGTCGGCATCGCGGACGAAGAAAGTTCCTTCCTCGACCGGCTCCTCAGGTGGCGCAGAACCGCCGCCGTCCGAGCAAGCCGAGAGCATCGCAATCGTCGCGAGCAGCGCGACGACCCACAGGGCGCGGGAATGAGACCACGCTGATGGGCTCGTCATCGCGGAGTCCTAGTTCTCAGGCGGGAGCAGAACCGTATCGACCACATAGAGCATGCCGTTCTCGGCCGGGATACGGGCGATGATCTTGGCGTCGTTGATCGAAAGCTCCTCGCCGTTGACGTGCATCGTGGTCTTTTTGCCGTTTGCCATGCCAAGGCTCTGACCCTCTTTGAACCAACTAGGTTGAACGGCGGACGTGGTGACGTGGTACTTCAGGATTTCGCGGAGCGTGTCCACGTTCTCCGGCTTGACCAGGTTCTCCACCGTGCCCTCGGGCAGCTTCGCGAACGCCGCATTCGTCGGCGCGAATACGGTGAGTGGGCCGGATGCCGCGACCGAAGTGACGTAGTCCGCAGCTTTGAGAGCGGCGACCAATGTCGTATGGTCCTCCGAGCCGATCGCGATGCTTACGATGTTGTTCTCGTGCAGCGGCGGGACGTTCGACACCTCCTTGACGGGCGCTGCCGCGGCGGGGGCGGCTTCGGCAGGCGCAGCCTCCTGCTTTTTGCAGCCGATGACGCAGAGCCCAGCAACAAGCCCTCCGATAACCGCCATATTCACAAAACCTCTCATCACAACCTCCCCGTTTAGGAAACGCCTCCAAGCGCGTGCGCAGTATAGACACACAATTTCCACTCAGAAATTCCAAATGCGGCCTTTTCCAAGGCGGCGCAAATTCTGCGCCTGAGGTCACTTTGGTGCAGATTTTTCTCCTATTGAGGGGGCTTGCTCGCTCGACGGGTGAGCCTAGACTCCGCCTCAACTAGGAGGGTCTATGCGTGCAAAGTGGATTGGGTTGCTCATTGGATTGATTGTCGGCGTTTCGGGGTGCACCCCGAAGGAAGCCGCTCCCGCTGAGCCCAAGGCTGCAGAGCCCGCACCCGCTCCCACGCCGGCCGCAGAGCCAGCAGCAGATCCGGTCGCAGAGGCAGCGGAGATTTACAAGAACCGATGCACGGTTTGCCACGGAGAAGGCGGCCAGGGTGACGGCGCGGGCTCGGCTGCGCTCGATCCGAAGCCCCGCGACTTCACCTCTGGCGAGTGGCAGGCCTCGGTTACTGACGAGCATCTTCGGAAGATCATCGTCTACGGCGGCACCGCAGTTGGCAAGGCTGCGACGATGCCGGCCAACCCCGACCTAGATGCGAAGCCCGAGGTCGTCGCCGAGTTGGTAAAGTACATCCGCGGCCTCAAGAAGTAGCTGGTCTAATCGGGCCAACTAGCGTAGTTTTTCCATCGCGCTTCGGCGCGGAGTGCCCTCCTTCGTTCGGGGGCCACGCAAGACTGAGTTGATCTCTCTTTGTTCTGAGGAGAGTGTTCTGTAGAGCCTCCCTTTCGCTGAGGGAGCTCGCCTGGAGGATTTCCCGTTCGCTGCGGGAAGTGAGGAGTTGTGATGAGGTTCAACAGGATCGGTGCGCTTGGCGCATCGAGTATCGGGGTTCTGTTGCTTGGAATGGTCAGCATCGGATGCGGCCCACAGCAAACAGCACAGGTGTCACAGGCACCCGCGAGCTCAACGGCCGACTTGATGAAGGCGCGCGGACTGTCCGAAGCGGACGTGAGCGCGGCCCTTCAGACCTACACGCCAACAGGTCAAAAGGACCCGTACCTGACCTTCGCGTCGGGCGGTCACGGCGGCAACATGATCGTCATCGGCGTCCCGTCGATGCGTATCCTGAAGTACATCGGCGTGTTCACGCCAGAGCCCTGGCAGGGTTATGGCTACGGCGACCAGTCTGGTCAGGTGCTCGAGGGCGGCAGCCGCTTCGGCAAGGAGATGACCTGGGGTGACATGCACCATCCGGCGCTTTCCGAAACCAAGGGAGAGTACGACGGCCGGTTCATCTTCGTGAATGACAAGGCCAACGCCCGGATCGCGGTCGTCGACCTGCACGACTTCGTCACCAAGGAGATCGTCACCTCCGAGCTCATCCAGAGCGACCACGGTGCGACCTTCGTGACGCCGAACACCGAGTACGTCGTCGAGTCGAGCCAGTACCCGGCGCCGCTCGGCGGTGGCTACGAACCGATCGAAGACTTCCAAGACAAGTACCGCGGCGCGGTGATCTTCTGGAAGTTCGATCGCGAAAAGGGGAAGATCGACCGCGCGAATTCCTTCGCCATGGAGCTTCCGCCCTACATGCAGGACCTCGCGGACTCCGGAAAGCTCGTCAGTGAGGGCTGGGTGTTCATCAACTCGTTCAATACCGAGATGAGCTGGGGCGGCACGATGGAAGGCAACCCGCCCATGGAGTCTGGCGCGTCCCAGAACGACATGGACTACTTGCACATCATCGACCTCAAGAAGGCCGAGTCGGTGTTCAAGGCCGGCAAGACCAAGAAGATCGCCGGCATGGACGTGATTTCACTCGAAACCACGAACGCCGAAGGCCTTCTGCACTTGGTTGGCGAGCCGAAGAGCCCACACGGTGTCGACGTCACGCCAGATGGCACGGAGTTGGTCGTCTCGGGCAAGCTCGACACGCACGCGACCGTCTACAGCTTCGAGAAGCTCAAGGGCCTCATCGACGCCAAGAAATACGAAGGCAAAGACCAGTTTGGCGTTCCGATCCTTCCTTTCGCCGACAGCATCCGAGGCCAGGTCGAAATCGGCCTCGGTCCGCTTCACACGCAGTACGACGACAAGGGCAACGCGTACACTTCGGTCTTCATCGAGTCGACCGTCGCCAAGTGGTCGCTCAAGGACTTGAAGGTCCTCGAGAAGGTCAAGGTTCACTACAACGTCGGTCACATCGTCTCGGCCGAGGGTGACACGGTCAGCCCGGATGGCGGATACCTGATCGCGATGAACAAGTGGGCGCTCGACCGCTTTGCCAAGGTTGGCCCTCTGCTTCCGCAGAACTTCCAGCTGATCAACATCAACGCCGAGCCGATGCAGCTGCTCTACGACATGCCGCTTCCGCTCGGCGAGCCGCACTACGCGCAGATGATCAAGGCGGACAAGCTCAAGCCTGTCGATGTGTACAAGCCTGCTGGCTACGACGTCGTAACAGACACGCCGAATGCGAACGCAGTCACAGCCGGCAAGGAGCGTATCGAGCGCGAGGGCAAGACCGTCCACGTCTACATGACCTCGGTGCGAAGCCACTTCACGCCGGACATCGTCCGCGTGAAGAAGGGCGATACCGTTCATCTGCACATCACCAACGTGGAGCAGGCCCACGACGCGACCCATGGTTTCACCGTCGGCTCCTACAACGTTCACAGCAGCCTCGAGCCCGGCAAGCACGTCGACATCTCGTTCGAGGCTGACAAAGAGGGCACGTTCCCCTTCTACTGCACCGAGTTCTGCTCGGCCCTCCACCTCGAGATGGCGGGCTACCTCTTGGTGGAACCCAGTTGATCCGGGGCGCCGCACGCGTCGGCCGTGGGCTGAACGCTCCTGGCCGCGCGTGCCGGTGCGTGTTCTGGCTCATCAGCGTGGCCGCCTGTGCGTCTGAAGCGGCGCCAGCTCTCGATTTGGAGGTGGCGCTCGCTGCGCCGCCGAGGCCCAGCAACTGTGCGACGGTCGCTGCAGGGGCAAACCTGCAAGCCGAAGTCGAAGGCGTCTGAGGAAGGCGCTGTGCTCTGTCTCGAGCCCGGGTCGTACTCCGGGCCCTTGACGGTCAGTAGGCGAGTCGAGATCTGGGGTCCGCGCGAAGCGGTGATTCGCTCCGCCGGCGAGGGGACCACGATCCAGATCGAGGCAGATGGCTCGGCCATAACCGGCCTGACGGTCGACGGAAGCGGCGGCCGCTTCGACACGCTGGATGCTGCCATTCATGTCGTCGCCGACGATGTCCGAGTCGAGGGCGTGCGCGTACAGGGGGCGGCGTTTGGCCTGCTCGTGGAGAAAGCGAATCGCGCTTCGATCCTCAATAACGTGGTGCAGGGTCCGGACCAAGGGCCGCTTGGCCTTCGCGGAGATGGGATTCGACTCTGGGAGACCCGCGACTCCGTGGTGCGGGACAATCAGGTCATCGGATGCCGCGACATGGTCGTCTGGTACTCCAGCCGCAACCGGCTCGTCCGCAACACGGTCGTCCGGAGCCGCTACGGCACGCACTTCATGTACAGCCACGACAACCACGTCCAAGGAAACCGGTACATCGACAACGTGGTCGGTATTTTCATCATGTACAGCCGCAACTTGGTGCTGCGCGACAACCTCTTGGCTCGCTCGACGGGTCCCGGTGGCATGGGTCTCGGCATCAAGGAGTCCGGCAACTTGACGGTGTCCGACAACGCCTTCATCGCCAACACCAAGGGCGTCTACATGGACACGGCACCGCTCGAACCCGACGATTTCAACACCTTCGAGAACAACGGGTTCTTTCACTCGGAGGTCGCCGTTCTCATGCACTCGAGCGAGAAACGAAACGCGTTTCGAGGTAACCAGTTCGTGAGTAATCATTCTCAACTCCAGGTCGAAGGAGGCGGTGACGCCCTGTCCGTAGAGTGGGACGGCAACTCTTTCGACGATTACGCCGGCTTCGACATGGATCGGGACGGATTCGGCGACATCCCTTACGAGCTTCGCCGTCTGAGCAGCCAGCTCGAGAGCACGTACCCTCAGCTGCAGTTCTTCCGCGGCGCGATCACGCTTCAGCTCCTCGACGCCATCAGCTCCTTGTTTCCCATGGTCGAGCCCAAAACCACCATGGTCGACCCGCGACCCGCCATGGGCCCGGTCGACTGGAGTAGATTCGATGCGCGTTGAGGGCATGGCGGTTCGAAAGCGGTTCGGGCGCGTCGAAGCGCTTCGGGGCATCGATTTCGGCATTCCGACTGGGGGGAAGGTCGGCCTGATCGGGCCGAACGCCTCTGGAAAGTCGACCCTGATCCGGATCGTCCTGGGCCTTCTTCGTTGCGAAGGGGAGCTCTTGCTCGACGGCGAGACGAAGCGGACCATGGAGACCGCCGATCGAATCGCATACGTGCCGCAGATCGCGCCGAAGTTCAGCGCTTCGGTCGCTGAAGTCATTCGGGCGATCACCCGCGTGCGCGGGATCTCGCCGGATGCCGTCGTAAGCTCTGGCAAAGAGCTTGGCATCGATCTGCGCGCCTCAGGACGGCAAGCGTTCTGTAACTTGTCTGGCGGCGCGAAGCAGAAGACCCTGATCTCGCTCGCCCTCGCGAGCCGGGCGTCTCTCTACGTGCTCGACGAGCCGACGGCCAGTCTCGACACGCAGTCCCGGGGCGACCTTTTCCAGCTACTCGCCGAGCGAACCAATGATGCCACTTTGATTCTGTGCTCCCACCGGCTCGAAGAGATTCGCACGCTCGTGGATCGGGTGATGGTGCTCGACGAAGGCAGACTCGCCTACTTCGGCCCGACCGAGGACTACCTAGACCGAATGACGCTGAGCACGATCGACGTGCAACTCAGAAATAGCGTCGCCAGTGAAGCGCTGGCGACGATGGGCTTCCGACCCGGTGTCGCCGGCTGGTGGAGCCGCACCGCTAACCGCACGGAGAAGCTCGCTCTAGTTGCGCGGCTCTCTCAGGAGCTCGAAGGAAAGATCGTCAATCTGCTCGTGCGTGACGCCGACGCCGTGCAGCTCGAAGAACGAGGAGGCGGAGACGATGTCCACTAAGATCATCAAGGCGCTCTTGTTGGCGCTTGCAATCGTCGCGGCAGTCGTGACTTTCGTCCGCTTCAATCAGGTCACCCTCTCGGACGCCGCCGTTCCGGTCGTTTGGGACAGCGAGGTGTGCGGGCACTGCAAGATGCACGTCGGCGATCCGCGTTTCGCTGCACAACTGCAAACGACCGAGGGCGAGGTCTTGAACTTCGACGACCCCGGCTGCCTCTTCGACTACCTACAGTCCCATCAAACGTCGATTCACGCGCTCTATTTCCGCGATCATCTCGAGGACGCTTGGCTGTCCGAGTCGGAAGTCGGCTTCCTCCCAGCACAAGAGTCGCCCATGGGGTACGGAATCCGCGCGGTCCCCAAGAGCACGCCTGACGCCCAGGGCATGGACTGGGCGAAAGCCCAGGTCCGAGAACGAAAGCACCAGGGGCACGGAGGATCATGAACCGTCAGCTTCGATCCTACTGGGCGGTGGCCCAGCTCGATCTCGCCGAAGTTCTCCGGTCTCGGTGGCTGCTGTTCTGCGTCGTCGTCTATGCCGTGCTCGCCGGCGTGTTCTTGCTGGTCGGAATGAGAGAGTCCACGGTGTTTGGATTCACCGGCACGGGTAGGGTCCTAGTCTCCTATGTACACGCCCTGCTGGTGCTTCTGCCCTTGATGGCCCTCATTGCGACAGGGCTGGTCGTCAACAAGGCGCGGGATGATGGCGCTTTGGAGCTCCTGTTCAGCCAGCCGATTTCCCGCGGCGCCTATTTTAGCGCGATCTCGAGCGTGCGTTTCCTCGTGCTCCTCCTGCCCCTCGCGATCCTCATGGCCGCCATCGGCGTCTTCGGCCGGGTCGCGTTCGGTCAGCACATCGCCTGGAGCTTCATCGGACACTGCCTGGTGCTTTGCTCCGTCCTGGTCTGGGCTTTTTGCGGGATCGGCCTCTGGGTCTCGACGACCGTGCAGAATTCCGCACGCGCGACCATGTATCTGCTGCTGATCTGGGTCGCGGGCATCGCCCTGATGGACTTCGCTCTTGCCGGCATGATGCTCCAATGGAGAGTCGAGCCGAGGGTCGTCTTCGCGCTGGCGGCCCTCAACCCTGTCCAGTGTATCCGTATGGCCCTACTTTCCTCTGCGGATCCCGAGCTCAGCGTCCTCGGGCCGGTTGGATTCTATCTGGCTAACCGGATTGGTAGCACGGGGCTCTACACACTTGGCGTCGTATGGCCCATGTTGCTCGGGGCGCTCGCTTGGATGAGTGGGCTGTGGAAGCTACGTCGGGGAGACGTCGTTTAGCGAGGAGCAGGCCTGGAGGAGGCGAAATGTCAAACGCAATGGATGCATTCTATCGATTCTTGGACGAGCCCATCTTTCCCTGGGCGCGGGTCGTGCTCGCGCTCCTCACGATCTTCGTAGGGCTGAGCTTCACCGCACCAATGTGGCACATCAACATGCAGGCGCCGCAGTATCCCGAAGGGCTCGATCTGTACATCTACTCGTACAAGGTCGACGGTGGGAATGACGGCAACGACGTCCAAGAGATCAACGTGCTGAACCACTACATCGGCATGGCGCCGCTGGACCGCGCCGCGCTCACCGACCTCGACTGGATTCCGTTCCTCTTCATGGCGATGATCATTTTGGCTCTGCGAACGGCGGTCATCGGGAAGGTCGGCAGCATGCTGGACCTCTTGGTCATGACGACCTACGCAGGCATATTCGGATTCGGACGCTTGTATTTCAAGCTCTATACTTTCGGGCACAACCTCGATCCGAGGGCGCCCGTGACAGTGGAGCCATTCATGCCAGTCATGCTGGGCAAGAAGCAAATCGCGAACTTCCTGACCGAAGCGGGTCCCGGCCTCGGCACCTGGTACATTGCGATTTTCGCGACCGGCCTGACACTGCTTCTGCTCATCCACCTGGTCATTGGGCGAAAACGACACGTAGGCGCCAAGGGCGGCTGAGCCGGCCGAAACACAAGAAAAGCCAAGCTGTACGCTTGCTGGAGTCCGGCTTCGAGGCCTGACACAATGGGGTCGGCCCGATGGAACCGAATCTGCACACGTTTGTCGTCTCCGACATGCACCTGACCGAAGCGGAGGATCCCGACCCGGGGCGGCCGTTCTGGATGGCGTACAAGCGCCGTGAGTTCTTCATCGACGAGGACTTCGCCAGGTTCCTCAGCCACGCGGAACAGAAGGCGGGCGGGCCGATCGAGCTGCTTCTGAACGGCGACATCTTCGATTTCGACAGCGTCACTAGCGTGCCCAGCAAGGACCGGCGCGTCGAATGGCTGGAGCGGGCCCGCGGGCTTGGAAGCGAAGAGTGGAAGAGCCAGTACAAGATGCAGGTCATCATCGACGACCACCCGCGCTGGTTCGAGGCCCTCGGCCAGTTCATCGCGCGCGGGAACCGGGCCGTCTTCGTCATTGGCAACCACGACGTGGAGCTCTACTGGCCTTCGGTGCAGCGCATGATTTGCGATGCGCTCGGCGCAGCCCTTCCATCGAGCATCGGCGAAGAAGAAGACGATGATCCCATCGTGTTCTGCAATTGGTTCTACCTGAGCGGCGGCGATACCTACGTCAGCCACGGTCACCAATACGACCCCAACTGTGTCGTGCGCGACCCCATCGATCCCCTGATCGAGGTTCACGGAGAACCAAGGGTCCGCATTCCGTTCGGTGACCTGGCCGCGCGATACATGCTCAACGGGATGGGGTACTTCAACCCTCACCAGTCCGAGAACTACATCATGAGCGCGCTCGCGTACCTGCGCTTCTTCTTCAAGTACATGCTGAGGACGCAGCCCCTCCTGATATGGACCTGGTTCTGGGGCGCCTATGCCACGCTCTGGATCTCCCTTCGCACACATTGGCTCCCAGCGATGCGCGACCCGATGCTGGTTGATGAGAAGGTTCGATCGATCGCCGCGCGAGCACAGGCCACGCCGTCGATGGTCCGCAAGCTCAACGCGCTTCACGTCCCGTCAGCCACCAACAACCCGTTTCGGATTGCGCGTGAGCTCTGGCTCGATCGCGCGTTCTTCCTCTTGATTGCGCTGTTCTTGTCCTGGCAGGTGGTGCTCCACATCAACATCGCCTGGCCCATCAGCACGCTCTGGGTGTTCGTTCCCGCGCTGATCTTCATGCTCCCCTACGCGGCCTATGCATCATCCGTTCGGCCGACGGTCTTCGAGACCCCGCTTCTCACGCCGACGCTGGCCGACCTAATCTTCAAGATCACGGGCGCTCGCCGGGTGATTTTCGGCCACACCCATCAGCCCAAATGCGAGCAAGTGGGCCCGATCACTCTGTACAACGGGGGCTTTTGGTCCAAGGCCTTTGCCGACCCCGAGTGCACGATCCGCCTCGGGGCGCAGACCTTCGTCTGGGTTCGTCCAGCGGGCGACGGTTCGGGTCGGGTTGCGGAGCTCTGCGAGTGGCAGGCAGCCGCAGAGACCCCGATGCGCTCGCTATGCTCTGAGGGACAGAGCTCCGGAACCGAGGCCGTCCTCGCTGTGGGGGCCGGCGCGTGAAGCCGCCGTTCGTCTACACGATGCGTGTCCGTTTTCGCGACACAGACCTGCAGGGGCATGTCTACTTCGGCAACTATTTCGTCTTCTGCGACGAGGCCCTCGGCGCGTACATGCGAGCGGCCGGCATGCCCTGGCAGGACATGGTCAAAACCGGCACCGACATGTACTACGTCAACGCGAGCTGCGACTACATGGGGAGCGCCAGATTCGAGGAGGATGTTCACATCGAGACGCGCATCTCGAAGTTCGGAACCTCGAGTTTCACCAGTTCGTTCACGATCCGAAATGACCGGCAACAAACCCTTGCCAAAGCGAGTGTCACGAGCGTTTGCGTCGATCCGAAGACTCGTGAAAAGGTGATGGTGCCCGATGCGTTCCGTGCCGCGGTGGCCGCGTTCGAAGAGGGTCGCGGTGATGGCTGAACGCTGGCCTGACCGCGATCTTCGCGGGCACGGGACCTGGCGGACGTGATTCGCGCTGGCGTGATAAGCACCGGGACTTCAGTTGCAGCTAGCGACCGCCGAGCCCTGAACGGTCTGCGCCCCAAAGTATCCGCTCGGGTCGGTGAACTCCAGCTGGACACTGTCGGCGCTGGCTCCGAAATCGCCCTTGATACGAAGATGGCTCGGCCCCGCCACCTCGTCGTAGTGCATCGAGAAGACGGTGTCTGCGGTCCATTCACCGAGCGCGCCGATTGGAATGCCCCTCGGGCCGATCTCCGAGAACCTCGGCACGCCGTCCATGCCGACCGGAAGCTCAAAGGCGTCGCTTCCGAGCGTGAGGTCGAACCAGACCTCGGAGGGAGAGTCGAAGCGGAGCGAGATACAGCTCACGCCAAACTGGTTCTCGGCGAGGCGGTACACGTTCCCTGAGACCTCGGCGGCCATTGGCGGCAGGGGAGGGACCTGCTTGGCCTCTGGTGGCTGGGTCGCTTTTTGGATGGCCTCGGTCAGGCGAGCGAAAGCCTCCGGGTCTGGGATCGAGTGCTGCGTCCGATTTCAATGCCGCCACCAAGACGGGAGCCACGTCGCCACGAACGTCCAGTCCGCGTCCTGTGAAAACCGCCACCACGTCTTTGTCGGGCCAGACGATGATCGCCTGGCCGCTGCGGCCGCGTGCTTCGTACACGCCTTCAAACGCGCCGGTGAGCACCCACCATTGATAGCCGTAACCGGTCTGGCCGTCGTCCGTTACGATGAAGGGCTCAGAGGACTGCTCGACCCAGTCCTTCGAGACGATCTGTTCCCCGTTCCACGAGCCCTCGTTCAAGAAGAGCTGGCCGATTCTCGCCATGTCGCGCGGATGAAGCTGGAGATCTCCCCAACCGTAGCGTCACACCTTGCGGATCGGCAGGCCACGCCACGTCCGCGATTCCCAGGGGGGCTGAATAGGTTCTTCTTGGCGAAGTCGAGCGCGCTCGTTTGGCTGGCCCTCGCGATCATGGCGGACAACAGGTGTGACCCCGGGCTGCAGTAGGCCCACTGGGTTCCAGGCGGGGCGGCCATCGGGAGCTCCAAGGCGTGCTTCACGAAGTGATCGCTTTGGAGTGTCTCATAGAGCTCGGGCTCGCCAGGGCTCAGTCCACAGTCCAAGCCCGAAGTCATCGTCAAGAGGTGACGGAGATCAATGTCGGCTTTCCCGTCCGAGCTCGGCGCGGGCGCCAGGTCCGGGAAGGAGGCGAGCATGCCTTGATCCAGAGTCAGCAGGCCGCGGTCGACGGCGATGCCGACCAGGGTCGATGTGACGCTCTTGGTGACCGAGGCAACGTCGTGTTTGCCTTCGCCGAAGTACGGATAGAAATAGGCGTCCAAGATGAGAACGCCGTTGCGAACGACTTGCATGCTGTCGATCGGTAGGTCCTGTTCGTCGATTTGCTCGACGACCTCGGCCAGCGCTGCCGAGTCGAAGCCTTGCTCCTCCGGGGACGCAATGGGCCACTGCAACCCGGGCGTGGGGGACTCGGATGTACGGCTCGAGCAGCCCCAGCACAAGCAGATGAACACGAAAGCCAGACCGGATAAACGCAAAGTCTCGAGCATCGAAGCACCTCGTTGACAGCGAAAAACAAGCGGATTCTAGGCTCAACGTGCGAAACGGTCTACACACTCCGCTGAGGCTTGAAATGCCCAAGCATTTGGCAAAATTCCCTGCCTCGTCTAAACATTTGCAGCAAGTCTGCGTCGAACTGGCATGAAAACGACCCGAGCGCGCAGAAGGGGATCCGGAGAGCATTCGATGGTTTGGACTAAAATGGCGATCGCGACCGTGGTCGCCACGGCGCTGCTCGGCTCGTTGAGCTTGCCTAGCTCTTTGGAGGCGCAAGTCGACACCGATCCTGCGGCCAAGAACGTACTCACGCTAGAAGTCCGTGGTGTTCGGGAATCGGTGGGCCGGATGGCTTGCGCTCTGTTCTGGCAGAACAAGGGGTTTCCACGAAAGCACCGCCGCGCGCTTCGACGGACCTGGGTCGAGGTCAAAGGCAAGACCGTCACCTGTGTGTTCAAGCGCACCGGCCTAGGCGAGTACGCAGCGTCGGTCTTTCTAGACAAGAACGGCAACGGCAAGCTCGACACAAACGCAATCGGAAGCCCGAAAGAGCCCTGGGGAGTTTCGCAGGACGCCAAGTCCAAGAGATTCGGGCCGCCGCTCTACAACGACGCCAAGTTCGACTACCAGGGTGGCGCCGTGACGATCCCGATCACGCTCAAGTACGACTAGATGAAGATGATCTGAGCGCCTTCGCTCATGTCCATGAAGTCCATCGCGGTGAGCACGTCTTTGACTTGCGGTACCAGGTCGTCTTTGGTGAGCTTGAACATGTCGAGGGCCATCTGGCAGCCGTACATGTCGGCACCGGCGTCATCGAGCATTTCTACGAACTCGCGGATCGGCGGAATCTCGAGCCGCTCCATTTCTTTCCGCATTTGCGCCGTGGCCAGGGCCTCGACGCCGGGTAGGCCTGCGATCATCGCCGGAATCGGCGCGGACGGATTGCCTACGAGGTTCAGGTGAAGATGGTCGATCTTCTTCTCATTGACGATGTCGAGCCCCCAGAACGTGAAGAACAGACGAGCGGGAACGCCCGCCATGCGGGCCGCGTTGGCTAGAATCAGCCCGGGGTAGGCCATGTCGAAGCTTCCCTTGGAGCAGATTACGCTCAAGCTTCGTTGCTTCTCGGTTCCTGAATCGGTCATTGGTTTCTCCTAGCGGGCGTGACTACAGGCACGACTTGGGTTTGGGGATGCCGGCGATCTTCGCGATGAGCTTCGCCGGACCGTCTGGGAAGAGCTTGTAGATCGTCTTGATCGGTGTTTCCGAACGCTTGCTGATCTTTCGGAGCCCGGGGCTCGAGCCCGACTCGCCTTCGATGGTGCGCGCGGTGTTCAGCACCTTCCAATGCTCGTCGCTGAGCTGAATGCTCATTTGTGCGGCGAGCTCGTTCGCGAGCTCTTCGGACCAGTCGTCGCGATTTGCGAGATAGCCTTCTGCATCGGTTTGTAAATCCTCGAGTGACATCATTCGCCTCCTAGTTCTGCTGCGGCGGAGAGTTTCTTGCCTGCCAACGACATCGTTGGAGAGATTGGAATCGGCCGCGCTGGCAAGAGCGCGTGCCAGTACACGTGCCGGAACATGAGCTTGGCCCAGTGATTGCGCCTGCACTCCTTGAGCAAGGGCAGCGGGCCGATGCCCGGAATGGGGAACTGGCCGGGTAGCGGTTCAGTCTCGTAGTTGAAGTCGATCAGCATGGCCTTGCCGTGCCCGGTTTCGACGAAGCAGTTGGAATGCCCGTCGAAGCTGGGTTCGAGCTCCTTGCCTTCGATGGCTCCGAGGATGTTCTCGGTCATGAGGTCGGCCTGGAAGTGGGCGACAGAGCCAGCCTTCGAGCTCGGAAGGTCGGTGGCGTCGCCGATGCAGAAGACCCGCTCGACGTTCTTGGCGGCCAAGGTGTGTGGGTCGGTTGGGACGAAGGCCAGCTCATCGCCGAGCTCGCTGTCTTCGAGGAAGCTCGCGCCCATGTGTGGAGGGATCGTGACGAGGAGGTCGTAGGGAACCTCC
Source organism: uncultured delta proteobacterium (assembly GCA_963842915.1). Classification (GTDB taxonomy): domain Bacteria; phylum Myxococcota_A; class Polyangia; order Polyangiales; family Houyiibacteriaceae; genus SG8-38. The sequence goes on along the minus strand of CAWJII010000009.1, from coordinate 146,412 downwards.
CGCTCGTCATAGGAGCGAATCACGTTCTTTTCGGAGTCGACCTCACCGGTCATGAACTCGGTCTCGACCTGGATGCCCTTTTCCTCGAGCAGGTACCCGAGGGTCTTGGACGCGAGCGGCTTCGTGAAGGCACCGTCGAGTGGCGTTGCGTAAACGAGCTCTGTCTTGTCGCGAATGCCGCGCTTAGTGAGATAGTCGTCAGCCAAGAACGCAAACTCGAGTGGCGCGACCGGGCACTTGATCGGCATCTCGACGATGTTGATGACCAGGCGGCCGCCCTCGAACTTGGCGAGCCCCTCTTGAAGCGCCTTTGCGCCTTGCAGCGTGTAGAAGTCGAAGACGTTCTTCCGCCAGCCTTCGCCGAGCATGCCGTCGATCATGTCCGGTCGGATCTCGGTTCCCGAGGCGATGATCAAGAAGTCATAGGAGAGGGCGTCGGCTCCCTCTAGCTCCACGCGGCGACTCGCGGTGTCGACCGCCTTGACCGTTTCCTTGTGCCAAGTGATCCCCTTGCCGAGCGTGGAGCCGCGCTCGCGCACGATCCGCTCTTCGGTCTCGTCACCGAAGGACAGGAACAGCAGCCCGGGCTGGTAGAGGTGGGTGCTGGAGGGGTCCACGACCGCGACGTCCCAATCGTTCAAGAGACGCCGGCGTAGCTTGTGAGCGATTGCAGTGCCGGCGGTGCCCGCACCCAAGATGAGAATGGTTTTCATTTCGAGACCTCGTCCGAGTCCGGCGAGTTTGCAAGCAGTGTGCCGACATTTGCTCGCCGCGACGACTGCGCTGTATGTAAGGCGACCGCTCCGTTTGTAAACGGTGATCGTCGCATTTTTGGCGTGGTTCGTTGTACCGCAGGTCTTCGAGGACTCACTTTCGATGACGGCTCTGTCACAGCTTGAGGGCTGTGGTGGCTGCTGCGCGATCCGAAGGCGAAAATCGTTCGGCGGGCTGACTCGCTTGTGCATTTTTTGCGCGGCCGTGCATGGCGGTCAGAAACCGAAGCGTGCCGTCCAGCATGCGGGCCGTGCGTGGCGACGCGAAAATGTCGAACGCGTGCTGCGCGCCGCGGAGCTCCGTGTACGTGACCGGAGCGTGGGAAGTGTTCTGGAGGGTCTCCGCGAAGAGTCGCGCGTCCTGCACCGGGGCCAGCGTGTCGCGATCGCCGTGGACGATGAGGAAGGGCGGTGCGTCCGGGTGGACCCGATCGATCGGAGAAGCACGATGAAATTTCTCAGGCTCCCTGTCGAAGAAGGCCTTCATGATGATCGGCTCTAGCATCTGAGGTCGAAACCGCGCCAGCATCGTATTCAACCGGTTCGTGAAGTCGTACACGCCGTACACCGGCACCGCCGCTTGCACGCTCGTATCCGCGTCCTCGAAACCAGGTTGGTACTCCGGATCGTTAGCGGTGAGCCCCATCATGGCCGTGAGGTGCCCGCCCGCAGAGCCGCCAGTCACCGCTACGAAACTCGGGTCGACCCCGTACTCTTCGGCATGCTCTCGAATCCACTTGAGCGCGTACTTCAGGTCGACCAGATGATCCGGCCAGGTTGCAGCCGGGCTCAGTCGATAGTTGACGTTGAAGCAGACCCAGCCGTTCGCTGCGAGGTGCCCGATGAGCGGCCAGCCCTGCTCTCGCTTGTCTCCGATGATCCAAGCGCCACCGTGAATTTGCATGATCGCAGGTCGATTGACGCCGGGTTCCTGCGGCATAGCGACGTCCAGCCGTAGCTTTTTGCCGGCGATTTCCCGATAGGTGACGTCGCGGAGCACGTTCACGCCCCGCCGGCGGAACCGGAACGGCATCACGAGTTGAGACAGTGGCAAGCGCACGGCATCGGCAGGCTCGGCAAGGTCCGCGAGGGCGTCGTCGAAGGTATGGCGGGTCTTGTGGCCGTCACGAAAGAGGATGAGGAGCCCGAGCCAGGACGCGACGGTGATCCCCATGCCCAGCAGCCCTGGCCAATGCGATAGGGCGCCGAACTGAACGAACAAGACGGTCGCGATCGCTTGCCAGACGATGTGGTGCAGCGCCAGCTCGGCCGTGAGCCAAGAACCAAAGAAGCTCGGGACGAATAGAGCGGGAACTCGGCGCACGGGTATGAACGCGTTCAGTGTGAACACCGCCCCGACGAGACTCACCCCAAGAAACAGCCAAGCAACTAGAGTTTCACTAAACCACATCGGCCCTGGCCTTCTAGCACGTTCCGAGATAAGCCGGTGCCGATGGGCAAGGAAGAGCTCTCGTTTTCGAGGATCACACACCTGCCGAATCGCCCGATTCAGCACCTGCAGCGGCCGCTGCAGGCCTTCACGCACATCGAGTCGGCCAGCGGCGTCGTCCTGCTGATTTGCACGGCCATCGCGCTGCTGGCCGCGAACTCCCCCTACGCCGAAGCCTACGACCACTTCTGGCACCAGGAGGTCCGCTTCGCGGTGAGCGATTTCGAGCTCTCGCACTCGCTTGCGCACTGGATCAACGACGGGCTGATGGTGATCTTCTTCTTCGTCATCGGCCTGGAGATCAAGCGTGAGCTGATCATCGGCGAGCTCAGCGACCCGAAGAAGGTCGCGCTGCCCGTGGCGGCGGCGCTTGGCGGTGTCGTCGCGCCCGTCATGATCTATCTCGCGTTCCAATACGGAGAACCCGGGGAGCACGGCTGGGCCGTTCCGATGGCGACCGACATCGCCTTCGTCGTCGGCTGCCTGTCGCTCCTCGGAAACCGCATTCCACGTGGGCTGGGCGTCCTGATGCTGTCCTTGGCGATCGTCGACGATCTCATGGCGGTGCTGGTGATCGCGATCTTCTACACGGAGTCGATCTCTGGCACCTGGTTGGCGGCCGCTCTGGTTGGGATTGCCGCGATCGTTCTCCTGAGCCGCCTCGGTGTTCGCTCGATAGGCATCTACTTCATCGCGGGCACTTGGGTTTGGCTTTGCACGTTCAAGTCCGGCGTGCACCCGACGATCGCCGGTGTGCTCGTCGGCCTACTCACCCCCGTGCATGCCTGGCTCGGTGGAGAGCGCTTCCTCGGCTTTCTGCGGCATGTGAACGACACTCTTCGCAAAGAAGAGACCAGTATCGAGAGGGCCAGGGAGCTCGTCGCGGATCTTTCCTTTGCGTCTCGCGAAGCGGTCTCGCCACTGTTTCGACTCGAGACCGCGCTCCACCCCTGGGTGGCGTTCGTGATCATGCCTCTGTTCGCGCTCGCCAACGCCGGTGTCCCGATCGAGCTCGACGGCATGCGTGAACCGGTCGCCGTCGCGGTAGCGGCGGGCCTTCTTTTCGGAAAGCCGATCGGCATCTTCGGCGCATCTTGGCTGACGGTGAAGCTGGGCTGGGCGACGCGACCGGAAGGGGTGACCTGGCCCATCCTCGGAGGCGCGGCTTTCCTCGGCGGCATTGGTTTCACCATGGCGCTCTTCATCGCTTCCCTTGGGCTCTCCGGAGGCCTTCTGGTGTCGGCCAAGATCGGTATCATCGCCGGCTCGTTCGTGAGCGCTGTCCTCGGTATGCTCGTCCTGTCCATCGTCGCCAAGAAGAGCTGATGCGTATTGTCCTCGTCGCCGCGCTTGTGTTGCTGTCCGGGGTTGCTCTGGCCCAGTCGGCGCCTGTCTTCTACTCGTACACCTCAGCCTCGGGCCGCACCGTCTACGTGAACCGTTTCTCGATGGTGCCTCCGGAGAAGCGCTCGGAAGCTCGCGCCGTCGACTTGTCCCGCGTGAGTCTCAACGAGGGCCTAGCCGAAGAGCTCGCGGATGCAGTCGAGGACGAGCTTCGGTTCCTCAAGGACTCCGATCCCTGCAACGAGGCCCGCATGGAGCGAACCGCTGGTGCATGGAAGCACGTTTGGCACCGTCACGGGCCTTGGATTTTGGCCAGCCTGGCAGCGATGATCCTGGTGCTGATGTCGCCTTGGATGGTGGCGCGAACACCCCCAGGCGTTTGGTCTCGCCTCTTGATGGTCGCCTTGCCTGCGCTTGCGATGACCGCCTTGGTGGCGGTGTCGGCCACTCGTGCCACGAGCTCGCTCCAAGCGGTGCAGCAGCTCTCCAAGCTCTGTGACGCGAACGAGAAAGAGGCATCACCGGAGAAACAGCTTACGAGACTCAACGACATGCATGGCTACATCGAAGAGCTCTACCAGCAGCGGTTCGACGAAATCGAAGCCATCACCGAGATGCAATGAACGAACGCCCAAACTACGACGACACGAGCAAGTGTCCTCTCTGCGGACGGGCCAACGATTGCGCAGTCGCGGCGGGACGCGATCCGGAGTCCTGTTGGTGCATGTCGGCGACGATGAACCCAAGCGCCCTTGCGTCGATTCCCGCCGAAGCGCAGGGGAAGCTCTGCATCTGCCCCCGATGCGCTGGCGGAACAACGTCAGAAGACTGAGGCGAGTCTAGCCCGCGCTAGAGGTAGGGCTGCAGGGATTGCAATGGCTTGCCAGCTCGTCGTGCTCGACTTGGATGGTCGCGTGCCGGATGGAGAAGCGACTGGCCAAGGTTCGATTCGCAACATCGATGATGGCCTGGTGGTCGGCGTCTTCTTCGATGATCAAATGCGCGGTCGCGATGTTCCGCCCACTGGTCAAAGACCAGACGTGCAGGTCGTGCGCGTCCAATACGCCGGGAAGTTCTTTTAGAGTCGCGGTGATATCGGCAATGGAGATGCCTTTTGGCACGCCTTCCATGAGCACGTCGAGGGTTTCCCGGACCAGGCCCCATGCGGAGTACAGGACGAGCGTGGCAATGACGAAGGACGCGGCGGGATCAGCCCAGCTCCATCCAAAGAAGTAGATCACGGCGCCCGCGGAAATCGCGCCGACGCTGCCGAGGGTGTCGGCCATCACGTGCAGCCAAGCGCCGCGCACGTTGAGGTTGCTCTCGCGGCCCCCGCTCAGAATCAGCAGGTTCGCCAAGTTGATTGCGAGGCCTCCAGAGGCGACCGCCAGCATCAATCCGCCATGCACCTCGGGGGGGGCGGCAAGGCGCTCCCAGGCCTCGCGCGCAATCAACACAGACAGGGCAAGCAGCGCTGCTCCGTTGATGAGCGCTGCGAGGATCTCCGCTCGGTGAAAGCCGTAGGTACGCTGCTGGGTGGCAGGGCGCTGGGCAAGCATGACTGCCACCAACGACAGACCTAGCGCGGCGGCATCCGAAAACATGTGCCCGGCGTCGGCGAGCAGCGCCAAGGAGTTGGCTGCGAGTCCGCCGACGATTTCTGCGACCATGTACGTGGCGGTCAGGACAAGCGCCATCGTGAGTCGCCGCCGATTCCCCTCGACCTCGTCTGCCGCACCGTGATGGTGGTGGTGCTGATGCCCCATCTCGATAGCTTGCTTGCCAGGCCGTCGTATGTCGAGCAATCCAGGGCGAGTTCGCGCTAGCGCGTTTGGGGCCAGCTGTAGTAGAAATTCGGCTGTCAGCTGACGCCGAATCGGGCGCGCAAGCTGAGAAGGAGGCCCATGAGCGAGAAGAAGGTTTTCAATTACGATGGCGCCGAGGCAGACGTCCATTGGGATGGGCGCCTGTGCATTCACATCGGCGAGTGCGGACGGGCCAACAACGACCTCTTCGTCGGGGGCCGGCAACCCTGGTGCCAGCCCGATCAGGTGAGTCCTCAGGAAGTCGCGGAGGTCGTCGGTCGCTGTCCCACCGGTGCGCTCACGTACGACCGCAAGGACGGAGGCGAGGGCGAAGTCCCGGACGCCGAGAACGTCGTGAGGGTGATGTACAACGGCCCGCTCTACGTCCGTGGAGAACTCGAGGTCGATGGTGCCGCCGCCGATATGTCAGGTGTGCGCTTCCGGGCGGCGCTTTGCCGCTGCGGGCAGTCGAAGAGCAAACCGTTCTGCGACAACAGTCACGAAGAGGCTGGCTTCAAGGACTACGGAGCCGTTGGAGACAGGGGCGAGGGCTTCGAGGTCCCAGGTGGGGTCCTCAAGGTCGGCCGGGCGCCGAACGGGCCTCTCCTGCTCAGTGGCAGCTTTACCATTGTGGCCGCGAGCGGCCGCAAGGCGTGGACCGGCAAAAAGGCGGCACTGTGCCGCTGTGGCCACTCGAAGAACAAGCCGTTTTGCGACGGCGCGCACAAGGCGGCAGGCTTCGAAGCCGACTGAGCGAGCTGGGGCTGCGAGGATCGAACACGGAGGCGCAAGTGAGCTTTTCGACGATGATGGACCGGCCGCTCTTGATTTCGGACTTGTTCGAGCACGGGCGGCGCTTGTATCCGGACAGCCGCGTCATCACCGTAGGTCCGGATGATGATCGGATCGCCAGCTATGCGGAGGTCGCCAAGCGCACCGAGCAGCTCGCCAAGGCGCTAATGAAGCTGGGGGTGCAGCGCGAGGATCGGGTCGGCACCTTCTGTTGGAATAGCCAGGAGCATGTGGAGGCCTACTTTGCGATCTCGTCGATGGGCGCCGTCATGCACACGCTCAACATCAGGCTTTTCGCTGAGCAACTCGCGTTTGTGATCAACCACGCCGAGGACAAGGTCATCATCGTCGACGACAGCCTGGTGCCGCTCCTCGGGCAGGTCGCCAAAGAGATGAAGACGGTCGAACACATCATCGTCGTCGGGACGGGCGACGATACGCCATTGCGTCAGGCGCCCCGGGCCACGCTCCACCGATACGAAGAGCTCCTCTCGTCCGAGACGCCGGGTATCGACTGGCCGGTGCTCGACGAGCGCGCGCCGGCGTCGATGGCGTACACCAGCGGTACTACCGGCGATCCCAAAGGCGTCGTCTACAGCCATCGCTCGACCGTGCTTCATTCCTATGCGCTCACCTCGGGCGCGGTGGCCGGTCTGAACGAAACCGACATGATCCTCACAATCGTGCCGATGTTTCATGCGAACTGCTGGGGCCTGCCGTACGCGGGCTGGTGGGTCGGCACAGATTTCCTTCAGCCCGCTCAATTTCTGCAGCCAGAACCTCTGGTCGCCATGATCGAGCGTCATCGGCCGACGCTCGCCGGCGCGGTTCCGAGCATTTGGACCGCTGTTCTCCACTACGGAGAGCGCAAGGACATCGACTTGTCTTCCTTTCGCCTCGTCATTTGCGGAGGCTCAGCGGTCCCCGAATCACTGATGCGCGCCTTCGACGAACGCTATGGGGTGACGCTTCTGCAGCTCTGGGGCATGACTGAAACTAGCCCAGTTGGGACGATCGCCTCGGTGCCGCGCGGAATCGTAGGTGAGGAAGCTTGGCGATATCGAAGCCGAACCGGACGGCCGGTTGCGGGGATCGAGCTGCGCATCGTCGACGATGAGGGCCGCACACTGCCCTGGGATGGCAAGGCGGTCGGCGAGATCGAAGTGCGCGGACCTTGGGTAACCGGTAGCTACTACGGCGTCGACGATGCGGAGAAGTTCCACGACGGCTGGCTGCGAACCGGCGATGTTGGCTTCGTCGACGAACGCGGCTACGCCCAGATCACGGACCGCGCCAAAGACGTCATCAAGTCGGGCGGCGAATGGATCTCCTCGGTCGAGCTCGAAAACACCATCATTGCGCACCCCGAAATCGCGGAAGCCGCGGTGGTCGGCATCCCGGACGAGAAATGGGACGAGCGCCCACTAGCCTGCATCGTCCGCAAAGAGGGCAGCACCATCACACCAGAAGAAATCCGTGCCTACCTCGAAGACAAGGTAGCTCACTGGTGGCTCCCCGAGCGCTGGAGCTTCATCGACGAGATCCCGAAAACGAGCGTGGGCAAATTCGACAAGAAGGTGCTGAGGAGCCGGCACGCAGCGGGGGAGCTGACGGTCATTGAGAGCTAGGGGGAGCGTCAGCGCCAGTGCCCGCGTTCAGCAGCAGTCTAGTTGGGCGCGGGTTTGCTCGGCTGCTTTGCGCAGCAGGTGCAGGCTTCGTATGACCTGCTCTCGCTCGGCCTTCGGGATTGCTTCGAGGATCGTTGCGATGCTTCGTTCGGTGAGGCGGTGGAGTCGTTTGGCTTCCTTCCTTCCGTCGCCGGTGAGTGAGACGAGAACTCGGCGGCCGTCGTCTTCGGCTTTGTCGCGTGCGACCCAGCCACGGGTTTCGAGTCCGTCGACCAGTCGCGTCATCGCACCCTTGGTTACGCGGGAGTGGGAGGCGAGTCCGCTCACGTCCCATTCACCTTCCGTCAGTGTTTGCAGGAGCACGCATTGCGCGGGGCTCACGGTTCCGCAGCAGATCTCCTCGCGCTCGAACGAGGAGAACATGCGACAGAATGCGATGACGTCCTCGACGACCGCTCTCATCGTTTCTCGGCGGTGATCGCGTAGCTGAAGACGGTGTCCGAGAGCTCTTTGATCCGTTCTTCACCCACGAGCTCGACTGCCGCCTTCCACATGGGGTCCTGCAAGCTCGAGGTCAGCATCGGTCCGGCTGGCTTTCGCGTGTGCTCGATGTTCTCGAAACCCGCGTCGCGCATGTGGCCGAAGTACTCGTCTTCGACCAGTGCGCCGCCAACGCAAGCAATCCAGCTCTCCGCGAACTTGGCGATGTCGGGCGGCAGGGGCTTGCTCAGCACGATGTCACTCACGGCGAGACGGCCGCCGGACTTGAGGACCCGGTACGCTTCGCGGAACACCTGGGCCTTGTCCGGGCTGAGGTTGATCACGCAGTTGGAGATCACCACGTCCACACTGTTGGATGCGACCGGTAGGTTCTCGATGAGCCCCTCGCGGAACTCGACCGTTCGCGCATGGCCGGCGTTGACCGCGTTGACCCGGGCGCGCTCGAGCATCTCGGGAGTCATGTCCACACCGATGAACCTGCCTTTCGGCCCGAGCTTTTCGGCAGAAAGCAGGGCGTCGAAGCCGGCGCCGGAACCCAGGTCCACGACGGTTTCACCCGGTTTCAGGCTGGCGAGCGCGGTTGGGTTTCCGCAACCGAGTCCGAGGTTGGCTTCGGCCGCTGCACCCGTGATGTCTTCCTCTGCATAGCCGATGAGTGTGGCAGTTTGCCCGTGGGCGCTCTTGGCAGCGCTGCCGCAGCAGCCGCCTCCTTGGCGCGCGACCTCTGCGTATCCCGACTTCACCACCTCATGTACTCGTTCTTTTTCCATCAAGACCTCCGATAGTTGAATGATGCAACTAAATAGTTGAGGCCGTCAACCAAATTCGTCAAGACCCAAAACGCGCTTTTCAGACGAGTCGCTCTAAGTATCGAAGGAGCGCGTCCGTGAATCGGGACTCCTCTTCGCGGTGAGGCCAGTGGCCGGCCTCCGGCATGACCAGGAGGTCTCCTCCGCCTCCGAGAAAGCCCTGCGACTTCTTGTAGGGCCCGAGATGACCTCCGAAGTCCTTGCCGCCGGCAACCATCAGCCCGCTGCACTCGATCGGGCCGAGGAGGCGTCGGTCGATTTTCGAGCCGATGGCCCGGTAGTAGTCGATTGCAGCGCCGAGGACCTCTGGGGTCGAAAAGGCTTCTTTCGCGCACGCCAAGGCCGCATCGCGTTCCTCTCCCTTCCACTTGGGCGCCCAACGACGATAGAGCGATTCGATGTATCGGAAGTCACCGCGCCGCGTCCCCGCTTCTGCCCAGGGCAAACGGAAATACAGGAAGTGCCTGGCCATGACGAGAACCCCGAGCGCTTGTAGCGCGTTGTTGGGTTTCAAGGTCGTTGGATGCGGAATCGCGATGGGGACGATCCCGTCGACCCGTTCCGGCGCCAAGGCGGCGGCGCCCCAGACCAGCGTCGCTCCCCAGTCGTGCCCGACGAAGACCGCCGACTTCAAGCCCAACACATCGAGGAGGCCGATTGCGTCTTCAGCGAGGTGCAGCGCATCATAGGGCCGACCGGGCACCAAGGTGTCCGGATGATAGCCGCGCAGGTACGGCACGATGGTTCGGTAACCGCCGTCGTTCAGGGTGCGCGCGATGCCGCCATAGGACTGCGGCGTATCGGGGAATCCGTGCATCAGCACGACCGGGCGCCCTTGGCCACAGTCCGCGTATCGCCAGGTCTGCCCTCCGCGAGAGGCGTTCTCGAAATCGGACTCGCAGAGCATCTCGCCCTCGACATAACCTCCCGAGGCCATTGGGTTCAAGGATGAGTTGACCTGTATCGGTGCAGAGCGTACGAAACGAACACGCAACTTGGACGCCGTGATGCCAGAGCCCAACCCAAGCAGCGAACCCCGCTCCATCCTCAGTGCAGAGAATGTCAGCAAGGTGTACCAGATGGGCGACGTCGAAGTGCATGCGCTCAGAGGCGTGAACGTCCCGCTTTACGAAGGCGAGCTCATGGTTCTCCTCGGACCTTCTGGTTCTGGAAAGTCCACCTTGCTCAACATTCTCGGAGCGCTCGACGTACCCAGCTCGGGCCGGGTTCTTTATCGGGGCGATGACATCGCAGGCCATGGCGAGCGTGAGCTGACCAATTTTCGCCGCGACCACGTGGGATTCGTCTTTCAGTTCTACAACCTGGTCCCGAGCCTGACCGCACGCGAGAACATCGCCCTGGTGACGGAGATCTCGAACAACCCCTTGGATCCGAGGGAGGCCCTCGAGCTCGTCGGGCTCACCGAGCGAATGGATCACTTCCCGGCCCAGCTCTCCGGCGGCGAGCAGCAGCGGGTTGCGATTGCACGGGCCGTGGCGAAGCAGCCGGAGATCCTGCTTTGTGACGAGCCGACCGGTGCGCTCGACTTCAAAACGGGAATCCGCGTCCTCGAGGTCATTGACGAGGTGAACCGATCGCTAGGAACGACGACAGCTGTGATCACACACCATGCGCCCATCGCTTCGATGGCGGACCGCATCGTGTCTCTGTCCGACGGGGCTGTCGCAAGCGACCGGCGTAACGATGAAAAGGTGTCGCCGGCCGAGCTGAGCTGGTGAGCGTTCTCGACCGGAAGCTGTTTCGCGACTTGATGCGCCTCAAGGGGCAGGCTCTCACGATTGCGCTCGTGGTCGCCGTGGGCGTCGCCAACTACATCACGCTCAAAAGCGCATGGCGCGCACTTGGCGAATCCAAGGACGCGTACTACGAGCAGTACCGCTTCGGCGATGTGTTCGCTCGACTGAAGCGAGCGCCGGACTCGGTCAGCGAGCGGATACACGACGTACGCGGCGTAGCCTCCGTCTACCCTAGAATCGTCGAAGAAGTGCTCTTGCCAATCGAGGGCATGCTCACACCGGCGCACGGCCAGATCATCTCGCTACCCAGTCATGGCAGGCCCCCCATGAACGACCTCTACGTGAAGTCGGGGCGGTTTCCGGAGCCCGGCCGCGCGAACGAAGTCCTGATCTACGAACCCTTCGCCATCGAACACCAGCTCCGCCCCGGCTCCACGATTCCGGCGATTCTCAACGGCAAGTTGCACGAGCTCATCGTCGTTGGTCTGGCGCTTTGCCCCGAGTACGTGTTCGCGATCGAACCTGGCGGAATCACTTCCGACGACGAGCGCTTTGCTCCGATGTGGATGTCGAAGAGCGCAGTTGCGGCAGCGTTTCAGATGGAAGGAGCATTCAACGACCTGGTGCTTCGATTGGAGCCGGGCGCCGACGAGAAGGGAGTCCTGATCGCGCTCGATCGAATTCTGGCGCCGTACGGGGCCTTGGGCGCCTTCGGCCGAGACTTGCAAGTCTCGAACTCGATTCTCGAAGGAGAGATCTCGCAGATCGAAGCCGAGGTGGTGTTCCTGCCCGGTGCGTTTCTCGCGGTCGCGGCGTTCTTGTTGAACGTCGTCTTCTCTAGAATGGTGACGATGCAGCGGGGTCAAATCGCCGTCATCAAGGCCGTCGGGTACAAGAACTCCACGATCGCGCTGCACTACTTGAAGATGGTCTGCGTCATCGTGCTGTTCGGCTCGGCGATCGGCGTCGCTCTCGGCGCCTGGCTCGCCGACGCGATGTTGGATCTGTACGCCGGGTTCTTCCGGCTCCCCATGACCCGTGGGCGCATCGACCTTCCCGTGGCGATCAACGCGGTCATCGCGAGCCTGCTCGCCGCCGTTGCGGGGGTCGGCTTTGCGGTCCGCAGCGCGGTGACACTGCCGCCTGCCGAGGCCATGCGGCCTCCATCGCCCGCGCGCTACCGTTCTTCTCCGATCGAGCGCATCCCGGGGCTTCGCAGGCTCCACCAGACCACGATGATGGTGTTTCGGGAAATCTGGCGGCGTCCGCTCCGCACCGTGCTCTCCTCAGCGGGTATCGCCTTCGCTCTTGCGATCATCATTTTGGGGCGCTTCGGGAAGGACGCGCATGGGCCGATCCTCGACCTGCAGTTCGGGCGTCAGCAGCGCGAGGACATCAGCGTGATCTTCAGCAGCCAGGTCGAGGACCGGAGCCTTGGATACCTCGCGCATCTCCCGGGTGTCGACCAGGTCGACGGCTATCGAATGACGCCGGTTCGCTTTCGCGCAGGCCCTCGCTGGCGGGACAGCGTACTGATTGGGCTTCCGCCGGACAGCCAGTTGCGAAGGCTCTTCACTCGCCAGTTCCAACCGGCGCGGATCCCACACAGCGGCATTCTCATCACCGACGTGCTCGCCGACATCCTCGGCGCAAAACCGGGAGACTTCATCGACGTCGAGCTGAAGGAGGGGGACCGCGGCACGAGGCGAGTTCGCATCAGCGGTACGATCGACGAGGCATTCGGCATTCAGGGCTACATGCAGAAGAGCAGTCTCCACCAGTTGCTCCGCGAGAAGCCGACGATCAACACGGCCCTGCTGAGGGTCGATCCCGCGCGCGAAGCCGAGCTCCAAGGGCATCTGACCGACATTCCGACCGTTCAGAGCATCCATCGGAAGCGCAACGTGCTCGAGAAGTTCGAGGAACAGACCCGGAGAACGATGCAGGTCATCACCCTCATTCTCACACTCTTTGCAACCGCGATCGCAGTGGCGGTGGTGTACAACAACGCAAGGGTGAGCCTGTCCGTTCGAAGTCGCGATCTCGCCACGCTGCGAGTCCTGGGCTTCACCAGGGCCGAGATCTCGGCCATCCTACTCGGTGAGCAAGCCATCCAAGTCTTCCTCGGTATACCGGTCGGAATGCTGCTCGGGACTTGGGGAGCCAAAGCGCTCATCGAGCTCCAGGCCGACCCGGAGCAGTTTCGGCTGCCCATGCTGATCTCGTCCCAAACCTATGCCTTTTCGGCTGTGATAATCTTGGCCGCAGCCGTCCTGAGCGCGCTGCTGGTCCGGCGGAGGCTTGATACCTTGGACTTAATTGGCGTGCTCAAGACGAGAGAGTAAGGAGAGGTGGCGCATGGAAAAGGCGTCCGGTTTGAGGAAATGGATTCGACGGGCTGTCATTGCTTTGGCGGTGCTTGCCGTCGTGGGGCTGATCGTCGTCGCGTGGATCCCGAACCCAATCGAGGTCGAAGTCGCGGAGGTCAGCCAAGGCCCGCTCGTGGTCACGGTCAACGAGGACGGTAGGACCCGAGTCAAAGACCGGTACACCGTCTCCGCGCCCATCACGGGCAATCTGGCCCGGCTCGAGCTCGAAGCCGGGGATGCCATCGAGCAGGGGCAGGTCCTCGCCCGCCTGGTTCCGCTTCCGCCTCCGCTTCTCGACTCACGGACCAGGGCCGAGGCCAAGGCTCGCGTCGATGCCGCGAAGGCGGCGCTGCGTCAGGCCCAAGCTGCGGTCAACCACGCGCGCTTCCAACGTGATTTCGCAAAGCAGGAATCTCAACGGGCGCTTGCGGTCGTCAAGCAAGGAGGCTTGGCGCGAAGCGATGCGGATCGTGCCGTGTCCACCTATCGCGGCAGCGAGGAAGATCTCAACTCCGCAAATTTCGGCGCACGTGTAGCCGAGCACCAGCTGAAGCTCGCGCAAACGACGCTCATGCAGCTGAGCGGGAAGGGCGAGGAAGGCGAGCAGCTGGAGATCCTCTCGCCCGTCGCCGGCCAAGTTCTCAAGATCTATCAAGAGAGCGAAGGCGTTGCTCAGAGTGGCACGCCGATTCTGGAGCTTGGCGATCCCGCGGCGCTCGAGGTGGTGGTCGACGTCTTGAGCCAAGATGCCACCCGCATTCCAGCAGGGGCGCCTGCCTCGATTGAGCGATGGGGAGGCAAGAACCCCCTTCGCGGCCACGTGCGTATCGTCGAGCCGTCTGCGTTCACCAAGCTCTCGGCTCTCGGCGTCGAAGAGCAACGGGTGAACGTGATCATCGACATGGACGACGAGCGCGAGCTCTGGTCCAGCTTAGGCGATGGGTACAGAGTCGAAGCGCGCATTTCGGTCTGGGAGGGCGAGGACGTCCTTCGGGTGCCGGCCAGCGCCGTGTTCCGCTCGGAGGAGGCCTGGGCGACCTTCGTCGTCGAAGGAGGCACCGCGGTCGTTCGCGCCGTGGAGCTCGGAGAAACCAACGGGCTCGAAACCGAGGTGCTGTCCGGGCTAGCGGAGGGCGAGACGGTCATCGCCTACCCGAGCGATAGCGTGCGTGACGGCGTTTCCGTCGAGGCGAGGTGAGCGCAGCATGAATCCGATCATCGACTCCGTGACGGATCCGAACATAACGTCACAGGTCACCCATTTCTTTCAGAATCCCCAGATGCTGCGCCACCTGATTGCGACGCTGGTCTTGATCGTATCGGTGTTCGTCGTCCGCTATGGCGCGCTTCGTTTCGTCCGCCGCGCCCTTCCGAGCCGAGACAAGCTTCGCCTTCGCTGGTCGTCGCAGATCAGGGGGCTCTCCTACGCGATCTTGGCGTTCGGGCTCCTGACGATCTGGGCGGCGGAGCTTCAGACGCTTGCTGTCTCTTTCGTCGTGCTCGCCATGGCGTTCGTATGGGCCACCAAGGAAACGATCGCCTGCGTCCAGGGTGCCATCTATCGCGTGAGCGCGAATGCCTTTGAAGTCGGCGATCGAATCGCCATCGCCTCGATTCGCGGAGACGTGATTGACACCGGTCTGCTGAGCACCTTGGTTCTCGAGGTGGGGCAGGGGCACCAGCGCACCGGGCGCACGATCAGCATTCCGAACAGCTTGCTCATGACCGAGGCCGTTCTCAACGAGAGCCTCGCCGGCGAGTACATGCTCCACCTGATGAGCATTCCGGTCGACCGAACTGAAGACCTCGCGGCCATGGAGCAAAAGGCACTCGCGGCTGCGCGCGAAGCCTGCGCCGAGTTCATCGACGACGTTCGCCGGCCGATGGCTGCGCGCTACCGCCGCCACGGCCTTGTCCCGCCGATCGTCGACCCCCGGGTCACCTACCAGCTCGTCGACAAGAACACAGTGAACATTCTCTTGAGAATCCCCACCCCCAGCCGTCTCGAACGGCAAGTCGAGCAGCAGGTCCTCAGGGCCGTCCTCGGCGTGCCCAAGGGGCGCGATACCTTGCCCCCAACTGCCGTGTGACCGTTGCGATGACCTCTCACGACCTAGAATCCCGAATCGCGCGACTCGAAGCCATCGAAGCGATCAAAGCGCTGAAGGCGCGTTACTGGCACTGCTGCGACAGCAAAGACGTTGAAGGCGTGCGAAACTGTTTCCTCGAGGGGCCTGTGGAGATTCACTACGACGGGCCGGTCGGCTTGGTGAACCATCGCGACGGGCTCTACCAGGTCTTCAAAGACATCGCCTGTCAGACGCAGGTCGTGGAGATGCACCACGGCGGGCCTCCGAACATCGAGGTGCATGGTCCGGACAGCGCGAGCGGGCGCTGGGGCCTCGTCTATCATCTGATGGATACGGAGCGGCAGACGGTGAGCGTGGTCGGCGGGTACTACGACGACGAGTATCGGCATGTGGACGGACAGTGGTGGATCAGCAAGGCGCGCTTCAAGGTCTGCTCCGCGGTCACCTATGGGTGGAAAGACGCGAAGCTTCGCTTGCTCCATGCCGGCGCCTCCTTGCCCGAGGCTCCATAGGCCGCCAGTTGCTCCGCCAGCTGTGATTTGCCAAGGTGCCGGCCCGATGGAACGAATACGACCGCTTGATGGGCTGCGTTGCCTGGTCACGGGAAGCGCGGGCTTCGTCGGAAGCAATCTGGTTCGAGCGCTGCTAGCCCGTGGCTGTGAAGCTCACGGCTTCGACCGGGCTCCCGCTCCCTTCGAGAGCCCGAAACTGTCCTGGTTCCGGGGTGACATTCGCGATGGGGCCGCGCTACGGGAGGCCTGCGAGGGTGTCGACACGATCTTCCACACCGCAGCGATGATCGAAACGCTCACCCACACGCCGAGGGCCTTTGCCGAGCTCGTTCGCAGCGTCAACGTCGAGGGGACGCGTGCTGTCTTGCAGGCCGCCCGGGAAGCAGGTGTGCGGCGCCTGGTTCACACCAGCTCCATCGTCACCGCATCGGGCGACGAGCACAGGGGGGTCACCGAGGCAACGCCTTACAGCACAGCTTCTGATCTCTATGCAAGCACCAAGGTTGCCTCCGAGCAGCTCGTGCTCGCTGCGAACGGGGAGTCGGGATTGCTCACCGCCGCCATTCGACCAGGAGGCATCTACGGACCCGGAGAACGCAATACGATCGTTGGACCCTTGCTGAAGGCTCTCAAGCAGGGCGCCCCCCTCGTGTTCTTCGGGGATGGCGCGACGCGGATGGATTACACATACATCGACAACCTGGTCGATGCGCAGATACGTGCCGCCGAGCGACTCGTCGAGGGCTCTCCGGTCTGTGGGCAGGCCTACTTCGTTACAGACGGCGATCCGATCAACACCGGCAAGTTCAGTCAGACGCTCGTTGGTGACATGGGCCTCGACGCACGATCCATTCGTGTTCCGGGCCTGGTGGCTCGAGCCTTGGCGACTGCCAGCGAGCGGGTGTTTCAGATCTTTGGCAAGCCAAAGCCGCCGGTCAGCATCGTCGATGTCCGATTGTGCGTGCGCGACAACTACTTCTCGATCGACCGGGCGAAGCAGGACCTGGAGTACCAGCCGATCGTCGACACGCGCGAAGGGCTGCGGCGGACCGCCATTGATGCGCGGGAGTACTACGACAGCCTCTAGGGAGCGAGGCTACTGTTGGCGCGGCCAACGCGGGCGTTGGCGCGCTTCGAGCTCCGAGGCGATCCGTCCGAAGTTGCGACGACGTTTGCCTCGGGCAAGAACTTCGACAGGCTTGGGTACCCGGCCGCGCGCTGCCTTCAAGGCGAGGCCGAGTCCTTCTTTGGACAGGTCCAGCACCTGGCTCCCGACGCGATGGACGGCGCTCAGCTTGGGCACATCGTAGCCGAGCGCCGCAAGCTCACGGTGTGCGATCTGGTTGAAAGTCTGCGCGCGCCACCAGCCGAGCTCCTTTTGATGCTTGTTGAAGTTCCGCTCCATGATCGGCTTGGAGAGGTTCTCCCAGTTCCGAACGCCGGCTGACTGTTCGCGAATCTCGTCCCGCCCGTGGAATTCGAGCATGGATTCCTCGAAGTCGACCTGCAGAAAGTCACACAGGGCTTCGATGATCTCACGAGGTTTGGACACCAAGTCCTCGTAGTGAACCACCTGGATTCGGCCCGAGAGGCCCGGGTCACAGAGCAGAGACAGACAGGCTCTCTGCTCGTCACGCCAGATTCGCGCAATGTGAGTGATGCCGCCGAAGTGATTCGGGGATTTGAGCCAGGACAGGGCCGCGTCCCGCCCGTCTCGAACCAGGTAGAGGAAACGGATGTCAGGGTAGATGTTGGCCAAGCGATGGGCGTAGCGGAACGCTTCGTTCTCCTTGAGTAGAACGCGTGCGGCCCCAGAGGCTCGCATGATGAGGTGAAAAGCTGCATCCATCAGACCGACCAGGCTTCGCTCGCCCGCGGTCTCAAACAGAGCGGCAGCCTCGGGCGGCTCGACCTGTCCGGCGATCTGATGCTGAAAGAAGCGGGACACGTCCTCGCAGGCCTCTCGGAAGTTCGCGTCTTCAGAGAGGTCCCCGTACAGAGGCAGGAGCGGGTCGATGCTGATGAGGAAGTGCACTGGGCTCGGCGCAACGATCTGTGAATGGCTTCCGAGCATTGCGCGAAGCAGGTTTCCCCCGCTGCGCTCCGATGCCAGCAGTACGATCGGGCGATCGATCCGGAGTCCGTCCCTGCTCATGGTCGTCGTCCCCATCTAGACAAGCCTAACGCAGCTGCTGGACTCACCGCATCTCCTCGACTGCTGGCACCTCACCAGAGCCTCCGACGGCACCTGGAGGAACATTGGCCTCGTTGAGCTCGTCGAGGGGCAAGAATGCCGGGACGCAGCTCGGTGACCAGACCATTACGACCCCATCCCTGTCCGGGTATAGCTCCATCAGCTTCTTGTCGTGCGCGAGCGTGATGTGATTCACCCAGAGAACATGGTTCTCCAAATCCGGGTCGTTGTTGGGTCGCCAGTAGTTGAAATGGTAGCTGGTGCTGCAGTGCTTGGGGATGAAGGGACGTGGCACGAACACGATGGTCGGCTTCTCGAGCATCACCTCCGCTGCTTGCTTGGGAAGCCCGGTGACCGAGCCAATCTCGTGCAGGGCCATGGCGCGCACCGGCACGTAACCTAGCAGCGAAGCCGTGATGAGCCCGAAGCAAAGTGCGACGGGTGCTCTTGCCGAAAACACCTCCGGCAGACCCGTTGATCGAATCGCGCGCAACCAGGAACTGAGTCGACTGATCCCAAGAGCACTCAGCAGAATCAGCGGAAGGGCAGGCTCCAGGTAGTGCACCGGTCCAAAGGTATCGATGCCGCCGTTGCGCATGTAGAAGTGCGTTACGGCGAAGCAGATCAACATGGTCCACGGGATCCAAGCGTGATGGCTACGCCAGCCCGCGAACGGCAGAAAGACGAACGCCAGCGGCCAGCCGAAGACTGCGAAGTTGAATCGAGTCAGTGACACGCCGGTCTGAGCAGCGGCCTCGCCAATCGGACCCAGCGACATGGCGAGCGTCCTGTCCCGTGGAAACCAGTTCCATGCTGCGAAGCGGAAGCCATTCTCTCTCGCGTAGGAGATGGCTCGCTGATAGGACACGGAGGTGAATCCTCCGTTCTGAAGCATGTTGATGAGAAAGAAGAGCGCGGCGAAACCGAGCGCAGGCGCCGCAAACGCGGCCATTGCGTTCAACCGCGCCTTGCCGTGCATCGACAACAGCGACAAGAGCCAGCTTGCCAGCAGGGGAAGGCCTAGGCCCAGGGCCGAGCTCGGGCGCACGAAAAAAGCGACGGAGAAGGATGTGGCCAGCGCCGCGTGCAGCCAGAGCGATGTGTCCCCAGTGTAGATGCGCACCGCAAAGTACGATGCCCAGGCGAGGGCAAACAGGCAGGACGTGTGCGAGAGCTGCGTGGCCGCGCTGAACTGCAGCAGGGGCGCAGACAGGAAGATGATGGCGCCGATCAGCGCGCAACGTCGTCCGCCAAGCCGAAGAAGAGTGAGAAAGATCGCCGGGACCGTGAGCGCGGAGTACAGGGGATTCATCAGTGACGGCACGCCGAGCGCGACACCGGGGGCGAGCAGAGCGGGCCATCCGAGGAAGTACTGTGCGTAAAACTTCCCATCATTGATCATGAACGCACGGTCGAAGAAGAGTTTCATGGGCGGCGATTCGGCGTAGAGTCTCCCGCTCGCAATCAACTCAGCCATGAAACGATAGGCCGACTCGTCGTCCGCGATGTCCGCGCCCTGCAGGACGCGCCAGCGAATGAGGAGCGGAATGCAGAGGCCGATGACGGTCAGTGCGGCGATGAGGCTCCGATCCGAAGTCTTTCGCAGCTGAACAATGGTGCTCCGGGCCCAGTCCTCATGGCTTGCTGCCGCGAAAGCGCCGCCGAAGAAGAAAGCCGCAAGCGCTCCGAAGACCGACCAGAACACCAGAAAAAACGTGTAGCCCCGGCTCATGAAGACGGTGGTTCCGAGGCCCAGGCTGAACGACGACAGGTTGTGCTCCCCGACCTCGTGAAACATCCAGAGCGAGGCGAGCCCCGCCAAGAGGAACGCCACGATCTGCAGTCGCCGCTCGCGTTTAGAAGAACGCATTTCTCATTTTCCTATGCCCTGAGACAGCTGGTCAACAGATTGACCTTTCCGATTCCGCAGGGCATTTTGGAGAGACCCATGTCCGACACGACCAGCGCAGAACCCAGCGATCGAGACGAGAAACTCTGCGTTCTCGTTCCCTGCCTCAATGAACAGGAGCTCGTTCGGCGCACCGTGAAAGAGGTGCTCCAGCACGCCGACCGGATCGCGCCGCAGGTCGAGGTCGTGATGATCGACGACGGCTCCACCGACGGTACACGCGCGGTGATGCAAGAGCTCTGCGAAGAAGACAGTCGCTGCCGGCTTATTGCGCATGATGTCAATCGCGGGCTGGGCCGCTGCGTGACTGAGGCCTACGAGACCATCGAGGACGACACCTGGGTCACAGTGTTCCCGGGTGACAGTGAGTTCGTGTTCGCAGAATCGATCGACAACCTGCTGGCGGCTCGCTACGGTCACGACGTCGTTCTGGGGTACTTGTACAACCCCGTCGTTCGGAAGCTATCGCGAAGAATCGCATCTACGGGATTTCTCAAGTTGACCAAGACGATCTACGGGTTCCGCTGGCGCTCTCTCAACGGGATGAAGCTCTACCGGGCTGGCGCGTTCAAGGGCATCCACGTGATGTCGGGTGGGCATGCCTACGTCGCCGAGCTGCTGGCCAAGGCGCAGCTGCGTCGCCCCGACCTTCGCATCGCCGAGGCGCCCTACATCTCGCGCGGCCGAGCCATTGGGGACTCCCACGCAATCAAGCCGATGTCCGTCATTCGGGCGGTTCAGGAGACTTACAAGGGCGCCCAAGATGTCGGTAAGTACCGAGAGAAGATGGTGCGCCGGTATCACGAAGAGCAGGAACGTGGCGAGGAGCCCAAAAGCTTCTTCCCTCCTCCGACCCGCGACTGAACGGGGAGGCTAGGGAGGCCGTTGGGAAGGCAGAAGATGACCAGGCCGAGCGCTGGCACTCCGATGAGGCTGGGGTTTCCCGGGATTCTGCTCGGCCTGGGTCTGCTGATTCACATGCTCGTACTCGCGGGGCCGATCTGGGACGAGGCGAAAGCGCTTGACCAGGGCCAAGACTTCGCGTCGTACTACTACGCCGTTGGAGCCGCCGCACGGGGTCTCGATCCTTACGATCGGCGTCAGCTCGGCACACTGGCGAAAGAAGACGGGACCCGCAAAAGTGTCTTCCCCTTCTTGTACCCGCCGCCCTTCCTCCTCACGATGACCTGGAGCCTGCCCATGTCTTTGCAGAGCGCGTACCTGACCTGGTTTTGGTTGAACGGGCTATTTCTGCTGGCGGCTCTGCTCGCTCTGTGGCGCTGGCTGCCGGAGCCGGCGACGATGGCAGCGATCGGAATCGTCCTCGCAACGTTTACGCCAATCTACGACAACCAGTTGATGGGACAGGCCAACTTGCCGGTGCTCGGCGCCATGCTCTGGGGGCTCTACTTGGTCGAGCGGCGGCATCCAGTGACCGGCGGCGCCTTGATGGGTCTGGCCTGCATGATGAAGATGAGCCCCGCGCTCATGGTGGCCTGGTGGATGTACCGCCGGAAGTGGACCGCCGTGCTGAGCGCGTCTGCTGCTGCCGCGCTTCTCTCCTTGGCCGCGCTTCCACTGGTTGGATGGGACGCCCAGTTGAGGTTCTATCGGGATGTGCTCCCGGGCTTCGCCCGCGGGGACTACAATGGCTTGTTCATTTCGATCCTGCACCCGGGCAACTACTCCCTACCGAACCTTTGGGCACAGCTATTCGACGCGGAGCGAAGGCTGACTGGCCTGGCGCAAATACTTGCGACCGTGACCAACCTGGGGTTGCTCGGACTCCTGGCGTGGAAACTCAGACGTCAGGCGCCGGACCTGCTCGGAGCGGCGGCTGCCGCAGCGGCCGTCTCGGTGATGATGGTGCTGATCCCTGTCTACGCCTACGAGCACCACTTGGTGCAGATGATCTTTCCTCTGCTCGTCACGTCGGTGGCGTTCGCCAGAGGACGATTAGGACGGGGATGGATCCTGACGCTGGCGCCGGCCTACACGGTGCTCGCCTGGTGGTGGCCCGCGATCGCCGCGGCGAGCCGATCGGTCGGCGGTCCATCTGGCTGGCTGCTCCAAGAGGCCAAGCTCTTCGCGATGGTCATCGTATGTCTGGCGTGCGCGTTTGCGGCGACGCAGCAGGATCGAGCGACCTCGGAACCCAGACTTCCCGACGATCACGGCGAGCGCCCGTAATCGGAGCGGGGGAACGCCCGCTTCCCTCGGTACTCGTGCATCCGGGTGCCCGCAATTTCGACGGAAAGAGCTAATGGTTTCAGGGCCGCGAAGGAAGGCAGTGTGTGTATCGAGGTCCCCAATGCTCGAGGACGTGTTCGTACAGCGGATCATACTTCGTCGCTTCCTTCACGAAGACCCGAACCAGCCGGCACGGATCGTCCGGTTCCAGGATGGCGGGGAGCTCGACGAAACGCTCTAGCGGCGACAGCGAATCGGTGGAGTCGATCTCGTCCCACTGAACCGCCTCGGGGAAACGGTTCACCAAGTAGACGTCGATGAAGCGATGGTAGGCGCCGCGATCGAGGTCTCCTGCGCGAAAGAACGTGTTGGACACGTTGTGCTGGTGCAGCGTGGCCCTCGGCTCGACGCGGACGGCGTAGGTCCACAAGCTATCCTCATCGGCCCAGGCGCGCCGGGCAGAAAAGCTGCCGACGAAGAAGACCGTTCCGAGGGCGGCGACTGCCAGCGCGCGCGCCGCAGGACGTTCCAGCATGGCGAAGATGCCGGTGGCCGCAATCATGGCGATTCCGAGAATTGAAGGGTAGAGCAGTCGCTCGGCCAGGTCGGTGATCAATGGGACGAACCAGTGCGATTGCAGGAGCGCCGGCGCGTAGAGAAATGACAGAGCGGCGACCCACTCGGTCCGCCTTCGCTTGATGGCCCAGATTCCTGCGGCGACGCCAATCAGCAGCAGCAGACCTCCAACGGCAGCGTAAGGCGCGAGAAGCTCCGACTGGAGCTCGACGGCGGCATATCCGTGGTTCGGGGCCATCGGCCAAGGCCACACCGTCATCAGCAAGGAGCGCCCGATGTTGTGGAGTCCTAGAAGCAGAACAAACTCACCGCTTGCCTGGTGAGCCAGGTTGCTCGTGATCATCGCAATACCAGCGGCCCTTGGAAGGCTCAGTTGGAAGGCGATCACGACGCCCGTCACAAGCAGCACAGGAAGCGCGGCGAGCCAGCGGCCTTGCTTCTCGGCTCGGCCCATCAAGAATAGCAACGCCGCAAGCGGCGCGAAGATGATCGCCGACTCCTTGACGAGCGTGGCTAGCAGCAGGACCAACGCGCACCGCGTTCCCGCGCGGACGCTTGCTGGCTCTAGGGCCATCGTGCAGGCAGCGAGCGCTAGAGAGAAAGAAAGCAGATCTGCCTGTGCGACGATGGCGCTCACGGTCTCGGTGTTGAGAGCGTGGAGCGCAAACAAGGTTCCGACGCCAGCCGCCCAGGCGAGGGAAGGGCGGAGCCGGTGCACGAAGCGCATACTCATCGCGACCGCCAACACGTGCAGCGACGCGCTGAGGATGTGAAACGGCAAGGGGTTAGCGGGCCACAACTTCCAGAGCAGCGCCCAGAGCAGAGGCATCAGGGGCCGCCATGTAGTGAAGCCCTGGCTCGCTGGGCGTCCCCAGAAATCCCGCACGAAGGCTTCCCAGGCCGGTGCCGTGCCGTTCACCACCGGATTTTCGAGCAAGGCTGAGGGGTCGTCGTAGACGAAGCCCGCATCGACGATCAAGATTCCCACGGCAGCGGCCAGCAAGAGAGGCGCGATGCGGAGCCAGGTCGCGGTCACGATTCACGTCTCTCGACGAGCTTCGAACGAAACGCCGGCATTTGACTGGAACCCGAGACACCGCAGGCCTCGCATAGAGCTGCGTAGCGGGGCTCGTCGACGATGCGCTGAACCAGGCTATACGGGACCGTTCCGTTCGCGATCTGGGACTTGAAGTCGCGTAGTGACTGGCTACCGCCACCCAGGTGAAGTGTTTGCAAGCCGAGAGACTGTGCGTGTCGGATGGCTGCGTCGAAGACCGCGTTGTTGGTGCCTACCTGGCGATCGTCTGCCGAGGCGCCCAGGAAGTAGAACAGGTCCTGATCGGAACGGAGGAAGAGTGCCGCGCCGGAGGTTCCGGTTTCGCTGCTCGCGCGGACAAGGCACATCTCGTCGAGCGACATAAGGGCCGACAGGGTCGGCTCTGCGAAGCGATAGTCCAAGCTAGCAGCGACACGGCTCATGGTGCGCGCGTAAAGCTCGCTGAAGGTCGACGCGTCGTCCGGCGAGATCTCCGAGATCACATCGGGCTCGCCGTTTCGGCGATGGAACGCACGAACCGCCCGGCGATGCCGCCGGTGCTGCGACGAGAACAGATCCTCGTAGGAGACTGTCAGGTCGACGATGAAGTTCTCGGCGTGCAGCTTTGCGTCTGCGGGCTGACCGCCTTTTCGAAGCGGATGGATTCGAGCGAACTCGGAGACGACGTCACGACTGCGCAGCCAGTCCAGAAGCTCGACCCGAAACTCGCCATGCAGCGCCTCCAGATCGGTCGAATCACCCCAGGGGCCACCGAAGTCGTATGGGGTGCGCGCTTCGAGCAGCCCCGAACCTCCCGGCAGCGAGTCGAGTGGAACCAGGAGCAGCGGATACAGCATTCGCCCGGTCGGTGATTCGTAGCGGATCCCGACGAAGCTGCCGCGCTCTTCACGTGCCCAGATTTCGGCGTACCGGGCAGTGTAATAGACGTCGTCGATGCCGGCGCTCGCGAGCCAAGCCGACCAGGTTCCATCGTCTCGAGTGGTTTCGAACAAAGGCATCTACGGTGCCAGCGCTCTCTCTATCTCGGCCCAGGTTGTATCGTCTATCGTCCTGTGGTTGCGAGGCTCTAAACGGATCGCGTCGAGCCCGTTTTCGTCGGCGACGTCGGCACCGATGAACCGGGCGACACGCTTCATCGTGTCCGAAGGGATCCGCATGAGCTCCTCGTACTCTAGCGTCAGCGTGTCCTTTGTGGGCACGGTCGAGAACGCCGCGTCGATGGCGCGGCTGATGTCGTCGATTTGATGCGCGACCTGCTCGACTGGCGTCCTGTCACGCCAGTCCTGCGCGTCTCTGGGCCTCACCGACCACCAGGCACGCCGGTCGCCGTACTCGTCTTCGCGAACACGCAAAATCGACTGCATCGTGTAGCGGGCGTCACGCCGAATCCAGATGAACTTCGCCGCGGGCAAGAGCTGCTTGAGCCAGGCGATTTGGTACGAGACGAAGTTGATGTTCTTGAGCACCAGCGGGCGCTCGAAGTACCCGGCCAAGCCCTCGAGCGCTCTCTTCACCGGCTGCCAGTCGATTTGAGAGAGCTCCTCGTCGTTCAGGTCGTCGTTGAGCCGAAAATCGCCGTAGTAGTGCCAGAACCAAGAGAATTCGTGAGGGGAGAGGTCTCCCCCGGTTCGGCCGTACTCCGACGACAAGGCGAGCCCGTGCCCCCCTCCGCTGCGACCATGAAGCATGGCCCCGATGATCGGCGCGGCGAAGTAGCGTGCCATTCGATTGTTGATGAACCCGACGTCGAGATGTTCTGCGATGAGCTGGTACAGCACCGTAGTCCCTGACCGAGGGGCTCCGACGATGAAGACGATGGGGACGTCGGTACGCGAGTGCTTGCGTCGAAGGAGCGCGTCGAGCGGTTCGAGGCTGCGGTTCTTCAGGTAGAGACCGAGGTCGTTTCGGAGACCGCGTCGAATGTCGGCGCGCCTCAGCTCGTTGTCCCAGTATACCGCTCGAAAGAACCGACGCGCTTTCATGCAAGGTCCTTTGCCGTGGGGGGGAAACAGAGGGCCAGCACAGCCGAGCGGTCCATCGTCGATACGAGCTCGGTACTCGCCCCGGCCCAAGCGGGACGCGTCGCGGCCACGAGCACGGTGCGCATGCCGGCACCCTTTGCTGCCGACCAGCCGTCGAGCGAGTCTTCGAACACGATGCAGTCTGCTGCTCGGACGCCAAGCTGCTCGGCAGCCAGCAGGTAGCCTTCGGGGGATGGCTTCGGCGACGAGACCTGGTTGCGGGTGATCAAGACGCTCATCTGCTCCAAGACGCCCGCCGCCTTCAGCCAGATTTCCGGCGCGCTACTGTTCGTGACGACCCCCATGGCGACTCCGCGTTCCGCCAGGGCGCGAACCGTCCGAGTCGCGCCTGGCATGCTCACATCCTGCGCGGTCTGGAGCAGTGTGGCGACAGCGTTCGGTTTGGCGTCGAAGAGCGCTTGCTTGATGACCGCATTCGCCCCCGGCAGGCCAATTTCGATCACTTCGGAACGGGGTTTTCCTTGCCGTACCGCGTCCCGGGCTGCGGCGGAAAACTCGATTCCAGCGTCACGGAATACCTGCTCGTAGGCCCGCACATGTAGGGGCGCCGAGTCCACGAGCACACCGTCCATATCGAAGAGCACGGCGGATGTAGTCATTTTTCATTCATCCGGGGATTAGGATATCGTATCGGCGACAAGAGGCGTAAATGACGAACCAGAAATTACTCGTTACCGGGGGGGCCGGGTACATCGGTGCGGTCCTCGTCCCGGAGCTGCTGGAAGAGGGGCATCATGTCACCGTCTTCGATGCCTTTTTGTACGGGACCGACCCGAGCTCCGATCCGATCGTTCACGAGCGTTGCGAGAAGATTCGAGGCGATATCCGCGATTTTGCCGCGGTCGACCAGGTGCTCGAGCAGGGAGGCTTCGACGCGCTGATTCACCTCGCTGCGATCTCGAACGACCCGAGCTCCGAGCTCGATCACGAGGTCACCGAAACGGTGAATCTCCGAGCGGTCGATCATTTGATGCACGCGGCGAAGAAATACGGAGTGGGGCGCTTCCTCTACGCGTCGTCCGCAAGCGTCTACGGCATCAAAGAAGAAGAAGACGTGACCGAGGAGCTTTCCCTCGATCCGATTACCATCTACGCCAAGTGCAAGGCGGAGGGCGAGAAGATCCTCAACAGTTTGGTGGACGACTCGTTCGTCGGTGTGTCGGTTCGGTCCGCAACTGTGTGCGGCTACTCCCCTCGGCTGAGGCTCGACCTCACCATCAACCTCCTGACCGACCAGGCCCTGACCGATCAGCGGATTCGGGTCTTTGGCGGCGCTCAAATGCGACCGAATGTGCACATCCGCGACCTGACGGCCTTCTACCGCATGCTCCTCACGGCGCCCGCGGAAAAGATCTCCGCTCGCGCGTTCAACATCAGCCGGAGGAACGCCTCGGTCATGGACCTGGCCGAGATGATCCGGGACGAACTGGACTCCTCGCTGCCCATCGACACCGTGCCGTCCAATGATCCTCGCTCCTACCACCTCTCCGCAGACAGGGCGCGCAGGGAGCTCGGCTTTGAGCCTCGGCACGATTTGGTGACTGCCGTCCGAGAGCTCCGGGAAGCCTATCGCAGCGGACGGATCTCGGACAGCGGGTCGAACATTTATCGAAACGTCGCGTGGATGAAGGCTCGCCCGGAGCTCTGGCGATCCGCCGCGAAGCTCGTTTCATGACTTCGATTCCATATGTCGATCTGATCAAGCAGAATCAGGCGCTGCGCCCTCGCATTCTCGAGGCGATCGATCGAGTGCTGGGCCATGGGCAGTTCATCAACGGCCCCGAGCTGAGCGAGCTAGAGCAAAAGCTGGCTCGACGTCTTGGCGTCGGGGACGTGGTCGGTGTGTCTTCTGGCACTTCCGCTCTCACCTTGGCGATGCGCGCGCTCGACATCGGCCCCGGAGACGAGGTCATCACGGTCTCCCATTCGTATGTCGCCACCGCGAGCTCGGTGTTCCTAGTCGGGGCCAGGCCGGTCTTCGTCGATATCGACCCGGCGACGGGCCTGATGGACCCAGCCTTGCTCCCCGCGGCGATTTCACCGCGAACCAAGGCTGTGCTGCCCGTGCACCTGGGCGGCGTTCCCTGCCTCATGGATCCGATTCAAGAGCTCTGCAGGGCACATGGCCTGCACCTCATCGAGGACTGCGCGCAGGCGATCGGAGCCACGCATCATGGTCGCAGCGTGGGCTCGTTCGGTACGGGTTGTTTCTCACTGCACCCCTTGAAGACTCTGTCTGCCTGTGGAGATGCGGGCTTCATCACGACCAACGATCCGGATCTCGCCGCGCTTCTTCGACGTCTCAGGTCTCTGGGCCACCGAGACCGGGACCACGTCGATGTGCCAAGTGAGAACGCTCGACTCGACACGCTGCAAGCTGCGATTCTACTCACGAAGCTTCCGCATCTCGATGACTGGATCGCGAGACGCAGGCAGCACGCCGCCGCGTACCAGACGGCACTGCGCCCGTTCTTCGAGCTGACGAGCGTCACCGAGGGCTCGGAGCCTGCCTACAGCGCCTTCGTCATCCGTCACGACGAACGCGATGCCTTGATCGCACACCTGGCATCCCGGGGCTTCGACGCCAAGGTCCACTATCCGGTTGCGATTCATCAGCAGCGCGCCTTCGAGGGAACGAACCGCACGAAGCTCCCGAATACCGAAGCTCTGGTCCAACGCATCGTGAGTCTACCGGTGACGCCCGAGCTAGAGCCCTCCGACAGGGACGCGCTCATCGAGATCTTGATCGACTGGAGTCGCAGACATGCGTAGCGTCGAAGCAGACAAGAAGATTCATTCGATCGAAAGCCTGCAAGCCGAGAGGGGACGTCTTCGCAAAGCAGGAAAGACCGTCGTTCAGTGTCACGGCTGCTTCGACATCGTGCACCCGGGACACATTCGTTACCTACGAATGGCCCGTAGCCTCGGCGATGTCCTGGTCGTGACCGTGAGCGCGGACAACGTGGTGATGAAGGGGTACGACCGGCCATACATTCCCGAAGACCTGCGTCTCGACAACTTGGCCGAGCTCGGCTGCGTGGATTATGTGGCGCTCAGCGAAGACGAGTGGGCCGGCCCGGTCCTCGAGTCCATCCAGCCCGACATCTACGTGAAGGGGCGAGAGTACGAGTCGAAGAACGATCCACGTTTTGCCAAAGAAAAGAAGATCGTCGAGGCCTACGGCGGCCGCGTGGTGCTCGGTTCGGGAGACGTCATCTTTTCGTCCACCGAGATCGGCCGGCGCAAACGCAACACGCTGGACATGGAACAGCAGAAGATCCAGCGATTCTGCCACGTCAACGCGATCAATCCCGCCCGGCTCAAGAACGCCATCTCCGCCTTCTCCGACCTCAAGGTCTTGGTGCTCGGTGACGCGATTCTCGACCAGTACGCGCACTGCGAAGGCGCGCGCGTCGCGTCCGAAAGCCCGATCGTATCGGTGAAGCCGGTCAGCGAGGAGTGGTTCATCGGGGGCGCCGGCCTGATCGCGCGTCAGGCAGCCGTACTCGGCGCCAGGCCGACATTCGTCACCTGCTGTGAAGAAGACGAAGCATTCGGACGAATCAGGAGCAGCCTGGAACGCTCCGGCGTCGAAGTGCACAACCTGCCGGCCCCAGGACGCAAGGCTTACACGAAGACTCGGTACCTGGTCGGCGGCAAGAAGGTCTTCAAAGTCGACCGAGGGAACCCGGCGCCGATCCCGATCGAAACCAGCGACGAGCTGATCGAGATGCTTCAGGAGCGGCTCGCAGCTCACGATGGACTGATCGTGACCGATTTCGGATATGGCCTGTTTGGGCCAACGCTTGCTAACGCGATTCCGAAGCTCGCCGAGCATTGCGGCAAGCCCTACTTCGCCGACGTAAGCACCAATGGGCAGGCGAACATCCTCAAGTTCAGCAGACCGCAGCTCGCAACGCCGACCGAAGACGAGCTTCGGTTCGCCTTGGGTGATGCCGAGAGCGGGCTTTCGAACCTGGCGAGCCGCTACTATGCCGCCAGCGCTGCCCAGGGGCTCATCGTCACGATGGGTCGACGAGGCTCACTCGGCTTTCATCCGCCCAGAGGCGAGGGCGATCGCTTGAGGACCGACTACCTCCCGGCCTTGGAGATCAACGAGGTAGACGCGGTCGGAGCTGGAGACGTGTTTCTCACGGGGGCGAGTCTCGCGCAGCTCTCGGGCGAGCCCCTTCCCGTTGGGATGTACATCGGTAGCTCGCTAGCGTCGATTTCCGCCGGGACCCTCGGCAATGAAGGCGCGTCTCTTCCCGACCTCTACGAGTTCTTCGAGCAGCGTGCGGAGCTGGCTGGCGAGTAGCGATGCGGCGAGGGCTGACCAAGGAACGCGTCCTCATGACCGCGGGTTTCGTTCTATCCGCGATCCTTGCGTTCTACTTTCTACGACGCATCGACCTGAGCGAGCTCGGTCCGACCCTGGCTTCGGTCAACCTCTGGATCCTCTCCTGTTGCTTGCTGACAAAAGGGACAGTTTTCTCGCTCGGTGCATTGCGTAGCAAGGTATTCCTGAGACCACTCCGGCGCTACAGCTTCGCGGAGTGTTTCACTCCCGCCGTCGCCGGGTACGTCACCAACAACATCTTCCCCTTTCGGCTCGGAGAGCTGGTTCGTATCGACCTTCTCGCTCGGGCCGGCGACATTTCTCGCGGTTCTACCGTCGCGGTCGTAGCGCTCGAACGCCTGCTCGACCTGATCTCGTTCTTGATCTTGTTCGCGGCGGTCGTGCCGCTTCTGGCGATCGACGTCTCGGGTGATAGCCGTCTCGCCTGGGCGCTTGCAGCGATCATCGGCACGCTTCTTGGCGTCGTCTGGTTAGTCGCCAACCCATCTCGGTTGCCCGGAATCGTCGTGTTCTTCTCACGCCCTCTAAGCCCGAGGGTGCAAGCCTGGGTCTACCAGAAGTCACAACGCTTCGTCGATGGCTTCTCTGCGCTGCGTTCTAGTCGAGCCGTCGCTCAGGCCTTCGCGCTCACCCTTGTGACGCGCCTGGTCGGTATGCTCACGATCCAGTGCTGGCTCTGGGCTTTCGGGCTCGATCTGCCACCCTACGCTCCGCTCATCGTGACGGTCTTCCTCTCGATCGGCACCATGATTCCGTCCTCTCCAGGCTTCATCGGCACGTTTCACGTCGCGGTCGCCTACGCACTTGAGCTGATGGGAGTTGATGCCGGCATGGCGGCTTCGGTCGCGATTGCGGGGCATTTCATGGCCACGGTTCCATGGACGGTCATCGGCCTGTTCGTCAGCCTTCCGGCCATTCGGAGCGTCTGGAAACGAGGTCCCGGGGCGAGCCAGCAAGTCGAAGGCGTCTTCGGCGCCCAGTAGCCGCAGACAAGTGCTCAAATTCTTGGTAACACTGACGCTCTTGACCCGTTCAGGGTGGTACCTATGAATGGCCGGATGTTGCGGGAAGGGCTTGCGAGCGATTTTCGACGGGTGCGCGCGCAAACCGAAGCGCTCGTTGCGCCGCTGTCGGCAGAGGATCAATGCGCGCAGAGCATGCCGGATGCGAGTCCCAGCAAATGGCATCGGGCGCACACGACTTGGTTCTTCGAGACCTTCGTGCTGGCTCCGGCCGGCATTCCAGGCCTGTCCCCCGAGCCCTATGCCGTCTTGTTCAACAGTTACTACAACGCAGTGGGCGATCAGTTTCACCGGCCTTCGCGCGGGCTGCTGACGAGGCCGAGCAGTGACGAGGTGGGCGGCTACCGCGAACGCGTGGACGCTGCCGTCATCGAATTGCTGCAGAGCGACGTCGATGACGAGACGGCGACACGCATCGAAGTCGGTTTGCACCACGAACAACAACATCAGGAGCTCCTCGTCACGGACATCAAGCATCTGCTGTCCCGCAATCCGCTAGACCCGGCGTACGCCCGCGACGAAGCCCTGCGCGAGGATGCCGCTTCGGCGCCCCCAATGCGTTGGTCCGGCCGAGAGGGCGGCATCGTGAGTATCGGCTCTGAGCCGGCGCGCTACCACTTCGACAATGAGGGCCCGGCACACGATGTCCTGCTGCAGCCTTTCGAGATCAGCCAACGCCTCGTGACAAACGGCGAGTACCTCGCTTTCATCGAAGATGGAGGCTACGAACGCCCTGATCTTTGGCTGAGCGCAGGCTGGGACCAGGTGCAGGCACGAGGCTGGCGGTCCCCCCAGTACTGGCGCTGCGATGCCGAGGGCTGGACCGAGTTCACGCTCTACGGGCGCCGGCCGCTTCGGGATGCGGAGCCCGTCGTACATGTGAGCTTTTATGAGGCCGACGCGTACGCGCGTTGGTCCGGCGTTCGACTCCCCACGGAGCAAGAGTGGGAAGCGGCGACTGCCGAGCCAGAGCCTGCGCCACTCTGCGGTCGCGCGTGCAAGTTTCATCCGGGCAGTGCCAGCCCCTATGGCGCCGCTTGGCAGTGGACGAGCTCCAGCTATGCGGGCTATCCAGGATATCGTCCCGCGCCTGGGGCGCTTGGCGAGTACAACGGGAAGTTCATGTGTAACCAGCAAGTGCTGCGAGGTAGCAGTTGCGCAACGTCCGCCGGGCATGCGCGCAGAAGCTATCGAAACTTCTTTCCACCGGAGGCGCGCTGGCAGTTCAGCGGTATTCGGCTGGCTCGGGATGGTGGTTGAATCGATGATTGCATTTGGTCCATTGAGCACTGAGGAGCGCGTCCGCGTTCTCGACCTTCACCCCGAGCTTGGAGACTTGCGGCAGGAGGCAGCCGATGGGCTGCGACGCTCGCAAAAGGCGCTCCCGTGCAAGTACTTCTACGACGCCTTGGGTGCGCGGCTCTTCGAAGCGATTACCGAGCTTCCGGAGTACTACCCGACACGGACCGAGCTCGGGATCATGAGCCGCTCGGTTCACGAGATGGCTGAGGCCATTGGCTCGCACGCGACCCTCGTCGAGTTCGGCTCCGGTGTTGGCCTCAAGACTCAGAAGCTCCTCGACGCGCTGATCGACCCGAGCGGTTGCGTGCTCATCGACATCAGCCGGGCTGCACTCGAGGCATCGGCCCATCAGCTCGCGGACCGCTACGAGGAGATGGAGGTCATCGGGGTCTGCGCAGACTACACACAGGCCCTGCGTCTCCCACGTCCTCATCGCCCCAGTGCCCGAACGGTTGCGTTCTTTCCTGGCAGCACGATTGGCAACTTCACCAATGATGAGGCGGTGAGCTTCCTCGGACGCGTGCGCGAGCTCGTGGGCCAGGGTGGGGGGCTGCTCGTCGGCATCGATAGAAAGAAGGACCCCGAGGTCATCGAGGACGCATACAACGACTCGCTAGGAGTCACCGCTGCGTTCAATCTGAACATCTTGCGTCGGCTCAACGAAATCGGCGCCAACTTCGACCTCAGCAATTTCAGGCACCACGCTCCGTACGTCGCAAGCGAAGGCAGAATCGAAATGCGCCTGGTCAGCGAAGTCGATCAGTCGGTACGCGTCGGCAAGACGCAGGTCGCATTGTCCGCCGGCGAGTACATCGTCACCGAGCACTCCCACAAATACGACCTCGACCAGTTCGAGGAGATGGCGCGCGCTGCCGGCTTTCGCCTCACGAAGCAATGGAGCGACCAGCAGGACTGGTTCAGCATCTGTTTCCTCGAAGTGGACGAGACCTAGCGGCGGGATAGCTTCGCGGCCAGGTCGAACTGCGTCGAGTAGACGGTCGAGCTGTACTCGAAGCTCTCCTTGCCGTCGGTGTAGGTCAGCTCGAATCGGTAGGTTCCGGGTGTCGCGGCTTCGCCAGAGGGTTCCCTGAACTTCCCGAGATTGTCGACGACGAAGGGGCGATTCTTGCCCGGGGCGATTTGCACCGAGCCCATGCGGCACTTGACGTCGTGGAACGGTTCGTAGCCCTTCTCCCAGGCGTCTTCCTTCTTGCGGGCTCGGTAGAACGGCGTTCCGCAGACGGTCTTCAGCCAGATCGTTCGCTTCGAGTTGTTGTGGACTCGGGTCTTCACCTCGTCGGACAGAGTGACCAGCGACGGGCGGGTCTCGACCCGGATGTCGCGCGCCTCGGTTTGCACGACGCCTCTGCAGCCCTTCTTCGTCCAGCGGTGGCTCGAGGGGCAATCACAGGGCTTGCAGGACTGGCAGCGCTCATTGGGGGGGCACTGCGGGCAGCCGACGTAGGTCCCGCGCGAGCCCTCGCATAGGGCCTGCACGCTCCGGCCGCGCCGAAATAGCTCAGGCGGCTCGCTCGTCAGGACGCAGGCGCCCTCGAAACACTTGCCGAAGGGCTTCTTGCACTCGAAGTCGCAGGTCGCGAGCTCCTCTTGGCCGCGGCACTCGGCGAGCTGCTTCTGGTAGTCGAGTAGGTACGCTTCGTTGACCGCTACGCCGCATTTACAGCCCTGTGACGTGCAGCTCGTTTCGACGACGCCGCAGGCATCGCCCTCTTCGCACGCTCGGTGAGCCGAGGCGATCTCGATGCGCTCGATGCGCGGCTCGGGCTCCTCGCAGCCAAGTAGCAAGATGCCGACGATCGCGACCCAGCAGAGTGAACCCCGCTCCCCCATGAGATGCGTCCTACCGAAGGTCGCGCCGCATGGCAAGAACGGGGCCTGTTCCCGGGGCTCGCTAGCGGGCCTGAAGTCGCGCGATTCGTTCTTCGAGGGGAGGATGGGTCGCCATCAGCTTGAGCATTCCCTCGCCGCGGATACCGAATGCAGTGAGGTTGTCCGGGAGTTGTGATGGAGCGTCTCGCATCGCTTGGAGCCGGTTGAGCGCGGACGCCATGGCCGCGGAGCTCTCGAGATCGGCTCCTCCCGCATCCGCCCGGAACTCCCGGCGCCTCGAGAACCAGGCGACGATCATGCTGGCGAGGACGCCAAACGCCATCTGAAGGCCCATGTAGATGAAGAATCGGCCTCGCTCGAACTGGCTGGCGATGATTCGGGAGACGAATAGGACGAAGGTATTGAGCACACCTTGGATCAGCGTAAGCGTCACCATGTCGCCGTTGGCCACGTGGGAGATCTCGTGGCCGAGGACTGCTTCGACTTCCTGTTTGTTCATCAGGCGCAGTAGGCCGGTGCTGACGGCCACGAGCGCGCTATTGCGGAACATGCCGGTCGCGAACGCGTTCGGATCCGCCGCATCGAAGATGGCGACCTCGGGCATGCCGATTCCCGCCTTCTCCGCCTGGCGCTGTACCGTGCTGTACAGCCACTCCTCCATCTCGTTCGAGGGCTTCTCGATGACGTGGGCCCGCGTCGACCGCTTCGCGACCCACTTCGAGATCGCCAAAGAGAAAATCGAGCCTCCAAAACCGAAGAGCGCACACCAAATGAGCATGGAGACGTAAGGCGCGTTCGGCGGGATGATCCCCAGCGCGGTGAGCACCGCCATCGCGATGCCCGCCATGACCAGAACGGCAAGGTTGGTCCCTAGAAACAATAGAATTCTCAGCATTCACGTACTCCTAAGCCCGGAACTTAAGACTCCTGGGCTCCTCCGACAACTACGGTGGACATGGTTTACTTATTCTGTCCGCTCGGGCTAGTCAGCGGTCAGATCCTCGCGGAGCGCCTCCCGCTGGGGGCCCGAAAGCTCGGTTTCCGCGTCGATTCCGGGCATTCCGATGCCGATGGCCGCAGGCGCCTCCTCGCCTATGCCGAACGAAAGGTACTGCACCGAGGAGAGGCGATCATCACCCACCTGCCGCGGGTCCCAGCTGGGCCTCACCAGGTCGCCGTTGGGTAGCCTGGCGTAGATATGCTCGTTCATGCCGAGCCAGGCGCGCAGATTGAGGTCTCGCGCCGCCTCGTCGTCGATGCCGACCATGAGGGTGCAGCCGATGGTTCCTTTCGGATGAATCAGCTCGTTGTAGGTGTCGATCTCGTGCGCGATGTCGTCTTCTTTGACGATGCGTTCGATGCGCATCATTTCTTGGATCTGGTAGAGCACGGTTTCGCGATTCTCGAAGAGGAAGGTGAAATACTCTCCGACGAGGATGCGGCGCACTGACTTCGCCCGAAGCGCAGCTGCGCGAATGCGGTCGCGCTGCTCGCCATAGGTGACGTAGTCGAGTACCTCGGATCGATCGGCCGGCTTCACTTCGATTCCCCTTCAGGCTGGTCCCCGGAGGCTAACGCCTTGGGGGCGTCAAAGCCATCCTCCCGATAGGCGCGCGCGAGAACCGACATGGGATGCAAGGGTTTCACCCCCGCATGTTGCTGAAATTGAATCGCCGCCAAGGGGCAGTCGGTTGCCCAGATCTCCGCGTCCGCCTCTTTCATCTCGTCGAAGGCCTTCTGCCCGACGCGAATCGAGTACTCGAAGCCTTCAACCGTCATGGCGTGCGTGCCGTCGTGTCCGCAACACTCCATCACGGTCGCCGGGCTGACTCCGGGAATTTTGCGAATCAGATCACGCCCCTTGAAGCCGACTCCCTGCGTTCGGAGATGGCAGGGCGCGTGGTAAGCGACCTTGTCGCCCGGTGAGCTCTTGAAGTCGGTGTTGAAGCGTTCTTCCTTGCGCAGGGACCAGACGAACTCGCTCGGATCTGCCACCGCTTCTGCCAGCTTCTTGGCGCGCTCACGGTCTTCTCCCTCGAGCAGCTCGGGGTATTCGCGTCGAAGCATCATCGAGCAAGTCGGGTTGAGCGCGATCACTTTCGCGCCAGCTTCCACATAGGGCATCAGCCGGTCCAAGTTGGCGTGGGCTTTCTTCCGCAGGAGATCGAGGTTGCCGCCTTCCCAAGCCGGCATTCCGCAGCACTCGAGACCCTTTTCGCAACGGACGTCGACGCCGTTCTTTTCGAGCACCTCGATCGTGTCCATGCCGATCTGAGGCTCATTGCCCTGGACGTAGCAGGTCTGAAAAAGCACGGCTTCGCCACCAACGCCCTTGTCCATCAGACCAGCGCCCTTTGCCCAGGACTCGAAGGTCGTCTGTGCGAATTCGGGGAGGAGCTTTCGCCGATCGATGCCGACGAGCTTCTCCATGAACCAGCGATGAATGCCCACGCGGTTCATCACGTTCGCCAGACCGAAGCTCGCTCGCGCCATCGTGCCGGCCCGGTCCGGGTCTTGTAGAACCTTCAGGCGAAGCTTGTGCGGCTGCTCGTGTTTACGATACCGGATCGCATCGTAGCGATGCACGAGCTTTGGGAAATCGACTTCGAACTCGTGCCCATCGCGAGGCGTGTACGGGCATTGCACCTCACAGAGCTTGCACTGAAAGCAAGCGTCCATGACGCGCTCGGTATCGAGCGGCGTCAGCTTTCGAACGTCGCCGTCGTGCTGCTCGTCGATCGCCGAGAACAGGATGGGAAACGAGTCGCAGTATTTGAAGCACATGCGACAGCCATGGCAGACCTCGAAGACGCGCTCGATCTCTTTTTCGAGCGCGTCTTCGTCCCAGTATTTCGCTTCGCTGGGGTCGTAGCTCAGCCCATCGCTGGGCTGGTACGAGATCGACCTATTGGCTTTTTCGCTCACGCGCGTCGATAGCCTTCCTTAGGAGATGTCGTCGAGTAGCGTCTGGAAGCGCCCGGCGTGCGACTTCTCGGCCTTGGCCAAAGTTTCAAACCAGTCGGCGATCTCGCCGAAGCCCTCTTCACGCGCGGTCTTGGCGAAGCCCGGGTACATGTCAGTGTACTCGTGCGTCTCGCCAGCGACTGCGGCTGCGAGGTTGAGCGCGGTGTCTCCGATAGGGAGACCGGTCGCCGGGTCGCCGACCTTCTTGAGATAGTCGAGGTGTCCGTGCGCATGGCCGGTTTCCCCTTCGGCCGTCTCGCGGAAGTTGCCCGCGACCTCGGGGTACCCCTCGACGTCGGCAACCTTCGCGAAGTAGAGGTAGCGTCGGTTGGCCTGTGACTCGCCGGCAAATGCGGCTGCGAGGTTTTCGTGGGTCTTACTGCCCTTGAGCTCTGACATGCTTCTTTTTCCTCCGATGTAGGTGCTTGCCCCGGACTCCACGAGCGGGCTCCGTGCTCCGGTCGAGAAGGGCAGTTATCCCGGTCTTTTCGGGCCTTAGTCAACGAGATCCCGCCTGGGCTCAGGCGGCGGACTGGCTGGGGCCGGGCGGATTGCTTTCGTTCCGGTACTCTTCGCCGCGGTAGTAGTGGTAGTAGGCGCCTCCGAGGTAACCGTGACCTCCGCGGCCTGGCTCCACATCGTTTAGCACTCCGCCCAAAATGTGGGCATTGACGTCGGTGAGGCTTCGAATCGCTGCAAGGACCGAGTCTCGCGTCGTCGCTCGGGCTCGGACGACCAGAAGCGCCCCGCCACACTGCGGCGCGAGAATCGCTGCGTCCGTCACGGCCCGGAGCGGCGGGCTGTCGAAAATCACGCGGTCGAACTGCGAGGCCGCTTCTTCGAGAAGGCGCGAGAACTGCTTGGTGTGAAGGAGCTCGGCCGGGTTGGGAGGCAGGGGTCCGCAGGTCACGACCGAAAGCTTGTCGATGCCGACGTCGCGGGTCACCTGGGACAGGGTTCGATCGCCGACCAAGGTGTTGGTGAGGCCCGTGTGATTCTCGAGTCCGAACGCCTTGTGGATGCGTGGGCGCCGAAGATCGGCATCGACGAGCAGCACGCGCTGCCCGCTCTGTGCAAGCGCGATCGCGATATTGGTAGCGACGGTCGTCTTTCCGTCTTTCGGGTTGGCGCTGGTCACGACCATCGTCTTGTTGGGTGACTCTGCTGCCTTGAACATCAGGTTCGTGCGGACCGTGCGGCAGGATTCGGCGGCCATCGACATTGGATGGCTGTGGACGATCTGATCGGGGTTCTCGATTTCGACTACGCGTTCCTTTTTGCGGCGCCCCGAATAGCCGGCCGACGGATCCGAGCTGGCCCCGGTGACTCGGGGGAACACGCCGAGGATCGTGAGGCCGAGCGCCTCGACATCCGGGACGTCTTGAATGCGCCTATCCATCTGATGCAGCAGGAACGCGATGCCAAAGCCGAGCAGAAGGCCGCCAAACAAGCCACCGACTACGTTCAGACCCACCATGGGCGAAATGGCTGCCTTGGGAACCAGGGCTCGATCGACCACCCGAACGTGTGTCGTCCGGAGCAAGCGGGTGAGGTCGGTCTCGGCGGTGCGCTGCAGGAGCAGGTTGTAGAGCTTCGAGCTGCTCTCCCGCTGGCGGTTGAGGCGCGAGTACTCGATTTCCCGAAGATTGAGGTCCATCCCGGCCTTTTGAGCCTTGTTCTGAACCTTGCTGAGCCCCGTCTCGACGGCCTGGGCCTCTTTGAGATCGTCCTCGGCAACCGTGATGAGTGTTTCGATCTCGTTGTCGATCGCAGTCCGAATCGACGCGATCTCGCCCTTGAGCTCGAGGATCGTCGGATGCGAATCACCGTATCGAGTCGCGAGCGACGCCCGTTCGGTCATTTTCGAGCGGAGCTCAGTTCGCAAGCCCTCGAGCTCGCTATCTTCGCCCTGCCCGTTGTCCTGAACGGCTTCGGGGTGTGAGCGTGCCGCTTTGAGACGCCCGAGCCGCGCCTCGAGCTCGATGCGGTGTGCCCGTGTGTCGGTGAGCCGCTCGTTGTACTCGCGGATCTCTTCGGCGAGCAGATTCTGGCGGTTCTCGACGGAAACCGAAAGCACGTTGTGCTGCTTCTTGAACTCGTGAAGCGCGTGCTCGGACTCGTTCAGCTGCGTGCGTGTCGAGTCGAGTTGCTGCGCGAGCCACTCGGCGGCCGCCGCCGTGGACCCCAGGCGATCCTCCATCGTCTTTTCGATGTAGGCGTTGGCTACCATGTTCGCCAGCGTTGCGGCGCGTTCCGGGTCGTTGTCGCGAACCTTGAGCAGCACGAGCCTGGTCTCTTTGATCGGGTCGAGCGATAGCTTGCCTTGCAGGCGTTGCGCGGCGACCTCTTTTGCGACCGGCGTCCAGTCCGTGCCCGCCTCTTGGCCGAAGAAGGTAGGGTCATCGGCCAGACCCAAGCGCTCGACGACGCGCTCGGCGACCGCGCGGCTCTGGATGATCAGATTCTGTGTCTCGAAGAACTCACGCGACATCAAGAAGTGCGAAACCTGCCCGCCCACGTCCTCGACCGAGCTGCCGAGCGGCGAGATCGGATTGGGGTCGTATTCCAGCGTGACCGTCGCCTGATAGACTTTGGGAAGCCGAAAGGTCCACAAGGTCACCAGCATCGTCACGGCGAGCGCGGTGAAGACAATCCACCAACGATATCGCACGACTGCGTCCTGCAACCCCCTCGGAAGAAGCGACCCACGAAGGGCTGAAGCGCCCCCTGGCTCAGTGTCGTTTGTTAGATGTCTCACGGCCCCGCTGCATCAGCGTTTCCTATCGTCCAGCCCGCGTCAAGCGCGCCAGCACTAGGGCGGCGATTCTAGGGGCCTGGCGAGCTGCTGGGCAGCGGCGCAGGCCGCGCCTTTTCCGCCATCAGAGCGGCATAGGCGCCTGTAGGTGAGGAGCGCACGTCCGCGATTTCCCATCGCGTCGGCCACCCTGGCAACGGACAGCAGAGCCTGCCTCGACTCATGCGCACGGTGTGAGTCCTCGTAGGCTTTCAGCGCGGGCGCGTACCTCTGGTGTGACTCGTATAGCTTGCCGAGATACAACTCGACTTCGGCCAGTGGTTCGGCCTTTCCTCCGGTTTGCCCGCGGAGGCGCGAGACGACGCGCTGAAGATCATTTTCGTTGCCGCTGCTCAGGTAGATCGACGCGGCGGTACGCAGGACGCTCGAAGGGACGTCTCTGGCGCTCAGGAGCGGAGCGATTGCCTGGGCAGCCGCCAGCGGGTCGTCTGCCAGCAGGTAGGCTTCAGCTAGGACCCGCTGCCCGTCCGGATCGAGGTCGGGCGCTCGGCGAAGAAGATCGACCGCTTCGAGCGGCCGCTGGGCTCCGAGCAGGCGCCGTGCTTGTCGGGTTCGCGGGCCCGTCAGCTTCGGGTCGCGCGCACGCGCTTCCTCGTCGATGAGCACTGCCGCTGGAGACTGAAGCGCAAGGCACAGCGCCGCTCGGTCGAGGAACTTCGCCCCCAGACGCCCCTCGGGTGCCGCGCGCAATGCGATGGCCGGATCTTCTTTGCTGCGGAGGAGCGAGCAGATGGTCGCCCGCGCGCTCCCGGGGCGAAGGGCCTCCGCCTCGCGAATTTCGATTAGGGCCTGATCCAGCTCGCCCAGGGAGAACAGCCAGCGCGCTGCCAGCAAGTGCGGAGCGCTCCACAGGGGGGCCAAGGCCTGAGCACGGTTGATCCAGCGAGCTGCCGACGGGTCGCCTTCACGAACCGCAACCTCCGCGCCCGTCAGCGCGAAGATCGGCTCCGAAGGGTGCAGCGACAGTCCTCTGGTGGCGAGCTCGCGCGCCTTCTCGTTGTCTTCCCGTTCGAGCGCCGCACGACTCTTCATTTCGAGCGTGAACACGTCGCCTCCCAGCAAGGAGAGCGCCAGGACCGTCGCGCACAGGCTCACGATCGACATCGCCGTGCAGAGCTTGCGAAGCGGCCGTTCGCGCCGAACGGAAACCGAATCGGCCACGGAGCCCAATGTTGCCGCGGCCACCACTGCCAGACCGACGAGCTCCAAGGAGAAGTCGGCGAGTTGATGGACGCCGATCGCAACCAGGCCGGCCAGGGCGCCGAGGTGGGCGTGGCTGCGTCTGAGTCGAAAACCGCGGCCGATCGACCAGATGATGATGATCAGCAGAGCGAGCGTGATGGGAAGACCCCAGTCCGAGGCCCATTGTACCGGCAGGTTTTCGGGGTGGAAGAACCGCTTGTCGGTGCCTTGTTCAGCGACGAACGCGGCCGAGAAGGCGCCGCGTCCGACGCCTGCGATCGGATGGCTTGCGATGACCGGCAAAGCCGCGACGGCTCCGGCGAACTTCGGTGCAATGTTGTGCCGGTGGCTCAGCTCGCGTGCGAGCTCGCTTCCTTGCAAGCCGACGGCAATGAGCATGATGGCAAGCGCTCCGATTGCCAGGATCGGCACCGTGCGGCTTCGAACAATCGAGCGATTGCTCCGGCTCAGACGGAGCGCGTACACCGTGATGAACACCGCCATGCCGATCGCGAGTGCGAGCATGCCGCCGCGCGAGAAAGACAAGACGCCAGCGAGCGCGCAAAGGACGCCTCCGACTGCCCAGCCGATGCGTTGCTGCATCGACTCGGCATCCATGGCGAGCCCAACGGCGATAGGCGCGGCCATGGCCATCATGCCACCGAGGTGGTTCTCGTTCATCAGCGGAGCGAGCAAGCGGCTGCTCGCATAGACAGGTTCGTAGAGGCCGAACACTTCAGTGGCGCCCGCGAGCTTGTGCGCGAATGCCACCAAGGCCATCGCAATGGCGCTCGCGGCAACCCCCTTGAGGACGCGCCGACGCTGGTGAGATGCAGCAAACACGCGCGCCGCGAGGAAGACGGCAACGATTGCGGCACCTTTGGCGACTTCGAGTCGTGTTGCGCCGGGGTCCAGGGACATTGGGATCCAGGAACGGGGGGAGGTACCCAGAAGCGGCGCGTTGGATCGCCACGCATCCAGTGACTCCGGAACCAGAATGCTGACTAGGGGGGATGGCAGCGGGATGAGCTGAAAGACCGTCCAGCCGAGAGCGATGACCATCATCCAGTCGAGCAGCGTCGCCGAGCGGCGGCGAACGCCGATGATCTCGATGTGACGGCTCGCGAGGAAGGCCGCGGCGCCTGCGAGGACGCAAATGACCGCCACGGCCCAGGGAAACACCCCTCCGAGCAGCTGGGGTGCGACCAGCAGCACCAGGATCATGGGAATGAGCGCGGGCTGGACCACCGGCCCCGGGATGCTCGGCCCACGTCGATGCCGGCCAGTGTCCCTGCGCTCGCGCCTCAATCCTGCGCTGTCCGAGCCCGACCCCACCGAAGGCGGATTGCCATT
The DNA here is from genome assembly GCA_963842915.1 of uncultured delta proteobacterium. Taxonomy (GTDB): domain Bacteria; phylum Myxococcota_A; class Polyangia; order Polyangiales; family Houyiibacteriaceae; genus SG8-38. The sequence goes on along the minus strand of CAWJII010000009.1, from coordinate 103,765 downwards.
TATCGGCGAAATCGTCAACGGTTGTCTAGGATGTGGCTCAGCTGCTAACACGATGTGCGAACATGGGGTTGGGAGAGATGAGCGCGTGTCGAAGCCCTTCTTAGTCGCAGGTCGTTGTCGTGTGATTGCCGAAGTGGGCCAGTCCCACGACGGGAGCTTGGGCACTGCGCATGCGTTCTTGGATGCGATCGCGGACGCGGGTGCGGACGCGGTGAAGTTCCAGACTCACATCGCCGAGGCCGAGAGCCGGCCGGACGAGCCCTGGCGCGTGAAGTTCAGCCCACAGGACGACTCGCGATACGAGTACTGGAAGCGAATGGAGTTCACGCCCGAGCAATGGCGTGGCCTCAAGGCCCATGCTGAGGAGCGTGGCCTCTTCTTCCTGAGCTCGCCGTTCTCCGAAGAGGCCGTCGACCTGCTGACCGATGTCGGGGTTGCGGCCTGGAAGGTGGCATCGGGGCAGATCACCGACCTGTGGATGCTCGAGCGGCTCGCCAAGACCGGTTGGCCCGTTCTGTTCTCCACTGGGATGAGCCCGATTTCGGAAATCGACTGGGCGGTGAGCTGGGCCAAAGACAAAGGGCTCGAGGCCGCCGTGATGCAGTGCACTTCGGCCTATCCGAGCAGCCTCGGCAGCGTTGGCTTGAACGTCATGACCGAGCTGGGCGAACGCCTGGCTGTCCCGGTCGGTCTTTCCGATCACAGCGGGACCATCTATCCCTCTTTGGCAGCGGCCGCCCTCGGCGCGCAGCTTCTGGAGGTACACGTCACCTTTAGCCGTCAGTCGTTCGGGCCCGATGTTCCCGCATCGGTGACCTTCGAAGAGCTTCGAACGCTGGTCGAAGGAGTGCGGGCGACCGAAACGATGCTGGCAAGCCCCGTCGACAAGGACGCGGCGGCCGTGGAAATGGCGGAGATGCGCGACCTCTTCATGAAGAGCATCGTGCCAGGTCGAGACCTGGAGGCCGGCGCAGTGCTACGTGTCGAGGACCTCACGACGAAAAAGCCGGCTCGCGGCATTTCCGCCAAGCGCATGCACGAGATAATCGGCCGAACGCTCTCCCGCGAAGTTCATGCTGGCGAATTTCTGCAAGAGGAAGACATCGAGGACTAGCTCGTGAGAAAAGTTTGCGTCGTCATTACCGCCCGACCTAGTTACAGCCGAATCCGCACGGCACTCGAAGCCTTGCGCGCGCGCGACGACATCGAGCTTCAAGTCGTGGCCGCCGCTTCCGCGCTGCTCGATCGCTACGGATCGGTCGTAGACGAGATCGAGCGCGATGGCTTCGAGGTGGCGAGCAAGGTGTACATGGTGCTCGAAGGGGAGCAGCCCCTGACCATGGCGAAGACGACCGGCATCGGCATGATCGAGCTGGCCACCGCCCTCGACAACCTTCGGCCGGATTTCGTAGTCACCATCGCGGATCGACACGAAACGCTCGCGACGGCCGTCGCGGCTGCATACATGAACATCCCGCTCGTTCACATTCAGGGTGGCGAGATTACCGGCTCCATCGATGAAAAGGTGCGCCACGCGATCACCAAGCTCTCTGACTACCACTTGGTGTCGACGGAACAGGCGGGCGAACGAGTCATGAGAATGGGCGAAGAGCCAGGCACGGTCGTCGTCACGGGCTGTCCTTCGATCGACATCGCAGCCGGGGTGCTCGCGAAGCCGGAGCTCGACTTCGACCCGATGCGGAAGTACGGCGGCGTGGGTGCGCAACTCGATCTGTCGAACGGCTATCTGGTGGTGCTTCAGCATTCGGTCACGACCGAGCACGACTTGGCGCGCAAGCAGGTCCAAGAGACCCTGCATGCCGTCGCCGACTCCGGGATGCCGACGCTTTGGTTTTGGCCGAACCCCGACGCCGGCTCCGATGGCACGTCCCGCGGGATTCGCTCGTTCCGCGAGGCGCACGCCCCGGACAACCTCCACTTCTTCAAGAACATGTCGCCGACGGACTTCCTGCGGGTCGTCTATCACTCGAGCTGCCTCGTAGGGAACTCGAGCGCCGGCATTCGTGAGTGTTCCTTTCTCGGCGTGCCCGTCGTGAACATCGGCAGCCGGCAGATGGGGCGTGACCGCGGCGCCAACGTGGTCGACGTGGAGCACGATCGAGTCGCGATCTCCAACGCGATTCTCAGCCAAGCCTCAAGGGGCCGCCTAGCAAGCGATCCGCTCTACGGCGACGGAAACGCAGGGCCTCGGATTGCCGCTGCGCTCGCCCGCATCGAGCCTCGGATCGAGAAGCGCCTCAACTACTAGTCGACGCGCTGAAGGCCAGCGCCCCAGGCCAGTGCGTCCGTGATGCGTTCGACGTTCTGCGGCTCCATGACCGCGGGAAAGGTGTTCGGGTTCTTCAGGAAGCCGGGGCGAGAGGTGGCCTGGATCGCTGCCACGAACTCGAGGAGGCGCTCTTCGTCGTGCTCGTGCTCGAAGATCGCCCGGCGAAACACCCGCGGCCAGTCGTCTTTTGCAGCGAGCCCAGCCTGCAGGGTCAGCGAGCATTCGTTGTAGAACACGTTACCGAAGGTCACGACCGGCTTTCCGAACAGCAGACCTTCCCAGCCCACGGTGCCGGTGATGACGGTAACGGCCGCCGCGTCCCGGATCAGGGTCCATGTGTCTTCGTCCGGGCCGAGCAGACGGACGCCGAAGGTTTCGCGCAGCCTCTTGTAGAACGCGAGCGGCCTCCGTCCCCGATTGCTGACGTGCTCCTTGACGTAGAGTTGGTAGCCGACCGGAAGACTCTTGCTGATGTCTTCGATGAGAGCGGCCTGGTCGAGGTAGAAGGGCGCTTGCACCAGAGTCGACGCTTCGGGCTGAAGGTGGATCGGGTAGAGCACGTAGCGCTCGCCGGGCACAGGATGGTCGAAGTAGTCGAGTGATTTCGACGCGCGGTTGCGCGCGAGGCGCAACGCTCGTTGGCGCAGTGCGCTGGCGGGCGAGGTCAGCGTAGGGTTCTGTGGATCGGTCAAGTAGCGCTGGCTGAACTGGGCAAGACGTTCGACGTCGCCCATGTCTGCGACTGGAAGACGGTCCCGGGTACGCATCCCCGTTGGTCGTTCAGGACGTTCTCGGAAGCCCTTCACGAAGACCTCGGCAGCTTCTCGCTCTTCGGCCGTGAGGCCGCGATCGTGAATCTCCGCGAGCTTGTCCTTTGTGAAGTTCCATTCCTGCGGACCGCCCTTGTAGACCGACAGCAGGCCCTTCATTCGCGCGCTGCCGATGCGCCAGAACGGAATGCCCCGGCCCTTTGCGATCGCGTAGTGAACGTAGCTCATCAGGCAGCCGACATCTTCAGAGAATAGGAAGCTTGGCTCAAAGCGCTCGAATGCCTCCTCGACGACGCGAAATGCCCGCTCCGTCAAGGCGAGAACCTGCTCGTAGCTACGGCCCTCGAGAAGGTGCCGCTCCGCCCAGATCATGCGGTGAATGCTGACGCCGTAGCGCTCTTCTCGGTCGCGAAGGAACTCGATGTCCGCAGTGGCGCCCCTACTGGGCTCCAGCACGTCCCTGGTGAAGACGACCAGCGGGTCGTAGTCGATCTCGGCATCGGTCAGAAAGGAAGCCTGGTCCTGCCCCCAAACCGTGCCCGCGAAGGCGTCGACGCCGTATCGGTCTCGCAGCAGCCGGTGCACCAGAATGAAGAGGCGCTCGTGTACCGAGAAGAACGTATAGACTCGGTTAGTCGATGGCATGGTCTCCCCGCGTTGCGACCAGGGCCTCCGCTCGCGCCCAGTCGTCCATGGTGTCGATGTTGCAGCTACTCTCGCTTCCGGTTTCGTATCCAAAGAGGCGATCTCCGTAGAGCGAGCCCTGCTCGGTAATCGTCTCGACGCGCGACACGTACACCGCGCCGGACCGATGGAATGCCGCCGGCAGCTCCTGTCGGCGCGGGATTGGCTGGGATTCGCCGGTTGAGAGCTGCAGAGACCCGTCGGGCCGCTCGAAGTACACCCAGTGCGGGTTGAAATGTGCCGGGACTCGATGAACGGAGATCACGCAGTCGGCCGCTTGGGCTTCGAGCGCCTCGATACAGGCATCGATATCTTCGGGACGGCGAAACGGAAACGTCGGCTGCAAGAGACAGAGCGCGTCCGGCACCCATCCTTCTGCGATGACCGCTTCGATCGCGTGGACGATGACGGGCAACATGGGGATCTCGTCCTGCGCCAGTAAAGCGGGCCTCAAGAACGGGACCTCGGCGCCCAGTGACTTGGAGATCGACGCGATTTCCTCGTCCTCGGTGCTGACTAGGACTCGATCGACTCGCTTGGCCTCGAGGGCAGCGTCGATGCTGTATCCGATGAGCGGCTTGCCGCCTAGCGGGCGGACGTTTTTGCGCGGGACTCCCTTGGAGCCGCCGCGTGCGGGGATCAGACCTAGGACGCGCATGGTACCTGCTCTGCGTTCGGATTCATCGCGACGTTCAGGATGCGTTCGTACTTGGGATAAAGCGCTTCCATCGTGAAGTGGCGCTCGTAGACTGCGCGTGAGCCGCGCGCGAGTCTGAGGCGGAGGGCTTCGTCGGAGGCGAACTCACCCAAGAGCTCGACGAGCTGAGCCGGGTCCCTCGCGGCGAGGCAATCCACCCCGTGCGTGAACTCCTCGGAGCACTCGAAGGTCTTTTCGTATGCGATGTTCACGACTCCGTATCCGGCGCTCACCGCGAACTTCACTCGGCCGCCCGTGTCGAAAGGGTAGGGCATGATCGAGGCGTCGCCAGGCAAGAACAGCTCGCCGAGGTCTTCGACGAATCCGTGAACGACGAAGCGTTCGGCCAACCAGCTCCAGGACGGATCGTCGGTGTCCGATGGCATCTTGCCCAGTTGATGCCAATCGAGATCGAGCTGGCGCCGTTCGAGCTCGGGCCAGACGCGGGTCTGCAGGTCTCTGCGGGCGGTCTTCATCGCAGTATTGGGATTGCCGAAGAGAAAGAAACGGCCGCTCGATAGCAACTCGTAGTTGGGCTTGGGGATCGTCGGTCCGGTCACGGGCAGATAACTCGCCGATATCCCGAGCCCTCGCAGGAACTCGGCCTCGGAGCGCGACGCACAGACCGTATGCGCGGAGCGGCGGCACACGCTCAGCTCGAGCTCTCGAAGGCGCTTGCCCGAAAGCGCTTGCGGCCTTCGGAGCCGCTTGCCCTGCGCGGCCTGGCTGCGCACCGACCTCAGCTTGAAGTGGAAGTCGTGGTGGCTGTGGACGATCGGAACTGGGATCTCCTCGTCTGCCAGCAGGACGGAAAACACCTCTTCGGCCCAAATGAGATCGAAAGCGATTCCGATTTCGGACAAGAACAATGAAACCGAGTCACGGAGGCCGCGCAGATCTGGGCAGGCCATCGCTAGGGACGTGGGGTTGAACACACGGCTTGCCAGCCAGGAAAGGGAGCCCGCTCGCATGTCCTTCGAGCGCAGCACGGTCACCGAGCTTGCGACACGGTCGAGCTCCGCAGTCCGCTCGTTTCTCGGATCGCATACGAGGACTTCAACCTCGTGGCCGAGCGCCCGTAGCGAGCAAAGGCTCTGCCAAAGGCGCACGTCACCGCCTCCCACGTGCCTGGGCGAGGGGTAGCGCTGAAAACAGAGCTGAACGATTCGCATGCCCACGCAGATTCTAGCGCAGCGCGGAGTGGGGGGGCGAGTAATCAAGCAGCCCGGCGTCGCCTTCGAGCTGCTGCGCGATCCACCATTCGAGCACCAGAAGCGCCCAAAGAAGCTGCGCGTGGTCATGCGACCCGCGCAGGTGCTCTTGGACCAGCGTCTGTACCCTACTAGGGTCGAAGAAGTCTCTCCGGATGACCATCTCTTCGCTCAGGCGGTCCTCCAGCTCGCCGCGGAGCTCGTTTCGAAGCCAGTGCGCGACCGGCGCGGTGAAACCTTGCTTGGGCCGCTCGACCAGCTCGGCCGGAAGGTACTCGCGGAGCAAGCGACGAACCAGGTGCTTCTTGTGCCGCCCGTGAATCCGCATATCAAGCGGCAGGGTGAACGCCAGCTCGATCATGCGGCGATCGAGAAATGGCGAGCGCGCTTCGAGGCCAACGGCCATGCTCGCCCGATCGACTTTGTGCAGCCATGCATGGGGCAGGGTGTGCGTCGCGTCGTAGAGCATCCCGGCTTCGACACTGCTTTGAAGTGGGTGCTCTCGCAGGAAGGCAGCGACACGCTTTGGCGCTTCGTTCTCCTCGCACAGCAAGCGGTTCACCGCTTCGCTCGTCGCACCTCGGTAGAAACCACCGAGCCCGAAGAAGAGCGCGGCGTCCTCGGCGCCGGACCGGGCCATGATCCGTCGCACTCCGGCATTCGGAACGAGCCCTGCTGCCTTTGAAACGGCGCGGCGAAGTGCTGCCGGAACGGCCTTCATGTACGGCTCGATCGCGCGCTGCGCGAGGTAGTACTTGTATCCGCCGAGCTCTTCGTCCGCCCCGTCGCCGGTGAGCGCGACGGTCACGTGCTCGCGCGCCAGCTTGCTCACCGCCAGAGTCGGGAGAACCGAGTAGTCGGCCATCGGCTCGTCGAAGTACCGCACCACGTCCGGCAACTGCGCGAGGACGTCCTCGCCGCGCAGAACACGGACCGTATTCTGGACACCAAGGTGCGAGGCGATTCGCTTGGCATGCTCGCTTTCGTCGAACTCCGCCTGATCGAAGCCGATGGTGTAGGTCTTCACGGCCTCGGGCTCCTGCTCGGCCATCAAGGCGACGACGAGGCTCGAATCCAGACCTCCGGACAGAAATGCGCCGAGCGGCACGTCCGCGACGAGCCTGGAGCGAACGGCCTCTCGCATCGTGTCGCGAAAGGCGTCCAGATGGTCGTTCTCGCTGCCCTGTCGCGTCGGTGTTTGTTCGGCGAATGCGGCGAGGTCGAAGTAGCGATGATTGCGTGGCTGGCGACCCGGCTCGATGATCGTGAAGCTCCCTGGCGGAACACTGTGAACGCCCTTCAGCATTGCGCGTCCGTCCGGCGGGAAACCGAAACGCACGTAGTCTTTGACCACAGCCGGGTCGACCTCGAGCTCATTGCCGGCGTAATGAATCAACGGCGCCAAGGTGGAGGCAAAAAGAAGCCAGCGACCGGGCCGGTAAGCGTAGTACAGAGGCTTTTGCCCGGCCGGATCCCGGGCGAGAACCATGCGCTTCTCTCGCGCGTCCCAGATCGCGATCGCGAACATGCCGTTGAAGCGGTCGAAGCAATCGACACCCCATTGCTCGTAGGCTCGCAGCACTACTTCGCTATCGGTCTCGCTCACAAAGCGGTGTCCCGCCGCAGCGAGCTCGGCCCGGAGCGCGCGAAAATTGTAGACCTCACCGTTGAAGACCGCCTGAACCTGGAAGTCGGGGCTCGACATGGGCATACGCCCCGCTTCGGAGAGATCGATGATCGAAAGCCTGCGATGGCCGAGCGCTACCGAGCCCTCGAGCCATAGCCCTGCGTCGTCCGGTCCGCGATGGGTCAGCGCGTCGCGCATCGCTTCGACCGCGCCCCGGTGCACCGGTCGCCCGTCGAGCTGCCAGACTCCGACGATTCCACACATTTGACTATCGATCCGCGAGGGTGAGAGGTGGCTTGTTGCGTGCTCGTGACGCTTCGATGGCCGTGAGTACGCCGAGGCCTAGGGCGAGCGCCAACAAGATCCAAAATGGGCGCGCACGCATCCCTTGATGGAAGAGGCTGTACGAAAGAGCGGGAATCATCAGGAGCGTGAGGCGCGCCCCGGCAGCGACGCTGAGCAGGCGAAGAAAGATCAGAAACAGAATCGTGCCGATGAGCCCATACGAGAAGACCAGGTTCGCAGCGCTCGAGTGGATCTCCAGCTTGTTGTGATGAAAACGCAGGTGATAGCCCTCACCTGCGCCGGCGATGAGATACTCCGGGTGCTCGTAGAGCCGGTCGATGCCGCGGTCCGTGATGTAGTCCTCGGTCGTGGATTGCTGAATCGTCTCGACTCGATGCTCCCAGAGGTCCGTATCGAGAGCCTGCAAGTCGAGGTATAGTGCGAGCACCAGCACCGGCAGGGCGACGATCGTGACCAGGGTCGGCCGATGCGCGAATTGGATCGCTGCCAGCAACGCAATCCCGAGAAGCCCTGCTCGAGAGTAAGTGCGTAGCTCGATGTAGACCGCGCAGGCTAGAAGTCCGTACAAGACCAGGCGTGGCACCTTGTATCGCGGGGCGAGCATCACCACGATGCTGGCGCAAAGTAAGACGTGGTACGCGAGCTGATTCGGATTCACGAAGAAGAGCTCTAGGCGCCCACTTTCGACGCGATCGCTGAACGGAATCGACAGGAGCGCTAGCATCAGCAGCGAGGCAGCGAAGCCGTAGAGCGTCCAACGGAGCCAGTCGTCTCCCCGGTCCCCGAGCATCACCAGGTAGCCGAGGAAGACCGAGAAGTTGAATGCGTAGAATGCGCTCGCTTTGAAGAAGTCCCATTCGCCGGTCGCTGCCGCCCACACGAAGTTGCAGGCAAAGACATACAGGACGAAGGTCGCCAATGAAAACACCGGTAGCTTGATCGCGGCGGGCATTTGAAAGCGGACGACGAGGATCGGAACGCAGAGCAAGCCGAGGAGCATGAAGTCGCCGGGTTGCGGTCGACCGGGCCCGTACACGTTGAATGAGAGCGACAAGATGACGAGTCCCCAGATGAACTCGGGCCATCCACCCCGAAGCTCGATCCACGAGGTGAGGGATGCAAATGTGTTGTTCGCCGCCTGTGCCATCAGGAGGCCGCTTTCGTGCTCGCCGCGCGAGATACCCGTTCGCGGGCGGTCGCATACGCCTGCTGGGCATCAGGGGTGATATTCTGCCAGCGCCGTTCAATGAGGTGCTGTTCTGCGTGCAGCCATCCGGCGACTTTGTAGACGCCCATTCGCGCGACGGTCTTCGCCATTGCGGTGCGCGAGTGCCAAGGGTGGCTTTCTCGATACTGGCCGTAGCAGCGGAGACGGAAGCGGTAGCCCTCCAAGGTCTTGCCGAGGCTCGCCGCCTCGGCCTGCGAATACGCGTAGACCGGAGTCGAACAAACCGCGTAGCGCTTGCCAAGCATGACCCGGATCAGAAAGTCGGAGTCCTGCGAACGGCGGAAGTCTGGATTGAAGCCCGCGCGCTGAGCCGCGTCCATGCGCACCATGCAGGGAGGGAAGCTCAAGGGGGGAGGCCCGGGCTGCGCGAAGAGACCGCTGGCGAAATCCTGTCGGGCTCCAAGCCCGGTACGGGTGAGCCCCACGGCTGCGCCGGTTGCGTCGGTGATGATGCAAGCTCCGCTCAGCACGACGACGTCCGGGTGCTGCTCCATCAGGGACGTCTGCTGGGCGAGCTTCTCGGGAAAAAGCCAGTCGTCCGCATCGAGGAAGCTGAGAAACGCGCCGCCCGCCATCTCGAGGCATCGCTGGCGCGCGGCTCCTCGACCGCGATTGCGATCGAAGCGCTCGAGGCGGAGCCTGGGGTCGCCGAAAGCCCGCAGAAGCTCCCAGGTCCCGTCGGTGGACCCGTCGTCCACGACCAGCGCTTCCCAGTTTTCATGCGTTTGCGCCCGAAGCGATGCCAGCGCCATAGGAAGCGTCTGCTCCGCATTGAAGCAGGGCATCATGATCGAAACCAGCGGCTCGCCCCCCATTCGGGCTTCGTTACCACACAAGCCACCTGCTACAAAACTCCGGGGACCCCCATGCTTGGGCTATCGTGACCGCCCCCTACCGGAGCAACGATGAGCAACTGGTCATACAGACTGAGAAAACTTCGCGAGCATCCGCGGCCCGGCCGTTTCATCCTCGGCCGCATCCTTTGGCGCAGCGGGCTGTCGCCCCTGTTCGTTCGCGAAATGCCTCGCGGTTTTCGGGTTCGATTCTACCCGACCTCGATCTCGGCTGCGCTTTGGTCCGATCCGAGCTCACGCACCGAAGACGAAGACTTCGTCTGGGCGGTCCTACGTCCCGGGGATCGCTACATCGACGCGGGCGCCAACATCGGCCAGCTCGCCCTGGCCGCCTCCAAGCGGGTTGGTCCCCGAGGGCGAGGTCATCGCCATCGAAGCGCATCCTGAAATTCACGGCTACCTCGAAGGCAATGTGGAGCTCAATCGCGCGGGCAACCTCAGGACCTTGAACTACGCGCTCGGTGCGAGTCGGGGCGAGGTCGCGATGACCAGCCGCCGATCCGACGACCAGAATTTCGTCACCGAAGAGGGCGAGCTTCGGGTTCCGATGCGCACCCTCGATGAGCTCGTCGCTGTTCGACCCACGCGCCTTCTCAAGATCGACGTCGAAGGTTGTGAGCTTCCCGTCTTGCAGGGCGCCGCCGCGATTCTAGACGAAACCGAGCTGGTCTACTGCGAGCTCTCGACGGGGAATTGCCGCCGCTTCGGTTACGAGCCCCAGGAAGTCGAGCAGCTCTTGCTGCAAAAGGGTTTCGTTTTCATTCGCAGCGACGACGGGGGGCAGCCTCAGGTCACGGCGAGCCCCTATTTTTCGAGCCTGCCCTTCGAGGCGCTTCCCGCGACCGGTTACAACCTCGTGGCTGTTCGGCCGCAGGTTTCGGCGGAAGTCCTGAGGATGCTGTCCGCCGAGGGCTGGTTCGCGCGCTCAGCTTGAATCGTTTGGACAGGCGATCATCCCGACCTATGCTTGCGCCCGCGTGGCTTGGTGGAAAAAGGGTTGTCTTACGGTCGTCCTCGGCCTGGTGCTCTTGGTATTGGCTTTTTGGCTCGTCTATGGGGGGGCCAAGGAGCAGCTCGACGGCGAGATTGCGCGCGTCGCGCTCGCGCCCGAGCACGTTGCCGCGCGTGCCGCAGGGCAAGAGCGGGCGGCGCCCGAGGCGACGAACCGAATCCTCTTCGGCGACCTCCACGTTCACACGACGCTTTCGGTAGATGCCTTCATGTGGGGCCTACCTTTGATGGGAGGCGAGGGCGTTCATCCGCCCGCCGATGCCTGTGACTTCGCCCGTTTCTGCTCGCAGCTCGATTTCTACGCGCTGACCGACCATGCCGAGGCGCTCAACCCTCGAACTTGGAAGATGACCCGCGATTCGGTGCGCCAATGCAATGCGGTCAGCGCGGGCAGCGAGCAGCCCGACACCATTGCTTTCACCGGCTTCGAATGGACGCAGGTCGCGCTGACGCCCGAGGAACACTTCGGCCACAAGAACGTGATCTTCAAGCACCAGGAGGATCACAAGCTCCCCGCCCGCCCGATTTCGGCGCCTGGCATGACCACGCGCGCGTTCTCGAAGCTCAGCGCATTGTGGCCTGTGCTGACCATTCCGGTGCGCTCGTTTCCAGACCAGCAGGGCTATCTCGACTTTGCGCGACACATCCGAGAAAACGCCCAGTATCCATTCTGCCCAGATGGTGTGAACAGCAGGCAGCTGCCGGCCAGTTGCCGCGAGCGTGCCGCCACTCCCGACGTGCTGTTCCGGAAGCTCAACGAATGGGGCCTCGACACCCTGGTGATTCCACACGGCACGACCTGGGGCTTCTACACGCCGCTCGGCTACACCTGGGACAAGCAGCTCCGCGCGGACCTCGACGACCCGAACCTGCAGCGCCTCGTCGAGGTGTTTTCCGGACATGGCAACTCCGAAGAGTACCGAGACTTCCGATCGGCAGACGTCACCGAAGACGGGCTGGAGTGCCCCGGGCCCACGGAAGGCTACGAAGCCTGCTGCTGGCGCGCTGGCGAGGTCATCCGCGCGCGATGCGAGGACCCAGACTCGGAGCGGTGTCGGCAGCGAGTCGAAAAAGCGAGGGCCGACTTCCTTCGAGTCTCGCTTGCGGGGCACGTGACGCTACCCGGCGAGGATGTTCCGGATTGGAGCAATTGCGGCCAGTGCACCGATTGCTACCTGCCTGCCTATCAGTACCGGCCCGGCGGTTCGGTTCAGTACATGCTGGCGAAGGGCGATTTCGAGAACCCCGAAGAGCCGCGACACGCGACGATGGGCTTCATTGCCTCGAGCGACAATCACACGGCTCGTCCGGGAACCGGCTACAAGGAGTTCGCGCGACGCCAGATGACCGAGGCGCGCGGTGCGCCCAGCGAGTCCTGGCGCGCGTCGATGTTTGGCGATCGGGGTCAGCCCGAGCCGGAGACGGTCTCGTACACCATCGACGGCTTGATGGAGCGGCCGCCCTTCGAGCTGATGTGGATGGAACGCCAAGCGTCGTTCTTCATCACCGGCGGGCTCGTGGCGGTGCACGCTACCGAGCGCACGCGCGAAGCGATATGGGACGCCTTGCAGACCCGCAACGTCTACGGCACCTCGGGTGACCGGATTTTGCTCTGGTTCGACATGAAGAACGGGCCCGAGGGTGTCTTGCCGATGGGAAGCGAGCTCGAGTTCACAGGGACGCCTAAGTTCGAGGTCCGCGCTGCCGGTTCGTTCGAGCAGAAGCCAGGCTGCGCGCCCGACGTGATTCAGTCGCTCGGTGAGGAGCGCATCGAACGGATCTGCGCGGGTGAATGCTACAACCCGGGCGACCGCCGCCGCCGCATCACGCGCATCGAGATCATTCGCATCCAGCGACAGCGAAGCGAGGAGGAGCCCGTCGCGGACCTGATCGAGGATCCCTGGAAGACGATTCCGTGCCCAGAGGGGCCGGAGCTTTGCGTCGTCGAGTTCGAGGACCCTTCGTACGGGGAGCTGGGCCGCGACCTTCTGTACTATGCGCGCGCCATCCAGGAGTCCACGCCGACCGTCAATGGTGGTGGCCTTCGATGCCGGGGAGCCGAGTGCACGCCCTGCTACGGCAATTTTCGGACGCCCGCCCAAGACGACTGCCTGGTCGATTCCGAAGAGCGCGCTTGGTCTTCGCCGATCTTCTTGCAGGCCGGTTCCGAACCATGAGCCGGCCCTGGCTGCTCGCCGGCGGGATGCTCGTCGGTGCCGCCCTGGCCGTGTTCTACATCGTGCGCCTACCGCAAACCGCCGAGCCCACGGCCGACGCAGTGGCCTGGGTGAACGAGCGCCCGATCTCGCGTGGCTCGTACGAGGCGGCCCTTCAGGCGGTCGCCGGTGACCGCAAGAGCGGGACATTGCGTGAAGACGATCGCGACCGGGTGCTGCAGCGCTTGATCGATCAAGAGCTGCTGATCGATCGGGCGATCGAGCTCGGCTTGCACGAGCGCGACCCGCAAATGCGAAATCAGCTAGCGACCGCGATGATCGATTTTCTGGTGCGCCGTACCGAGGACGAGGCCAGGACGGCGGACGAGGCGGCGCTCCGCGCGTTCTACGAGGAGCAGAGCTTTCGATTTCAGCGTAGCGCGCAGTACCGGCTTGCCGTCGAAGGTGCAGCGGTGCCGCTACCGGGCGGGCTTCTCCTCCTCAAGGAGATCGAGCAGCGCCTCGGCCCGACCGCCTCGCGCCGCGTCGCCGAGCTCGAAGTCGATGAGTCGTTTCTCGTCGGCGAGGGAGACCGACAGTACAGCGTGCGTTTGCTCGAACGGCGTGACGGCGAGATTGCACCGTTCGAGGAAGCCCGCGAGGCGGTCGAGGCCGCTTACGTTCGGGACCGAAGCGAAGCCGCAGTGCGTGAGTACCTCGACCTAGCCCGCCAACAAAGTGACATCCGGGTGGAGGCCGAGCCGTGAGGCGGCTCGCGTTGCAAGCTCTCGTTCTGGGCTTGCTGATCCCGGCCTCTGCGCTCGCCCACCAGAAGAGCGTTTCCTATTCGAAGTGGACCCTGCTCGACGGTGGCGCGATTGCCGAAATGAGAGTGCGCTGGTTCGAGCTCACCTCGCTACCTGCGGCTAGCGATGGGGCCGAGAGGCCCTTCGATCGTTCGGACGTGCTCTCGTATCTGCAGACCAAGCTCGTTCTCGCGTCCGAAGATGGCGTCTGTGAAGCGATCCCGTCGAGCGCGACCTGGCTCCCGGCCGAGCGCGGCTGGCTTCGGGTCGAGTGGCGCGTGCGCTGTGAGTCCCCGCCGACGAGCCTCCAGAGCCAGTTGTTCACCTCGCTCAGCAATCACGTGCATCTCTCGACGATCTTGGGCCCGGTTCCGATCGACGTCGTCCTTTCTTCCACGGCGCCGAGGGCCTCCATCGACTCGACGGGTGCCCGTGCGGGCGCCGCTGGGCTGGGCAGCTACCTGAGGCTTGGCGTCGAGCACATCCTCAGTGGTTGGGATCACCTCGCGTTTCTGTTTTTGCTGATCGTGGTCGCGCGGCGGCTCCGTGAAGTCGCGATCTTGGTGACTGGCTTCACGGTTGGGCACAGCGTCACGCTGGCCGGCGCGGCGCTCGGCTTCGTGGTTCCTCACGCGCGCGCTGTCGAAGCCACCATCGCCGCATCGATCCTGCTGGTTGCGCTCGAGAACGCGGGCTTGGAGCGAGCTCGTGGTGGGGCGCTGGTGATCTTCGGCGCGGTCCTGCTCTTTGCTGCGAGCGCGCTGTTCGGGGGGCTGCCGGCGTTCTGGGGCATCGCCCTGTTCACCGCTTGCTACTTTGCGCTGCTTCGGACCTTGGGCGCTGGCGGCCGGCTTCGCTGGCTCATTGCCTGCCTCTTTGGTTTCGTTCACGGACTCGGCTTCTCGGGCGTGCTCCTCGAACAGGAGCTCCCGCGTGCCCAGTTGGTTCAGGCGCTCTTTGGCTTCAACGTCGGCGTGGAGCTCGGACAGCTCGCCATCGTCGCCTGCATCTGGCCCATTATGCAATGGCTGCGAGGCCGTGGGCTCGGCCCGGCGATCGTGGATGCGACAGCATTTGCAGGTGCGGCCCTCGGCACCTTCGCACTCGTCGTGCGCGTGTTCGGCTAGCGACTCAGACGAAGAACGGGCCGCTCACCTCATAGGTGATGCCGCTCCTGCCCAAAATGTCGGCCCCCTCCGCTCCACGCTGGGAGCTGAAATACAGACGCCGGAGCGACGGACCGAATACGGGCCCGGTAACCTCCGAGCCGTCCTGTCCGGTGATCTGAACCAGGGGGACGATCGGGCCCTCAGCGCTGATCGCGACCACTTGCATGTCACCGCCGTCCTCGCCGACCACCACATCGCCAGCAGGAGTGACCGTGAGATTGTCCACGCCCGTCAGAATCGGGGTGCTCGAGGTTGCAGCGTCGTAGAGGATCGTCAGCATCGAGGTGTCGGTTTCGTACGTCCAGACCCGATTGTCCCCTTTGGTTGCGAAGTAGATGATGCCTTCGTGGAGCCAAACCCCTTCGCCGCCGTCGAACTCGGTGCTCTCGGCGACTTGATAACGGGTCTCTTCGCTTGCGGCGCTCGGATCGGGGACCCTGCGCCATTGCACTTCGCCCTCTGGTCCGCCGCCAAGAACTTCGGCCACCTGCAGCTCGCCGCTGCTCAAATCTTCCGCGCGGTCGTAGACGAATCGATAGAGCCGTCCGTCCCCGACGTCTTCGGTCAGATACACGTGCCGATTGGCCGCATCGACCGCCGCCGCTTCGTGCTCGAACACACCCATCGCGGGATGCACCACAGCAGCGCTTGCGCCTAGCGGGTCGCACTCCCAGACGCGCCCCGTCTCGGACTCTTCACAGGACAGCCAGGTGCCCCAGGGTGTCGCGCCGCCCGCGCAGTTGAGATTGGTGTCCCCGAGGATCCGGTAGGCGTCGACGACGTTTCCGTTCGAGGCAAAGCGAACCGCGCCGGCTCCACCTCCGGCCAGGGCCGCGGTTTCGGAGTTCGACACGTATATCCAGCCGCCGTCAGCGGTGGTGAACACGGCCGCACCATCCGGCGCGTTGTGCCACTCGTAGCCCGAGGCTCCGAGCTCCGTACCGGAGCGTGCGATGACCCGGCTGCTGAAGCCGGCGGGCAGACGCAGACCGTTCTCGTCGGGATCCAGCAGTGGTCCGAGGTTCGCGATGTTACTCGTCGTCGGAACGCCGTTGCCGCCATCGCTGCTGCTGCACTGGCTGAGCGTTCCGCCGGCCACGACCCATCCGACGCCGGCGAAGCTCTGGCGCAGAAACTGTCGGCGTGTTCGATCGATGACGGGAGCGGCGCGCTTGGTAGGCATGAATCTTCTTTCTCCGAAAGGTCCTCGGTAGCACTTTTCGGCGAATGAGAATAGTCTCGCGGAGCTTGCGCCGGGCAGAGCACCAGAGAGGGTAGAGATGCACTTCAGTCGTAGAGAGATTCTCAAAGGTATGGGGGCGGCGGGCCTGACCCCGTTGTTGATCAGCGCCTGTGACAGCAGCAGCGGCGATGCGGGCGAGAGCCTTCCTCCGCTTCCTGATGATCTCCCCGAATACGAGTACACCGGCCCCACCGGTCCGGAGAATCTGTTCGAGCACGGCGTCGCGAGCGGCGATCCCTTGCCCGACGGTGTCATCCTCTGGACCCGCGTCAGCCCCGAGGAGTCCGGGCAGGTCGAGGTCTGGTGGGAGATGGCCCTGGACGAGGACTTCCAGGAACGCACCGCGCAGGGCACCGTCACGACCGACGCCTCGCGCGACTACACCGTGAAGGTGGACGTGCCGGGTTTGATTTGGGGCCGCAACTACTTCTACCGCTTTGCCTTGCAAGGCCGATGGAGCTCGACGGGCCGCACGCGTCTTGCGCCCAAGGGCAACCAGGCTACGCAACTTCGCTTCGGCGTCTGCTCATGCTCCAACTACGGCTTCGGCTATTTTCACGCCTATCGCCACATGGCTGCCCGCGCCGACCTCGACGCGATCCTTCACCTAGGCGACTACACCTACGAGTACGCACGTGGTCAGTACCCCAGCGAGGACAAACAGCTCCGAGCGGTCGAGCCCGAGAACGAGACCGTGACGCTCGAGGACTATCGCATTCGGTTGAGTCAGTACCGGCGCGACGACGACCTTCAGGAATGCCATCGCCAGCATCCGTTCGTCGTCGTTTGGGACGACCACGAAAGTGCCAACAACTCCTGGATGAACGGCGCCGAGAATCACGATCCGGAGACCGAGGGCAGCTGGACGGATCGCCTCGCCGCGGCACGCCAAGCGTTTTTTGAATGGATCCCGATCCGAGACAACCAAGGGCAGGAGCTCTATCGCACCCTCAAGTACGGCGACCTGGCGGACATCGTAATGCTCGACACGCGCATCGAGGGACGCGAAGAGCAATTCTCGGCCATCGTCGCTCTGCCAGACGCACCCCTCCCGGACAACATCATAAGTGCGAAACAGGAAGCCTGGCTCAAAGAGCAGATTTCGAGCAGCACGGCCAAGTGGAGGGTGATCGGCAACCAGGTCATCGTGAGCCTCCTTCAGCTGACGAACACCAACGGCAGTAAGTCCATCGTCAATACGGACCTGTGGCACGGCTACCCCGCGGGGCGTGAACGACTCATGACGTTTTTCCGCGAAAACAACATCTCCAATACGGTCTTCGTTACCGGCGATATTCACTCTTCTTGGGCCATCGATGTGACCTTTGGCGATGACAGCTACGATCCAGAGACACAGGACGGCGCCATCTGCGGCGAGTTCGTCGCGCCGGGGATCACTGCACCCAACGAGCCCGCCCTGGCGATGCTCGCAGGAAGCCTCGGCCCCCAGATCCGCTACAACGAAGGCGAGCGCAACGGCTACTTCGTTCTCGACGTGCAGGCCGACAAAGTTCAGGCCGACTGGTATCTGCTGGACGGCATTGCCGAGGATCAAGGCAACGAGTCGCTCGACGCCAGCTGGGCGGTGCTCGATGGCGAGAAGCACGTCACCGAGATGAACAGCCCCGAAAACCCCAACGGTCAGGCACCGCCCGCGGCCTCCAAGGCTGGACATCACTTTGGCTAGCACTAGGGCTTGATCAAGTATTCGCGGGAACTTAGGCTACCGCTTCTTCGGCCCGTCTGAGGGCCTTCACCAAGTACGGAGATGAGAACATGGCGATCGAACTGCCAGCCCTTCCGTGGGCCCAAGATGCCCTCGCGCCCCACATCAGCGCCGAGACGATCGAGTACCACTACGGCAAGCATCACGCAGGCTACGTAGCGAAGCTCAATGCCGCGATCGAAGGTACCGACCTCGCGAGCAAGTCCTTGGTCGACATCATCCGTGAGGGTGGGGGGACGTTCAACAATGCGGCCCAGGTCTGGAACCACACGTTCTACTGGAACAGCATGAAGCCCGGTGGCGGTGGTAAGCCGAGCGGTGCGATCGCAGACGCGATCAACGGCAGCTTCGGAAGCTACGACAAGTTCAGCACGGAGTTTGCCAACGCTGCGGCGACGCAGTTCGGCTCGGGCTGGGCATGGCTCGTGGCCGAGGGCGACAAGCTCGCCATCAAAAAGACCGGCAACGCCGAGACGCCGATCACGACGAGCGCCAAGCCGCTTCTCACGATCGATGTCTGGGAGCACGCGTACTACATCGACTACCGCAACGCGCGTCCCGACTACATCAAGGTGTTCCTCGATTCGCTGGTCAACTGGGACTTCGCGAATCAGAACCTGAACGGCTGAGCCAAGTTACATGACTGCGCCTCGCTGGAGCCGCCGAGCCTCGTTTGCGTGGCTCGCGGCAGGGTATCTTGCGGCCTTGGCGGTCGCCTGGGCGGCGTTGGTCTTCGTCCCCGAGGGGCTCGACTCCTTCTGGACCGTTGCGATTGCCGACCTCGCCGCCACCCTCGTCATCTTCGCGTTCTCGCGCGGGCTCAAGTGCTCCAGCATGTACGACGCGTACTGGTCGGTCGCGCCGATCGTCATCGTCTTCTATTGGGTTTTCCATGCCAGCGAGGCGATCAACCCGGTCCGCGCCGGCGCTGTTCTGTTCTTGGTGACCTGGTGGGGCCTGCGCCTCACCTATAACTGGGCCCGAAGCTGGCCCGGGCTTCATCACACCGACTGGCGCTATCTGATCATGCAAGAGAAGGCGCCGAGGCTCTGGTTTTTCACCGACCTCTTCGGCATTCATCTCTTTCCGACGGTCGAGGTCTTGCTTGCGCTGAGCGGGGCCTGGGTTGCGCTCACGCAGGGCAGCGAGCCACTTTCGTGGATCGACCTGTTGGCGCTTATCGTCACCGCCGGCGCGATCACGATCGAAACCGTGGCCGACCAGCAACTCGTGGCGTTCGCCAAGGTCAAGCGCCCAGGCGAGATCATCAAGTCCGGGCTCTGGAAGTATTCGCGCCACCCGAATTACTTCGGCGAGCTTTCGTTCTGGTGGGGGCTCTACCTGTTCGGGCTCGCCGCCGATCGCAGCTTCGTCTGGACGATTGCCGGGCCGCTCATGATGACCGCGATGTTCCTAGGCGTCTCGATCCCCTGGATGGATCGACGCAGCTGCGAGCGGCGTCCCGAGTACGCCGAGCACATGAAGCAAGTGAGCGGGCTCGTGCCCTGGTTCCCGAAGAAGGCCTAGAAGGCCAAAGGCGGCTAGGGCAGCCCGTCGGGTACGCAAAGGTCTTGCGCGTCGGTTTCGTCCATGTTGCAGCCGGACAGAGACGGGTAGCTGCACACGCCCAGCTCAGTGACTTGGTGCTCGTCTGCGTCACCCGGGGCACAGTGATTGGTGCCGGTTCCGTTTCGAAGGAATTCGTCGAGCTGCTTGCGAGAGGCCTCGCGTCTGCGTGGATACTCATGCGGATCGTCGCACATCGACATCGGCACGTTGCAGTAGGGCTGACCCGGCAAAGCGAAGTCGTACTCCGTGTAGAAGCTGCCGCTTTGTGTGGATGCAACCGGGTCGAGCTCCCAAATGTCGCGCAGACCGGTCGTGAGGTGTTTCGCCTTCATGGTCCTTGCCATGATGTGGCCTGCGAACGTGACCACCTGGTGATCGCCAATGGCGGTTCGCATGAGAACCTCCTTCGGGTCTACGCCGGGTAGATTGTTCTCGACGATGTGATGCGAGTATCCGTTCGGCTCTACGCGATCCCAAAGCATCTGCGCGATCGCGATCAGAAGCTGGTCCATTCGGTAGTCTGGGTAGAAAAGCCGAATCACCAGGCGGAAGTCATCGAAGTCGACGCTTCTGAACAGGAGGAAGCTGTAGGGCTGGCCCATCACGCCAAGCGCACCGCGGTCGATGTCGGGGCTGGTCGCCAAGATGACCGGACCCATGATCCCGCCCTGGCTGATGCCATGGTAGTAGGCCTCGTCGGCGTTGATGTACTGACCAAAGGTCTCGTCTTTCGCGAAGCTCGTTTTCATCATTCGAAGCATCACGAGGTGATTGAGGAAGCCCTGGTGCAGGCGGTCCCACATCGTGTGGACATCCGAGAACTTGCCGCCGGTCAATGCGTCCGTGACCACCTGCTGATCCGGGTCTGACATGCCCTGCATGTCCGTGCCGAAGAAAGCGTAGTTGTATTCATTCATGAAAGAGCGGAAATGGCTCGATTGGATCTGCTCTTTCTCCCCAAAGAGCCCGTGTCCGTACTCGATGGTGGCGGCCGGATTCTCTGCCGTTGCGCTGTTCGGAATGAGCACCTCGAAGGGGATGTCAGCCCAGGGAGTTTCCTCGTTGATCATGGGCATCTCGTCGTCATCGAGAAGGAGTAGCGCCCCAGGCTCGGGGGAGGTCATGAACAAGGGCACCTTGAACGTGCCGAAGATCCGAAACGCGATGTTTGCGGGATCGATCGCCCCATCGTCGGTGCTGGCCTCCACGCTGGTGATCGTGTACTCGGGGCCGTCTTCTCCGATGAGCTCGAAGGCGGTGTCGCGCATGTGGAGCAGCCAGCGCGTGTTGTTCTCGTCGCTGGCGGTGTTGAAGTCCCAGGCGATCTGAATCTCGTCGCGGGACCAGCCCTTGGCCTCGATCTTCTCGAAGATGTCCTCGTAGAGCGCCCGGCGGGCTTCTACTGATTCGTCTTCGCTTGCCGTGCCATCGCGAAGGGCGGCGAACGGCTCGGAGGCCTCGATCACGGCTCCGTCGCTGTTGGTGACATTGCGGAACGCCACGATGTAGCGGGCGTTGTCTTTGAGACGGACGACCGGTCGAAGCATCGTGGACGATTGCAGGACCTGCATGCCGGGGTTCTGTAGAGCTTGGGTATCGATCTGAGCGAAATGAGGCACGAGCTCGCCCGTCTCCGCGTCGAGGAGGAGCGTGGGAGAGGTTGCCGAAAGGGACTGGTCGATGTCGGTCACTCCGCCGAACGCATCGTCTGTGGCGCGCGGAAGATAGGTCAGGATGGGAGAGCCCGCTGAGAAGCCGTCGCTGTAGTCCCAGGGTGTCGAATCGTTGTTGGCGAGGAACTCGTCGCCGAACGAGACGCGGCGCCCGCTCGCGGTGCTGCTGTCTTCCACGGTGTAGACGTTGGACGGGAACGGGTAGCCGCAGAACTCCGGAACCAGCGGGTCACAGTCGAGCAATGGGTACACAAGCGCTGCGCCTCCTGTGCCGCCACCGCCGGCGCTACTGCTGCCGCTTTCGCTGCAGGCCGAGATCAAGAGCGCCGATACGAGAATAAGCCAAGTCTGTTTCATGCAACCTCCGGCGCCGAGGCTAGTTGCTGACCGCCTTTCGCTCAAGTCCCTGTCAGCGCCTCCTAAAGGCGTAGAGCATTGCCCTGCGCTAGCCCGGAGACTAGAACCGCCTTGATGAGCCCGAAGAAATGGATGTTCGTGCTGCGCGGCAACGGGGAAGGCCACGCGGCCTGGGCGGAGCGTATGCGGCAGGACCTGAGCCAGCGTCTGCTCGCCCTCGGGCCTTCGAAGCTTCAGCTGACCGTGACCGAGGCGCCGCCGCCCAAGCTGAGCTTGTTCCCCTTCAAAGGCGAGCCGATCGCGATCTTCAACGTCTATGACGACGCGCAGGACGCCTCCCGTTTCACCGATGCGCTCCGCGGCAGCGCAAGGTCGGTCTCCGGGTACGAGGTCGAAGAAGCCTATCCGGTAGCCTATGACAGGGCCTGGAGCGACGGCGAGCCGACCCCATCGCCGATTCTTCTCACGATGCTCCGAAAAAAAACGGGCGTGGGAAGCAGCGACTTCATCCGACGCTGGCACGACGGCCACACGCCGCTCTCTCTCGAAATACATCCGCTCTGGTACTACCAGCGCAACGTCATCGTCGAGCCGGTGATCGAAGGGTCCGAGCCGTCCGATGGGATCGTGCTCGAGGCATGCCGGACGCGCGAAGACCTCCTGAACCCGACTCGCTTTTTTGGCGGCGGGCTCAAGATGGTGCCCAACATGTTGCGGGTCGCGAAGGACATCAGCGGCTTTCTCGACATGAAGCAGACCGAGACCTTCTATGCGACTGAGTACCACCTTCGGAGTTGACGCTTGAGCGTTCGATACGAGCTTCGAGGTCCGATCGCGGTCGTGACTATCGATCGACCCGAGGTGCGCAATGCGGTCGACGTGCCGACGGCGCAGGCGCTCGCGGATTCGTTTCGATGCTTCGATGGAGATGAGCAGGCGCGGGTTGCCGTGCTGACCGGAGCTCGGGGCAGCTTCTGCGCGGGCGCGGATCTCAAGGCGGTGGCCGGGGGCGAGCAGCGGGATTTCTCCCCGGACGCGGACGGACCGATGGGCCCGACCCGGATGCGGCTCAGCAAGCCGGTGATCGCAGCGATCGAAGGCCACGCGGTGGCCGGCGGGCTCGAGCTCGCCCTCTGGTGTGACCTCCGCGTCATGGCCGAAGACGCGGTCCTGGGCGTGTTCTGTCGGCGTTTCGGGGTGCCGCTCATCGACCTCGGCACGATTCGTTTGCCCCGCTTGATCGGGCACAGCCGGGCGATGGACCTGATCCTCACCGGCCGCCCTGTGCCCGCCAAAGAGGCCGCCTCGATGGGGCTCGCCAATCGAATCGCGCCAAGCGGCCAGGCGCTCGAGGCCGCGGTCGAGCTCGCCCATCAGATCGCAAGTCATCCTCAGCGCTGCTTGCGAAGCGACCGCCGATCCGCGATCGAGCAGTGGGGCATGACCGAAGACGAGGCGATGCGAAACGAGCTCCGGCTCGGCGTCGAAACCATCGAGAGCGGCGAAACGGTCAGCGGCGCCACGCGATTCAGCAAGGGCGCCGGCCGTCACGGGACCTTCGACGACGAGTAGAAAAAAGGGCCGGTCTCAGGCTGAGAGGGTGGTACGGTGGGTTGTGTGTGACACCGTGGTCCTAGTGCCCGAGAGCGGGCCGGTGTGGTTCGCGAAGAACAGCGATCGGGAGCCAACAGAGGCGCAGTTTCTCGAATGTCACGACGGCCCTGCCCAGGGAGCCGCGCCCGATGGCTTACCCGGCACGTCGAGCGACGCGCGCCTCTTGCTCAGCCGGCCTGCTTGGATGTGGGGCTGCGAGATGGGCGTCAACCAGCATGGCCTCGCGATCGGAAACGAGGCCGTGTTCACTCGCCTGCCAGTCGCCAAAGCCGGCTACACCGGGATGGACTTCCAGCGCGTCGCCCTCGGGACCTGCACAACCGCCGACGATGCGCTCGAACAGCTCATCGAGCTCACCGAGCGCTTCACCCAGGGCGGTCCGATGGCCCATCGACACCGCTCCTTTCGCTACCACAGCTCGTTCATCGTCGCAGACGCAAGCAGCGCATGGGTCTTCGAGACCGCGGGGCAGTACTGGGCCGCGAAACGCGTTCGCGGGGTCGCGACGATCTCCAACGCGCTCACGATCGAAGCGGATTTCGACCGCGTCCACGGCGGAGCCTACGAGCTCGCGCGCAAACGTGGCTGGGCGAAGTCGGCCAAGGCGTTCAGCTTTGCCGGCGCGTTTTCCGACCCCTTCATGACCTTGATGGCGGGCGCTCGCGTTCGCCGTGCCTGCACCGCGCGTTCGCTTTCGGGTCTTCGGGAGCCTCGCGCTCGGGACTTCATTCTCGCGCTCAGCGACCACGGCGCGCCCGAGCCGGGCAAAGGGCTGCGGAGCGAGTCGCCCTGTGCGCACGCCTCCTGGCTGCCGACGCGAACTTCGGCGCAGACCACCAGCTCGCTCGTCGCGCGTCTCGATGCAGCGGGACCGACGGTCTGGGGCACCGGAACCTCCTCGCCGTGCCTGAGCGTCTTCAAGCCGGCGCCATTCGACGCGGGCCTCTTGCCGCCGCAGCCGGTCGATGATGCGCGCTTCGATGCGCGAAAGCTCTGGTGGGCGCACGAACGGCTTCATCGCGCCTGCCTCGAGAGCTACCACGAGCGCCGGGTCACCTTCGCAGACGACCGCGAGCGCTTCCAAGACGAATGTCTTCATCTCTCTGCCGATCCCGAGCAAATGTGGCGCGATCACCGCGCCTACATCGACCGGTGGCTCGAAGCTGCGCGCAAGGTGAAGGCGGCCCGCTTGCCGTTGCCGGTGCGCCGGTTTTGGAAGAAACAAGCGCGCGTGACGTCGATGCCGGCCTAGCGGCTGTGTGCGAAGAGCCAGTCGGTCGTCATGTCGGCAAACTCCGTCGAAAAGAACGGGGTGTGACTGCCGTCGTTGATCGTCCAAAGCGCCGCATCGATGCCCTCATCACAGTCGGTCGCGTACGCGAGCTTGTCGGTTTCCGCGCCTTCGAGGCCGGGGACCAGGTCGACCGGCCCCTCGTCGATTGGGAGCAAGACGTCACAGCCGGCGGCGGCAGCGAATCGTTCGGTGGTCTCGACCGCTCCTGGATAGAGATTGGGCCGGCCGTCATAGGGGATGGTGGCGTCTGCGGTCCCGTGGACGGCAAGCACGCTGACCGGAACCGTCGCAGGGGCACAGTCCGCCGGGTCGTCGAAAGTCGAGCCCGCGAGGCTCACGACTGCGGTGATGAGCTCGGACGCCTCACATGCCATTCGAAACGACATGAAGCCGCCGTTTGAATGGCCGATCAAGTACACGCGCTTCGGGTCAATGTTGTACGTTTGCTTCGCTTCCTCGATGAGCCCGCTCAGGTAGCCGACGTCGTCGACCGAATCGGTCGGGTCGCAGCAGGCAGGGGTCCCATTCCAGAACCTCTCGCCTTGGTCGTTCAAGGTTCCGTCGGGGAACACGAGCACGAACTGCTTTTCATCGACAAAGTTGAAGAGCTGCATGTAGCCTGTCTCGATGCGTCCATCGGCGCCGAAGCCATGAAGGACCATGACCAGTGGATGGGCGACGGTCGGATCGTAGTCCTTCGGAATATCCACCTCTGCGGGCCGTTCATCACCACCGATCACGAGCGGAGGGTCTGCCGAGAAGGCTTGGGTGACCGTACTGTTATCGCCGCCGCAGCCGAGGACCATCGAGAAGGCAAGAAAGGGGATCAGATTTTTCATGCGGCGGAGCCTAGGGCGGAGCATCGATTCAGTAAAGTGCCCATGTCCTGGTCGCTTGCCCGCGGACCGTATAAGCTGCGCCGCATGGCGGACACGATCTTCAGCAAGATTCTCCGCGGGGACATCCCTTGTCACAAGGTGTACGAGGATGAGCTCGTCTTCGCGTTCCTCGATATAGGCCCCCTGAGCTTTGGGCATACGCTCGTGATTCCCAAGGAAGAGGCGGCCACGCTCGATCAGCTCTCGGACGAGTCGGCTGCCGCGATCGGGCGCGTGCTTCCGAGGCTTTGCCGGGCGATCAAAGCGATCACCGGTGCCGAGCAGTTCAACATTCTGCAGAACAACGGCCCGATGGCGCACCAGGCGGTGTTCCACGTCCACTTCCACATCATTCCCAAGCCCAGCGTGAGTCAGGGGCTGATGATCGAATGGACGCCCGGGAAGCTCGACCCGGGGGAGGGCGCGAAGTTGGCGGCCGCCTTGAGCAAGGAGATTGGGGGATAGGATGGCGGGAGCAAGCTTCGACGAATCGATTCCGTTCAAGGGGCTGCGGGTCGCGGTGATGACCGTTTCCGACACGCGGACCGAAGCCACCGACAAGTCGGGTGCCTACCTGGTCGAAAGCGCGCTCGAGGCCGGGCATCAGGTGATGGACAAGGTGATCATCCCCGACGATCGCAAGCGCATCGAGGTCCAGCTTCGACGCTGGGTCAACGAACCGAACATCGAGGTGGTCCTCGCGACTGGCGGCACCGGCGTGACCGCCCGCGATGTGACACCGGAAGCGTTCGAAGCGGTATGGGAGAAGCCGATCCCCGGCTTTGGCGAGTTGTTCCGAACGCTGAGCTACGAGCAGATCGGCACATCGACAATTCAGTCACGCGCCTGCGCCGGCGTCGCCCGAGGCACCTATCTATTCGCGCTACCAGGCTCGACTGGCGCATGCCGAGATGCCTGGACCGGCATTCTCAGATACCAACTCGACATCCGCTACCGCCCCTGCAACTTCGCCGAGCTAATTCCCCGCTTGCAAGAAGGCTGAGCACGGACATACCGGGGCTCGGAAAAAAGCGCGACACGGGGTTGCGTCGCCGTACGGCTTGTGCTGCCGCGGGTGTTGGGGGGCGGCTGTTGGGTGGGTTGGGTGGTACGGCTTGCTCACACCGCCCCGCCTTGCCGGCGCGTTCGCGCCGGGCTTCGCCCTTCGGGCTCGCGCTGCCGCCTGCTGGTTGGGGGAGTTGTCGTTGTGTTCTCCGCGCCCCTCCCTACGCGGACATTCATGGAGGAGAACCAGAGGAGACTGACCCCAATCCGCCCCCTAGATGTCGACTTCTACATAGGAGAACGGCTAGGGATGGGCAGCACAGGGAGTGGGGGGCGAGGCTAGACGCGTGGCGTCTTAGGGAGACAGCCGAGCGGGCACCCCGCGACCGAGCACGCCCGTCGCTAGCCGTTCTCCGGTCGTATAGTTTGTCCCGTTAAGGAGCCAAGATGGATGTGGGGGCAGCGGTGATGTTCCAGGTCATTCGGGACATCGGGATGTCTCGCTTGAGGATGACCTCTCGCTTGGCGCGGCCTCGCGTCCAGACATAGCGGCGGAGCTCGCCTTGGACGTCTGCTGCGACGTAGAGCTCGTCGGTGCCGTCGCCGTCTAGGTCGGTCAGTAGGGCGGCGTGCTCGAAGCCGCCCGAGTCGCGATCGATGCTCTCGACTCCCCACTCCGCCTTCGGGTTTTTGCCGGGGCGGAGGAGCCAAAGTCCCTTGCTGAACGAGGCGGCGACCATTTCCTTCTTTCCGTCGCCGTCGACGTCGCCCACCGTCAAGAAGCGGCAAAGTCGATCGGGGATCGTCGCGATGATCACCTTGGCGTCGGCAGGGGTGTCTGCATCGTAGCGGCGGATCTCCACCGGTTCGACGATTTCGAGGCTCGAGCCACGTCCCTTGGTCAGCGCTTCGACAGCCACGTAGAGCTCGTCGGTTCCATCACCATCCACATCCCCGACGTAGATCTCCTTGGCGTGCCGCTTTCCGAGGTCTGCGACGATGGTCGGGCCTTTGCCTTTCTTCGGCACGTAGCGCACCACCTCGCCGTGTTGCGCCTCGGCGTCTAGCTTGTTGGGCTCGCTCGGTGTCGCATAGACCTCGAGCGCACCGTCCTTGTCGAGGTCACCAATCTCGATTTCGTGCACAAAGGTGTCTTTCTTCTCGTCGATCCGCTCGACTTTCCACTTGTTCGCCTGCTGCCGAATCACGGCGACCACGCCTTGGTCGTGGGTTGCTACCGCGATCGCCGGCGTTCCGTCACCGTACAGGTTCGCGATTTCCGCATCCCGCATGCGGTTGAAGCGGCCTCCAAACTCGGCCTTCCAGAGCGTGCTCGGCTGGAACTTGCCTTTCGCTCGCCGCCAGAGCTTCACGTATGCGCCCGAGCCCCCAAGGGTCAGGATACCGGGCGCCTGCCCGCGCGGCGTGAGCATCATGGCCTTGTGAAACACATTGCTCTGCGCGTCTTCCAGAGTCTCGGTCTTCCACTCGGCGCCCTGGCGCGTCAGGATGTCGAGCCGTGCAGGTCCGGGCTTTGCGGTCGCCTTGCCGTCGACCACCTGGAACTGCGAGTACGAGAGGAGAAGCCCATTCGGAAGCGAATCGGGGAGCCCGGCCGCGGCCGCCGTCTTCTTGGGAGCCTCGGCCGGCGTCTTTTCCTTCTCGGCGCTCGCCGCTTGCGCGGAGGCCGGAGGAGCCTGTGTCGGGGCCGACTTCTCGCCTCCCTGACACGCCAGCACGAAGAACAGTGCCCAAATCCCGAATCGGGTCATCGCTTGATGTCGCATGTGCCGTCGCTACCAACCGTCGCGGCTCGGCGCAACTAACCGCCTGAACCCGCATGCCGCGTTGGCAATTTGACCCTTTAGCGTGTACCGGTTAACCCGGACCGGACGTGAGCGCAAAAACGAAACGAATCGCCTTCTTCGTTTTGAAGCTGGTTTTCTCCGTCGGCATGCTGGTGTTCATCTTTCGCAAGGTGCTTCGCCGCGATGGAGCCGAGGACCTGCTCGAGCACTTGAGCGAGCTCAGCTGGGGCTGGGTCGCGGCCGCCGTCCTGATGCAGCTGATCGCGATTGCCTTCAGCACCGTGCGCTGGCAGCGCCTGCTCGTCGGCCAGGGGATTTTTGCCAAATGGGGGTTCCTCGGCGGCTCGATCATGATCGCGCGCTTCTGGGGCGCCTTCACGCCGGGCGGCTTCACCGGCTTCGGCGGCTGGCGCATCTACGACGTCGCCAAGCATACCGGCAAGACCGCTCGGGCGACGGCGACCATCGGCGTGGAGATGATCCTCGGCCAGCTGGCCTTCGGCGTCGTCGTCATGCTCGGCAGCATCTACGGCATGCGCTTCATCGGCACGGACGGCGTGCTCCTCGTGAACGGGGTCTTTCTCGCCATCATCGTCGTCGGTCTGGCCTTCCTCGCGCAGCCGCAGCTCTTTTTGTTCTTCACGCGCTTCGTTCCGGAGGGGATTCGCGCGCGCGTTCAGACTCTGATCGACGCAGTCGGAGCCTACCGAGGCAAGGCTGGGTTGCTGATTCAGGCTGCCGCGCTCGGTGTCGGCACGCACGCCTTCAACAATCTCATTTACGTTTGCGCGGCTCGCGCGCTGGGCGTCGAGCTCGGCATCGGTGAGGTCTTCTTTGCCTCCTCGCTGCAGATCCTCGCCACGCTCATCCCGGCTTCGATCAATGGGATCGGGCTTCGCGAGGCCGCAGCGGTTGCGCTCTACACCTCTCCCGCCGTCGGACTGCCTCTTGCGGTCGCGGTTCTCATCCCGACTCTCGGCTTTGCCTGCGAGATGTTCGTCTCGTCCTTCGGCGGCCTGATCTTCCTCCTGCGCAAGTCGGGCTACCACCCCGACATTCGTGTCGAGGATCCAGACCGCGAGGACCTCGTCAGTCAAGCGATCCCAAAGGCGCCCCCGGAGGCGCGACCGCATCCGCTGCGTGGGCTCGTCGTTGGATTCAGCGCTGGCGTCATGGCCGGCGTGTTGGTCGGCCTCGGTGAGGCGCTCGTCATCGCGCTCTCCTCGGCAGGCGCGACGGGTGCGCGCGTGTTCTTCTACGGTCCGCTCGCCTACGGACTGTTCTGCGGGGCCTTTGGTGCGGGCCTCGGCTTCGCCACCGCGCTGACGGGGCGCTGGATGAAACGCTACGCGCTTCACGAGAAGGATGCGTTCGGCTACTTCGCCGCGGCGATCTTCGGCATGTTCGCCTTCGCGCTCGGCGCGTTTCGGATTCGCCGCGACATCTTTCACGAAGAGCTGGTCTGGAAGAGCGCTATCGGCCTCGCAGTCCTTCTCGCCTGCGCTCTGGTGGCCGCTGGTGTCAGCGCTCTGATCGCGAGGGGGCTCTGGACGCTCGCCAAGCGACCGCGCTTCGAGCGTGTGGTCAACGCTTCGACCGCGCTCGGCTTGCTGGCTGTGTTTGGCGTTGCGCTTGCGGGCAACCTGGCGCTCGCAGGTCGGGGAACGCGCACCGGCACCGATGTCGCGGCGGCCGAAGGCCAGGCGGGCAACGTGCTCTTCATCGTGGTCGACACGCTACGCGCCGACCACCTGCCGATGTACGGCTACGAGACCGGCAGCACGCCCAATCTCGAACGGCTTGCCGAGGACGCGATTCGTTTCGACCAGGCCTTCAGCAACTCGAGTTGGACACGTCCGAGCTTCGCCTCGATTTTGAGTGGACGCCTGCCGTCGAGTCACGGGGTCATGTCCAAGAGCGACGCGTTCCCCGATGCCGTCACCACCTTGCCGGAGGCCTTGAAGCCGGCGGGCTACACGACCGCCGGCTACGTGACCAATTTCAACGTGGCCCCGTACTTCAACTTCCATCAGGGCTTCGACGAGTACGTCTTCCTCGAGCCGGAGTTCGTTCTGGGCGCCGACGACGCCAGCGCAAAGCTCTTGCTGATGCAGTTCATTCGTCAGCGCGTCGAGAAGATGCGGGCGATGCAGGGAGAGGTATCGCCTGGCACCGCTTACCAAGACGCCGAAACCGTCAACGCGGCACTGACTTCCTGGATCGACCGGCAGTCGGAGGCGCCATGGTTGTTGTTCGTTGGCTACATGGACCCGCACGACCCGTACTTCGCCCATCCCTACGATGGCAGCGGCTACGCGCGCGCCGCTCACCAACATCCGGACCCTTCGGAGGCCCCGGCGCTGTCGGCGCTCTATGACGGCGAGATCAGCTACTGGGACCGCGAGCTCGGCAAGCTCCTAGATGGGCTTCAAGAGCGCGGGCTCTACGATGAGCTCACGATCATCGTGACGAGCGACCACGGCGAGGAGTTCAACGAGCACGGAGGCTTCTGGCACGGCACTACGCTCTACGACGAGCAGGTTCGCGTGCCGCTGCTGGTGAAGCTTCCGCAGAGTCGTCGAGGCGGAACCGTGGTTCGTCACTGGGTGCAAAGCATCGATTTGATGCCCACGGTTCTCAAGCTCTTGGAGGCGCCGATTCCAGAGGGCGTCCAAGGCGGCGACCTCTTCACCGGCACCTCTGTCGTCTACGCGGAAGAAAGCCACGAGGGCAACGTCCTCGAGTCGGTTCGCGAGCTCGATGGCACCGACGAGTACAAGCTCATCACTGCGAATCGCGACAATCCGCGTGGGCTCGAGCCCGTGGAGCTCTATCGCGTAGACCTCGATCCTGGCGAGCAAGACAATCTCGCGCAGTCATCGCCCGACCGGGTTCGCTTGACGACCAAGGCCTTGCTCGAACAGCGCGCGCTTGCCCAACAAGACGCGGTCGTCGCCGACTCGGTGGAGCTCGACGAGGACGTAGCCGCCCACCTCGAGGCGATCGGCTACATCGAGCGCTAGGCGGCCGCCACGCTCACCACGCTTGGCACACCGCTCGACGTGACAGCCCAGGAACTACGCATTGAATCCTATTTTCCGGCCGATGATGCCAGCGGCGAATGGCTCCGAAAATCCGCAGCATCCTCCGCAAACTAGGCTAAAGTGCGGCCCGGACACGCATGGAGTCACTCGCTGCAGTAGACCTGGGGTCGAACAGCTTTCACATGGTGATTGCGCGGGTTGATCATGGCGGCGTTCAGATCGTCGATCGCATCCGCGAGCCGGTGCGCTTGGCTGCGGGCCTCCAAGAAGACGGCTCGCTCGATGAAGAGTCGCAGGATCGCGCGCTCAAGTGCCTCAACATTTTTGGGCAGAGGCTTCGGGAGTTCGGCGCCGAGCAGGTGAGGGCGGTCGGGACCAACACGCTTCGCAAGGCGCGAAACTCCCGCAAGGTCTTGCGTGAGGCGAGCGAAGCTCTCGGTCATCAGATCGACATCATCCCCGGCCGCGAGGAAGCGCGCCTGATCTACCTCGGCGTGTCGCATGGTATTGCGGGCGCCCCGGCGCGGCGGCTGGTGGTCGACATCGGCGGCGGGAGCACCGAGTTCATCATCGGCGACGCCTTCGATCCGGTCTCCGTGCACAGCATGTACATGGGCTGCGTAGGCTTCACCCGGCAGTTCTTCAGCGACGGCAAGGTCAGCCGCAAGCGCATGAACAAAGCCAAGCTGGCTGCAGGCCTCGAGCTTCAGCCCGTCGACAACACGCTTCGCACGGTGGGATGGGAGCGCGCCTACGGTGCCTCCGGGACGATTCGCTCGGTGGCGGCGATTCTCAAGGAAGCAGGCTGGGCCCACGGCACGATCACCGCTGAAGGACTCGGAAAGCTCGAGGAGGCGATGGTCACCGCGGGCCGGCTCGACAAGTTGGAGCTTGCGGCGCTCGACCCGGACCGTCGCCAGGTTCTGGCCGGTGGGGTCGCGATCCTCAGCACCGTGTTCGAGCACCTCGGCATCGACGAGATGTGGGTTTCGCCGACGGCGCTTCGCGAGGGTCTACTCTACGACATGCTCGGCCGCATCCAGGACGAAGATCCGCGCGACCGCACCATCGCCATGCTCGGCAAGCGTTATTCAATCGACCAGGGCCACGCGGACCGCGTCCAAGCTACCGCGCTTGGACTGCTCGGACAAATCGCCGGAGATTGGCACCTGCAATCGGTCGACGCCGCGCACGCGCTCGCCTGGGCGGCGCAGCTTCACGAGATCGGCCTGGCCGTGAACTACACCGGTCATCACAAGCATGGCGCCTATCTCGTCGCGTCCTCCGACTTGCCGGGCTTCTCGCGCGACGAACAGGCCTTGGTTGCCGCGCTCGTTCGAGGTCATCGCCGCAAGCTCGACGATTCATTTTTCGAAACGCTTCCCCTCGAGCTTCGCATCACCGCCATGCGTCTTTGTGCCTTGCTCCGACTCGCAGTGCTCCTGAACAGGAACCGCGATCCGGAGGTCGTCTCGCTTCCGCATCTCAGCGCAAACGGCAACAAGCTCAAGCTCACCTTCAACGAAGAGTGGCTTGCGGCCCACCCGCTGGCGCGCGCTGATCTCGAGCGCGAGCAACGACTCATCAAACAGTCCGGCTTGAAACTCACCGGCTTCGAGGAGGAATGACAAACGATGGACCTGTTCCTAATACGCCACGCGATCGCCGAAGAGAGAAAAGCAGGGCTTCCCGATGCAGATCGGGCGCTCACGGACAAGGGCCACAGCCGATTCAAGCTGGTGGTTCGAAGCCTCGTGCGCTCCGGGTTTCGGTTCGATCGCGTCTACCACAGCCCTTGGCTCCGCGCGGTCCAGACCGCCGAGCTCCTCGCCCCGCTCAACGACGGACCTTTGATCGCGACCGACGGTCTCGCGGGGCCGCCCGATCCGGACTTCTTCGCATCGCTGGAAGGAGAGCACGTCGCCTGCGTGGGACACGAGCCCTGGATGCGCGACGCTCTGTCGCTCCTCACCACCGGCAACCCGAACGGTAGCTGGCTACGCTTCAAGAAAGGCGGCGTAGCCTGGCTCCGAGGCGACCCCAGCCCTGGCGGGATGGAGCTCCGAGCCCTGATCCCCCCCAAGGGGACGCTCTCCGCCGAGGAAACAGACTGAGGTCGCTCTCTTCGAGGGATTGCGGCGCCGCCCACGTAGACCCATATCCGTCCCATGCTCGACGCGGTTTGGCAGGTATGGCTTCAGCTTTCGCCCTGGCTTCTTTTGGGAGCGGCGGCCGCTGGTGCGCTCCACGTGTTGCTTCCGCGTGATTTCGCTCGACGTCAGTTCCGCGGCTATGGCGGTGTGGCGAAGGCCGTTGCACTGGGCGTGCCCTTGCCCTTGTGCTCCTGCGGCGTGATTCCGGCCGCGCTCGGCCTCAAGAAGGACGGCGCGAGCGACGGCGCGGCGGTGGGCTTTCTAATCAGCACGCCGCAAACCGGGGTCGACTCGCTGCTGGTGAGCGCTTCGTTTCTCGGTTGGCCGTTCACCCTCTTCAAGTGCCTGAGCGCGCTCGTGATGGGGCTCGTGGGCGGCTCGGTGACCGAATCGCTGCACACCGAAGCCGAAAGCGTCGAGGGTTTCGAAGAATCCACGGCTCCGCAATCCACAGCGGGCTTCTTCGAGCACATGGTCGACGTCATTCGGCCCATCTGGAAGTGGATCGTCTTCGGCGTCGTCGCCTCGGCTGCGATCACCGTCTGGATTCCGCCGGGCGCCATCGCCGGCTGGTCCAACATCCACCCCGCGGTTTCGGGCCTGGCGGCCCTCGCCATCGCGTTGCCCCTCTACGTCTGCGCCACTGCATCGGTTCCGATTGCGGCGGCGCTGATCGCACAGGGCATGCCCACGGGCGCCGCCCTCGTTTTCCTGATGGCCGGCCCAGCCACCAACATCGCCACCATCGGCGCGGTGAAGCGGGCCTTTGGCGGCCGTGTCCTCGCGGTCTATCTCGCCACCGTCGTCATCGGAAGCGTCGGGCTCGCCTATGTCTACGACGCGTTCATCCCCTTCGCAGCGCTGGGCCAGATGACCCACGAGCACGGCCAGCCCTGGTGGGCCTGGGCGGCGGCCTTGATGCTCGCTGGGCTCTTCGTCTACTTCATCGTCGACGAGCTCCGAAGCGCGTGGCTGCGCCGGAGCGCACCTGCCGGGCCCGCCGTCGTCACCCTCGAGGTGGAAGGCCTCACCTGCAACAACTGCGTCCGCAAGCTCGAACGCGCCCTTCGCGACGCCGATGGTGTGACCTCGGCCATGGTGACCCTCGACCCCAGCCAAGCGACGGTGGAAGGCCGCATCCCCGCAGCCGAGCTCGAAGCAGTCGTCCGCGCGGCCGGCTACGCCATCAAATAGTCAAGCGATGGTGCCCGGGCTCGTTCTAGCTGCGCCCAGCGAGAAGCATCTCGATGCGAGGCGTGATTGGGAGCTTTCTCTCGCCGAAGATCTCGCGAATCCAGGGAGCGGCCTCCGCAATCGAGCCGAACGGCCTGACTGGAACCGGGATTGGCTTCACCCAGGTCACGGCTTTGAGTGCGCCGCGGACCAGCGCGCTGTTGATCAGCACCGCGATCCCGAAATGATACTCACCGGCGAGCTTGCCGGTCACGTCGAACCACTCGGTGAGCCGTTTTCGCTGCTGGGCCGAGATCGCGGTCGTCGGTCCTCTCGAATCCAGGATGGTCGCGAAAGGAATCTGCCGCTCAACCATCGCCGTATACCGCGCGATGAAGTACTCGAAGCCCTCATCGTCGAGCGGCTTCGAAGGAAACCGGACATAGGCGAGCGGCCAGGCCTCTTCGTCGAAAATGAGCCCGAACTCGTTCAGAGCCGGCCTCGCCCCCGAGGTCACGGCCTCAGCTTTCCGTTGGTGACGCTCGGGAGGAGCAAGCGGAAGAGCATCTCCTGCTCGTCGGTCGCACTCACGCGAATTCGGCCGCCGAGCTCCTCGGCGATGCGCTTCGAAATCGCCAAGCCGACGCCGGCTCCGTGCAAGCGCCCGCCCACGCCAAACGGCTTGAAGACCGCTTCCATCTGATCGGGCGACAATGGAGGCCCGTTGTCGGAGACATCGAGCACCGCTTCATCGCCAAGCATGGCGGTCGAAATCCGTACGACGCCCTGGCCACCCTCGCGGGCCGCTGCGCGCTGAATCGCGTTTGCCAGCAAGTTGAGCGCGATGTGTACGATGTTCGTGCGTGTCGCCATCACCTTCGGCTCGACGCCGGTGGCCACTTCGATCAATGCGCGGCCGCGAAGCCCGCTGTTCTCTGCCTTGCGAAGCGCCACCCGAACCGCGTCGGCCAGGTCGACGACCTCGACTTGCGGCTTCGTCAGGCGCCTGGGCCATCTTCTCGGTGAGCTCCAAGATGCGCTTCACCCCATCGCGCGCATCGCTCACCGCGCTGTCGACTTGCGCCAAAGTACCCCGCGCGCGCGTCATGTTCGGACTCGGCTCCGCGAGCGTCGCCGATACCGCCTTCACCGAGGTCTCGATGACCGTCAGGTTGTTGCGAATCCAGCCAAGCGGATTGCGAAGCTCATCGGCAAGCCCACTGGCCACCACGCTGAACGAATAGGCGCGCTCCGATTCGAGCAAGCGCTGTTCGAGCTCGCGCACTCGCGTGTTGAGTGAGTAGAGGTCGATCGCATCGCGGAGCTCGGCGCGCAGCGTCTCGGGCTCCCAGGGCTTGCGCATGTAGCGCCGCACGTGCCCGCGGTTGATCGCATCCTCGGCGGCCTGCAAGTCGGAGTAGGCCGTGATCAAAAGACGAATCGCATCGGGGTACTCGACTTCGACCTTCTCGAGAAGCTCGATGCCCGTCATCCCCGGCATCCGTTGGTCGGTGAGCACGACCCCAATCTCGTGCTGCTCCATGAGCTTGAGCCCCTGCGCCGCGCTCGACGCGGTCAGAACGGGAAACGTGTCGCCGCAGACCGCCTCAAAGACGATCAGATTGGGCTCCTCGTCATCGACGAATAAAACGTGCGCTGTCATGCCGCTTGCTCCATGGCTGGTACCTCCATCACGAAGCGAGCCCCTCCCCCGGGCCTCTGCTCATATCTTAGCCGTACCACCACAGCCATTGGCGACACTTTGGCTCAAACGAGGCCAGAGCCTTCCCTTGGCGTTCCGCGCTAGTCCGTAGCCAGGGGCGCGATGTTGAACGCGCGTGCAGGTGCGAAAACAGCGCCCATCGTTCCGCATTCTCTGTGAGCGGTCACACGGATTCGGAGCTTGTGCCCGAACTCGAACTTCGCCAAGCGCGCTGGACCCCCGGCTCGGCGCACTTTCTTGAGCCTATGTCCAACTACCGCGTTGGGTCGTCTTTCAAAGAGCCGCTTCGTGGGTCGCCCGCCACGCGAGCCGGCCGGACCTTGGCTCCGCTCCCTGCTGGCTTGAGTATCTCCCTGATCTCGCTTGCCAGTGGGGAGGTGGAATGCTCCGGAGCTGCCGACCTGTGTCTCCGCAGCTGAGTGCCCGCTCAGAGCTTGGCACTCCAAGAAGCGACAGAATCGCTGGAGTGACCAAGAGATCAGCCGCCAAAGCCGTGATCATCACTGCGCCGGCAAGCCAGCTCATGGTTTGGTTCAAGTCCGAGGTCGACAGCGCCAGTAGCGCCAGACCCACCGAAATCACCAGTGTGGTCGTGACGAGTGCGCCTCGCGTATGCCGCACGGCCGCTATCGTCGCCTCGCGATTGGACTTTCCGCTTGCAAGCTCCTCCCGATGCCTTGCGATCAGATGAATCGTGTCGTCGACGGACAGCCCGATACCCAGACAGAAGACGATCCCAGGCATGGGGTTGATGACCGAGTCGGTTGCTCTCAGTAGCGCGAGACCCATGGCTACCGGAAGAATGTTTGGCAATACGCTGGCAAGGGCGACTCGGAAACTCCGGAATGCGATGCCGATTACGACCAATACGAGCAGCAACGCTATACATACGCTTCGGACGAGCTCCATGCTGAGTCGGTTCATCCCGTCGTAGCCGACAACCATGTCTCCAGTCATTCGCGCTCGTATGCCCGTCCCGGCGAACACCGTGCTGGCAAACTCATCGAAGGACTTCTGCATCGATACGATGTAGTTCGCCCCTAAGTCGCGCGCTGCAGTTCGCAGGCGTGCGTGTGATCTGTCACTCGTGACCAGTTGTGGGACGACACGGTCAGGGCTCGACTCGGCCACAAGTATCAGCTGCGCCACCGCTTGTCGGGTCTTTGGCACTTCATTGGGCGCACCAAAGCTGTCGCTGATGTGTTTGAGCACCGTAGAGAGTCCGATCGGTGGGGGCACGTCATAGTGCTCGCTTAGCCAAGTTGCGCAGCGTTCCATTCGCTGCAGGTTCTCCGGTTCGACGAAGTCGCCTGGAGCACCGAGGAAAGAAACCTCGATCGGCACCGTGCCGCCAAGCTCTCGGTCGATCAGCTGATTGCCCGCGTGCACCGCGCTTCCGGGCTGTGCATGGTCAGACAGAATGTAGTCGAGCTCGACGTTGCGGGCCGACCAGAACAGAGCGAACAGCAAGATCACCCCGACGACGGTTGCCCATCGTGAGCCACGAGGGCTTGTGGATTTGACCGTGAGCGTGTCGAACCCTTGAACGATTCGGCTCCAGAACCCCGGTGCAGGCCGCTGACGAATTTGCACGACGCGGTCACCTAGGATCACGATCGCCGCAGGCAGTACGAGGCTGACAACGAGGAACGAGATGACGACGGCAAGCGACAAGTAGGCGCCGAACGTGCGCAGGACCGTGGCGCGAGCGGCCATCAACGACCCGAAGCCGATGGCGGTCGTGAGACTCGTGAGAAATGAAGCGGAGGTCACACGGATCGAGGCCTCGCGCGCAGCGAACAGTGGAGGAAAGTCGCTGCTCAGACGCTCGAGCTTGTACTGGTGGAGCAGGTGGACGCAGTGCGCGGTGGTAATCGTCGCCAGAAAGATCGGATAGAGAACGGTCAGGAAGTTCAGGTCGTCCCCGAACAAACCGATCACCCCCGCTGTGGCCACGACCGAGAGTCCGGTCGCGACGAGCGTCACGAGTACTCCCGGGATACTTCGAATGAAACCGAAAAGTAGAATCGCCAGAACAAGCGCGATGAATGGCGCCAAATAGAAGAGGTCGCCTTCCAGCGCCTTGGTGCCATAGATGCGCGTTTCCGGGATCCCCCCGTAGAGGACCTCTGCGTCAAGAGCCGACGACTGCAGCGCGTTATCGATTCGACTATGGAATCGCTGGGCTGGTTGTTCGATTCCTTCGAAGCTGCTGAGCTCCTCTGCAAGCTCGGCAGCGAGCACGAAGCGCTTTCCGTCATTCGACGCCAAGCGCTCCAACAGCGGCGCCCCGAGTGCTCGACTGAGGCGCTTCTGATACGGTTCGTGCAGCAGCGAGTTGGGCCCGAACAGGGGGGAGAACGCCACGCCATCATCGATGCTCAGGGACAGGACCGTATTTGTGAGGCTGAACACATGTGCGACGTCGGGATCGTTCGCCGTCTCATCGGATAGTGCCGAAAGAAGCTCGAAGAATGCAGGATCTTCGGGCGAGCGTGGCGTGAACACGGCGACGAGGAGCCCGTCATTGGCACCAAATACCTGACGATATTGAAGCCGAAAAGTGTTTGCCTCAGTCGTCGTGGAGTAGAGCTTCGAAAAATCGTTGTCGAGTCCCACCTGGAAGGCCGGAACGGCGAGGGCTGCCACCACGGCCAGGACGAGAAGCAACGCGGCCCGGGGACGCTCGGTACTGAAGCGCGTCAGGCGGGTCGCGATCGATCTTGATAAGGATGAAGTACGCACGGTGTCGAAACGCTAGATTCACGCAGATGGGCGGCCGAAGGTCAAGCATCGTCTTTTTGTTTTCCAGCAGCTGACCAACCACGGTCGGACGCGCTCTGGTATGCGCACGCGAACGTCGGGCGACATGGTCGTCCGTTACGATTGCGTGAACCCATTCGACAAAGAGCTTTTCAATAGCGTTCGTATCGCACCGCTGCTCGTCTTGATTGTCATCAGCGTTGCTTTCCCTAGCGATCGAATGGCCTCTGCCAGTGTGATTCCGAATATTCTGCCGGTTACCGACGAGCGGGCGGAAGGCGCGAACCGCGAGGGTCGCTGGGGACCGGCGACGCAATGCGTCGGGAGACGGCCGTTCGACTAGCCGCCCCGCGATCCTTCATCCACCAGCAGCATCTGGCAGCCACCTCCAAGACGCTCCGGTCCGCTTTGCGGGCTCTGTCGTCCAACCCTAGCCACTCGACGTTCTGGGTTCTGACTCGCGCAGGGACCAGATTCAACTTTCTGCCTTCACGGAACCTCCAATGGGATAGTTTGGCGAGCCGAGAGCAAGTCCTTTTTCCATCAGCGAGAGCCTGTCAGATGCTATCGTCCGCGAGGCCCGTGAGTTCCATTCCTTCCCAGTTTGCGAGGAGTTCTTTGTGCAGTCGACGTCTTCTCTCACTTCAGCGACCCGCTTCACTGAGCAACGTCAATCTCGCCGCATCAACTGCGACATAGCGACCAAAGCGACACGGCGCTCCAAGTTCGGAAATATCAAGAATATCAGTGTCGACGGTTGCTTCGTGGAAGCAGACCGAGACGTGACCCCGGGCCAGTCGCAGGTACTTCGCTTCCACGCGCACCGATTCGGTGAGGTGAAAGCCCGAGTGGAAGTTGTCCGATCGACGCCTACTGGCGTGGGCATGCGGTTCGTCGGGCTTTCCCCAAAGGAAGGGCGGCACCTGTTGCGCCTTGTGGCGCATCTCAACTCGATCGTAAGCCAGCGCTACGAAGCTCAGTCACTTCACCAGGCCGCATCTGAAGAATCTGCAATCTCTGATGCCAGCAAGATTCTCGAGATCCTCGAGGCAGCCAAACAGCAACGGTCGAGCGTCGTCGTGATACCCGGCGAGCGGAACGAACGGGAATCGTTTTGCGTAGAAACGCTCACGACTGAGAAGCTCGCCCTTAGCTCGGACCGACTGACGTCGCTGAAGATCGGGGACCAGGTCGTCGTGTTGCTGACCTTGGGTTTTGATAGCTACTTCTTTCCCGCAAGCGTGCTTGACGTGAACCGCTCCACGGTCGAACTCAACCGGCCTCAGATCCTCAGCTTTTCCGAACGCCGAGGGACGGGGCGCGAGCAAGTTGCGCGCCATTCCAACGCCTCGTTCCGCGTGAACGTCGCCGAGGCGGTACTCGAGTACCCGGTCTTGGAGAGAAGCGAGAATGGGTTCTCCGTGTTGGCGCGGCTTGATTCCGAAGCGGCAACACCTGCCGTCGGCACATCACTCAAGAACGGGTTTTTGCAGGTCGATGATGATGTGACTGACGTTCACGAAGCTGTGGTGACTCACGTTACCCCAGTAGACAGTGATAGCGAAGGTCGACGTGCCCGGATCGGGTTTTCCCTTCAGGCGGAACGCCACAAGGATCTCGTCATTGCCAAAGAGGCAGTCAGAACACCCGAGAGAACGCGCGTCAAGGACAGCCTAGTAAGTTGGTTCAGAGGAGTCGGCGATAGGCTTTCGTATTTGTACTACGAACGCATGGGACGAACCCGGGCGGGAGCAGGGTCTACGGACAAGGGGTTTCCCCATGTCGTGCAGTTTAGGACGGAGGCTGGTCGAAACATCGTTGGGCTTCTCAATCGTTCATGGGCTTCATCGGATCGTAAACGCGCGCCGGTGGTTGTCGTCGTTCCCGGCTACGCTGGCCGCAAAGAGACGATGAGCGCGCTTGCATCGACAGTTGTGCACAACTTCGAGAAGCAACAGGCAAATGTGGCTGTTCTGCGCTTCGATGGTGTGAATAACCTCGGTGAGTCCGACAAGGATCTGGGATGTGAAAGCGAGGAGAAACACACGCTGCACTACTGCCTTAGCGACAGTGTGGCCGACATTCTCGCCGCGATAGCGTGGGCCAAAAACAATCCGTACGTGGATGCGACAGATATCGTACTAGTGAGCGTTTCCTTTTCGAGCATAGCCGTACGCATTGCGCTCACTCGTCCTGAGAGTTCGGGCGTAAGCAGTTGGATCGCCTATATGGGCGCCGCTGATGCTCAAAACGCATTCATGAACGTCGCTGGTAACTTCGATGTCTGGGGCAACTACGTTCGCGGGATTCCTAACGGTATTGTCACCGTGGGAGGTTGTATGCTCGACGGTGATTGGTGCTGTAGGGACGGCGAGCGGCTCAACAGCATTACACTTGACGATGCACGTCGAGACATGGCGAAAATCGACGTGCCCATCACCTGGATCAGCGGCAAATATGATGCCTGGATGAACCCCTCCAGAGTACGGGAGATCATGAGCGTGAGCGCTCCCGGCGACCGACAGATAATTGAGGTGGACACCGGGCACGTACCAACTTCGAGTGATGAGGCTCTCGCTCAGTTCCGGCTCGTGGCGGGCCTGATTTGGCGCCAGCTAAGCGCTGAGCAAGCGGACATGGAAATTCCACCTCGTGGGTGGGTCGGCCTGCTGGCGAAGCGGGAGTGGGATCGAGTGCGAAAGAACCACCAACTCAACCGCGAGGGCTACTGGCAAGACTACATGGCTGGTGGGGAGCTTGGTTACGATCTCTTGCGGTACCTGCCCAGCTACCGCGAGTTCTGCAGAGTGCAGGTCGACGAGCTCGACGCCGCCGGCGCAGGTGTCCTCGAACTGGGATCCGGCACCGGCATAGCTGCGGGTTATCTGCTTGGAGCGGAACCTCGGCAATTGACCTGCCTGGACGTGTCAGAACCTGCCCTACATCAGCTCCGGACGACACTCGGGTCCGACCCTCGATTGCAGGTGCTACACGGAAATCTCGATTCCGGCGTGCTTCCGTTCGAGAACGATTGCTATGATGGAATTCTATGCAGCTTGGTGCTGTCCTATCTGACGAACCCAGAGGAATGTCTATCGGAGTGCATGCGAGTGCTGCGCCCCGGCGGCAGACTGGTCATCTCTACGATGAAACCCGACGCTGACAATTCCATCCTGTACGGCGAGTTCCTTCGCGTGCTTGAGGAGACTCCAGAAGCGGAGTTACCAAGGGATCGTGGCGCAATGGCAGTCGCGCTTCGCGGGCTGTTGAACAGAGGAGCCGAGCTGTTCAGGCTCGAAGAAGAAGGCTTGTTCACATTCTTCAGTGAGCAAGACTTCAAGGACCTCGTTCTGAACGCCGGGTTCACCATGGTTCGCACTCTCCATGGTTATGGTTCTCCGCCCCAAGCGATTGTGCTCGTATGCCAGAAGCCCGGAACGTCGAACTAGAGAACGCTTTCTGGGAACATGAAAGCAGTCGAACCGTCGCGCAGACGCGTGTTGCTTCGTTTCTCGCGATTGTATGTTTTGTCGCATACTTCGTCGTAGACCGCTTCGTATCTGACAGCATTCGCGAGCTTGCGATCATTCGAGCAATCGTAATCGGACTGCTGATGGCGATCATCGCCTTCTGTTCAACTCCATATGCTCGGCGCTACTTTCGTTCGCTTTCTGTATCAGCCTTCTACGTAGTTGGATTCGGCCTTGTTGCCCTAACGTACTACACGGGCGGCGGCGTCAGTCGCTACCACGAAGCACTTCTGCTCGCGTTTTTCGGTTTTCCCCTGCTGATTCCATCCCGCCCGCTATCCGCCGGTCTGGCATTCGGGCTCGTGTCGCTGTCCTACGATATTCTCATGGTGGCCACCGGAACTACAGGTCCAAGTGGGATCTGGCTGGGCAACAACTTCCTATTGTGGCTTTCTGCATCCGTCGCGACCGTAGGAGTCGCACTGGCGTACCGTCAGCGCAGGCGCGAGTTCATCGCCCACTACGCTCTTGCCGAAGCGAAAGCCCAAGTGGAGAAAGTGAACAGCGAGCTTCGTT
The DNA here is from genome assembly GCA_963842915.1 of uncultured delta proteobacterium. Classification (GTDB taxonomy): domain Bacteria; phylum Myxococcota_A; class Polyangia; order Polyangiales; family Houyiibacteriaceae; genus SG8-38. Next base: position 60,887 of record CAWJII010000009.1, on the reverse strand, counting down.
CACTTGACCAGCTAAAATCGGAGTTCTTCGCGAACATTTCCCATGAGCTCAGGACGCCACTGACGCTCATCGTCTCCCCGATTGACGAATTGCTGTCGAACCTCGAACCGAGCCCGGAGCGCGAGGCGCTATTGATCGTGCGTCGCAACGCTGGCCGACTGCTCCGCATGATCGACGACCTGCTAGACTTGGCCAAACTTGACGCCGGCGGACTTCGCCTTCGTATCCGACGATCGGACGTAGCCGCGATCGCGCGTCGGGTCACTGAGAATGCGAAGCCAGCCTGCAATGCCAAGCAGATCGGCCTGAGTTTCGAGACTCATGGGCAGCCCCCGGAGATGTATTGCGACCCGCACCGGCTTGAGATCGTGTTCACGAACCTGATTGGTAACGCCGTGAAATTCACACCGGAGGGCGGCCGAATCGATGTCCGTGTTAGATATTCCGCCGACGGGGCGGCCATCACTGTAGCCGACACGGGACCCGGAATTTCGGAGCAGCAAATCGACGCCATTTTTCAGAGATTTCACCAGGTGGAAGGTTCCGAGCGCCGACAGTACGGCGGTGTCGGTATCGGACTTGCGCTCGCGAAGGAGCTTAGCGAGGCGCACGGTGGCGAACTAACGGTTGAAAGCGTCTGGGGCAAAGGCGCCACTTTTCAAGTCTTTCTCCGCTGCGGCAAGGAGCACTTCCCAGCGGAGCTGATCGAACGCCGACAGGGGCAACTGAGCGAGCATCCGGCTCGACGTGCTCAGGACCGAGCGAGTGCAAGGCCTGCACCAAGCGAAATGGCCATGCCCAAGGCGCGCGAGCGACGGCAGTCGCGCGAGCGAGTCCTGCTCGACCGGGGCCGCACGGCACGCATCCTCATTGTCGAGGACGAATCGGATCTCCGCGGCTTCATGTATGGTGTCCTTGCTCAGGACTTCGAAGTTACAGCCGTCGTCGATGGTGCCGAGGCGCTCAAGGTTCTCGAGGAACAGCGGCCCGACTTGATCCTTACGGATATCATGATGCCAAACGTCAGCGGCTTCGATCTATGTCGCGCCGTCAAGAGCAACCCGCTGCTTCAGCACATTCCCGTCATCTTGCTCACGGCGCGTGGCGAGAGTGAAACGGCTCTCGAGGGTTACGAGGCGGGCGCCGACGACTTCGTTGCGAAGCCCTTTCACGCGAAGGTGCTCCTCGCGCGTATTCGCGCTCATCTCAAGATGCGTGCGTTGAGTCTGCAGATTGCCGACCAGGCGCGGCTTGCTTCCGCTGGCACGCTAGCCGCAGGACTAGCGCACGAGGTGAAGAACCCCATCAACGCAATTCTAAGTGCTGCGAAGGTGCTTGAAGCGGGCGGTTCGTCCAAGGTGCCAAGCGAGAAGTTGCTGGGCGTCATCATCGATGGTGTCCAGCGCGTGAATGACGTCCTATCCGCGCTCGATGCGCATGCCCGACCTGCCGACGGCACCGACCTGCAAGCCGTGAACGTCCGGGACGGAATCGAATCAACACTTCGCATCCTTGAACACAGGATGAAGGACATCACCATTCACCGCGATATCGACGCGACCGAGAGCGTTCGGGCCCCCGCTCGAGCCTTCAATCAGGTGGTGCTCAATCTGCTGGACAATGCGATTCGTGCGGGTGGCCAGAACGTCTGGGTGAAATCAGAGCAGCGAGGGCGCATGGTTTGCGTCGAGGTCGCCGATGATGGTCCGGGAGTACCGCCTGACCTGGTGTCACGCATATTCGACCCGTTTTTCACCACGCGTGACGAAGGGGAAGGCACCGGGCTCGGACTGCATCTATCGCGCAGAATCGCGCAAGATTGCGGTGGAGAGATACGGTACGACACACGACCAGGGGGCGGGGCACTGTTCGTGGTCGAAGTGCCCGTCCTACTCGGCGACGAACTCGCTACTGACGCCGCCGAATAGGGTGATGCCACCTCGTTGTTTCCGAGGTGTCAGGTTGCAGTGAAGATGCCCCCGACAGCCCACTCGAATTCAGGCAGTTCGATGAAGACGCGCGGCTGAAAATGACTATCATCGCGGGTCGTGATGCCCTGCCCGCACTCCGACGCAGTCCAGTGTGATCGCCCTACTCCGGCGGGTCGCCTGATGTCGTTCCTTCTCGACCCGCAGCTCGACTCGTACACCGGGGACTTCGAGGACTATCGGCGGATGGTGAATGCCAAGGCGCTTCGTCTTGGGGTTCATCATCACGGCCGCAGTGCAGGTGCCGTTCTTACTGTTCGAGTGGCTGGCGCTGGGTGAGCAGTTCTGGTGGGTTCAGTTGATTCGCGTGTTGTGGCTCGGGCCCGACGTTGGCGCTCTACTCCTTGCTGACGACGCCTTCCGACAGGCTGCTGCGACACGTGGATGGAATCATTTGGTTCATCTACGTCGCATCTGCTGCTTTCGTCGTCGTCGTGTCATTCCTGCATGCAGGCTATCAGTCCCCGTACATTCACGGGCTGATTCTGATGTTCGTCGGCGTGGGTGCCGTCACGCTCTGGCACTTGGGGTTTGCCTTGTTCTTCACCGCCGCGGTTTACGGAGCCTATTGGATGCCCTTGTTGCTGGGCTACGGTTCGATTGAAAACGTCACCAGTTGGATCGGCTACCAGTGCTTCCTGATTGGCACGATCGGTATCGTGCTCATCTCACAGCAGCTGCGCCTACGGATGGCGCAAGCGGACTTTCAGCGGCGCTGTCAGCTAGAGGAGGAGAAGGCGCAGACCCGCGAGCTCCTGGAGCGCGTTGCCTTCATGCGCCAAGAGCGGCTGACTTGGCTCGAGAGCTTGGCGCGTTTCCTTCGGCACGAGCTCAAGAACCAGATGGTTGCGATGGGCACTTCGCTAGACCTGGTGGAACAAACACCTCCGGCTGCGCCGCCCGAGCGCTATTTGAATCGCGCGCGGCGTAGCCTCGCGCAGATGAATCGCCTGGTGCAGAGCGCCACCGAGGCGACGAGCCTGGAAGCTGCTCTGGCCGTCGAGTCCAGCGAAAGGTTGGATCTCAGTGGGATCGTCGGGGAGCAGGTGCTCCTTTTTAGGCAGGCGTACCCGGGGCGAGCTTTTCGCGCCGATATTGAACCGGGACTGGAGATCAAAGGTCAAGACAACCGGATCGCCCAGCTCCTCGACAAGCTGCTCGAGAACGCCCTGGAGCACGGCGACGCAGGGAAGCGATATCAACGTTACCTTGAGGCGTGATGGCGATTCGATTCTACTGTCCGTCGAAAACCAGGGAGACCCGCTGCCACCGAACAAGGAAGCGCTCTTCGATGCGTTTGTGACGGCACGCAAGAACGGCGACGGGGGCCAGAACCTCGGTCTTGGCTTGTATGTCGCCAAGGCGGTCGCCCAGTCACATTCCGGAGACATTCGAGCTTGTGACATCGACGGCGCTCTTGGAGCCCGCTTCGAAGTCCGCTTTCCAAGTGAGGTGAGCTGAGATGAAATGAGCGCGAGCCAAGCAGTCACTTCGAGCGTGGGAGACAAGACCCGCTTTCGCGAAAGACGGCGAAAACCGACTCCGCCGACTAGTCGAAGTTGTGTATGATGGCGCGTCGCCATGCTTCGCTTACAGCACGAAGGATCCGAGTCTGAGCGTCTTCAGTGGAGCCCCGCCGTTTGGGAGCGCTTCAACGCCGAGTCGGCCAAGCTGAGCGTGCGCGCGGTGGGTGTGGTAACGATGGTTTGCGCGGTGCTCCTTCTTGCGTGGGTCCCCGGAGACTTCGACTACTTCCCGGAGCACGCGGTGCGTTTCACCTGGTTTCGTGTGGCGGCGATCGCATGGGCCGTCGCCTGGGCGATTGCCGCATCAAAGCTACAGCGGCCAAGCGCCAAGTTCTTCGCGCTCTGGGCCTGGTTCATCGGCTGGGGCGCCCAGTCCGCGGCCATGATTCCTTACACCCCCGAGGACCTGCTGAGCCACACGGTCGTCTTGCTCATCGCGCAGCTAGGCTCGCTTGGGATCCTCGTTTGGAGCTGGAAGTGGGGACTGGCGATGAGCCTGCAGCTGGTCGCCATTGGCCAGATAGCGCTCTCGCGCGTGGCGGATGGCGGATACGACACCTTCGCGGCCCAGGGCTACCTCGTGACCTGTGCCGCGTTCTGCACCGTGTTCACGGCCGTGAAGTACCAAGGCGCCCGTCAGCAGTTCGACCAGCGCATTCGTCTCGAAGAAGAGAAGCAACGGAGTGAAGCTCTACTCCATCGGGTATCCGATATGCGCGCCGAGCGGCTGACCTGGCTCGAAAACCTCGCACGTTTTCTTCGCCATGAGCTCAAGAACCAAGTCGTCGCCGTAAGCACATCGCTCGAGCTCACCAACCAGACGAGCCTCGACACCGCGGCGGAGCGCTACGTCGATCGCGCGCAGCGGAGCCTCGGCCGCATGCGGCGTCTGGTCGATTCCGCCACCGAGGCCACGAGCCTGGAAGCGGCACTGGTAACAGAAGAGACCGTGCCGGTAGAGCTGAGCGAGCTGGTCGCCGAGCGAGTGACGCTGTCCCGAGAAGCGAACACCGGACGGCGATTTCATGCGGCCATCGAATCGGGGGTTCTCGTCGACGGCAACGAGGATCGACTTGCGCAGCTCTTGGACAAGCTGCTCGAAAATGCCGTCGACCACGGCTCTAACGAGGGCGAGATTCGAGTCTCGCTGACGCGCGAACAGAACCAGGTCTCGATCGTCGTCGAGAACGAGGGCGACGCACTACCAGTCCAGAGGGAAGGGCTGTTTGACGCGTTTGTGACTGCCACGAAGCAAGGCGCTGGTGAGCAGAACACCGGCCTCGGCCTTTTCGTCGCCAGGGCCATCGCAGACTCGCATGGCGGTACGATCGAGGCGCGCGATCGCGAATACGCATCGGGGGCGTGCTTCGAGGTTCGATTGCCGGTGTTTCGGTAGTCTGACGACACGATTGTTCCTGATCGCGCCTGCGCCTGTGGAATCTCAAGACGAGCGGAAGATGGTTCCCCAGCCCGGGGGGCTCACGTATGCTCGACGGATGCAGGGTTCCCCCGAACCTGTGGTCGCCGCGACCGAGGAAGCTTTCTGGGACGAAGAGCGTCGGCGGACTTTCGTTCCCGTTCGGGTCGCCTGTGCGCTCGGGATCTCTGCCTTTGGATCCTACTACTTCCTAGATCCGTTCGTTGCGCCCAATGTGCGATCGCTGTTCATCGCGCGGACCGTCATCATCCTGGTGCATCTCGGGGTGCTCGCGTTCTCCTTCACCGCGCTAGCGGCACGCCACTTCCGCGTGCTCGCACTCCTGCCCTGTTTCGCGATCGGTCTGGGCGTCGTCGTCGTTACGCAACTCGCGGGAGGTGGCGCCAGCCGGTATCACGAAGCGCTCTTGCTGACTTTTCTCGCCTATCCACTGGTGGTCCCGACTCGACCCATCTCCGCCGGCTTGTCGTTTGCTTCTATTGCGTTCGTCTACGGCGCCGTCATGACCGCAACGGGCGTCACGGGGCCTCTATCGATCTGGATGACAAACAACTTCATGCTCTGGTTGGCCGTGTTGATCGCGACGGCTGGTGTGGCGCTGGGGTTTCGTGAACGACGGCGTGCTTTCAACGCACGAGTGACGATTGCCAAAACCTCCGAGCAACTTGCCGGCGCGCTTGCGCACGCCCAGCTCGAAAAAGAGCAGAGCGATTCGTTGTTGCAGCAAGTGACGACGATGCGCGCCGAGCGGCTCACTTGGCTGGAGAACCTGGCTCGCTTTCTTCGGCATGAGCTGAGCAACCAGATTGTGGCCGTTTCGACATCGATCGAGTTGGCGGCGAGTGATGGCTCTGCGTTTGGGAGTCAGACGTACTTGGAGCGGGCGCAGCGGAGCTTGGGGCGGATGCGGGGGCTGGTGTCGTCCGCGACGGAGGCGACGAGCCTGGAGGCCGCGTTGACCGTCGAGGAGCTGGAGCGGGTGGACCTGAGCGGGGTGGTCATGGACCGGGTGACGGCGTTTCAGGACCTTCACCCGTCCCGGCATTTCACCTTGAAGCTGAGGCCCGGGCTTTCGATCGACGGGAACGAAGGGAGGCTTGCACAGTTGCTCGACAAGCTGCTGAGCAACGCCGTGGAGCATTCGGCCGAGGACGCCGAGATTCGGGTCAACCTCGGACTTGCCGACCGTGGCTGGGTCGAGCTTTCGGTTGAAAACGAGGGGGATGCCCTGCCGGAGGACCGGGCTCGGATCTTCGAAGCCTTTGTTTCATCGCAGAAGAGCGCTGAGAATCTCGGGCTCGGCCTGTTCGTGGCCCAGCGGATCGCTCTCAACCACGGGGGGCAGATTCGTGCAGAGGAGCTGCCACAGGGGAGCGGCGCGCGCTTCGCGGTGAGCTTGCCGAAGGCCCGCGGGGAAGGGCGGGGAACGCAGAGCGAGGAAGGGCATTTTGCGCGCGGCGAACGTGCGAAGGCGCCCGAGGATCAGCCGCCGCAGTAGTCGTCGCCGCCCGAGCCGGATGAGCCGCAGGTGGAGCCGGGTCGGTGCCTTCGGGATCGTTTTCCAGGCACTCGACGACGTTCGCACACAGGTATGTGCAGCGATCTGGAAGGCTCACCGACATGCTCGCAGAGCCCGCTCGTCGGGGCACTCAGCGCGTCGCCGCCGGGCACTGCGATGACCTTCTGGCAGGGCGCTGAACGGCGGGACAGGTCGCGAGCTGTTCTCGTTGACTCCACAATAGCTCGTCAAGGGCAGGCTCGCCGGAGAGGCTCTCCCGGTCTGCGATGGGTGACCGAGTAGGGCTGCTCACATCCGCCGTCGGCGTTCTCTTCAAACAGAACCCCGCCTGTTCATTCGGGAAACGAACATCTTCCGGTCCGTAGAACATCGGCACACAGCGGTGCGCGTCTGACGCGCTGCCTTCGTCGCCGCACTGGCTGTCGGAGACGCACTCTTCGCAGACGTCGAGGCTGCCTACTTGGATGCTGGTGCATTCCTGCGTGACGGGGTGGCACGCCAATGCACCGGGGCAGGTGGTGCCTTCGGTTTCCGGAGTGCAGCCCACGCAGACGCCTTCGTCGTCGCAGGCGTTGTTCTCGGCGTCGAGGCCGTCGACTCCGTCACATTGCGCGTTGTCGTTGCACTGCGCGCAGACGTTTTCGTCGCAGCGCGCCGCAGCTGGGTCGGTGCAGTCGCTGTCGCCGACGCATCCAACGCAAGTAGAGGAGCCCAGGTCGCAGATGAGGCCTCGCTCCGCGCAGTAGTCGTCGTCCTCGGCGGTGCACTGTACGCAGATGAGGTCGGTGCTGCACAGGGGGCGGTCTTCGGGGCAGATGACGGTGCCGCAGAGGATGCCCGAGTCGACGCCGCCGTCGTCGGGTTGGGTGACGGGCTTGTCTTCGACGAGGCAGCCCGCGGCCGAGATCAGAAACAGAAGAAAGAAAGCAAATCGCAGCATGTCTCTCTCCTCTTTCAAAACCTGAGCCTCAAGTCAATCTTAGTGGGCCGCAAAGCGATTTCTGGGGCTAGGGCGCCCGCCGATTCACGCTCTGGCCGGCGCCGCCTCTCACCGACGACCCACCAGGCAGCGCCACCCGCAATCGCTGCCGCCCCAATCGTCGCCCAGGCCGCCACCGCCGCCGTATTGAGCTGTTGATTGTCGCTCTTGACCCCGGCACTGACCCCAATCGCGACAAAGGCGGCCACCCCGCCGCCGATCAGAACGATAGGCCCAGCCATCCAAGCACGAGGCCGGCCCCGAGTGCCAGTGCCAGTGCCAGCGTCAGCGCCAGTGTTTGTTACACCGCCCGCCCACCCCCGCCCGTAATCCTCCCTGGCGCGGCGGTCGCTGCGCTTCGCCTTGCCGGCGCGTTGCGCCGGGCTTCGCCCTTCGGGCTCGCGCTGCCGCCTGCTGTCTTGGGCGGCCGTGCCCGTGCCAGTGTTTGTTACACCGCCCGCCCACCCCCGCCCGTAATCCTCCCTGCCGCGGCGGTCGCTGCGCTTCGCCTTGCCGGCGCGTTGCGCCGGGCTTCGCCCTTCGGGCTCGCGCTGCCGCCTGCTGTCTTGGGGGGCCGTGCCAGTGTTTGGTTGCACCGCCCGCCCACCCCCACCCGTAGTCCTCCCTGCCGCGCCCTTCGCTTCGCTCGCGCTTGGCCGGCGCGTTGCGCCGGGCTTCGCCCTTCGGGCTCGCGCTTCCGCGGGTGTGTCAGTACGAGTGCCAGCGCTAGTGACCGCCCCTAACCCCGCCCTCCTCAACAACTCCTCCACCAGCCCGCCGGTCGTCCCAGGCAAATCATCCCGGACCATTGCGCTGGCGTTCAGACTGCGCCCTGAGCGCCGGACGAGGGTCAGCGTGACCTCCTCGCCGCCGCTTTCCCGCGACCAAATCGCCGGCACGATGGCGAACCCAGCCCCTGCCGCATCGAGCGCCTGCTCGACGCACTCGGGTGTCTGACAAGCGACGACGGTTTGCCCGAGGAGCTCCTTGGAAGCGGAGACCTGATATCCATGCGCTTCGAGGGCGCGCCGCACGGCGGCTGTGACGCGGGGGGCTTGCTGGGCGCGAAGGGACTGGGTGCCTTGGACGGGGGCTAGGAGGACGGGGAGGCGCTGCGATCTGGCGATGCCGCGCTGACGCTGGCGCTGGCACTGGCGCTGGCACTGGCGCTGGCACTGGCGCCGACACTGGCGACTGACCCCCGCTCCTGCGCGGCCGCCGGCGCTGTGGCCAGCACTGCGGCCGCAAGCAGCCACAACCCAAGCCCCCCGGCGCCCATCAGAACACCTTCCGGACCTTTACCAGCGCGCCTTCTTTCGTCACCGCGACTGAGGGCTCTACCCTTAGCGGTCGGAACAAGTACACGAGGGGGATCGAGAGGAGCGGGGCGGCTCCGGCGAGGGCCAAGGACAGGCGGCCGGCCTCTTGGCCGCGCGCCACGCAGGAACGAACCGCCGACTGGTTGGCGATGTATGGGTCTGGGCAAGTCGTCATCGTGACGCCTGCGTAGATCGCGTAGCCGGTGAGGCCGAGACCGACCGCGCCCAGTGTCCAGCCCCACCAGGGGGTGCGCTCGTAGTCGGGCAGGAATAGAGGCATCGCGGCGCTGGCGGCTGCGCCCCCGAAGGCAGCGGTCGTCCAGACGCCGATGCGCGCGTTGTTCCATTGCTGGGCTGCGCTCAGGTTCGCCGGTGATTCGATGAAGCGGTCGCCGAGCTCGCCGCGCCACAGGTGCAGGCCCACGCTCGTGCCGATGGCTGCCACGCCGAGGCCGAACAGCGACCAGCCCGCTGCGCGCTGATTGCGCGGACGAGGCACGCCGCTCTTGCTCTTTGGCTTCGCGGCGACCACGGCCGCAGCGGTGGCGCCGACATCGGGCTTCGGATCGAGCTCCGCGCGCCAGCTCGCACGCGCCATTGGGTGCGGCCCGGTGAAGTCCACCGACCGCCCTTCGAACAAGGCGTCGATCACGCGCCGCAGGTCTTCGGCCTCCGGCGCGCCATCGCGCACCGAGAGCCAGGCCGATGCGGGCTCGTATTCAGCTGCGCTCAGGTCGACGCGCACCAGCTTTGGGCCGAGGCCGCTCAGCACGAGAACGTTTGCGCCGCCGAGGATGCTCCCGACTTCGCGCGCCTGTTCCATCCGCTTCGCCCAAGCCTCGGGCGAATCGTATTGGAGGTGAAGCACCGGGCGCGTATGGATTGCATGCTCGAGCGCTGCGTCGAACTCGAGCACGTTCGAGCCGCTCGAAACGCCGATGCGGTGAATGCGCCCGCGTTCGCTCGCTTCGCATTCGACCTGGATGCGGTAGGTGCCGACCGGCAGCTCGATGTCGGTCAAGGGCGTGCGCCCGAACTCGACCCCGTTGATGCGCACCAGGCAATCGGAAGGTGTGCTCCGAACCTCGAGCTTGCCCGGTGCCTCCGAGGCCATCTCCTCGTCTACCTGGGCCAAGAGCTGGCGAACCTCGGGTGTGTGACGGAAGGCACTCGGCTCCACGCGCGGCACCAGGCGCCGGCACTCGCGGGCTTGCTTTCGCGCCTCGGCGCTGTTCTTCGTTTCGACGTAGGCGCGCACCATGAAGAGGCAGGTGTCGAGCACCTGCTGTGCCCGGGCGGCCTCCCGGTTGAGCTCGGCTGCGGCCCGGTCGGCCAAGCGCTGCGCGGCCTTCAGCTCTCGCCGCGCCGCTTTGTAATCCGCCCGCGCCAAATACCGCACGGCAGCCCGCGAACGCTCGACCCAGAGGTCGATGTCGCTCTGGCTGATTGTCGGGGCGGGCGTCGAGCCAACGACCTCGAAGCGCTCGGACGCTCGGTCTGCGCGCCACACCTGCTGACCGCGCACCGCGAGCTCTTGGCGCAGGGCCTCTGCGGCGGTGTGAAGCCGCTCGACTTGGATGCCCTCGCGCGCGTCGTCCGCGCCCCCGCCGAGCACCGGCACGAGCAGCCAGCGAAGCTCTTCGGAGGAGCCGTTGACGCCGACCGCCTGGGCGCGCGCCGAGCCAGCGGTGAACGCAGTGAGCACTGCAGCAAAGACGCAAACGACCCAGCGCATCCCGCTGCCTAGAAACACCCCAGGAAGGTGAGGGCGGATTGCCCAGCTTTCTCCGCATGCACGACCGCGGCCGTGCCGCCGCTCACCGCGACGTCGACCCGGTTCGGGGCGTCGCGAACTGGGCCGAGCGCCTGAACCTGCGCGACGACCGGGCCAGCCTCGCCCCTGCCGACCATCGCGAGCTGCAAACCCGACACGACGAACCAGCCGTCCCGGCCTTCGTCGTAGGCGAGCCCGGTTGGGCCCTCGGGCGCTCCCAGCTCGTCGGATTCGACGGCGCCGTTGCAGAAACCTCCTTGGCGGCATTGGAAGGTCGCCCCGCTGAACTCACTGAGACGAAGGGACTGGTCCTGACGGTACAGCAGAGCGGGGCCGCCATCTCGGATCGCTATTGCGGGCGTGTCGCCGCGCGCCACATCGATGTCGAGCTCGACGTCACCGTTGTCGATGAGCCAACCGGCGCGCAGCGTGTCCCCTTGCTTCCAAACCGTGAACGGACCCGCCGCGTCGAACTCGGTCAAGATCGGAAGCTCTGTCGCGACCGTCGGCTCTTGCGCCAAGCCAGCGAGGTCGGCTGTGGCGAAAGGGTTCAGCGCGAAAGTAATGATGTCGCGATACCCGACGAAGCGGGCCGGGGACGCCACCACGCGCGGATGAACCGGTGGATAGTTGACGCCCAGGTCGATGCCTTGGCGCCAGTCCTGATGAAGCTCCTGCGTAGCCACGACGGTCGGGACCATTTCCGCGTCGACGCGGATGTCGAGGACGTGGAACGAGTACTGGCCGAGTGCCACGAGGACGCGACCGCCATCGCCATCTGAGCTCATGAACAAGATGTGCTCTGTTGGGCTGTCGACCACGTCTAGATTGCCGGTGGCGTTGCCCTTCGTGTCGTAGCTGTCGACTCGAATTCCGTCGCCCACCACGCGTGTGACCACGAAGCCGCCGTCGACGGCTGTGACCGTCGCGTGATCGGCAAAGAGCTCGCTCTTGGTCGACAAGAGACCCTCGTCTGCGAGGCCATCACAGTCGTTGTCGATTCCGTCGCACAATTCGACGGAGCCGTTGTCCGGTGTGCCGTCGCAGTCGTTGTCCTTGCCGTCGCAAACCTCCGCGACCGGGCCGACGGCGCCTTTACACACGACGCCCGTGCGATCGCTGGCGCACAGCCATTGGCCTTCGACGCACTCGCCGATGCCGGCACCCTCACCGCAGGGCTCGCCGAGCTCGGGCCAATCTTCATCGGTCGCGTCATCGCCGTCGTTGTCGATGCCGTCGCACAGCTCGACTGGGCCGGAGGCGTCGAGCTTCAGGCACACGCCGTCGACGTTGCTCAGAGGTTCTGGGCAGTTGATGTCGCCGCAGCCAAGGACCTGGAGAAGGGCTGCCAGGGCCAGCGCTTGGACAAAGCGCAGAGGGAACGAGCGCTGGGCGCAGCTCGGATGTGCTTGCAGGAATGGTGACATGTCGATGAACTGGTTATCGACGCTTCGGGCCGGAGGTTGCGTGACTTTTTTTCGACGCCGAGCGTACCGCCTTTTGAGGGAAGCAGGGTGTGACCCGCCTCACAGCACCCAGCGATATCCATGTCCCCGCTCGGTCCGAATGGCGTCGAACTCGGGGTCTACTGCCGTGAAGCGCCCCCGAACCGAACGAATGTGCACCGCCACGGTGTTCGACGCGACGCTGATGTTAGCGGCCCGCATCAGCTCCGGCGCGCTCTTCGGCTGAGGTTGCGCCGACGCTAGCGCCAACACCATCCAGTACTGGGTCAGCGAGAGCCGAACCGGCTCGCCTTTCCACTTCACCTCGGCGCGTCGCAAGTCGATCGAGAGGTCTCCGACGACGACGTTCGAGGTAGGGCCGCCGTCAGGGTCGCTCTCTAGAACCGCCCGCCGACGCTCGAGCAAAGTCTCGATGCGCACCGCCAAAAACTCGAAGCTGCTCTCCTTGGACAGATAGTCGTCGCCACCCACCCGCAAGCCCGAAATGCGATCCACTTCGTTGTCGTGGCAGGTGAGAAAAATCACCGGAAGCGTCTGAGAGAAGCGCCGAATCTCCGAGCAGAGCAGAAGCCCGCCGTCACGCTCCTCGCCGAGGGCTACATCGAGGACCGCCACGTCCGGCGTATCGACCCGAAACGAATCCAGCGCAGTCAGTCGATCGGCAAAGGCCCGAACACCAAAGCCGCGCGCTTGGAGGAAGTCCGCGTAGTTCTCGCGAATCACATCATCGTCTTCAACTAAGCCAACTGTACAGCGCATCGGTTCAGCATATCGATTCACGCCACGCGCGCCTAGCTCCCTCGGGGCGTATTCACCTTAATTCATACAGACCTCCCGGATTCTAGAACTTGGCGCCCGCGATCTTTCGCCCCATAGTGATGAGATGAATTGCTTTCTCTTATTTTTGGTTCGCCCATGAGGGGCGCCGCCCTTGCCGCTGGCTTGGCCGCGGCGATCGGGCTGGCCGCTTGTGGCGATGACACCGTCCCCCCTCCCAGTCGGACCGACCTTCCGTACGAGCTCTATTGCGACATCACCAACGGCGACTGCCAGCGAACGATCTACAATTCCGTTGCTGCGAAGCTCGGCGCTGCGGGTTTGGGCTTGCCGCGAATTCGGACGATCTCGGTTGAACAACACGCCGAGGAGATGCGGCGAAGCGTCGCGCTCGACGAGCTCACCGGCGAAGATCCGTACACCCGCGGCCTTCGCCTGATGGGCTTCATTCCCGAAGCATCCGAGAGCCTCACCGCGACGCAGCTCGAGTTCCGGATCAATCAAATCGCCGCGTACTACAGCGGCAGCGATGACATGATCACCGTGGTCGATCGAGCCTACGGCGAAGTGGACGCGCAGGCGCTGCTGGCGCACGAGTTTGTCCATGCCATTCAAGAACGCCAGTTTGGCTTCGACGGCATCTGGGCTGCGGTCGATACCGAGGACGCCGTCCTCGGGGCCCGCAGCGTGATCGAGGGTGACGCGAACCACACCGAGGCCGCTTGGGTTTACGAGAAGCTTGGGTATCTCCCGAGCGAAATTGATTGGGACGCCATCCTCGACGATAGCAAGGAGCGTTTGGGAAAACGGGTGGACGACCCTGAGGTGGCCCTGGTCGATACGGCTTCCTTCTTTCCGTACTCCTATGGCTACGCTTTCATGACCGAGCTTGCGCTTTTGTACGGATTGGACGGTCGCGCGGATGCGTTTGAGTCGCCGCCCCGCTCAGCGTTCGAGGTGATGACCGGCCCGCTCGGCGCGCGGCCCGCCTTGGGCTTTCCGGAGGTTGCGCATCCAGCTCCGCCCCAAGGGCACACACAAGAGGTCGAGAACCGATTTGGAGCCTGGTATGTGTACGCCTTTCTGCGACGCAGCGGGCTGTCCGAAAGCGAGGCATGGGCGACTGCGCTGAGCTGGCGCGGCGACGAGTTTGCGGTCTACGACAACGGTTCGGAGGTCGCTGCGGTGTGGAGGGTGCGCTTTGATGAAGCTGCGAGCGTAGTGCGCGACGCGGTCAACGCAGACCAGGAGGGGCGGGCGCAGACCGCTGTCCTCTATGAAGATGATGTCTTCGTGCTCGCGGCCGAGAGCGGTCCGTCGCTTCTCGCCTGGGCGGAGCAGCCCCTCGACTCGATGACGGCCGCGTTGGTTCTCAAGAACGGGCAGCGCAGGGGAGGGCCTGTTTCGGTCGGCACCTGCCTGAAATCACTCGATTTCTCGCTGCCCAATCCACCTCCGCTCTTGCATTAGCAAGAAATGGAGGTTATTCTTGCTCTTGAAAGGAGCCGGAATGTCTGTTGCTGTTTCCACCCTCCCTGACCAGGCCAGCGTGGTGAGCAAGGCCTTGCTTCGAGCCGCCGAGGCGCTTGGGCTGTCGTCTTCTGAGCTGGCCGAAATCATCGGCGCGAGCGAGTCGACCTTGTCGCGCGTTCGCAATCAGAAGCGCGGTCCGATTCCGCTCGATAGCAAGGAAGGGGAGCTCGGTCTGTTGTTTCTGCGCGTGTTCCGAAGTCTCGATGCTCTGGTGGGGGGCAACGAAGCGCATGCGAAGGCCTGGCTGCACGCCGAGAACCGTCACCTTGGCGGCATTCCGCTTCACCGCATGAAGAAGATCGAGGGCTTGGTCGATGTCGCTGGATATCTGGACGCAATGCGCGGAACGATTTGAGCCTCAACGGATCGCCGGTCCTGCTTGGCGCGCAGTCGAATCTCAGCATGTGACCTCGACGCGCAAGCTGGTCGACTCCGACGATGAGCAGCAGGTTCTCGAGGCGCTGATCGACACGGCGAAGCCTCCCTGGCCCTTGGGCCGTCGTTTCATCGGGCTGCACTATCTTCTGGCGACACCGTTTCGTCATCCGCCGCTTCGTTATGGCTCGCGCTTCGGCACGCGGCGTGAGCGCGGCATCTTCTATTGCGCCGAAGCGCAGGCGACCGTGTTCGCAGAGAAGGCGTACTACGTCTTGTTGTTCTTGGAAGGCACCGACGCGGACATCGAGCCGCTGACTCGGCCGCTGACGGTCTTTCAGGTTCGCATCTCGACGAAGAAAGGAGCCGACCTAACGCGGGCGCCCTTTGATGGGTTTGTCGAACAGATGTCTTCAGCGACTAGCTACCGCGATTCGCAAGCGCTTGGAACGGCGATGCGCGACGCGGGGCTGGCTGCGTTTCGTTTCACTTCGGCTCGTGACCCGGATGGCTGGGGCGAATCTCGGGCTGATCGAGCCGGTGTTCAGCAGCAAGAAGCCGGTGAACGCCGAGCAGTGGATTTGCACCGCGACCCGCGCCCGGGTCGAGCTCAAGCCAGGGCCGGCGGTGATGCGGTCGCGGACGAGCTTCGCGCGTGAACTGTTCGAGGTCGACGGGGTGCTGCCGGCTCCGGGCGCCGAAGCCTGAGGCCCTACAAATCGCCATCGTGAATCACTGGGCTGGTGTGAATGATCGCGCCCACGGTGAGGACCCAGCTGTCTGCGACCGGGACGGTGTTGGTTCCGCTCGGCGGATTCACGTAGACGAACGGGTTCCAGCCGAATCGCGCAAACACGTCGATCATGACGATGTCCTTGATGACGCGGGTGTAACCGCCTCCGATGCCCAGCGGCACGAAGACTTGGTTGCGAGCGACGGGAAACGCGAGGCTCGAGTCGCGGTAGCTGCCTCCGGTGAGGTTTCGTGCGAGGTTCTGAAACGAGAAGCCGCTGTCTCCGAAGATGAAACCCGCGGGGGTGATGTTGTACGTGGCTTTGAGCGGCACTTCGACATTGAGGCCGGCGCCGTTGCTCAGAATCACGAGCTCGGTGCCGGTGTCGACGGTGAAGACATCTCGGACGCGTAAGCGCATCGGGAGTCCAAGGGTGACGGCGAGATTCGTCCAGGATGGCACCAAGAGCACGAAGTCGGCGGCCATCTCGAAGTAGTCTTTTCGCAAGAAGCTGTAGCGGACGTAGAGCGGCATGTCGCCGAAGCTGCCCCGGGGCGCAACGATGATGGGGAAGATGCCCTGGGCGGTGATGTCTGGGGTGGAGCCGAGGCGGTAGTTGCTGATGCCGACTTCCAAGTTGTCGAAGATCGAGAATGCGGCGCCGAAGTCGAGCGATACGAGCGGCGCGCCCGTTGCTTTGCCCGAGGTGTTGTCGAAAACCGCCCGCTTGACGTCGACGAGCATGGTGCCGCGAATCATGTACTTGTTCATCGTGAGCGGGCGTGACGCATAGGCTTTGGGGTAATGCCAACCCGGCGCCGCGGTCTCGGTGATTGCCTCGCCGACGCTGGTCTCTTCGATGAGGGCCTCGCTCTCTACCGGCTCGGGATCTTTCACGGCCGGCTCGTCAGCTTCTGCGGTCATCGCAGCCAAACCCAGTGCGAGGGCGGCGCCGAACAGTCTTGAGCGAAGCATAGCGGGCGAAGGCTAGCACCGTTGACCTCGCGATTGCAGCGGGTTACCAATAGCCGCCGCCGCATTCACAGATGCGACGCCCATGGAGGATTATATGCGAGCAAGTGTCTTGGCTTTGGTTTTGGGTGCGCTGCTGGCGCTCACGGGTTGCGGGGATGACAGTGCGAGTACCGCTGGGGGATCGGCTTTTGATGAGCTCTACGATCAGGGGCTCAGTAAGTACGTCGGCGAGTTCGCGCCTGCCAATGAGCGCGAGGCCCCGGATGGCGTCAAGACCTTTCAGTTCGCAGTGCCGGACGATCCCGCTGCAGAGCCGCGCGGCCCGCTCTGCCTTCGTGGCACCGAGTACACCGTCGACACTCGCGAGGGTAACTCCGACGAGCTGGTGATCTTCCTACAGGGTGGCGGCGGCTGCTGGGAGGACTTCTGCGCGGCGTTCGAAGTGACGAACTCGCTTCCGGCGGCCGGAATCCTGAACCCTGAACTCGCTGGCAATCCGGTGGCCGACTGGGACGTCTTGTATTTGCCGTACTGCGACGGTTCGCTTTTCGCGGGTGATGTGGATCGCGTCCTGCCGACCAGTGAGCTCGTGGAAGGCGGACCCGAACAAAGCATGGGCTATCAGCGAGGCCTGCAGAACCTCACTGCCGCGCTCGACATCGGTCTAGTGGAGTTCCCGAATCCAAGCCGGATCCTTCTGACCGGCGTGAGCGGCGGCGCGTTTGGGACCATCGGCGCACTCCCCCTGGTGCGTTATTACTATCCGGAGACCGAGATCCTCGTGTTCAACGATTCTGGCGTCGGCGTTGCCAAGGACGGCAAGCCCGAGTTCATCAACGAGACCTTGCTGGCCGGCTGGAACGCATCGTCGCTCGTGCCGGATTCCTGCCCCGACTGCACGAGCAACGGGCACGCCACGCGTCTCATCGAATGGCAGCTCGCCGCAGACGACAACTTCAGCATGAGCGCGCTGAGCTTCAGCGCCGACTCGGTCATCTCGTTCACCTTCTTGATGGTCAACCCGGCGAACTTCACGACCTGGCTCTTGGCGGAGACCGAGCGCACGACCAATCTCTTCGAGGATCGCTACAAGCGCTTCATACCGGAGGGCGGCGCGCACACGACTTTGCTCCGTGAGCTCTCCGAGTCGGGTGGGGGCTTCGAGATCGGCGCTCTGGACACCGAGATCGACGGCGTCACCGTGCTCGACTGGTTCACCGCCATGATCGAGGGGACCGAGGGCTGGGACGATCGGGTCGCCGAAGGCCTCGAATAGACGGCGAAAAGCACCGCTGAGCCCGCACGGCTTTTGCCGTTGACCATCCGCTCGCCTTCCGGCAAACTAGAACACGTTCTACTCCTCCTTTTTGGGCCCTGGGAAGAGGGGATGGTCCCCTTCTCCCAGAGCGTCTTTCTATCGGGTGTTTGCATGAAGACTGAGATTTGTGAGCGACTGGGGATCGAGTTTCCGATCTTCGCGTTTAGCCATTGTCGCGATGTCGTGGCGGCGGTGAGCAGGGCTGGCGGCCTCGGTGTGCTCGGTGCTGTGGCGTACAGCCCGGAGCAGCTCGAGCTCGAGCTCAAGTGGATCGATGAGCACGTCGACGGAAAGCCGTACGGCGTCGATACCGTCATCCCGGCCAAGTACATCGGCAAGGACCAGGGCGACATCACCAAGGAGCAGCTCGACCAGATGATCACGCCTGCGCATCGCAAGTGGATCAACGACTTGCTCGACCGCAACGGTGTTCCGCCGCTTCCGGACGACGTCGAAGAGATCGAAGGCCTGCTCGGCTGGTCGGCCTCCGGCGGCCGTGCGCACTTCGAGGTCGCGATGAAACACCCGATCGCGCTCATCGCAAATGCGCTCGGGCCACCGCCCGAAGACATCATCAGCCAGGCGCACGACAAGGGCGTCCTGGTTGCAGCGCTTTGCGGCACGGTTCGGCAAGCGATCAAGCAGAAGACAGCCGGCGTCGATATCGTGATCGCCTCTGGCTACGAAGCCGGTGGCCACACGGGCGAGATCGGCACGATGGTGCTCTTGCCGCAGGTCGTCGATGCCGTGGCACCGACGCCGGTACTCGGCGCCGGCGGGATTGGCTCGGGCCGTCAGATGGCGGCTGCGATGGCCATGGGCGCTGCGGGCGTTTGGACTGGCTCGATTTGGCTCGCCACCGAGGAGTCCGACTCGATTCCGTCGCTGGTCGACAAGCTGCTGGTCGCCGATTCGACTCAAACGGTTCGTTCGCGCTGCATCAGCGGTAAGCCCGCAAGACAGCTCAAGACCGACTACACGCGCGCCTGGGACGAGGACCCGGAGTGCCCCGGTTATCTGCCGATGCCGCTTCAGTTCATGGCGACGGCCGAGGCCACGCAGCGGATCACGCGATTTGCTCAGAGCGGCGCGGAAGGCTCGGCTGCGCTTCTCGGAACGCCGGTCGGCCAGGTCGTCGGCCAGATCAACACGCGCAAGCCAGCTCGTCAGGTCATCGAAGAGATGGTCGGCGAGTACATCGATGCGGTCGAGCGGGTGTCGGGCTTGCTCTCCGACGAGGACTAGGGCTGGCCGCTCATTTGCACTGACGGTTGACGTCGCGCGCGCGACTCGCGAACTTTCCGTTGCGGTTGGCCTTCAGGTAGCGCGCCGCCATTTCGCAGCCTTCCTCGGTCGGGCCGAGGAGGGTGGCGAGCCGGCCGGCCGCGACGGGCATCGAAACAGCCGCATTGGCGGCCTTTCGCAGCGGCTCCTCGGGGGATCGCTCCCGGTCTTCTTCGATGTCGGCGCGTAGCAGGTGTACGTCGGCGTCGTCCGACATCATGTCCAAGGCCTGCTTTGCGTAGCGGACCGCTAGGCCCCGCTTTTCGTCGGCGAGCGCCAGCCGCGCTCGGACGATCAGCTCCCAGACCTGAACCTGCGGCGTGGCGTTCAGACGGTTTCCTTGTGCGTCGACGGCTTCGAGCGCGCGTTCGAGCGAGTTCTCGGCGCCTAGCGTTCTACGGCCGTAGAGCTGAGCGAGCGCTAGAGCCGTTTCGGCGAGGCGCATGTCGGCTCCGTCGCGTTTGGCTTGCTGATAGTAAGTGCCCGCGCGCGTGTAGTCTTCGGCCTGCATGGCGACGCGAGCGCCGGCGAGCCGGAGCGGCACGTTGTTCTTGTGACGGCTTACGGCGTTTCGCATCGTCGTCATCCCGCTTTGGCCGGCGGCCGTGAGCAGCAGGTAGCGAACACGTTGCTCGTCCGCGCGGAGGTCGCGCACCTTGGCGTCGTCCATCTGCTTGATGACCTCGGCGGCGCGATCGAAGTTGCTCGTGTCGATCAAGAGGGTCACGAAGCCCGACAGGGCGCGCGGCTGTGCGGGGTCGAGCTGAAGCGCTTTTTCGTAGCTGGCTTTGGCTTCATCTTTCGAGCCGACCTTGCGGGTCGCGTCACCTCGAAGCGCATACAAGCTGGCGTCGTCCGGGCTGAGCTCGACGGCGCGGTCGAGCTCGGCCACGGCCTTGGCGGCATTGCCCTTGGCCAACAAAACACGGGCGTGACTTCCGTGTGCCCAGCCCTCGCCGTCAAAGGCAGCGAGCGCTGTGGAGGTCACCTTCTCGGCTTCCGCAAGCCGGCCGGTGGCGACGTAAGCCCGCGAGGCAGCGTCGACCAAGCTGAGGTGGTTCGGCGCGGCGGCGAGTGCCTTCTCGAGTACCGCGATCGCTTCTTCGCTCTTTGCGTTGTCGATGAGCGAGCTCGCGAGCCGGGTCGAGGCAGCGACGCCCCATCGCTTGTCGCTGGTGGCCGTCTCGTAGAGCGAGATGGCTCGACTGCGCTCGGCGGCGCGCGGAGAGTCGTTCAAGAGTTCTGCGATGACCAGCGCGCGAAACGCAGGTTTAGCCTCGTTTTCAGGGCCAAATCCGGCTCCGCTCAGGGTCGCAAGTCCGGCTCGCATGTCGCCTGTCTGCGCGTACCACCAGGCGATCACATGCGCCCTGGTGGACAGATCCGCAGACGGCCCGCTCGAGAGGCGCTTGAGGACTTCCTTTGCGTCGCTCGTACGTCCGAGTGCGAGAAGCAGTTGCGCTGTCCCGACCAGCAAGGGTTCGTCCACGCGAAGCTCGGGTTCGGCAGCGGCACGTGCATACGCGTAGGCGGCACCGATCGCGCCTCGCCTGTACGCGAGCACGCCGTCGATCAAATCGGCCCAAGCTCGGTGGACCGCCGATGCGTCGTCATCGTCACGCACCTCCGCGACGAGGCGGAGCGCCTCGCTGGCGTTCCCCTGGAGCAAGCCGACGATGCGCGCGCGCGCGATTTTCGTTGCCCCCGTCTCTTTGCTGAGCCCGTCGAGCGCAGCGAGCGCTGCTTCGGGGCCGTCGGTGCGTGCCTTGATGCGTGCAAGCAGAGCCGCCGGCTCGGGCGCACCGGGGCGGGAGTCGACGACCTTCTCGGCGTCGGGGAGGGCCTGTGTCCACTGACCGCGCGCCATCGCGGTGAGCGCGCGTCCAAGCAGGAACGCGTCGGCTTGGTCGGAATACTTGGCCGGCCTTTCGGCTTCCCCGTGGGCGGCCCGCGCATCTCCCTCGGCGAGGAAGGCATAGACTTTGGCGATTCGCTGGTCGGGGTCGTTCTGGAGCGTCGATTCGGCGAGAAGCGTTTCGGCTTCTTTCAGCTTGCCGGCATCTCCTCCGAGGGCGGCGGTGGCGAGCAGGCGGGCTCGCACGGAGTCGTTGGGGTCGTCCCGAAGAAGAGCAAGCGCGCCGTCGATCACATCCGGGCTCGCGTCGCTGATCACTTCGTCGAGGGAGGACGCCAAGCGCGCTGCGTGAATCCAGCCGAGGATCATGTGGACGATGAAGAAGAAGATCAGGGCCGCGATGCCGGCGGCGATGAAGCGCCGGATGCGTCGCTTGAGGGCCTCCTCCGGCGGCAGCACGATCTTGTTGACCGGCGAAATCGACGGTGTGGCGTGCTCGACCTGAAACAGGTCAGACGGTTCTTTGCGCGAGCTCGAGTCCTTGTCGGCCAACGGTGCATCCCTCCCCGATGATGTGTGCCCCTGGTCGCGTATTGTCGCGTCAATCCGGGCAGTGACGCAAGTCTACGGGTTAGAGCAGGAACGGAATGATCGCGCGCCTGCTTTTCGGGTACTCGCTGAAGTGCTCGAGGTACCAGCGATGATTGGAAAAGGCCCGCGGAACGAGGTTTGTGGCCGTGAACCAGGCGAAGACCCAGGCGGGCACGGTCCAGGCGGCGAGGGCGAATCCCAGCCATTCGACGATTTCGCCGAAGTAGTTGGGACTCGAGAGCCATCGATAGAAGCCGCCGTGTGGGATTTTGTAGCCGCTTTCGCCGGGTTTTCGGAGATTTAGAAGGATGGCGTCCGATTGCTGGTTGATGAGGTAGCCAGCGAAGAAGACGATGATTCCGATGATGAATCGCGGGTCGAGAAGCCAGTCGGTGCTCAGCAGGTGCGGGGCGAGCTCGGTGATCGCAAAGGCGTTGGTCGAGCCGTTGGCGGTATTGAAGCAGAACGCGATCAGACCGGTGACGATGGGCTTTTGCTTGTGGCCGCCGCGCATCCGGAATGGGTAGATGAAGGCGCGGTACAGGTAGTGGAACATGTACAGCCCGAGGAGAATCAGCGGGACGGGCTTGAACGCGTTGTCCGACATGAAGTAGACGACCGCGAATGAAATCGGCGAGGGCGCCTCCATGAGCACCCACAGCGCCCTGGCGTTGAGGGTCGGGCCCCAGCCGGGCCTCAGGTGACGGCCGTACGGCGCGGAGAT
Organism: uncultured delta proteobacterium; assembly: GCA_963842915.1. Classification (GTDB taxonomy): domain Bacteria; phylum Myxococcota_A; class Polyangia; order Polyangiales; family Houyiibacteriaceae; genus SG8-38. The sequence continues at coordinate 38,713 of CAWJII010000009.1, read as the reverse complement.
GAAGAGCAAGAGAAAGAAGCTCACGATACCCAAGACCACGACGCTGAGGATGGCCCAGGTGTAGATGGGATAGGCTTGGAGGGACTCGCTGAAGGCTTCGGTGATGGGCATGGGCGTTCGCGGTTCGTCCTGCTTCCGCCTAGACTCGCGGGGTGGCTCCTAATTGGTTCATCGGGTTTCCGATGCAAGTGCTGGGCTTGCATTTGCGACCGGCCCCGCCGCGCGTGCGAGTGTTTTCCCGCGTAGATCTGCACAGTACCTTGGGCTTTCTCGGCTCGATGCAAGAGTCGGATGCGAGAAAAGCTTGGGATCGGATCGAGGACTTCGGATCGTTCCGCGGACTGATCGGCACGTTCAGCGCCGTGCAGCCCTTGGGCCATCCCCGAAAGCCTTCGGCGCTTTCGGCGCTAGTCGATGAGGGGCGAGACGCGCTGAGCGAGATGATCGCGGAAGCCAGGGGGCCGCTTCTGATCGCGGCCGGTGCCCCCGAGGACAGCCGGCCGCCGCTTCCGCACATGACCCTGGCCCGCATTCAGCGCAGGGCTAACGCGGCGGAGCGCCAAGAAGCGCTTCGTTGGGCCCGGGGGATCGATCTGCGCGGCGTGACGTTCAGCGCTTCTTCGGTGGCGCTGTACACCTGGGCAGAGGATCGTCAGGAGCGCCTTTTCCAGATCGTCGAGCGCCACGACTTCGGCAGTTGAAGGCCCCCGAGCACACCCCATCGGGCGATGCACCCCCGGGATTTGTGTGCTGCCTCGCGCGACGGCCGCCCGGGTCTTGTCGGAACGTGGCGCTTCTTTGGCGAATCGAGTTCAATGCGGCAGGTAGGCGAACCGCGCGATGTGGAAGAAAGCAGTCTTTGGAACGGTTTCGGCAGGCTTCCTGAGCTATGTCGTTTGGCTGTCTTGTCTCAGCTCCGCGCGCCATCAAATCGAGTGGGACGTGGCCACCCGCGTCGGAGGCGTCCTCGAACGCACCGGTTTCTCGGATGTGGTGCCCGTGGTCGACGGCCGGGATGTCGAGCTTCGCGGGGAGGTGTCTTCGGAGTCGGAGGCGCGACGGGCACGGCGCATCGTGAGCATGGTCCGGGGGGTGCGCGTCGTGCGCATGGACTTGTTCGTGGCCGCTGACGACGGCCTTGGGGGAGGTGAGACTTGACGTATCTGGTTTTACAGATGGCCGGCGCCTTGCTGATCGCCGCTGTTCTTGGCGCGGTCTTGCTCTGGCTGGGCCAGGTTTTCTGGGGGCGCCTGGTGGCTCCGGTGCGGGCCAAGACGCTCGCGTACGAGCTCGAGGAAGCGCGCACCGACCTCGCCGCGCAGAGCGAGCGTATCGAAGCGCTTCAAGAAGAGCTGGGCCGTACGGACGTGAAGATCGAATCGCTCCAGCGTGCGAAGCGGCAGCTCACCGCGACCCTCGACGCGCGCAACCGAACGATGCAGGAGGTGACTCAGCGTCTTTCGGTCGTCGACCTCGAGGCGCGACCAAGCTCGCGCGAATCCGCCGAAGATCTGCGACGCGAGCTTCGAATCGCCGTTCAAGAGCGAGACGAGGCACAGGCCACGCTCCGACAAGCTCAGGCGCGGGGTGCACGCTTGCACACCGAGCTCGAGGTGCTTCACGGGATCCACGAGCGGATGCTCGACGACATCGAACGGCTCAAGGGCCGGATCCGGGATGCGGAGCTCGAGCGGAAGAGCGGAGGCGAATCGCGGCCTCCCGCCTGGGTCATGGTGCAACCGTTCGGGCCTCGCGATGACCTGCAGCGGCTCGAGGGTGTCGACCCGAGCCTCGAACGCATGCTGAATCGACTCGGCATTTACCACTTCCACCAGATCGCGCGCTTTGAGGCGTCGGACGTCGAGTGGCTGGTCGAGCACGTCGACGGAGTCCCCGAGCGCAGGATTCGTGAGAGCTGGATCTCAGACGCCACACGACTTTGCGGCGCGACGGGGAACTGAGCAGCGCTAAGACGCCGCGTCGAGAGCGCGATCGGCGAGAGCTGTGAGCGCTTCTCGGGCGCCTTCGAGGTCGCCGTCCACGGCGCCGAGGAGCGAGGCCCCGTCTTGTACGCTGCGGGCCAGTTCGATTTGCAGGCAGGTGGAGCCGAGCTTGCGGGCACCCAGCTGCTGGCTGCTGCCCCGAAGCATATGAGCGGCTAGCTGCAGCGCTTTCAAGTCTCCGTTCTGCACGGCGGCCTTCATGCGGTCGACGTTGTCCTCGGCACTCCGGAAGAAGCTTTCGATGACTTCGGAGACGAAGCCGGGGTCCTCCTCGTCGAGCTCCAGGAGCTGAGAGGTGATCGCGGTGTCGAGCGCATTGGCGGGGAACTCCGAGACCTTGGCGGCCGGCCGCGCGGCCCAACGTGTGAGCGCTCTTTGCAGTTGCTTCTGGGTGAATGGCTTCGAGAGGTAGTCGTCCATCCCGGCGGCAAGCGCAGTATTTCGATCGCCTAGCATCGCATGAGCGGTGAGCGCGATGATCGGAACGCGCGGACAGTTGGATGCGAGCTCGCGCGCCCTTTGTTCTCGAGCGGTCTGATAGCCGTCCATTCTCGGCATCTGGCCATCCATGATGACGGCGGCGTAGCGATGGTCTTCTTTGAGCGCCTCGAGCGCCTCGACGCCGTCGTTCACGGCGTCTACCTCGTAGCCGAGCGCTTGCAGGTGCGCGGCGACCACCTTTTGATTGATCGCGTTGTCTTCGGCGACGAGAACTCTCATTCCATTGGACTGCAGCTCCACGGGCGGGCTTGGAGGCAAGGACGCGCGCCTGGCTTCGTCCGACAAGGGCGCCGGGGCGCTCGTCCGGTTGAGCGTCTCGAGAAGGGCGGCGATGACCTTTGCTCTTCGCATCGGCTTCTCCACGTGGATGCTGATGCCGGTGTCGCTAAGCTCTCTAATCTCGTGCCGGTAGGAGCAGATCGCCACGAGCGAGATTCCTTGCTCCGCCGCGATGGCGTTGAGGTCCATGATGCGGCTGCGCCAATCGGTGCCCAGGCTGCGCAGGTCGATCAGCATGACGTTTGGGCGCTGCGAGACCCGGAGCGTGCTGAGCGCGCCGTCGAATGTGGTCGTCGCCCAGGCCTCCATGCCCCAGGACTCGAGCTGTGCGCTGAGCGTTTCGCGCGCGCGGTTGTTGCTCTCGAGGATCAGGACCTTCATCCCGCGCAGAGCCTGAGTGACGGCTTGCAGCTCCTCGCTGAGCTTCTCTTCGAGCTCGAAGCGCGCCTCGAAGAAGAAGGTGCTCCCCTGCCCGATGGTGCTGACCATCTGAAGCTCCCCGCCCATCAGGGCGACTAGCTGCCGGCAAATCGGAAGCCCGAGTCCCGTGCCGCCGTGCTCGCGCGTCGTGGACGCGTCGGCCTGTGAGAATGGCCGAAAGATGCTCTCTGCGCGTCCCTCGGGAATACCCTCGCCGGTGTCGGTGACCCGAACTTCGAGATCGACGTGCCAGGGGCCTCGGTCTTTGACGCGAACTCCGACGACCACCTCGCCCTCCTTGGTGAACTTGAGGGCGTTGCTCAGCAGGTTGGAGATGACCTGCCGCAGCCGAAGCGGGTCACCGCAGACTTCGGCGGGCACCTCCGGGCCGACGTGGGTGATGAGCTCGATGCTCTTGGCGTTCGCGGCCGATGCGTAGTTGACCACGATTTCCTCGGTCATCGAGATGACGTCGAAGGGAACGGATTCGAGACGCATCTCGCCCGCCTCGATTTTCGAGAGGTCGAGCAGATCGTTCACGATGGCGAGCAGCGCGCGGCCCGACTTGTGGACCTCGCGCAAGTATTCGTCCTGCGGCTTGGGTAGCGCGCTCGCGTCTATCAACTGAAGCAGCCCCAGGATGCCGTTGAGAGGAGTTCGAACTTCGTGGCTCACGTTTGCTAGGAACTCCCCTTTGGCCTGCGCGGATGCCAAGGCGGCGTCGCGTGCCCCTTCGAGAGATCGCGATTGCTCTGTCGCGAAGTGACGCATCGCCTCGGCCTCTTCAGCCTGGTGGTAGAGACCGAACATCAGTTGCCGACGCGACCAGAGGAACAAGCCGCCGACGGTGCTCGCCGCGACGAGCTGCAGGAAGCCCATGCCGATCTCAGGGCTTCCGATGCGATAGGCGAGTGGGAGCCACCCAGCGAACACGACCGCGGTCATGAACGCGTAAATCGCGAAGCGGTAGGTCACGGCAGCCGTGGCCATGATCACGATTGCGAGTGTCGTCGTGTTGGCGAGCGAATCGCTGACCGCAAGCATGGCCAGGCCCATGCCCGCGGAGATGCAGATGGTCGCGACCGAGGCGGGCGTGTCGAACTGCGGCTCGTCGATGCGAAGGCCGGTCCACAGAAGCAGCGCGAGCGCAGCAGAGGCGGCGCAGATCAACACGTGAGGCGCGTTCGGTAGGAAAGGCGGCGCAAGGAGAAAGAGGGCGGCCCCTGCTGCGTAGATGAACGCCAAGACCGGAAGCATGTGGTGGAGCGCCGCAAGCGAGCGAAGGCGCATTTGCTCGTCGCGTATGTTCGCGCGCCGTGCCCTCAGTTCCGCCTCGCGGCTCTCTAGAAGCTGCTGCCCTTCGTTCATCCCCTACTAAACAAAGTGCCTCAGAGGCGGGGCGATGTCACAGCATAACCCTAAAAGGTGACTGTAAATCGCCACAGGGCTTGCCTGTCTCCTTTTGAAAAGGGCTATTTCTGCCATGGTTTGGCGATGGGCGGTCGTGCGCGGGTCGAAGTCGAGCTGGAGCAGCTCAGCCAGCAGATTCGCTATCACGAGGCGGCGTACAGGGCCGGGGTGCCCGAGATCACCGACCCGGCGTTCGACGACCTGGTCGAGCGCTACCGGGAGCTGGCCGATGCGCTCGGCGTCGATCCGTCGGAACGACTCGATGCGCAGCCCGGACAAGATCACACCGCGGGCTTCGAGACGGTAGAGCACCGGGTTCCGATGCTCTCACTCGAAAAGCTGTCTCCCAACCGACGCGACAGCACCGGTGAGCCGATGCCGATTTCGGAGCAGCTCTCGGCCTGGTTTCGCCGTCGCAGGAAGGAGCTCGAGGTAGATGCGCTGCCGGTCATCGTCGAGCCGAAGGTCGATGGGATATCGGTGTCGCTTCTCTATGCAGACGGGGCGCTGCGCCGTGCGGTGACGCGAGGCGATGGCCGCAAAGGTGACGTGATCACCAAGCAGGTTGCGCAGCTTGGGACCGTGCCGACTCAGCTCGAGGGGGCGGGCAGTGGCGAAATCGAGGTTAGAGGGGAGCTCTACTGGCCGCTCAGTGAGTTTGCGCGCTTCAACGCGACGCTGGACAAGCCGCTGATCAATCCTCGCAACGGCTGCGCCGGAATGATGAAGCGCAAGGACCCCGTGGGACTCGAAGCGACGGGGATTCGAGCGTTCTTCTATCAGGTGGCTTGGGAAGAGGGCGTCGAGCTGCCGGAGACGCAGTACGAAACCTTGCAATGGCTGGCCGAGCGCGGAGCGGACGTGTACCTCAGCGAAGTCTTCAGGACCGACTCCGACGAAGAGGCATTGCGGTACTGCGACGACTACCAGGACAGGCGAGGAGAGCTGGGTTACGACATCGATGGCATGGTCATCAAGCTCGATGACCTTCGCGTGTATGCGCGGCTTGGCGCCACCGGGCATCACCCGCACTGGGGCATCGCGTACAAGTTTGCTCCGGAACGCAAGCCCACCACGCTGCTCGGGATCGAAGTGTCGGTCGGAAAGTCGGGCAAGCTGACGCCGGTTGCCATTCTCGAGCCAGTATTCGTGTCGGGGACGACTGTGAGCCGGGCATCGCTTCACAACTTCGTCGAGCTCGAGCGCAAGGATGTGCGCGTGGGCGACACGGTGCTGGTCGAAAAGGCCGGAGAGATCATTCCTCAGGTGGTCGAGGTCGACAAGAGCAAGCGCAAGCGGGGGGCGAAGCGCTTCGTGCCGCCGAAGGTTTGCCCGACTTGCGGGACCGAGGCGGTGAGCGAAGAGATTTTCGTTTACTGTCCGAACCCGGCCTGTCCTGACCAGGTACGGGAGCGCTTGCGGCACTTCGCGAGCCGTCGCGCGATGGACATCGACGGGATGGGCGAGGTTCTCGTCGATCAGTTGGTCGAGAAGCTCGGGGTGCGCTCGCCGGACGACCTGTTTGCGGTGGACCTGGATGCGCTTGCGGGGCTCGATCGGATGGGGGATCGGAGCGCGGAGCGCGTGAAGGCTGGGCTCGAAGAAGCCAAGCAGCGGGGCTTGGCGCGGGTGCTCAATGGCTTGGCGATTCGGCACGTCGGCGAGACGATGGCCGAGGACTTGGCTGCGTATTTCAAGACTGCCGACGCGCTTTTGGCGTTTGCTGCGCGATACGTGGCCGAGGACGAAGATGCGATCGAAACGGTGGCTCCGGCGAAATCGACCGAGCGAGGCGCCATCGACGGGCTTGCGCGGAAGTCGGCGGACAGCATTTTTCACGAGCTCGATTCGCCGGCGGTGCGAAAAATGTTTGCGGGCCTCCGCGAGGTTGGAGTGAACCTGGCGGTGAAAGCCGCGGACGTGCGCGAGGTCGAGGCCGTAGCTGGGAAGACGTTCGTGCTCACCGGCACCTTGCCCACGCTCAAACGCACCGAGGCGACCAAGCGCGTGAAGGCGGCGGGCGGCAAGGTGTCGGGGTCAGTTTCGAAGAAGACCGACTACGTGGTTGCGGGAGAAGACCCGGGTAGCAAGCACGACAAGGCACAAGCGCTCGGTGTCGAGATCATCGACGAGGCGAGGCTTCTCGAGATGCTCGGCGGGGGCGAATGAGACTCAGAGCTTGGGGACCGCGCGCGCCAATCGGCGCAAGCCTTCTTCGATTTGCTCTTGCGAGGTCGCGAAGCTGAACCGGACGAAGCCCTCTGCGGCTTCTCCGAAGTCGCGACCTGGCCCGAGCGCGACGTGGGCTTTGTCGAGGATGTCGAAGGCCAGCGTCAGGGAGTCGCGGCCGAAGTGACGCATGTCGACCAGAACGTAAAAGGCGCCGGGGGGATCGATGGGGATCGAGAGCCCCATGCCGCGGAGACCATCGATCAGGATTCGGCGGCGAATCGCATATTGCTGGCGCATGTACTCGACGTGCTCGGCACCGTGAGCCAGCGCCGAGATGCCTGCTTGCTGGACGAACTGCGAGGTGGAAATGAAGAAGCTTTGCATCAGGCTTTGCAGCGGCCGCATCGCGATTTCGGGGGCGATGAGGTAGCCGAGGCGAAATCCGGTCATGGCGTAGCGTTTGGAGAAGCCGTCGAGCACGTAGCAGTTGTCGGTGAAGCTCAGCGGGGAGGCGACCTCGGCGCCATCGTAGGTGAGGCCGCCGTAGATTTCGTCGGAGAGGATTGGGATGCCGAGTTGGCTCAGCTCTTCGACGACTTCCCTGGGCTGGACTGCGCCGGTCGGGTTGGCGGGGGATGCGAGGAAGATCGCGCGGGTTCGGGGGGTGATCGCGGCGCGCACTTTGGCGACGTCCATGATGAAGCCGTCTTCGGGGCCGGTGGGGACGAGGACGGGCTTGCCGCCGCAGACGGAGATCATGTTCGGGTAGCAAGGGTAGTGTGGAGTCGCGAGAATCACCTCGTCGCCCGGGTCGACCAAGAGGTTCAGACACAGGAGGATCGCGGGCGAAGTTCCACTGGTGACGATGACGTGGTCGGGGTTTACCGAAACGCCGCGACGCTTTTCACAATCTTGGGCGATCGCTTCGCGCAGAACGAACAAGCCGCGGCTGTCGGTGTAGTGGGTTTCGCCCGAGACCAGGGAGTCGACCGCCGCTTGCACGGCGGCCGGCGGCGCATCGAAGTTGGGCTCCCCAACGCCGAGCTGGACGATCGACGTTCCGGCTCGGGCCATCGCCATCCCCCGCTCCATGACCTCCATCGCCAGGAACGGCTCAACCTCCTGTGTACGCTTTGCGAACATGGGGACAGGCTCTAGGCCTCTAACTGCCCGAGATCTAGCCGCTTCTCAGGCAGGCTTACGGCGCCCTCTGGGGGGCGTTGCGATCTTTGCCTGAAAACCCTTGGAATGTCGGGTGATTACGGGTATGGAGCGTGTCCCCTATGGAGTCGCTTGTCGTTACTGTGATTGGGAAGGATCGGCCTGGGCTGGTCGAGTCGGTGTCTGCTGCGGTGGAGGCGCATGGCGGGAGTTGGGTGGAGAGCCGGATGTCCCGTTTGGCCGGTGAGTTTGCCGGCATTCTTCGGGTCACTGTGCCGACCGCGCAGGCCGATGACCTGTCGGGGGCGCTCGAGGCGCTCCGGGCCGAGGGGCTCCGGGTCGTGGTGGAACGCGGCGTCGAGGAGGCGGTCGAGGAAGGGCGCCTGATCGTGCTCGAGCTGGTCGGCAGTGACCGGCCCGGCATCGTTCACAAGATCTCCGAGGCCCTCGCTGCGCGTGGTGTCAACGTCGACGAGCTCAATACCGAATGTGAAGGCGCGCCCTGGTCGGGCGGCACTTTGTTCAAGGCGATGGCCCGGCTTCGCGTGCCGGAGGGGCTAGACCTCGATCAGCTTCGAGAAGGCCTCGAGGCGATCGCCGGTGACCTGATGGTCGACATCAGCATCGGCGAGGCAGAGTAGGGCGTTCGCACGCGCGCGAGGATAGCGGCGCAGGAGCTTGCGGGCCGCGCGCGCTTTTTCTTCGGCGCTCATCCACATTCGTAGCGTGGCGAAGCGATACATGGTGCGGATGTTCGGGAACAGCGCCAGGTAGATCTGCCACGAGCCTTCGTAGGCGCTTGCATCGAGCGCGAAGGCGAGCTGCTCGTCGCCGACGGCCGAGCTGGTGTCGGCGCCGCGCGTCGCTAGAAGCGCGCGGACCAGGCGATCGACCGCGTGCCCTCGGGCCTTGCGGGCGTGGCCGCCATGCGGGTTGAACGAGGCGCGGCGCCGGTTCCAACTCTTGCGCCATCGCTGGTCCCAGGCGTAGAGCAGGGTGTTGTCGAAGTTCGCGAGCGCGATGAGGCGGCTCCATCGCATGCACTGCTGCACCGTGCCGCTCGCTCGGAGGGTCACTTCGGGGACTTCGTCGCGCGAGATTGGCGCCCGCCGTGCGCCAAAGTGATCTTCAATCCAGGCGAACTCGGCCGGGAACTCGTTGGCTGCAATTTGCAGTGGGTAGCTCGGCTGCTTTCCGAGATCGAGGGCGACGTCCTTCAGGTCGTCGAAAATCTGAAATGACGCCAGGAGATAGCCCCAGCGACGAATCACGGCTGCGTACCTGGCGGGCTCGAGACCGAGCAGACGGGCCCGAAGGTCGAGCCAGAGCATCATGACCATGTTGTTCTTGCGGTAGAAGTGCCAGGCGGTGTCTTCCAAGCGCATCTGGTCGGCGCGATGGCCGCGCGCGCGCTCGCAGAGCTCCGCTTCGTCCAAGAAAGTCTGAAAGCAATGGTGCAAGAACAAGTTTGTCGCGTGCACGGTCTCGCTGTCGGATTCTGCGAGCAGCCCATCGATGGTTGCGGCAACCTGATCGAGCGCGTCGAACAGCTCCGATAGGGTGATGCCGAACTTGGTCGTATGCGCGTCCGGCCAGATGCCGAGCTTTCGAAGGTGAGTGAGTGAGAGGTCGCGCAGGGGACGATCGCAAGTGTCGTCACTGTAGAGTGAGCGCAGCAGCTTCCCCGCCGCGTCGTGTCCTCCCACCGCGGCCGCCAGCTCGTCGAGGAACTCGTCGGCTAGCTGCATATAGAGGAAGGCGATGTCAGCGATCGCAACTGTCGTCGCGATGGGAGCGGCAGCCGCGCCTTTGAAGGCGAAGTTGTCGACCAGTGGACCGATCTGTTCGATCGCGTGGAAGGTTTCGCGAAGCCCGGGGTTGTCCAACACCACGCTCGGCAGGAGCTTCCGGATCCGTTGACGCCTGAGCCAGTAGACGGGAAGGGCGGCGCCGTGGCGAAAGAAGTCTCGGTTCTGCCCGAGCTTCTCGGAGAGAACCGACTTGAGCGAGCGCTTGGCGTGCAGCAACTCCCATTGCTCCGTGATGCGGTCGATGTCCCCGTCGCGCGCACCGGTCGAGCCCACAGACTGCGGCTCGGGGTGAAGCAAGAGCGTGGTCTCGTAGCGAAGGCGGGTCTCCTCAGAGCCCTCTTCGTCGAGCACGGTCTCGGCGAGCTGTGCTTCCCATGCTCGAAGCTTGGCGAGGAGAGGGGCTGACTCCGAAGGGCCTTCGGTGTGCAGCAATGCCAGCCGGGTGCTCAGCACGCCTTCGAGCTCCGTTGCGACCGGGCTCGCGGCGCCGAGGTCTACGCGCATATACGCGTGCCGCGCGAGAACGCCCTCGACGCGGCGGAGCACGAGTCGCTCGTGCGTGTCGAAGGAAGGCATGGTGATGGAGGCGAGGACGGTCATCGGGCGAGCGCGGTTGTGACACGCTTGGGCGACAGGCTCCAATTCCCGCTCCCACGGTGCTAGGGTTTCGGTCCGGACCATGGCAGGGACAGGCCGAAAACCAAGCTGGCGAGCGCCTTTTCGCCGCATCGCGATGGCGACCGAGAACGCTCTCGAGCTCGCGAGGCTCGGGCATTTCACCGATCCGGAGCACGCGCCGTACAAGGTGGCGCATCAGCTGCCCATCGCACGACTGCGTCGCTACGGCGGGGACGACTACCGGCCGGCCGTCGCCGCGCCACTGCTCTTGATTCCGCCGCTGATGGTCACGGCCGAGATTTACGACGTTGCACCGGACATCAGCGGGGTCAGCGCGCTGACCCAACTAGGGCTCGACGTTTGGGTCATCGACTTCGGCTCCCCCGAGCAAGAAGAGGGCGGCATGAAACGCACCCTCGACGACCACATCAAGGCGGTGAGCGATTCGATCGACTGGGTGCGCGCGGCAACGGGCCACGCCGTGCACGTCGTCGGATACTCGCAGGGCGGGATGTTCGCGTATCAAACCGCCGCCTATCGCAACTCCGAGGGCATCGCTTCGTTGGTCACGTTTGGAAGCCCGGTCGACATCCATCGAAACCTTCCGATGATCAAGGACAGCGTCGCAGGCCGCTTGTTCGAGCTTGCGCAGGGTGCCCTCGACGCGCCGCTCGACAAGCTCGAAGGCCTGCCTGGCATTCTCACGAGCACCGGCTTCAAGCTGCTTGCAGTTCACAAGGAAGTCGGCCAGCTCGTGGACTTCGTTCGCAAGCTGCACGATCGGCAGGCCCTCGAAAAGCGCGAAGCGCGAAGAAGGTTTCTGGGTGGAGAGGGCTTTGTCGCCTGGCCCGGCCCTGCTCTCAAGAAGTTCATCGACGAGTTCGTCGTTCACAACCGGATGCTCTCGGGTGGCTTCGTCGTCGACGGTCGCACCGTGACGCTCGCGGACATCACCTGCCCCGTGCTGTTCTTCGTCGGTGAACGCGATTCGATCGCGAACGAATCTGCGATCCGAGCGATTCGTGGCGCGGCCCCCAACGCCGAGCTCTTTGAAGTGTCCATGCGAGCGGGGCATTTTGGGCTCGTCGTCGGAAAGCAGGCCATGTCGTTCACCTGGCCGACCGTAGCGAGCTGGGTGCGCTGGCGTGAAGGCCTGGGCCCCGAGCCTTCGGTGTTGCAAGCGCCCGCGCCGCTCCAAGAACCGGAAGAAGCGAGCTTCGAGGAAGTCGATTTCGACGTCGAGCTCTTCTATCAAACCATCGTCGGAACGCTTGGCGCCTGGTGGCAACGCGTCGGGCGTTCCGCGACAGACATGGGGGAGCAACTCGACAACCTGCGTTGGCAGGTCCCGCGCCTCAGCGTCCTTCAACAGATGCAGCCCGACACCAGGGTGAGCTTGGGCCTGGCGCTGACCGAGCAGGCCCAGTCCGAACCGGAGGGGACCTTCTTTTTGTGGGAGGGCCGCGCTCTGTCCTATGCGCAGGCCGATCGGCGCGTCGACAACGTCGTTCGAGGCTTGATTCACTGCGGTGTCCGACGCGGCGAGCCCGTTGCGGTTCTGATGGGGCCGCGTCCGAGCTACCTTTCGATGACCGCTGCATTGAGCCGCCTGGGCGCCGTGGCGATTCTGCTGAGCCCCAACCGTTCGCGCGCCACGCTCGAAGAAGCGATTCAGGGCTCGGCGCCGCGTTTCCTAGTTGCCGACCCCGAGAATGCAGCCCTGGGCAAAGAGCTGTTCGACGAGGTTCTCGTCCTCGGCGGGGATGGCGCAGAGCGTTCGCTTCCTCCGGGCGTCATCGACATGGAGCTCATCGACCCCGACGCGGTGGAGCTTCCTGCCTGGTACGAGGCCAACCCGGGCCGCGCTCGCGACCTGGCGATGATCATCCTCACGGCGGGGCGCGGCAAAAAGCCCCGCGCTGCGAAGATCACCAATCAGCGCTGGGCGTTCTCGGCCTACGGTACAGCGGCTGCATGCACCTTGTCCCCGAGGGACACGGTCTACTGCTGCCTGCCGCTGCATCATCCGGCCGGCATGTTGGTGACCGTGGGTGGCGGCCTGGTCGGAGGTTCCCGCTTGGCGCTCGGCACCGGTTTCGACCCCGACGCATTTTGGGATGACGTCCGTCGATACGGGGCGACGGTCGTGTTCTACGCGGGCGACATGCTGCGCGAGCTCCTGCGCGCCGAGCCCTCCGCCTCGGATAACGAAAACCCGGTCCGGCTATTTGCCGGGAGCGGGCTACGGCGTGACGTCTGGCAGCGCATCGTCGACCGATTCGGGCCGGTTGGGATTCTCGAGTTTTATGCGGCGACCGAGGGCAACGCGGTCTTGGCGAACGCGTCGGGCAAGAAGGTGGGCGCGCTCGGCCAGCCACTACCAGGCAGCGCAGAGGTGGAGCTGGTCAGCTACGACTTCGACGCCGAAGAGTTCCGGCGGGACGAACAGGGCCTGCTGGTTCGCTGCGAAGAGGACGAGTCAGGCATCCTGCTTGCGCGACTCGACGCGGACCATCCGCTGGCGAGCTTCACCGGAGGCGACGAAGCCGGCCGGCGCTTGCTCCATGGCGTCTTCGAACCGAAAGACACCTGGTTTGTCACCTGGGATGTGCTGCGCCGTGATGCGGACGGCGACTTCTGGTTCGTCGACCGTGCCAGCCGCATGCTGCAGACCGCGTCCGGCATTGTCGCGACCCGGTCGATCGAGGATGCGCTGTATGGGTTCGAAGCCCTCCGTCACACCGTGGTGTTCGGGGTCCATCAGCAGGGCCTCGATCGCCCGGTTGCGGTGGTCGTCACCAAGGGCGAGCAGGACCTCGATTTGCAGGCTTGGAACGAGTTTGCCGCAGGACTGGACCCTCGCGAACGGCCTCACTGGGTGAAACGGCTCGAGCGCATTCCGATGACAGACGGCTTTCGGCCTGACAAATCGGCCCTCGAAAGCGAATCCCTCGACTCGGGGATCGAGCTATTGCTCTACGACGAAGAGGCGGGGGAGTACCGCTCCGCGCCCGGCGGTCGCTCAGAGAGCGGCGGCTAGCTCTCCCGCCATACTGTACAAAAATCGCCCCCTTCCAGCTCTCTTGCTACATACCGTCTCGATGACCTCGCGAGCTATCCTCTTGCCCTTTGCGTTTTCGCTGGCGCTGGCCTTCGGCTGTGTGAAGCCGATCAACGACGGCAACGCCTGCTTCGAGACATCGGAGTGCCGCGGCGGGTCGATCTGCGCCGAGACGGTTTACGGAAATTTTTGCATCAAGCGCTGCACTCAGGAGCAGGTTCGCTGTGAGAGCGGCGCGTCCTGTTTGCGATCCGAGGAGCTGCCCGATGCTACGGGCGGCGCGGGGGGTAACGGCGGCATGGCCGGTGCGGGCGGCATCGCTGGCGCAGGTGGCGTGGGCGGCGCAGGCGGCATGGCGGGCGCAGGCGGCATGGCGGGCGCAGGCGGCATGGCGGGCGCAGGCGGCATGGCGGGCGCAGGCGGCATGGCGGGCGCAGGCGGCATGGCGGGCGCAGGCGGCATGGCGGGCGCGGGCGGTATGGGTGGAGCAGGAGGCGAAGGCGGCGTGGGTGGCGCCGAAGAAGAGATCTGGCTCTGTCTCCCCGGGCGCCTGGAGTATCCGGAGTACTTCCCACGAGAAGTCGGCTTTCTGTGTGAGTACAGCCTCGACTGCGAGCTCGGCCTGATCTGCGTATGCATCCCCGGAGCGACTTGCGAGGGAGAGGGCAGGAACGGCCCGACGTGCCAGCGGATCTGTAACCCAGGGGTGCTCAACGAGTGCCCGCAGGTGGTGGACATCAAACCCGAGTGCACCGATTTGGGCGACGGCCGTGGTTTTTGCGACCCAACGACCATCATGATCGACCCCTGACGTGGCTCCAGGGAATTGACCATTTACGTGGGGCGGCGGGAACACTAGACTCGCCCGGTCATGCCCACACCCCAAGAAACAGTCGAGGCCCTTGGTTCATACTTGCGCTTGCACCCCGAGGAGCTCGGGCGCGCGGTTCGCAGTGCACTGGGCCTGAGGTTTGGCGTTCCGCTTGCCGCCCTGCGCTGGCTTGGTCAGCAGGCCGAGCGCAGCGGCAAGGTCGAGGACTTTCACATCGACTCGGTTCCGCCCGGCCTTCGGCTTTCGGGCAACCTCGACTTGATGAACACCCCGCTTCGTGCGGGCGCGATCATTTACGTCGAGCGCGTCGTGTTCAACGACGAGGAGCTGACGGTCGCGCTTCGCCTCGAAGAGGTGAAGCTCAAGCTCAACGGTGAGTCCGATTCGCCTGTTGCTGCCCTGATCAAGTCCGGGGCACTCGACCTTTCGAACCCCGGCACGCTGGTGAACTTCATGCCCGGCCGCTCTCCTGTTTTGGCCGAGGCCAATGGCAACCGGATCGTGCTCGACCTGATGCGCGACCCGAAGATCGGCAAGAACCCGCTCGTGCGTCGCGCCGTCTCCCTGCTGACCTCGTTCGTCACGCTACACGGCGTCGAAACCGACCAGAAGCACATCGACATTGCATTCCGCGCGCTCCCGGCAGGTTTCGGCGGCGCGTTTCGCTCGGTTCGTCAGAACGTCGTCCTGCCCGGGATGAGCCGTTTCCTTCCGCGGGCTAGGTAGCGCGCGATGCCGACCTGCCGCTCATGCAAAGACGAGGTCGATGAGCTCCTGCCCGTCAAAGCCGACGGGCGGCGCATCAAAGTCTGTGAAGATTGCGCCGAGCGCATCGCCGAAGAGGGCGAGATAGCCGAGATGAGCGAGTCCGTCATGCAAGACATGATGGGCTACAAGGGCCGCCGCTAGCGTCGCCGCCGCAGCAGGAACCGGAGCTCAGCTGTCGGGAGTTGGCTTGCCGACCGAAGGGTCGGACTCGGGCTCGGGTGCATGCGGCGGCGGACGATGGCGCAGAGCTTCGAGCTCTTCCTCTGCAAACTCGAGCTCTAGCTCGGCGCGGCTACGCGCGGCCACAGCCCGGGCGACTGCATCTTGCAAGTCCTGGGTTTTCGCGACCTCTGCGTTCAGGCGGGCATCGAGCGCTGCGATTTCACCCTGAAGCTCCAGGCGCCGCTCACCTTCACGGTCGAGCCTTCTTTGAATTCGTGCGGCTCGCTCCTCCTCTGCGGACAGTTTCTGAGTCGTCGAAACGAGCCTCTGATTCGTCGCTGCCAGCGAGCGCTCTGTCGCAGAGAGGTCGCGCTCGGTCTCTGAGAGGTGCTGCTCGAGGGTGGCCTTCTCCTCGCGGTTCTGCGCCAGCTTGTCGCGCGTGCGCGTCAGTCGCCGCTCTTCGTCTTTGAGCTGCGTCTTCAGAGCTGCGACCTTGCCGTCGGTGCGGGCCAGTCGCTTCGCGAGCTCGGTGCGCGTCAGCCTGCTCTGCTCGTATCGGAGCTCGAGCTGCTCGGCGATTTCGCGAGTGTCCTCCAGATCGCGCCGGAGGTCCGAGGCGGTGAGCTTTGCCTGCTGGGCGACTTCGCGCTGGGTTTCGGCCTGCTGATAGAAGACGGTGACCGCGGCGCCCGAAGCGCCGAGCAGGGCAAGCGCCATCGGAATCGTCCAGCGCAAGATCGTCTTCACGCGTTCACGGCGTTCTTCGGGAAGGGAGAGCGCGGCGAGCTCGCCGGCGAGCTCTTCGGCCGTCGGCCGTTCGTTGGCGTCGCGACTGAGCCATCGGTTGAAAAAGGGCGTGAGGTACTTGAGCCCTTTGCGGGTCGGCGCACCAGGCGTTTCCTTCGATCGATATTCGATGAACGTGTCGACCGCGCCCGCGGCGACGTCTTCTTGCGTTTCCGGTTCGAGCGCGTTGCGAAGAGACAGTGCCAGCGCGAACACGTCGGCCTTGTTGCTGACCGTCGGCTTGCTCTCGAGCGACGCGAACTGTGCAGCGACTTCGGGAGCGAAGTACGTCGGTGTTCCGGCGACGACCATCTCCGCTTCGGTCGCAGCGACGCCGAGATCGAGGAGCACGGGCGTGACTTCCTGATCGCCGAAACCTGGGATTCGCGCGAGGAAGATGTTCTCCGGTTTCACATCCTGGTGACGCACGCCCGCGGCATGCATGGCCGCAAGCGCGCGGGCGAGCGGCTGAAAGATCGCGAGCGCCTCGGCGCGATTCAAGGGCTCACGCTGTAAACGCGACTCGAGCGTTTCTCCGTCGTACCAGGGCATGACGAACCAGAGGCGTTCTTCGAACCAGCCGTGATCCTTGAACTGAACGATCGACGGGTGGAAGACCGACGCGATTAGCCGCAACTCGCGCAGCGCAGATTGCTTGGCCGATTTCGAGTGCGCCGGTTGGTGCAGGAGTTTCAGGGCGACGACGTGACCCGGCACCTCGGTGTCCTTGGCTCGGTACACGTCTCCGAAAGCGCCGAGACCGACACGAGCCTCGACCGCGTAGCGTCCACCGACAATCGTCCCGTTGGCCAAGGGCTCGACGCCTTCGCGTTCTTCTCCAGGCGAACGAGGGGCCGCCTCGAGCGCGAACGCTTCGATGATGATCCGGCCGAAGCGACCGGCGTCAGAGATGCCGTGCTCGTCGAGAATGAGTTGTGCCTGGGTGGTTGCGGCGTCTACACGCTCTTGCATCGCCTTCGGAGTCTTGCCGTACACGAAGGCCAGCTCCTCGATGCTGAGCTCGCGCGCATGCCGGAGCTCGAGGAGCTCGGAGTCTTCGGTGCTGAGGTCGAAGCGCAGCCCGTTGAGAGGGTTGGAGCCGTGATGCGCGGAGGGAAGGGCACGCCAAGGTAGCGATTCGAGGGCCTGCTTGGTCGGAGGCTCGTGCGGGCGACTCTGGTTGTGCATGTACCCACGTGCTGCTCTGTAGAGCCGGGCGCGAACGCCGGGCGCCTGCAGCAACTCATCGCTTTCGGCCTTCGCGACGAACGCGCGTAGCTTGGCGAGGTAGTGATCTGCCCGCTCGGTAGAAGCCGTGCGAATCGAGAGGTACTGACGCAGGCCCTCCGAGTAGTAGCGGAAGGCGCGACCATGCAGAACGTCGACGATCGTCTGCGGCTGGCCGTTGGAGAGCGCGATGGACGCGGCCGCCTGTGTGAGTGCGGCGTCGCCCTTTCCGAGCGGCCTCAATTGATTCAGAAGAAAGGGGACGGTGCCCTGGGTGCCCATGGTTGCCTCTTACAAAGTGGGGAACTGTAAGGATGAGTCACCCTTGCGGCGGCACTCAACAATTCCGCAAGGCCGGGTGCTGCCCAGGCGGCGCTAAACTTGCATTGCGTCCGGTTCGGCTACAAGGTGTGTTGGTCGTGGTACATTTGCGTCTGGGAATATTGGCGGTTCTCGGCTGTGCAGTTTTGTACAGCTGCACACCGAAGCAGGATCCGGCCACCGCGCCGCTCGAAAGCGATGTCACACCTTCGCGAAGGTCGGCTCGTGGGGGGGACGCTCCGGCGGTTGTGATGCAGTCGCCGGTTGCGTTCTGGAAAGACGGCAAGGCGCAGGGTGAGGTCGATGCCGCCAAGGCCGACCAAGAAGGACACCTTCTGTTGAACCTGGGCGAGGAGTGGACACCGTACATTCTCACCGAGGGACCCCAGACCGACGAGGTGCCCGAACCGAGCGAGTACCGTGAGACCTACTTGGCCCTGGCGCGGGGAGAGTTTCCCGATGATCGCCACGGGTATCGCGCCGAGAAAGATCAGTACCTCGAGCTCTATGGCATCTTGCCGACTCTGAGCCTATTGAGGGAGCGCTTCACTGCGGTTCGCGCCTTGGCATGCGCCGAGGAGCTCGACCTGGTGCCCCTGCAAGAGTTCGACGGGTTCTTGGCGTATCAGAAGGGCCGCCGACCGGCGCGTCGCCTCGCGCGCTATCAGCTCCTCAAGCCGAAGATGGAAAGACTCGTGGCGCGTGCCCAGGTCGAAAGCCTCGATCAAGTGACCCGGGCTCAGGCCGCCGATAAAGACGAGTGGGAGAAGGTCGAGGAGTACAGGACGCTCGCGCCCGGGATCGAGGCGATCGTCGCTGCCCAGGCCAGGCTCGAATGCGAAGGCTTTTTTGAAGGTAGAGGCGAGTACACGCCCGGCCTTTTCGATTGGCGAACGCATGAGGCGCTCGCGGAGTTCGAGCGTCGGCATCGCGTCTACGGCTGGGGCTTCATCGGCAACGACACCCTGGCCGTTCTACGAACGACGCCGCAAGAGACCGAGCGGGAAGCGCTGATTCGCGTTCTGACCGAGCGCGCGATGCACGCCGCCGAGGTGATCGAAGACGGAAGCACGTCCTTCGTGCGCGAGGATGAGCCGCGAACTTACAAGACCGAGGACGGTCGCGAGCTACAGATTCCGAACTTCGAAGCCGAGCTTCGCGAGCGCGTGATCGCGGCATTCGGCCTTCAGACGCCCGAGTCGACCTACGCCTGGCTGCAATCGCTGGGAGAGCTCTCCGCCGAGCGTGTCGTTGCGGTTCAGGGGATCGAGCTGCCCGCTTACTACAGCGACGCCATGGACCTCAGCGTTTCGATCGACCGTGGC
The DNA here is from genome assembly GCA_963842915.1 of uncultured delta proteobacterium. GTDB lineage: Bacteria > Myxococcota_A > Polyangia > Polyangiales > Houyiibacteriaceae > SG8-38. The sequence goes on along the minus strand of CAWJII010000009.1, from coordinate 19,856 downwards.
GATGTCTGGTTCGAGTTCCCGTACGACGAAGAGGGCAAGGCGCGCTCTCAGCCGGTCAGGCGCCGTCCGCGACTCACGATTCTAGTCCACTACAACGGGCAGAAGATCCCTCTCGCGCGTTTTGGTACGACCGTCGGCGGCTGGCGCGGTGAATACATCGACGGCCAGGTGATGCTGAAGTACAAGGGCTCGCCCGCCGGCAAGCGCGTGTGGAGCCGAATTTCCGCTGCGCCGATTTGGGTGCCACCCGAAAGCACGCCGCCGGGCGTGATGCTGACCAAGCGGCGCAAGCGGGGCCAGAGCTACTACGAGGTGAACTACCACACGACCGGTCCGAGCTACGCGTCGGCGTACGGATTGGTGGCTGCGTACCACCGCAAGTTCTACCGCGGCCCCGACGGGACCATTCAAATCGGCGGCGACGAGGGCATTCGAACACACGGCTCGGTCGACTACATGAGCATCATGCGGCGGCACTCGCATGGCTGTCACCGTATGCACAACCACATCGCCGTTCGACTGATGTCGTTCGTGCTCGAGCACCGGCCGCACACGCGCTACGGCCAGCAACCGATGATCTACCGTCGCGAGTTCGAATACGAAGAAGAGATGTACGTCATGGAGTTCGACAAGGGCGGCTACAACTTCGTCCTCGATGAGCCCTTGTTCGTCGAAGTGCTCCCGGGGCGAGTCCGGGGCCAAGTCAAAGAGCCGATTGAAGTCGCATTGCCGCGCTACGATCGCGACGTGGGCGCGTACGTGATGCCTGACGGCGCATGGGTCAGCATAGACCGCTTTGGCACCATGACGCCTCGGGTCCAGCCATTCGATTTCGATGCGCCTCTCGAAGCGCCGGAACTGTCGCCTGGCTCGATGGACCCCATGGACCCAACGGACCCGATGGGCCCGATGCCGTCGACCGCAGGACTTGCGCCCGTCAGCGGGGAGGGCGGCATGCCGACCAGCGCGCCGGCGGCGATTCCCGTGAACACCACGGTTGCGCCTGTGAGCTCTGCGCCCTGAAATCAGAACACAATTTCGCCCCTGCAGTCTGCTGTGGATGAATTGGGCGAAACGCGATTTTGCTGTGGAAAAATAAATAGGTTTTCCACAATCGAATTTCGTTGATCTCCCTCGGCGGATCGGTGACAAAAGGATCGGAAGATCGCGACAGCGAGCTCGGACGTTCTTTGAATCAACCCATCTGACGACAGCAACGTAAGTTGCTGTTTCTCACTCTCACGGGAGAGGTGCGGGGCCGCAAGGTTACGTAGTCGGGAGGCGTATAGAACGCCGAACGTGTCCGTGGGTCGTGAGCATTGCACAAGCCGTCGTTCTGATGCGTGGGCCGGAGTCTAGCGAAAGCTATGACGAACGCCGTCGACGCGAGGAGCAGCGGCATAAGGCGCGCTAGAATCGGGACGTCGCTCAGTTTCACCACCGGGCGAACGCAAAGTTTCTAGACGAGCCGTCGGAGGCACCTGGCACTAGGGCTCACCGATGGCCGTGACGGCGCGTCAGAGGTTCGGTGCTCGTCCGTTTCGACGGAACGAGGACCCGCCAAAGCGAGATCGACGGGGTGACACCGTCGGCTCACCGTCTACAAGCCGGCTCGGAATCGGCGACGGTAATCTCACGAGGTTCGGGTGCCCATCTTTGAAAACTAAAACTCTGGATTGCACGCGTCGGCCTGAACATGCTGCGCCAGACCGCTGTACTGCGAGCGAGAGCTCCGGCAGCGGCGTGGACTGCGGCATGAGCCATCGGATTTGCCAGAAGTGAATCCCAATACGTGCCCTTGGAGAGCCGAAAACCAAGGGTTCAGGTACGACGAGAGTCGTCGCGGAGTCCAATCACGACGGTTTGCTAAACCCAAACCGTTGCTGGGACTCTGTCCAAATGAAGAGTGTAGGGCGACCTATGCGAATCTTTGGTATCTCGAAGCATTCATGTCGAGAGATACGACGTCAGCGCGCGGGACGTGTCGGTCAAAGCTCCTCCAGTGAGTCCAACAGCTCACGCGGGGTGTTAGCAGGCTTCCCGACGGGGAATGCATCGCGCCGGAACGTGTCGCGCAAAGCAGGAGAGGCTGAATAAGCCCACCATCGAGCTTCGGTTCGAAATCCAGACAAAGTCGGTCGTGGTGTGAGCGACGTATACGCATGCACCAAGCCAAGCGACGAGTTGCTCGTTGCGAGGTTAGCGAACTTCCAAAAGGGGCGATCCGTGCCGGGTCGCCCCTTTTCTATGTAAGCTGCTGAAATCTATGAAGTTTTCCGGTGACACTTCAGCCCGGTGCCGTCAGGGTGCCGTGGGGAGGTGACGAGGGCTCGAGGTCGGCCACGATTCGGAGCTGTGCGCGCTTTCCAAGGTGCGCATACTGCTCCGTCTCCTAAAGCTCCGGCGCCACCTCGACCGCGCCGACGTCGCAGCTTGGTCCCTGGGGACGAGCAACGCCTCGCTGGTCGCGCTTCAAAGGGTTCTCGTCAACATCGACGCAGCTCTCCTCGTCGATTTCGTCGAGTGCTGTGCTTCCCGGTCCCGGAAGCTGGGTGAGGGTAGGGCCGCCGTTGTCTTGCAGTGGTCCCAGGTTGAGTTGCTCCGCGGTAACGTTGACCTGATTGGTGACGGGATCGAATCCGCAGGTGTCTCCGGTGCTTTCGATGTTGCCGGCGCACGTAGACCCGCAATAGAAGCCTCCATAGCAGTCACCCACGATCAGACTATTTCGAATCGTGAGCGCCTCGGCGTGTCGCAGCGCGATCGCGCTGCCGCCCCCACTCGCGACGTTGTCAGCGACGGTGGATGCGATTAGCGTCAGGCGCGGGACCCAGTCCCCGCCAACACCGCCGGCCCAGTTGCCAGCGCTATTCCCCGACACGGTGCTGTTCAGCAGGATCACGGTCGCCTGTTCGCCGATGCCAATCCCCCCCGCGTTGTAGAGCGCGCTGTTTTCCGAGATCGTGCTGTTCTCGATCGTCAGCGTGCCCTCGTTCGCGATACCGCCGGATTGGGATTGGCTGCTGTTCTTCGAGACCGTGCTCTCGGTCAACCTCATCGTGCCCGAGGGGTCGTTGTAAATCCCGCCACCATGATAATTCTCGGCGGCGTTCTCCGAAACCATCGTGGTCGCGATGGACACCGTCCCGCCAAAGTTGGCGATCCCGCCGCCTCGGCCATTCAGTGCGGTGTTCCCCGAGACGGCGCTGTCCACCACGGTGAGCACGGCCATCGGTTCGTTCAACAGGCCGCCGGCATTGTAGTTGGCAGCGTTCCCTGAGACGCTGCCGCCCGAGATCATGGCCGATCCGAGGTTTGCAATTCTGGCCCCGCCTTGATCGGGAGTCGCGTTCCCCGAAACGGTGCTGTCGATGACGGTGAGCTTGGCGCCCACGTCGTTCCCGATGCCGCCGCCAACTCCCTCGACTGTGCCGTTGCCGGACACCGTGCTGTTGATCAGCGTGAGGTCGCCAAGAATCCTGTTGTGGATGCCTCCGGCTCCGATTCCGGCTCCATCGCCATCGACGACGCTGTCCGAAATGGTGCTCTCGCGAATGGTCAACAGACCACTGTTCGCGACGCCACCACCTTGCTGCACGCCCCCGCCCCGCTTGATCGTCAGTCGCCGGAGCTCGACGGTCACGTCGAGGGGCACCCGGAATACCCGATGGGTCATGCCGCCTTCGACGATCAGATTGTCCTCCCCATCGAGGACTACGTCGTTTTCGATCACAATCTCGGCTTCCGTCGTCACGGTCGTCGGGCCGTTGCAGGCGAACGTGTATCGATCCCCCCCCTTGGAAATCGCGTCGCGTATTCCCGCCTCGTTGCAGGGACACACGGTGCCTTCGCATTCTTGAGCGACAACCTCCCCGTCGCCGCCGCAACTGGCAGACATGGACAGCACGGCAAGCAGTGCGGGAGCCGCCAATCTTGCCAATGCCTTCGTAGAAATCCCAGGCCTCCAATATTTCAGCTCAGTCGATTTCACCGCGATCGCTCCTGCTCGAATGCGCCCACGTCGCAGGTGCCGCCCTGCGGGCGCGCCACGCCACGTTGGTCCTCATCCACCTCGCACATCGCCTTGGGAATGCGGTCGACAGCGACGCTGCCGGGTAGCAGTGCGTGAGTCGTGGTTGCTCCGTCGTTGTCGGAAAGAGGCCCGAGCTTCAAGTCCTCGGTGCTGACGCCAGATTCATCGGTCGGTTGATCGAGACCGCAGGTGTTGCCGGGCGATTCGAGGTTGTGGCCGCTCGAAAGGATAGGGGCTCGATCGAGAGCGCAGTCGCCGTCGACCAGCGTGTTCGTCAAATATGTCGTCGACATGAAGCTGTACACGGCACCGCCAGAAGCGCCAGCACTGTTCCCCGAGAGCGTGCTGTTGATCAGCCAGATCTCGCCGCCGCCGGTGTTGTGTAGACCGCCGCCCGTGGATTCGGCGGTGTTCCCGGACACGGTGCTGTTCGTCAGCCGCAGCGCCCCTTCGTTGACGACAAGGGCACCGGCGCCGCCACCCGCAGTGTTCCCGGACACCGTGCTGCGCTCCAACACGATGAACCCAAACCCGACGAAGATACCGCCGCCGCCGTTCTCCGACACGGTGCTATCGGTCAACGTGAATATACCTCCGGCCGATTCATGGATAATCCCCCGTTCGGCGTTCCCCGACACCAGGCTCTCGATCAAGTCGGCTGGGCCTTTGTTGTAGATGCCGACGCCATTGCCCGACACGGTGGTCTGCGTCAGTTTCATGAACTGCCCGCTGTTGTAGATGCCCGCGATGGTGCGGTCGTCATCGAGCAAGTGGTTCCCAGACACCACGCTTCGCGTCATCGTGAGCTGGCCGCCATCTTGATAGACGCCGCTACCCTCGCCATGAAAGGCGATGGAGTTATCGTAGACCGTGCTGTCGAGCAGAGTCACTGTGCCCCCGCGACTGTAAATCCCCGCTCCGTCCCCTCCGTCTGCGAGGTTGTTCGAGATGTCGGAGTACCTCAGCTCGAGGGTTCCCTCCTCGTTGCAGATGCCGCCGCCGTTGACCGATTGGGTCTCGTTATCCGACACCCTGCAGCGCGTGAGCGTGAGTGCGCCCCCGGCAACTTTGATGCCGCCTCCGCAGTCCTCTACGGGCCCGAGGTAGCCTCCGGTGACCGTGAACCGCCGTAGCTCCGCCGTCACGCCCTCCGGCACGAGGAAGACTCGATGGTCGTCCCTGCCGTCTACGGTGAGGGTGTCCAATCCGTCGAGAATCACATCATTGTCGATGACGATTTCTAACGTGGTCCTGACCGTCCTCTCGCCTTCGCACGCAAAGGCATGTGGTCCGCCGCCGGCCGCAATCGCCTCAAGAATGCCCTGCTGGCTGCAAGGGAACACGGAGCTGATCGGGCGGCACTCTCCGCTCTGACATGCACCTGCCTCACAAAAGGCACCATCGGCTAATGGCACATAGTCGCATGCGCCAGTGCTGGGATTGCAGGCATCCTCCGTGCACTCATTGCCGTCGTCGCACCCGGCCCCCGCGCATGGATCGCCCTTCGGGTCGCTGCAGCCGACCACCGGCGACACGCCAAGCGCGAGCATGCAAGTCCATCGAAGCACTTGATGTCTCACATGATTCATACGCAGGTTGACGGTAAGGTTCTTCATTCGGCCCTCCTACGGCGCCGACTCGACTTCGACCGACCCGACATCGCACCTCGGGCCCTGCGGCCTCTCGATTCCGCGCTGATCGGCTAGGGTCTCGCAGTCCTCAGCTGGACTGACGTCGATGGCAAAGCTGGTGGGCCCTGGGAGATGCGTATAGGTGTCCCCGCCGTTGTCCTTGAGCGCACCGAGCCAGAGCTCCATCTCGGAAACGTCGACCTGATCGTTCGCCTGGTCGAGCCCGCAGGTGTCTCCCGGACTCTCGATATTGTAGTCGCCGGACGTCACCAACGGTTCGGGACAGGACCCCTGAAGCAGCGTCCCGGTCATGTTCACTTCGCCCTCGTAGCTCGTGACGCTGTTTCCAAAGACCTGCGCGATCGTGCAGTTCGTCATCGTGACGACACCTTGCGAGTTAGCAATACCACCAGGATCGTTGAGAGAGAGAGTGCTATTGACGAGCGTCACCGTGCCCTGATCGTTGTAGATACCGCCTCCAACCGACGCATTGTGGTTCCGAGACACCGTGCTGTTCGTGAGCGTCAGGTCTCCCTCGTCGTTGTAGATGCCGGCCCCGACCTCTTGGCTGTTCTCGGTCACGGTGCAGTTCGTCAACGAAAGCGTTCCTAAGTTGAGAATACCCCCTCCGCCGAAGCCCAGAACGCCGCCTTGTCCTTCCCGAATGGTCATCCTGCGCAGCTCGGCCACGACGTCGGCGTTCACCGTGAAGTGGCCGCGAATTGTCAGGTCGCCTTCGCCGTCGAGAACCACATCGCTATCGATGACCATCTGGCCGCCTTCGACGGTGGTTGGGCCGCCACACGCGAAGGTGTATGGCCCGCCCCCGGCGGCAATGGCATTGAGGATGCCCTCCTTCGTGCACGAGAACTCGGAAGTGCAGACCCCACCTTCACACCCCCCGTCGCCGCACGGGGTCGTCTGGAAGGTCCTCGTACTCGCACAGACCGGTCGTTGCGATGCACCGCTCTTCGGTGCAGTCGTTCTGGTCGTCGCAGTTGACGTCCCCACACAGGTCGGCGTCGGTACACTGACCGCCGCGGCAGACGCCAGGTAGGCCGGCAAAGTCGCACTCGGTGCCCTCGACGACGGACGAATAGACGCAAGTCCCGGTCTCCGGGTCGCACCGGTCGTCCGTGCAGACGTTGAAGTCGTCGCAGATTACGCCTTCGCAGGCGCCCGGGCTGCTGCTGCAACCGATGAAAAGCGTGCCGAAGAGCAGGACCGGCGCAAGAGCGAATGATAAGAATGAGACTCGCATGGTTCCCTCCTCGCTATTCGACTTCGACCGCACCGACATCGCAGAGCGGCCCTTGCGGGCGCGAGACTCCTCTCTGGTCTGTCGCCTCGGGGCAGTCATTCGGCTCAATCTTGTCGATGGCCGCGCTGCCAGCGGGAAGATGAGTAAGCGTCGGCCCGCCGTTGTCCTGCAACGAGCCGAGATTCAAGGCCTGCATCGAGACACCAACCATGTCGCCCAGCGACGGATTCAAACCACAGGTGTTTCCGGGGCTTTCGAGGTTGCCGCCCTCCGAGGTGACTGTGCCGCCTTCGAGAGAGCAGTCACCCTCCAGGATGCTGTTCCATACGTTGAGCGGTCGATGGTTTGTAATGGCCGATCCGATCGGCGCATCGTTGTTCGCCACGGTGCTGTGCTTCAGAACCAGCTCGCCGCCACCATTTTGGATTCCACCGGCGCCTCGCGTCGCGGTGTTGCCGGATAGAGTGCTGTTGGTGAGAGTCGTGGTTCCGCCGCTGATGGCGATCCCGCCGCCAAAACCACCAGAGCTGTTTCCGGACACGGTGCTACGGATCAGGTTCAAGTCGATGTTCGTGAAGATGGCTCCCCCCTCACTATTCGCGGTGTTGTTCGAGATGGTGCTGTCGATGAGGACGAGCTTCCCGGAGTAGCTCCCGAAGAGCGCGCCGCCCCAGCGTTCTGCCTGATTTCCGGTGACAGTTGTGTTGACCAGCGTGAGGCGATACGCGTCCTGGTAAATGGCCCCGCCGTCGCTCTCACGCCCACCTCCGGTGGCGAGACCTCCGGTCAGCGTCATGCTGCGAAGCTCGACGGGCGCCGCACGAACCTTGAAGATGCGATGATCGCCGTCGCCGTCAATCGTCAGAAGGCCCTCGCCGTCGAGGGTGACGGGTTGCTCGATGACAATCTCAGCAGTCGTCTTCACGATGGTAGGGCCATTGCAGGCAAAGGTGTGCGGACCCCCGCCGATTGCGATGGCCTCGAGAAGCCCCTCTTCGGTGCAGGGGAAGCCCGTCTCTGGGATGCTCGTTGACTCGACCGCCCCTGAGTCGCATCTCGGTCCGACCGGTCGCTCCTGCCCCCGCTGGTCTGTCGTGAGCGTGGTTCCCTCTGCATCGACGCAATCTTCGAGCGGCACGACATCGATGGCGGCGCTTCGCGGCCCCAGCTCATGGGTGAAGGTCGAGCCACCGTTGTCCTCCAGTGGCCCGAGGTCGAGCTCGCCGACGGTCCATCCGCTCAATCGGTGGGTTGATCCAAGCCGCAGTTGTTGCCAAGGCTCACATTGCCGCCTTCGGACACCCAGTCGACCTCGCGCCAATCATCACAGCCACCGGAGACGATGCTGTTTCGGAGAGTCACGCGCCCCGCATTATCGATGGCCCAGCTTTCGTAGCCGACGTTCTCCGCGATCGTACAGCTGATGATCGTAGCTGTGCCGCCGTTCCGAACCCCGCTTCCGGTGTTCCCGGACACGGTGCTGTTCAGCATCGTCAGCTCACCCAAGTTGGCGATTGCTGAGCCCTCGAAATCGCCCGCGACGTTCTCCGAGACCGTGGTGCCGACGATCGTCATGTTGGATCCGTTCACGATCGCGGCGCCCCCTCCTTCGAAGCTGCCTTCCATCGCTGTGTTCCCCTCGATCGTGCTGTCGATGATGGTCGCGAAAGCGCCACTCCAGAGGCCACCGCCGGCGTTTTCCGAGATCCTGCTGTTGACGATTGTCAGCTGATCGGAAGCCACGATCCCCCCCCCGCGTCCGTTTGGCACCGTGTTTCCAGAGATGGTCGAATCCAGGATCGTCAACGGGCCATTGCTGGAAACGCCTCCACCTTCGCCCCTGGCGGCATTCCCGGAAACCGTGCAGTTGTCGAGCGTCAGTGCTCCGAAGTTGTAGATGCCTCCGCCGTGGTCGGTCTCGCCGCCGCCGATGATCGCGAGGTTGCGAAGCTCGACGATCGGGAAGACCTCGTAGGTCACCGAGAACACGCGGTGACGCCCGTCAGCATCGACCGTGAGGTTGCCGCCGCCGTCGAGGATCAAGTCCTTGTCGATCACGATCTCGCCGCGAGTCGTTACGGTCGTGGGCTCATCACAGGCAAACAGGTACGGACCTCCGCCCGCTACTACTGCAGACCGAATGGCTGCCTCGTTGCAGGCCATGACGCACCGTCCCTCCCGGCAGGTGCCTGCCTCACCTACGCAGGACACTCCATCGACCACGGGCGCGAAGGAACACGCGCCGCTGTCGATGTCACACATGCCAGCGGTGCATTGATTGCCATCGTGGCAATCATCCACGCTTTCACACAGGCACACGTCGTCGCAGGACTCCGGAAGCTCGCCGCGGTCGATCGCCGAGCAAGAGAGCTCCCCTATGCCCTCGACGCACGCCTCCACTGCGGGCTCGTTGCCCTTGCACCGCACGTTCCCGAGCTCGCTCAGGCACAACGAGTTGCACGCCCCAACGTCAATCTGAAAGCACTCGTCGCCGCGATCGCAGATCGCTTGCAGATGGCGCCCCAGACTGGGTGGGCGTCATCGCCGCCGCAGCCAGACGAGACCGGGAGCGTTGCAAGCACGAAAGGTGCGACAAATCCAAGCCAGTACCGCATAAGAATCTCTCTCTCTACTGCTCCGCTTCCACCGCGCCGATCGCAACGCGGCCCTTGCGGACCGATATGCCTCGCTGGTCGGTCGCCACTGCGCAGTCATCGCTCTCGATCACATCGATCGCCGCACTGCCTGGGCGCGGGAGCTGCGTGAAGGTTGGGCCGCCGTTGTCTTGCAGGGTCCCCGGGCTCAACTCTGGAGCCGAGACGCCCGTCACGTCGGTCGAGGCCTCGAGGCGGAAGGTGCCGCCGGGGGGCTGCGATTGCCGCCGTCTAGTTCACGGAATAGTACGTGCACTCACCCTGGATCGGCGTATTCCGGAGCGTTGGCGCCATATCTCCGGAAATCGCCTTGCCGTTGTTGTCGGAAACGGTGCAGCTCGTCAGGGTCAGCGTCGCATTGCTGTGGTTGTCGAGACCCGCACCGCCGCCAGTACCTCCAGAGGTGTTCTCGGAAATGGTGCCTTTGGTCAACGAGGTGGTGCCGCGGCTATTGACCCCACCGCCTTCCCAACGGGCGACGTTGCGGAACACCGTGCTGCTTCTGGCGTGCATTGTGCCCCAGTTGTGGATTCCGCCGCCGGCACCATCGACGTGTTCCAGGAGACGGTTGTCGGTCATTTTTCATCGCTCCTTGGTTGTTGATGCCGCCGCCCCGAGTAAGCGAGGAGTTGCCAGACACGGTGGAGCTGAACAGCGTTAACGTCCCATTCTTCTCGTTGTAGATTCCCCCTCCGGAGCCCCCGAGTTTCCGGACACCGTGCTGTTGGTCGGCTTCGCCGTTCCGCCGTTCAGAATACCGCCGCCCTCACGTGTCCCGGTGTTGTCCGAGACGCTGGTGTCCAGCGGAACCAACGTCCCGTGGTTGTTGATTCCGCGTCCGTTGTTTGCAGACACTTCGCAACTGCTCAGCGTCACCCTCGCGGCGCCCCCATTGTGAATGGCTCCACTGAGATCGGCATCGTTGCCGGTGACGCTGACACCACTAAGCGTCAACGTGCCCCCATTGCGATCGCGCGAACGGTCTCTCGTCCTCCTGCCCCCGTGATCGTGAGCCCGCGAAGCTCAACCGAGATTCGGGCGTTGACCGAAAAGACCCTGTGCGCTCCGTTGCCATTCACGGTCGGCCGCCTTCCCCGGTCGAGTAGCGCTGTTGTCGATGACGATTTCCGCTTCGGTCGTCACAGTCGTCGGACCTGGGCAAGCAAACGTATGCGGTCCACCGCCCGTTGCGATGGCCGCACGAATGCCCTGCTCGCTGCAGGGGAACTCGGCGACGCAAAGGCCCGCCTTACACGTCCCAAACCCTTCGCCGCAGGTCGTGCCGTCGCCTACGGGTGCATGCTCACACAGGCCGCTTCCGGGATCACAGGAATCGTCGGTGCAGGCGTTTCGGTCATCGCAGTCGACCCCGTCGCAGAACGGACCCGGCACGACCTCCGCCGCGCCAACGTCACATCCCGACCCTTGCGGCCGCGAGACGCCGCGTTGGTCGATGTCCAAGTTGCACACCGATGTGCCGATCGAGTCGATGGCAATGCTCGGGGAAGTGGGGCGTGCGTCAGCGTAGGCCCTCCGTTGTCTCGGAGCGGACTCAGCCTCACAGCCTCATACGGAACATCCCATTGGTCGGTGATGTGATCCAGTCTGCAGGTATCGGCCGGGCTTTCGATGTTGCCGCCCTCCGATGTCGAGCTGGAGTTCGAGGTGGTCGTAGCAATGGCCTTCAACCAGGCTGTATTTCAGCACCAACGACCGCGTTCCGCTCCAACTGGCAGCCAGACGAGATCGGCGGAGTTGCCGGACACGGTGGTGTTCGTCAGTGCAGCGTCCCCGTTGTTGAAGATGCCGCCGCCCCACTCGCGCGCGCTGTTTCCCGAAATGGTGCTGTTCGTCAGTATGTTCGTGCCGTAGTGGCTATTGATCCCGCCGCCGTTCCGGTCCGAGCTATTGCCCGACACCGTACCCCTATCTTGCGTCAGGAGGCCCCCGTTGTTGATCCCGCCACCGTGGGCAGCTCGTCGTTTTCCAGCACTGCGCTGTCGGTCACGATCGCCGTGCCGCCATTGCCAATGCCACCGCCGATGTTGTCCGCGACCGTGCTGTTGGTCAGCGTGGCATCATGCCGCCATTGGTGATGCCGCCGCCGACACAGTGGGTCACCACGCTGTCCGCAACGACCAGCGTCGCATCGTCGCCATTAGCAATGCCGCTTCCACGAGTTGTCCCGTCGCCCAGCACGGTGACGTTCGCCAGGCTAGCCGTACCGCTGTTGGAGACGCCGATTCCGCTGTTCGCATGATTTCCCGACATGCCGCTATTGCTCAACGTCAACGTTCCCGCATTGTAGAATACGCCACCCGATCCATCTGCGCTGTTGTCCAGGAAGCCTCCATCGACGAAGTTCAGCGTTCCCTCGTTGTAGATCCCGCCGCCGTGGTTGCAGGAAGGGCTATCCGTGGCGTTGCAGCCCAGATACTGATCCCGCGCAGCTCGACGACCGCCTGGGCGCGCCTGATCGAGAGCACGCGATGATCCCCGTTTCCGTGAATGGTGAGTTTCACCTTCTCCGTCGAGGATGAGGTCGTGGACGGTGACGATTTCTTCGCTCGTAGTCACCGTGGTCGGGCCGGTGCAAGCAAAGGTAAATGGGCCTCCACCATGCTCCGCCGCTGCCTGAAGCCCCTCTTCCGTACAGGGAAGCTCGCCGACACAGAACCCTTGCTGACAAGTCGCAAAGCCGCCGGCACATGCGGTCCCATCCGACAGGGGTACGTTCTCGCACGCACCACTAGTTGGGTTGCAGCTGTCGACCGTGCATGGTTTGCAATCGTCTCACAGTCCACGCCGCTGCACAAGTAGCGAAGCTCGTCACCGTCAACCGTGGAGGCGGTCCACGATTGACCTCCACCGAGTTGAGGATCACCCGGCTCTAGCTCGGAGATTAAATCCGCATACGGGGTCGTCACGCTAGCGACGAAAGCCGTGACGTCGAAGACACTTCGTCGCCGCCAGCCGAACCGGGTGGAAGCTGAGCGTTCCCAGCAGCTCACCGGCATCGAAATCGGACGGCGTAATCAGGCCATCAACGCTCTCGTAGCCGTAGACCTCGACTGCATCGTCTACGGGAGAGCCCCACAGACTCACGCTCAGCGCGGCGCGCTCGATGGGATCGTGGACTCGAGAGAGCCCGAACTCCAACACGCCTCGATTCGCCGTGTCGAGGTAGGTCTCCACGACTATGAATCTGTCTGTAGTGACCACTCCATCCTGAGCGATGTAGCCGTCGTCCGTCGGCTCGATGTCGATTGTCGCAGTCGCTACGCATTCGCCGCCCTGACACAAGCCCTCCGAGCTTCCAGTTTGGCAGGGCTCGTCGTCCGGCAAGACCTCGTACTCGCACATGCCGTCGCTTGGATTGCACTCATCCACGGTGCAATCGTTGTCGTCGTCACAATCGACGACTTCGGTGTAGCGGCAGGAACCATCTGACGGATCGCACTCATCGGCCGTGCATTCGTTCTGGTCGTCACAGATGACGACGGTGGTGTAGTGACAAGAGCCGTCCGAGGGGTCGCATTCGTCCGCGGTACACGCGTTGTCGTCGTTGCACTCGACGCCCGTGATGTTGTAGCAACTGCCATCTGCGGGATCGCATATGTCGTCGGTGCAGGCGTTGCCGTCATCACAGATGACGCCATCGCAGAGCCCCTTTTCCCCGTCACCGCAGCTTGCGACCACGACGAGAGACAACACAAGCGTTGCGAACGCGCTGGCGGACAATCTAAGTGGGCACCTCATAAGAACCTCCCCGATCTGGGCCAACACCTCTGCGGCCCCGAGGCTAAGGGGGAGGATGCATTATCTGTGCCAGAGGAACCCACGTGCTTTCAGGGCCTTCGCCCGGCGCCGAGCCGCATATTCTGCGTAGATCAGTCGACAAAGCGCGCAGAATGCGTTCCAGGTCAGGGAGTATCACGACAGATCAGGCCTGCGGCGAAGCACCGCCCATCGGGACAGCAATGCCCTCCGCCGTCAGCACACGGTGTGCCCACCTCCACCAACGTGTACTCGCACTCGCCATCTTCGGGGCTGCACATGCCAACGTAGCAGTCTCGTTCGACGCAGGGGTCGTGGACTTCACAGGCTGCCTGGCATTCTCCCTCGGCGCACAAGCCAGCCGCTCCGCCGAAATCGCAGCCCGTGAACGGCCGGCTGGGCAAAGGCGGGTATTCGCACTCTTGGTTTTCTGGGTTGCACAGGTTTTCGGTGCACACGTTGTCGTCGTCGCACTCGATGACCAGAACGTTGGAGCACTCACCGGTGGTCGGATCGCATATATCCGCCGTGCACGCGTCGTCGTCATTGCAGTCGACGCCATCGCAGGGCGACGGGTCGCTACATCCGAAACACCATACCGTAACTAGGGCCGCAACGAATCCGAGTCGGCGCCACTCGCGCATGAGAACCTCCCTGGCGCGATCGCTCCGCCAGCTGCGGGCGCTAACCAACGCCAATAGGAAATTGTGTCGCTACGAGACGCGTGTCCATACGTAATTCATCACAACGCTCGGAGCGCGCAGGCTCGACACTTCGAGCTTTGGGCTCAACAGGCCGCGCGGACCGCGACGGTCGCTGACCGCGATCAAGCGCACTCGGCGACCTAGCGACGTGAAGCCAAATGAAAAGCAGAGCGGATAGGTTTCTCTCTTCGTTGGTGTTCCATTGTCGCGCCTCGGTGCCATGAGGGTGCCGTGGCGATCTTTGGTCATGTGAGATCGAGTGACGTGACGTGAACATGGCGACGCGTGTACTCGTGCATAAACATTAGGGAAGTACTGTTTTTATTGACGTTTTGCGAGACCGCGAAACGGACCATTGGCGTCGTGCCGGGTCGCCCCTTTTCTATGTAAGCTGCTGAAATCTAGACAGCTTTTCGCATGGTGCCTCAGCCCGGTGCCGTCAGGGTGCCGTGAGGAGGTGAGGAGGGCTCGAGGTCGGCCACAATTCGGAGCTGTGCGCGCTTTCCAAGGTGCGCGTATTGCTCCGTGCTCTTGAGTCATCTGTGCCCTAGTTGCGCCTGCACTGCCTTCATGGAGTGACCTTCCGTGGGCGCCCGCCGGCGGCTGCACCTCAAACGCACCCGCGTTGCACGGCTCAGAACACGAGTCGCGATCGTGCAAGGTCCCATTGAAAGCGGCGCGGTGTTCCGTAGTGGGCTTCCCCCAGCCTGCGCATCTTTCGCTTGCGGACGCCTAACAGGGCACCGGTGGCAATCATACCCAGCACACCACCGCCGGCGAGAGTCACACCTGTGATGAAGACTGGGAGCGACCATCCGGGAATAGGGCAGTCGCCTACACCGGTGCCCGACGACTCGCAGCTGAGGTTTGGCACCGCGACGCTCGCGAGGATGCCGCCAACGACGAGCGAGAGCGCAGAGGCACCGATCCCGATCTTCGCCCGCTTGACCCGAAGTTCCAGCTCCTCACCCATGTACCCATCGGGTGTCCGTCGCTGAGTTGGCGCAACTTCAACACCGTCGTCGTCCAGCTTCAGCTGCAACGCAGGCTCTTCGGGTGCTGGCTCGGAGGAGGGCGCAGCATCCTCTGAACGTGGCTCCGGGATGGCGGTTTCGTCAACGACTTGTGCGCTCACGCTCAGAGGCAACGCCACCAGCGCCAGCACAAATGCAAAGCCAACTAGGTACCGCATGACAACCTCCCTCAGAACACGAGTCGCGATCGTGCGAGGTCCCATTGGACTCGGCGTGGTGTCGCGTAGTGCGCTTGCCTCAAGCTGTCTCGCTCACGCTTGCGCCTGCGTAACAGAACACCAGAGGCAACCATCCCGGCGAAGCCGCCCACCAACAGAGCCGTGCCAGTCCACACCATCGGGTAGACCCACTTTGGGATTGGGGTACATTGCCCCGAAAGGCAGAAGTTCGACAAGCCTTCCGCGGCCGCGAACCCGAAGAACATCCCACCGGCAAAGAAAACGGCAGCGGAGCCGCCGAGCCCAATCTTCGCTCGCTTCACCCGAAGCTCGACCTCCTCCAGCGCGTAGCCGTCAGGTGTTCTCGGCGGTGGCAAGGCAAGCTGGACGCCCGCATCGTCAAGCTGGAGCTGCAGTGCAGGTTCTTCGGGTACTGCCTCGGACGGAGGTGCGGATTCCTGTAGATTCAGCTCAGCCGAGGCGCCTTCCTCTTCGGCTTGTGCGCTCGCGCTTAGCGGCGAAGTCGGCAGTGCCAGCACAAACACAAAGCCGATTAAGTACCGCATCACAACCCTGTTCTGTATATCGGGTCTTCCGGGCCGGCGCATACCGACTGGCATGCGTACGGAAGCTCTCCGCCTGCGATCGGTTCGCAGTCCCAGTTCTCGAAGCCCTCGATGCGCTCTTCGCGAGCGGCAGGCCAGTCGCTCGGTTCCTCGATGGTCGGACCCGTGGCGCAGGCCGACAATACAGATGGCTCCGGACGTTCATCCTCGTACGGGGCAGTGGCGCTTCGTTTCCTTCTAGGTGGCCGCCCTCATGAACACTTCCAGCCATCCAACTTCGAGCTGCACAGAGGCGTCACCCTAAAAGACAAACGCTCCCAAGCGCGGATCCCACTGAAAACCCTGCGCCCGATGTCGCTGGATAGAGCGGTTCAGTAATCTCTGGTTCCGCTTCCGCGCACCGAGGACGATGCCACTCACGAGTGTTCCGATGGCGCCGGAGCCAGTGATGGTGAGGCCGATCACGAGGTGGGCATATCCTGGGCCGGTGCATTCCAGCAGGTAGTTCGGAGCCGATTGGCAGCGCGGTATCGCAGCTCCGAGAAAGATCCAGCCGACTCCGAACATGGCGGCGCTTGCGATCAAGCCGTTGCGTGCTCTGCGGACTCGATCGCGTCCCTCGCTGAGACGGTATACGTCGAAGGACGCCGGTGGCGGATGGCGACCGTACCCGCTTAGGTGCTCGAGCGTTTCGAGCTCTAGCTTCTTCCTCTGGCCGCTGCGCACGCCGTACATGATGCTGGTTACCAGCAGCGGAATACCGCTGAGGACGACAATCGCAGCGCCTGCAACACCCAGGTTGTCGGCCGCGTGCGGACACACTTCGACATCGTCGATCCACTCGCACTGCGAAATCCCCGCGCCTAGGAAGATCCAGCCGAGCGCCTGCGCGCCGGCGGAGGCGAGAAACCAGTTGCGGGTCCAGAGCACGTCGTCTTTGGCCCGTTCGAGCGCGCTGCTGTCGAAATCCAATCCGGGCAACTCGGCCTGAGGTGGATCGGTGATGAGTAACGCATCGGATGGCGTCGCCGGGGCAAGCTCTGCCGGGGTTGCCGACTCGATTTCGAGTCGTTGCTGAGCGCTACTCCGGGCCTCCGTAAGCAGGGTCCCGAGGAGCGCGAGCGCAGTAATCAGGAGGCGACGGGGCATTGCTTTGTTTGCTTCATTGCTCGAGCGGATGGACATTGATCTCTACCTCGTCGTCGCGATTCGAGAGAGGCAAGCCAATGATGAGTCCAGCGGAGGCCAGTCCGACCCCGGTGTAGAGCACCGGGTAGTTGACGCCTCGGCGATCGCGAAAGTCCGCCGCAACCAGCATCATGACGGTGCCAGCGACGACGGTAACGAGGCCGAACATCGCGCCCGCTCTTCGCATCCGGCGTTTGTCGACGTAACGACCCTCGACGACCGAGTCGACCTCGAGGTAGACGGCCGTTTCCACGTCGAGGGGATATCCCTCATCCAGTGCGAGCGCCATCCGATATGTTCCGGGGACAAGCGTCGCTACACAAGGTGTCTCACAGATGGGCGCGTAGCCCGTGGCGACCTTGCCGGAGTAGACCGGATACCCGGCGGCCTGGTAGTCGAGGCCAAACTTGCGGGCGGCTCGGGGATATCCCTGTAGGTGGCACGCAGCTCAGGTGGAACGAGACGCCCTCGGTCTTTGATTGGAAGAGCAGGCGAAGTGGTTGAACGTCGTACAAAGCGCCGATGGGCGGTGGCAGGAGCAGCTCTTCGCCGACCCGTGGCGGCTGTCGATGACCGGCGCTTGCTCCGATGCGCTCGGGGACGAACTCGACTGCGCGAGGACCAGGCCGTCACAGGCAAGGACGGAAGAGATGCAAACGATGAGTGCACGCAGGAAGTGCACGCGCGGAGCGTGAGCCAATCCGTCGTTAACATGCTCACGGACAGTGGCTGGCGTGCGTCGTATCCTCCATCTGAGCTGCCGAACGAACCGATAAGAGCCAAGAATCATAAGAACCTCCCTGCGACGCCGCGGATGTGACACCTCCCTACGGTTTAGTAACCGGGCTGGGCTTTTGCATGGTGCGTGCCAGTCAGAACGGGTGCGTTTTTCGGCGGGTTTGTTCGGCAGTGTCCGAACGTTTTGCGCCCTCAGGCCGGAGGTGCGCGAGAACTGCGCCCAAGCCACAAGCCCGACGGGGTCTTCCGCGAGGAGCGAACTCGTCTTTGTCACCGCGAACAACAACGTCGACGGCAAGAAGCCATATTGGCACGTGGCTTGCACCACTGGGTTGTCACCGCGGTTACCGAAGAGGGTAGCGCGAGAATGGTGGAGTTGCTCATGTCTTATCTATCCAAACTTGTCCGAGGACGATGGGTCTCGTGAGTGCGTTTTCTTTGAGTGCGCTCGTTGTGTCGATGGGTTCGGGCTGCACGCCGCGAGTCAGACCGTCACGCTCGACGTTCCGGTTCATCATCCTGTCAGTGTCGCGCGCAGATATCGAGCCCGGGTCGAGCAAGGTGACCGCGATCGACGTGCCGTTTGGGGGAGGGGCATACCGATACAAAGACAAGGATCTCGCCATTCTTCAACAGATGCTGGATGAGACGAACCCGATGCCCGACGCTGTCGGTGAGTCATTTCAATTCACGTGCTGATCCGCCGATTCCTTATCTCGTACCACCAATCCGAGGCGGTCGGCATCGCATGTGTCGCCTGGGCGCTGACAGATCCGGGCGACGAGCTGATTTTCTCGACGACGTTTTACGCGGCGCACTACACGCCAAACAAGGGCGTCAATGGCGTTACCAAGCCAATTCACCGAGGCATCGCCAAGAGTGTTCATACCGCTACCCGATCCGTTGCCTCCGGTCTGCCGCCCGGGCCCGCCAGCCGACCTCAGTGTATGCGGGACTACGGTCCCAGCAGCGGCGATTCCAGACGAGCTAGGTCAAATTACGTAGCATCAGCTCAGGGCGCGGCGGCGTCGAACGCGGCGTGCGAGTAAGTCCAGAGCGGGGAGGAGTTCGCGCGCTGCGGTGATTCGATCGATTGGTTCTGCCCGGCTTGAGTATTCCGCGGCCTGCGGAAGAGCCCTGGGCACGCCGCCCTGCCCCAACGGAAGTTGAGCCGTCGCCATGAGGTGTGGGCCCAGCAGAGGGCTGGCAAGATTGGCTGGTGCTGTTGAGCGCGCTCCTGGCATTCACCGCTTTGGGTTGCTGCCGCAAGAGCCAAGACCCGTCACCCTGAACGTGCAGGCTACCCAGCCGGTCAGCGTCTTCTCCGCTCGAGATGAATGCGGGGGCGGCCCAGCTCGTTGCGGTCGGGTCGTACAAAGTCGGGAGATCCAAATCGAAAGACCTAGGCACGCTTCAGACGATGCTCGAAAGAACCATCCCGATGCGTGGAAGCCACGGAGGAGTCGTTTCAAATTCATCTTGTGGTCCGGTCGTTCTTGATCGTCCACGGGACGACGAAAAAGGGGCGGGCCTGGCATGCATCGCCTGGGCGCTCACGAATCCGGAGCAGGAGCTGGTCTTTGACGAGCAGTTCTACGCGGCACGGGCCTGGCCAGGCCGGCTCAACGTCAAGCAGCATCAAGAACCGCATGCACGAAGGCGTCACAAAGCCTCGGGTCCACCAACGGGCACAGGACGTCCTATCCGGCCGGCCGCTCGGCTCGCCGCCGGAGGACACCTACGACGATTTCGAGCGGGCAGCATTCGGGGACCCGACCGCTTCAAGTCGGAGTTGCCGACCATTTTCGGCGGCTACGACCAGTGGGGGAACCAGACGGGAATCTGGAGAACCGTTGCCGGGCAATCCGGGGAAGAGTCCGCGCGACGATGTGACCGTATCGATTGGTACGCTCGACTAGGGTCGCTCCACCCCGTAACACCCCGGAGCCAGCGCCCGCCTTGCCACAGGGCACAGGTTACCCGCCCACCGTGGACCCCGTAACGCTTTCGTCCAATCACGCAAAGGAGCCAAGCATGAAGTACCTCAAGTCATACCTAAGCTGCCTCACTTTGGTGGCCTTGCTCTGGGCCGAGAGCGCCTCCGCTCAGGAA
>CAWJII010000008.1:0-102403 GCA_963842915.1 uncultured delta proteobacterium | reverse complement strand
CGCGTAACCACTCGTAATCACTAGTCGGGGCGACTGGATTCGAACCAGCGACCTCATGCTCCCAAAGCATGCGCACTACCAGGCTGTGCTACACCCCGTGACCCGATTGGGTAGCCGATGGCTAGGGGTTCTGCAACTCCCGCAGCAGGGGCACGAGCTTTGCTGCGGCTAGAGCGCGGTGGCTGATTTGGTTTTTGGTTTCGGGCCCCAGCTCCGCCATCGTCTCCGTGTAGCCCTCGGGAACGAACAAGGGGTCGTAGCCGAAGCCGTGGGTGCCTTGCGGAGCGTGTCCGATGCGGCCTTCACATGCGCCGTCAGCCGTCGCGAGCACTCGGCCTTTATCGTCTGTGACCACGATGGCGCAGCGGAATCGGGCGCTCCGCTGCTCGTCGGAGATGCCACTCAACTCCCCTAGCAGCTTCACGTTGTTCTGCGCATCGGTCGCGCCTTGGCCTGCATAGCGCGCGGAGTACACCCCGGGGCGCCCGCCCAGCGCATCGACCTCGAGCCCACTGTCATCGGCAAGGCAAGGCATCCCGGCATGCTTCGCGATCTCGGTCGCCTTCTTGAGCGCGTTCCCTCTGAACGTGTAGCGGTCCTCCACGACTTCGACCGGCTCGGCAAGCGACGCCATCGTCTCGA
Source organism: uncultured delta proteobacterium (assembly GCA_963842915.1). Classification (GTDB taxonomy): domain Bacteria; phylum Myxococcota_A; class Polyangia; order Polyangiales; family Houyiibacteriaceae; genus SG8-38. The sequence continues at coordinate 101,761 of CAWJII010000008.1, read as the reverse complement.
GCTCCAGGCCCGGCACGTCCGCAAGAAGCCGCTCGTACTCGCGAAGCTTCCCTTCGTTCATCGTCGCGATGAGAATTCGCATCAGGCCAGAAGGCGGTCGAGGTCGATGCCGAGCGAATGAAGAGCGCGACGCTGTTCCTCGGCGAGCGAGGGCATGGAACCGAGCGCCAAGTCGATCATCTGGTCGAGTTTGTCGCGGTGAATCGGCGCGCTTTCGGCAGTGCCCTGGACTTCGACGACGGCGCCCTGCGGTGTGCCCACGAAGTTGAGGTCCACTTCAGCGTCCCGGTCTTCGGTGTAACAGAGGTCGAGCATAGGCTTGTCGTCGAGAAGCCCCACACTGATCGCGGCGATCGGTTCGTGAAGCACGCCCTTGTCGATCAGGCCCTTCTTTCGAAGGCCTTCGAGCGCGATCGCAGTCGCCACCATGCCGCCGGTAATCGACGCCGTCCGGGTGCCGCCATCGGCGTCGAGCACGTCGCAGTCGACCGTGATCATTCGCTCGCCGAGCTTCTCGAAATCAACCGCGGCTCGAAGTGCGCGTCCCACCAGACGCTGAATCTCCGTAGTCCGGCCGTCGATCTTACCGCTGCGTCCGTCACGACGATTCCGCTCCGGATTGGCGCGTGGATGCATGGCGTACTCAGCAGTGAGCCAGCCCTTGCCCGAGCCGCGCATCCAATCGGGCACACCCTCGGATATCGAAGCTGCGATCAAGACCGTGGTGCTGCCGCAGCGATAGAGCACCGACCCCTCTGGATTGCGCTGCACGTTGGCTTCAATCGTAACCGGTCGTAACGCATCGTAGGAGCGCCCGTCTGCTCTGCTCATCCAACCCTCCGCACGGACGAACCACTAGTCGTTTGTGCGGCGGCTGGCAACCAAACCTCGAAGGTCGTTCCCTGCGGGTGGCGGGGCTTGCACGCAATGGTGCCGCCATGCGCGACGACAATCTGCTGTGTGAGTGGCAAACCGAGGCCAGTGCCCCGCTCCTTGGTCGTGTAGAACAAGTCGAATACGTGCTCGCGCTCTTCGTCCTCAATCCCCGCGCCTTCATCGTGCACCTGGATTCGAACGCCAGTTTCGTAGCGCGTGGCTTCGAGCTTCGCGACGCCGCCGTCAGGCATCGCTTCGCGCGCATTGCGCAACAAGTTGAGCAGCGCTTGGCGAAGCTGAGGCTCGTCCATCGCCACGGCGGGCAATTGTGACGCCAGATCCAAGGAGAGCTCCACGCCAGAGGCGTTCATCTCGCGCCGAACGAACTCGGCGGTGTCGCGCAGCAGATGGCTCGGGTCGTCGGGCGTGAGCGAGGGCTCCGGCAAGCGCGCCAAGCGCAGGTATTCCTCGGTGATGCTCTCTAGGCGTTCGAGCTCTTGCTGAATCGACTCCAGCAAGTGTTGGCTCTCCGAGCCTGCATCCTGGATTTCGTCACCGAGCATGTCGACGTTCAGACCAATGCTCGACAGCGGGTTGCGAACCTCGTGCGTGACATGCGCAGCCATCCTTCCGATCGCCGCCAGACGCTCGGTTTGGATGAGACGAGACTTCGTAGCGATCGACTCCGACACGTCGTCTGCAACGACGAGAACGCCGCGCGAACCGCTCTGCCCTATTTCGTCGCCGAACGGCGTCACCAGCACGTCCACCAAGCGCTCGGTGAAGCCAGCGATTCGCTCGCCCTCCAAAGTAACCGCATCGCCCCCTTCGGCGACGCTCCGTATGGCGCGGGCAAGCGCCGGGAAGCGGCGAAGAAGCGAGGTGTCGTCGATCGAAGCGCCGACATCGCGAGCACCGACCCCGAAGATCTCCTCGGCCGCCGGGTTCGTCGTCTTGATGATCCGGTCCCTGTCGATCACCAGTATCGCCGCGCCCAGCGCCTCGACGATTTGCACCTGCATTCGCTGAAGCCGCTGCTCCGCAAGCGCAGCCTCGCGCAAGCTCTGATCACGCGCCGCTAGGGCCAGAACCATGCGCTCGAACTCCGCGACGAGTTCACCGAGCTCGTCGTTGCGTTTGATGTCGACTGCGCTCGAGAGGTCACCACGTGCAACCGCCGCGACCCGCTGATGCAAGAGCGGGATCGGCCTGAGCAGCCGCTGCGAGAGAAAGGTCACCGCAATGCCAACCAGCAGGGACAAGATCCCGAACAGACCCAGGACAAAGGTCGCGCGCTCTGACTGTGCGGCAGCCAAGGCGCTGGTCCGCGAGATTCGCTGTTGAACGCTTTGAGAAGCGCGATCGTAGTTGCGCTCGATGCGTTGTTCGGTACCGCGAAGCGTCGTCAGCAAGCCCTCGATGGCCTCTTGTTCTTCATCGGCGGCATTGAAGAGCTGCTCGTACTGTGCATCGATTTCGCTGTAGGCTTTCGCGATCGCATCGAGCTCGCGCCGCACCGAACGAAGCGGCGCCGGCTGTCCTAGCTCTTCGGCCAAGGTCTCCGCCTTCTCGACGCCATCGTACGCGCGCTGCAGGGTCGTCGGGCGAATCCGCAAGGCTGCACGCAACCAAGACTTGGTCGGCGTACTTCGCCCCGATTGCAGCGCCCGCTCGACCAGGTTGGCATAGACGCTCTGCGTCGCTTTGGCCTGGCTGAGAGTCAGCGCCAAAGGCAGGTAGCCGTCCTCCAGCAAGCCCAGAGTCTGCGAGGTTCGATGGTGCTGCAGGAAGCTCAGGCCACCGACGACGCCAAAGGCAACGAGCACCACCAAATATCCCAGAACGATGCGAGTGGGGATCGTGAGCGACCGACGGCGACCCGGGCGAGCCATGCTCCGATCCTAAACCTGCACGCCAACTCTGGCGAGGATCTCACCCCGAGGCCTGAAACGTAAGCGAAAAATGGGTCTGAGTCCGAACGAACGCTTCTTCTTTCCACTCCGGTTCGCCGTGACGGAAGACCCAGAAAGTGGCATCATCGCCCCATCTTACGTTTGGGGACACGATGAAGACACGTTGGGGTTTGGGTCTAGTTGCTTGCTTGATTGTCGCGGCGTCGAGCCTGGCGAGTAGCGAAGTTCGCGCACAGACATGTGCGATTCAGTGCTCAGCGATTACCGGGGGCTGCCCTAGTACGGTCACCTGTTTCGGAGGCTTCTGTTTCGGGACAGCCGGCGCCGACTGCATCTTTGGGACTCCGGGCCCGGACTTCATCTTCGCAGGGGGCGGGAACGATTGCATTTGCGGAGATGCGGGCGACGATTCTATCAACGGCGACGCTGGCGTCGATACCATCCTTGGTGAGGCAGGCGCGGACACCATCGACGGAGGTACAGAGGGCGATCGAATTTCCGGAGGCGATGGCGACGACAACATTCAGGGTGGAGATGGAAACGACTTCATCGCGGGCGATCTGGGCAACGACATCATACTTGGTGGTGACGGAGACGATCAGTACTCGGATTGGACGGCAACGACACCTTGTCGGGAGACGCGGGCATCGACCAACTCACCGGTGGAGAGGGCGACGACACCCTCAACGGTGGCACCGAGAACGACACTCTCAACGGAAACGCCGGAGCCGACACCTTGCGTGGTGACGAAGGAGCGACGTGCTCAATGGGGGCGAAGATGGGGACCAACTGTTCGGCGGAATTGGAGCCGACACTCTCAACGGCGACGCCGGAGCTGACATCCTGAGCGGCGAGGACGGCGACGATCAGCTCAATGGCGGCACCGAGAACGACGATCTCTCCGGCGGACCTGGTGCGGACAGCCTCTCGGGGGACGGGGGCAACGACACGCTGAACGGCGACGACGGCGACGACCCGCAGCTCAACGGTGGCGATGGTGAAGACACGATCAACGGCGGCGCTGGCGACGACGTGGCCAACGGTGGCGCAGGTGTCGACTTCATCAGCGGCGGTCCGGACAACGACACCCTCAGCGGCGCAGATGGCAACGACATCATCAACGGCGACGACGGAAACGATATCATCAACGGCGGCAACGACAACGACACGCTCGACGGCGGAACGGGGACCGACAATCTCTTCGGCAACGCGGGAGTCGACGTTTGCCTCAACGCCGCCAACATGGATCCCAGCTGCGAGAGCTTCACGCACGCGATGCTCGCGTCCTTCAGCGCGTTCTCGGACCAGGGCTCCTCGATCGTCCGTTGGGTCACCTCTTCGGAGGCCGGCACGGTGGGCTTCTACCTCTACCGCGAGGTCGACGGCGAATGGGAAGCCGCGCACGAAGGCCTGCTGCCAGGCCTGCTCGATGCCCCGCAGGGCGGCGTCTATGACTTCCGCGACACCGGGGCCGACCTAAGCGAGCCCGCGCAATACCTCTTGGTCGAGGTCGACGTGCAGGGCGTACAATCGGAACACGGCCCCTTCGAGGTCAGCTTCGACTCCAGGGGCGACACCGTCCTCGATGACGACTCCATCTTCGCGCGACAGGCGCACCAGCTGAGCTCAATCGGAACCACCCTCAAGGCCGCAAGCACCGAAAAGCAAAGCGGCGGAGATCCGGTCGCGATCTACCTGGGCGTCGAGGAGACCGGGCTCTACGCCGTGAGCGCCGCCGAGATCGCCTCGCGGTTCGGAGTCACCGAGGCCAGCGTTCAAAGCCGCATCCAGTCCGGCGAGCTCGAGCTCACCGAAGCAGGTGAAGCCGTGGCCTGGACCGCCTCCGCCGACGGCTCGGCTCTCCAGTTCTTCGGCGTCGAGCGCCGAAGCCTCTTCACGACCGAACGAATCTACCGGCTCTCGCTCGAGACCGGCAGCACCATGGCCGAGCGCTCCGCCGCACCGGGCGCCATCACCGAAGGCCTGAGCTTCGAGAGCGACCTACACCTCGAAGAAGACCTCATCCCCGCCGTCATCATCGCCCAGGACCCCGACGAGGACTACTGGTTCTGGCAGTTGATCTCGGCAGAGCCCTTGATGCCGCAAGCGGCGTCCGTGGCGTTCGATCTCGAAGCCATCGCCGGAGATGGCACGCTCGATGTCAACCTGCACGGTATCGAGAGCCAAGCGCACTCGGTCGAGGTGCGTCTCAACGGAACGCTGCTCGGCACCATCAACTTCGAAGGCGTGGTCCCTCATCAGGCCAGCTTCAGTGTTCCCGAAGCCGCCATGCGCAATGGCGAGAACACACTCACCGTCGAGGCGGCCAACCCCGATTCGGGCATGCTGTACCTCAACTCGGCAGACCTTAGCTACAGCCGCGAGTACACGACGAGCGCGAACGCGCTCCTCTTCGGTGCCGAACAGGATGCCTCCGTCGAGGTAACCGGCCTCACGGGCGACGACCTGCAACTGCTCGACGTGTCTGACCCCCGGCAACCTGTCCGCCTCGGCGATGCGGTCCTGAGCGCGACCGGGCTTCAACTGGCTACGGAGACGGACCGTTCGTACTTTGCGGTCAGCGCTGCGGAAGCTCGCTCGCCGAGCTCGATCTGGAACGACGTGGCTTCGAGCCTCCAGAACGCCGCCAACGCGGCCGACTACCTGCTCATCACACCGGCCGCGCTCCTCGATGAAGCCCAAGCTCTGGCCGACTACCGCGAAGCCGAAGGCCTCCGGACGACTGTGGTCGAGCTCCAAGACATCTACGACGAGTTCGCCTTCGGCACCCCGGACCCGAGCTCGATCCGCGACTTCATCGCCTACACACACGCCAACTGGGCAAGCGCGCCCGATTTCGTCGTGCTCGTAGGCAAGGGCTCCTTCGACTACCGCGACCTCGGAGGCCTCGGTGGCAACCTGCTCCCGCCGCTCATGGTGCGGACGCAGGAGGGACTTTTCTCCTCGGACACCAGCTACGCGGACTTCCTCGGGGACGATGGAATGCCGGACGTTGCGATCGGTCGTCTGCCGGTCACTTCTGCCGCAGAGCTCGACTCGGTCATCCAGCAGATCATCAGCTACGAGGACTCGATAGACTCCCTGTCCAACGACATCACCATGCTCGCGGACCAAACTCTTCAGGCGGACAATTTCGCGATGTCCAGCGATGCGGTCAGCGAAGTGCTGCCGGCCGACTGGAACGCGACCGCGGTGTATCGGTCCGAGCTCGGTGATTTGGAATCGACACGCGCTCTGTTCTTCGACGAGGTCCGCAAAGGGCCGCGCCTGGTGAACTATCTCGGCCATGCCGGGGCCACGTCGCTCGGGCTTCGCGAGATCCTCCTCGACGTCGAGGACCTGGAGACGATGACGCTCGACGGCACCCAGCCAATGTTCTCCAACATGACCTGCACAGCGTCGCGCTTTGCCGTTCCGGGCCTAGTTTCGCTCGGCGAGGCGATGCTCATCGACGATGAAGCGGCGATTGCGGTCTGGGGCCCGTCTGGACTTTCGATCAGTGTGCAGGCGACGCTACTGGCGCAAGCGCTGGTGGACGAGCTGAGCACAGGCAGCGAAACACGGATTGGCCCGATGATCAATCGCGCCTTCCCGGTGCTGGCCGATTTGGAGTTCGGTAGCGAGATGATCGCGGTCTACCACCTGTTCGGTGATCCGGCGCTCCGCGTCGTCAAGGCAGACGAGCCGGGCGGCACGGGTGGCTCGGGCGGTGACGGCGGAACGGCCGGCGACGGCGGAAGCGCCGGAGAGGGCGGAACCGCTGGTGACGGTGGCGGCGGTGGCGGCGGTGGCTGTTCTGTCGGATGGTCCCGACCAAACAGCGGCGTTGCGTTCGTCCTAGCGCTCGGTCTTCTCGGGCTGGCTTGGCGGCGGCGTTTTGGCGTACGGAAGCTTCCGTAGAAGGAACCAAGACTCAAACCAGCGATAGCTGGCGTAGGAGACCGCTACGACGGTTGCGCTGTAAGCGACGAACACCAGAAGACCCAAAGGTGAAACCGGCTCGTACGCCAAGAGCCGGCGAAACGGGACGAGGATGGGCCAGTGGAAGACGTACATCCCATACGAGATCTGGCCCAAGAGAACGACCGCGGGCAAGGACAGCACCGAGCGCAACGCCCTCCACTCCAGGGCTGCGACGAGAAAGCAGGCTATCCAGAAGTTGCGGAGCGTGAAGCCGAACAAGCGATCGTCGAAAACCCCGCTGAGCAAGCCACTCGGCGCTCGACCGAGCTCCGGCCCCTGCACTGACTGCAGCAAGGCGCCATAGCCAATCGTGGTCACCACTAGGATGAGTACGGCCCATGCCCAGAACTTGCGGGATTTCGTGGTGAGCCGCGCAATGTGAATCAGGGCGCCGGTAGCAAAAGCGTCCCAGCAACTGACTGGCAGACGATCTAGAACCTCAGATGCTCGCAGCGCTGGTAGCGAACCAAAGGCGTCGATGGCTGGAGCGATGTCCGAGAGCAGCGCGTAGCTCGCAGTTCGAATCAGCGGACAGACGAGCAGCAGCGCGAGCATCAGGACCTTCGTCCCCTTCGGACTCAGGAAGTAGATGAGGAGCGGCCAAAACAAATAGAACTGCTCTTCGACCGAGAGCGACCAGAGGTGTCCATAGAAAGCGCTCGAAAACCAGTTGGGATCGAGCTCCGCAAAGTTGACGGTGTACGTGATCAGGTACGGCCAGTTCGTGTCGAAGCCCAGGGGCCGGCACCAAAGCAGGAACGAAACCGCGAGTACCAGGACGTATCCGTAGTAGAGCGGGAAGATGCGCAGCGCGCGTCTTTGATAGAACACCGAACAGGTAGTGCCCTAGTTTCTGATGTCGTTGCCCGATCAGGATCGTCGTGATGAGAAACCCGGAGAGCACGAAGAAGATATCGACGCCCACATGGCCCCAGGCGTTGAGGTCGAAGTGGTACGACATCACGAGCAGCACGGAAATCGCTCGGACTCCGTCCAACGAGGGCTGATACTTCATCGAGGATCCACGCGTGAACCGAGCAAAGACTACGGTGGGTCCTTAGGACTAGACATGAGCTCGATCCAGCCGAGCTGAGCCACAACGGCAAAAAGCCGCCCCGAGGTGGGGCGGCTTTGCCTGTGGTTACCAGAGTTAGCCGCTTAGAGGCAGTCGTGGTCGAATGTGAGCGCCCTCAAGTAGAGGATCGCCGCATCCAAGTGCGGGCACCGGGATCTCGATCTTGTGGGCAGCGTCCGCAGAGAGGTCGATGGTGTTGCCAGGGATGGCAGCAATCGGCGCTACTGGGACGCCATCATCGACGGTAATGACCACGGTGCCGGCGGCACCGGCCGGGTGGAAAAGCAACGAGACGTTGGAGGCCGTGCTCGAGGCACCCATCGCATCGAAGAACTCAATGATGAGCCGGTCGCCCGTCTCGATGGCGCAGGCACAGCCGAATGCGTCAGCCCCGATGCCACCCAAACTGAACGTGACGTTGCCAATCGGTGCGCTGACCACGAAGCCATTGGCCATGTCCGTATATGTTGGGGTCGGGGCACCCGAAGTCGGAAGGGTCACGACGATCCCAGGCGTCGGAGTGCAGGTCGTGCACCCGCCCATCCCGTCGGGTATCTCGCCCATGCTGGTGTCGCACTGGCAGTTGATGCCATCGAATGGCGCCAAGCAGGAGCCGCAGTCGGCGTCCGGATCGAAGTTGCCGTCGCACGTGCAGATATAAGCGCCAGGGCCGTCGACGGTGCAGGACGCGCCATTGCCTCCCGCGATTCCGCAGGGATCTCCATCGCAGGGATCGGCGATGCACTCGCCAGGACTCATGGGATTGTCGACATACCCATCGTCGCATCCGTCACAGTCCATCCCGGCATAGCCAAGGTTGCAGACGCAGGAGTAGGCTCCCCCACCTTCGTCGACACACGCGCTCGAGCCGGTCGGATCACAGGGCCCGAGGCCGCCTCCACAGGGATCGATCGAGCCGCCGACGCCGCCCATGCCGCCTTCGCCAGCCATGCCGCCCATGCCGCCTTCGCCAGCCATGCCGCCCATGCCGCCTTCGCCAGCCATGCCGCCCATGCCGCCTTCGCCAGCCATGCCGCCCATGCCGCCTTCGCCAGCCATGCCGCCCATGCCGCCTTCGCCAGCCATGCCGCCCATGCCGCCTTCGCCAGCCATGCCGCCCATGCCGCCTTCGCCAGCCATGCCGCCAGTACCAGCCATGCCGCCAGTACCGGCCATGCCGCCCGTGCCAGCCGTGCCGGCGCTGCCGCCCTCGCCGCCGAGGCTTCCACCGTTTGCTGTTTCACCGCACCCGTAGGCGGTTAACGCCAAGGCGAGCACGAACACCCCACTCCATCGCTTCGTCATTCCGCGAGAATAGTCGAGTAGGCCATCCGACAAGAAAAAAGCGACGGCTCCGGACCAAATTCCCGTCCAGGCGCCAATTTTTGCGCCGACCTTAGTTGACGTGGGCTTCGGTTGCGCCGCCGATCGATCGCCCCTGCCGGGCATGATACTCGACCGCCGCCCTCACAAAGCTCGTGAACAGCGGATGGGGCCGGTGCGGCTTGCTCTTAAACTCGGGATGGAACTGGCAGCCGACGAAGTGCGGATGCCCCGGAAGCTCCACCATCTCGACCAGACGCTCGTCCGGAGAGACCCCGCACAGAACCAGACCGCCGGCCTCGAGCTGATCTCGGTACTCGTTGTTTACCTCGTAGCGGTGGCGATGCCGCTCGCTGATCTGAGTCGACCCGTAGATCTGCGCGGCGAATGAACCGGGCTTGATCGTGCAGGGGTATGCGCCCAAGCGCATGGTTGCACCCTTGGACTCGATGCTCCGCTGATCGGGCATGATGTCGACGACGAGATGCTCTGCGTTTCGATTGAACTCGGCGCTATTGGCTCCTTCGAGCCCGCAGACGTTGCGCGCATACTCGACAACGGCCATCTGCATCCCGAGGCAGATGCCAAAAAACGGAATCCCGTTCTCGCGCGCGAACTCAATCGCGCGAATCTTCCCTTCCGAGCCTCGGTCGCCAAAGCCCCCCGGGACCAGAATCGCGTCATGTTGGCCGAGCCGTGCCTCTAGGTCACCCCCCTCGAGCTCTTCGCTGTCGACGTAGTCGAGGTCGAGCTTCACGTCGCAGTCTAGAGCCGCGTGCACGAGGGACTCGTGGAGCGACTTGTACGAGTCGCGCAGGTGGACGTACTTGCCGACGAGCGCGATCGAAACGTGACCTCTGCCCGGCGCCATGTATCGGTCGACCGTTCGACGCCAAACTGAAAGGTCCGGGTCGCGCGACCAGATGTTGAGCCGCTCGGCCAGCAGGCGATCGAGCCCCTGCTCGTGAAGCGTCAAGGGAAGCTCGTAGATCACTTTCACGTCGGGCGCGGCGATCACCGCTTGGACGGGAACGTTGCAGAAATGCGCGATCTTCTCTTTGAGTTTGTGCGGCAGCTCGCGGTCGACACGGCAAAGCAAAATCTCGGGCTGAATCCCCAGACCCAGAAGCTGCTTCACCGAGTGCTGGGTCGGCTTGGTCTTGAGCTCACCGGCCGCAGCGATGTGCGGGATGAGAGTCACGTGCACCGAGACGCTGTTCTGCGGACCGAGCTCCCCGCGCAACTGACGGACCGCCTCGAGAAACGGCAAGGACTCGATGTCCCCGACGGTGCCACCCACCTCGACGATCGCCACGTCGACGTCGCGAGTGGCTTCACGGACGCGCGCTTTGATCTCGTCGGTGATGTGCGGAATGACCTGAATCGTCGCCCCGAGGTACTCCCCGCGACGTTCCTTCGCGATGACCGAGTCGTAGATCTTGCCAGTCGTGAAGTTGTTCGCCTTGGTCATCGTCGCTTTTGTGAAGCGCTCGTAGTGACCGAGGTCGAGGTCGGCTTCCGCGCCGTCGTCGGTGACGAAGACCTCTCCGTGCTGGAACGGCGACATCGTGCCGGGATCGACGTTGATGTAGGGGTCCAACTTCATGTTGGTCACCCGTAGTCCTCGTGCTTCGAGGAGCGCGCCCATCGAGGCGGCCGCTAAGCCTTTTCCGATTGAGCTGACAACGCCCCCAGTGACGAAGATGAACTTGGTGTGTCGTGCGTTCATCGAGTGGGGCTCCTGGAGCATTGCGTGTTGCACGCAACAGGGCGACCCTAGGAGCCCGGCCTGATGGTGTCAACGCGACTCTGGATCGAACTTGCCGATACCGTGATTTGCAAATTTTCTAGCGTTGCGAATCCCCCGTATCCAACGGCTCGTCAATCAGGGAAGCACGCGTGACACCCGCGGCCCCAAAGCGTTCGCGGAGCGCGCGCGTCGTCGCTGCCAATCGCTCCCGCCGCTGGCGCTCCAGATCCGGGAACAGCTCTGCGTTCGGCTCCTTGGTAAGTGATGAAACCGAAACCCCGGTGAGACGCACACCGGCGTCGATCGCCTCGAAGCGAGAGAGCAAGTCGCTCGCCGTTTGAAAGATCGCGTCTGTATCGGAGACCGCTCGCGGGAGCCGCGCTTGCCGCGTTCGAATTTGATGATCGCCGTACTTGATCTTCAGGGTGATCACTCGCGCCCAGAGCCCTCTGTTCACGAGACGATCGGCGACCTGCATCGACTGTCGCAAGATCGGCTTGAGCAGCGCGTCGATCGTCTTGAGGTCTTGCTCGAACGTTTCTTCGCTTCCGAGGCTCTTTGGTGGCGCCCCTACCACCACGGGCCGCTCATCGATCCCGCGAGCGAGCTCCCGCGCCACCGGCCCCCAGCTTCCCATGAGCTCTTCGAGCGTCCGCAGGTCCGTGCGCGCGAGGTCCCCGATAGTTTGTAGGCCCGCCGCGCGGAGCCTCACCCTCGCTTTGGGTCCCACCCGCCACATCCGCTCGAGCGGCAGCGGCGCGAGAAACTCAGCGGCGCCGTCCACTGGAACGACGGTCAGCCCATCGGGCTTATCGAGGTCGCTCGCGATCTTGGCGACGAACTTGTTCGACGCGACACCTGCTGATCCGGTCAGTCCGATCTCGGAGCGAACGTCATCCTTAATGAGACGGGCGATCTCGGGTCCGTCTCCGAAGAGGCTCCGGCTGCCGGTGACGTCGAGGAAGGCCTCGTCGACCGACAGGCCTTCGACCATGGGCGTGTAGCGCCGAAAAACCTCGAAAACCCGGCCGCTGAGCTCCGAGTAGCGGGCGCGCCGGGGCGGAACCACGATCGCGTCGGGGCAACGGCGCAGGGCCTCCACCATCGACATGGCCGACCGAACTCCAGTCGGGCGCGCCTCATATGAGGCTGCCGTGACAACCCCTCGCCGCGAGCGCGCACCAACCAGGACGGGCTTCCCGCGCAAATCCGGGTCGTCCAGCTGCTCCACCGACGCAAAAAACGCGTCCATGTCGAAGTGGATGACTGTACGCATGTGTTCTTTTGCGACCCTACCTCAACAAGTCTTGATCGTCAGCGCGATCAAACGTACCGTCCGGCGCTATGGCTGAACCGGGCAAAGACAACCCGTATGAGGGTCCTTGGGGCTTCATCCGACGCATAGACGACTGGATTTTCAACATCGAGATGGGGATCCTCTGGACCTTCCTCGGTGTCTCCGCCGTCATGGTGTTTCTCGACGTCGTGTACCGGCGTCTCGCGGCGCCGGACAGCAAGGTCGCCGAGCTCACAGCTCGTATCCTCGGCATCGAAAATCCAGAGTCGATGAAGACGCTGACCACCATCGGCCCGATCTTCACGGCGATCATCGGCATAGGGCTCGTGTACTTCGCCTTCTGGACCGCAGAGAAGCACGCGTCCGAGGGGCGAGAGCAATCACGCATCAAGCCGCTCGTCGAAACGCTCGCTGCCTGCGCCGGCCTCGGCTTCCTCGCCTGGATCATGCTTCAGCCCCAGGTCGAGTCACGCTGGTTCTACCTGCTGCTCTATGGGCTTTGTGCAGCGGTTTGGCTCTACAACCTGCTGCGGGAGCGCGCAGATGGTTGGGTCAGCAAGCTCATCGCCTTCCTGGTGGTCACGGCTCTCTACATCTATGTCACACTCAACTTCTTCCCGGACGGGTACAGCTGGTCCAAGGAGCTTTCGCTCATCATGCTGCTCTGGGTCGGCTTTCTCGGCGCGAGCGTTTGCGCCCACGAAGGCAAGCACATTCAAGTGGGCGCTCTCAAAAAGGTGGTGCCCCGATCGATGTCTCGGTTCAGCGACGCGATCGGCTACCTGCTGACCGCTGCGTTCTGTTTCTTCATGGCCTTGCTGGGCTACGAGTACGCATCCGAAGCAATCCAGCTCGAAGGCCGATTCGAGCAAACCAACATTCCCGACTGGGTGGCGACGATCGCCGTCCCTGCTGCGTTCGCCATGACGATGATTCGTTACATTGGCGCCGCCTTTAGCTCGATCATGGGCGGCTCGTACGGCGCCGCTCCCGAAGAAGAGGCCGTGGTCGCCGCGACCCAGGTTTCCAAGAAGGGAGCGGAAGGATGAACCAGGTCAAAGAGCGCAAGCTTCCACTCCTCATCATGATCGCGATCGTCTTCTTTCTGCCGTTCCTCGGCAAGGGCGGCATTCTGGCATCTGCGATCATCGCGGCAGCGCTCGTAGGCGCCCCGCTTTTCGTTCTGATCGGCATCGCGACCCTCGGCAGCCTCTTCCTTTGGAGCGGCTTCCGAGACCCAACCCAGTTCACGATCGTCATCGAGGGCATTCGCAGCCTCGCCGACAGCCCCACCCTGCTCGCGATCCCGTTCTTCATCATGAGCGGCGCGGTCATGAGCCGAGGTCAGATCAGCCAGCGACTGGTCGACTTCGCGCAGGCGCTCATCGGCTGGGTCCCTGGCGGCATGGCGATGAGCGGTGTCATCGCATGCATGCTCTTTGCGGCGATCAGCGGCTCGAGCCCGGCCACCGTAGTCGCCATCGGCACGATGATGGGACCGGCCCTCATCGCAGAGGGCTATCGAGAGCGGTTCTCCCATGGCTTGCTCACCTCGGCGGGCTCTCTAGGCATTCTGATCCCGCCATCGATCCCGATGATCGTGTACCCGATCGTCAACCAGACTGCCGTGATCGAGGTCGAGCGCCTCTTCGCTTCGGGCTTCGGCCCTGGCATCGTCATGGGCTCGATCCTAATCGGCTACTCCTTCTATCAGGGCATCGTCGACAAGGTCCCGACCTCGCCGTTCAAGTTCAAGCGGCTCGCAGCCGCAACCCGAGACGGCTTCTGGGCCCTGATGTTCCCGATCTTGATCCTCGGCGGCATCTACGGCGGCATCTTCAACGCAGTCGAGGCATCCGCCGTCAGCGTCGCGTACGCGGTCGTGGTGGAGGTCTGGCTGCACCGAGCGCTCAAGCTCAAAGCCATCCCTGGCATCTTCGGCGAGACCGGCGTGTTCCTCGGTTCGTTCCTGGTCATCATGGTCATGGCGCTGGCGCTCGGCGAGTTCCTCGAGAAGGAAGAGATCCCGGCCCTCATGGTCGAGTGGATTCAGAGCAAGGAGCTCGAGCACTGGCAGTTCCTCATCTTGCTCAACCTGATCCTTCTGGCGGTCGGCATGATGATGGACATCCTCAGCGCGATGTTCGTCTTCGTTCCTCTGTTGGCACCGATCGCCGCGTCGATGGGCGTCGACCCCATGCACTTTGGCATCATCTTCATCGTCAACTTGGAGATCGGTTACCTGACGCCGCCTGTCGGTCTGAACCTCTTCGTTGCGAGCGCGCTCTATGAGAAGGGGCTCGGCCACATCATACGAAGTGTCGCCCCCTTCGTGGGCTTGATGCTGATCGGCCTCGGCCTCATCACCTGGTACCCTCAAATCTCGATCGGTCTCGGCAACGTGATCATGGGCGGCGATCCCAACGCCTTGGTCGACGAAGACGGCGACGGCGAAGATGATCGCGGCGAGGACGCCGGCGGCATGCCCACCATGGAAGAAATGATGCGAGAAGCCATGGAAGACGACGGAGACGACGGAGACGACGGAGACGAGGACTTCGAAGATGAGGACCTCGAGGACGAGGACCTGGAAGGCGAAGAGCTCGAGGACGAAGAAGTCGAAGAAATACTAGACGCCCAAGAAGGGCAGTAGCCCGACAGCGAGGACCGAGCACGGCTGCGCCGGACCGACAGCCGTGATAGGCTCGCTGGCCCGATGGCGTACACCGTTCTCGCAAGGAAATACCGGCCGCAAAGCTTCGAAGACCTCGTTGGCCAGGAGCACGTCGCGCGCACGCTCGCCAACGCGATCCAAGCCGATCGGGTGGCGCATGCGTTCCTCTTCACGGGTGTTCGCGGGGTCGGCAAGACCAGCACAGCCCGACTGCTCGCCAAGGCTCTCAACTGCGAAAAAGGGCCGACACCAATCCCTTGCAACCAATGCGCTCCCTGCCTCGACATCACCGCAGGCGTCGATGTAGACGTCCAAGAGATCGACGGCGCCTCGAACAACAGCGTGGAAGATGTCCGCCGCCTCCAAGAGTCCCTTCCCTATCGGCCGCAGCGAGACCGCTACAAGATCGTGATCGTCGATGAGGTGCACATGCTGTCGGCGGGCGCGTTCAACGCCTTCTTGAAGACTCTCGAAGAGCCGCCCGATCACGTGAAGTTCATCTTCGCGACTACCGAGAGCCACAAAGTGCCGGTCACCATCCGGTCCCGATGCCAGCAGTACGACTTCCGGCTGATCCCCCACCGGCTCATTGCCGAGCGAGTCCGTGGGATCCTCGAAGCGGAAGCCCTATCGGCGGACGAGGAGGCGATCTCAGTCGTGGCTCGGGAGGCAGCAGGCTCGATGCGAGACGCCCTGACCCTGCTCGACCAACTCGTCGCAATCTCCGATGATCGAATCACCGCAGACACCGTGGCCGCGAGCCTGGGAATCGCCGCGCGCGAGGCCCTCTACGACGTCGCGGGCGCAGTTCTCCAAGGAGACGGGGCCGCGGTCATCAAAGCGATCGACGGCCTTGCCGACAAAAGCGTCGACATGCAGCACTTCGCCCGTCAGCTGCTGCACCTCATGCGCGACCTGGTCGTCCTCAAACTCGATGCCGGAGACCCTGCAGAATGGGTTCCCGAAGAGCGAGAGTCGGCCGAAGCGCTCATTGGAGACATCGACATTCTGGAGCTCCAGCGGGCATTTCGAGCGACCTCGATCGTCATGGACGAAATGGCGCAGAGCCCAAACCCGAAGCTCATGCTGGAAATGGGCCTGGTGCGCGTCGCCACCCGCCCCCCTCTTCAATCGGTGTCCGAGCTCCTCGCCCGGCTCGAAGCGCTTCAAGGAAACCCTGGGGCCGGGGGAAGCTCGCCCGGTGGTTCTCGGCCTCGCAAGCCAAGACCGAACCCTTCTCCCCATCCGGCTGAGGCCAAAGCCGAAGCCAAGCCGCAGCCAAAGCTCCAAACGAAGCCGGAAGCGAAGCCGAAGGCGGCGCCCAGCCCGGTTCCCGTGCCCGAGCCGGCGCCCGATCGGAACCGGAAGACTCCAAGCGAGCCGATCATGCCGGCTACCAAGCACGCCGGTGGTTTTCAAACCAGCACCGGCGAGGTGCTGACCCCCATCCGCAGAGCCGCCCTCCAAGAATGGGAAGAGCTGGTCAGCGCGCTCGAACAGCAGCAACCTGCGCTAGCCGCGGTGCTGGAACACGGGATTCCCAAGGCCGTCGGCCCGGACCGAATCGTCCTCTCGTTCAAAGACGGCTCGTTCTATGGGCGCCAGGCCGAGTCGCCCGAGTCGATCGCAGCCATCGAGCGGGTGGCTGAAAAGCAGCTCGGCGCGCGTCCGGAGATACAAATACGATTCGACGCCAAGGGCGAGGCGGCAACGAAAACGGTCGCGGCGGTGGCTGCTCAACGCAAAGAAGCGGAGGCGGATGCCAAGCGCAAAGAGGCGCTCAACCACCCGCGCGTGCGCGACGCCATAGACGTATTCCCCGAATCAGCTGGAAAGCTGAAAGTGCACATCGAAGCGGACTGAGAGGATCGAATGAATTTTCGTGGCGGAATGGGAGAGCTCATGCGGCAAGCGGGCCGCGTCCAACGCAAGGTCGAAAAGCGTCGGGAAGAGCTCAATCAAGAGACGTTCGAGGCCAGCGCAGGAAACGACAAGGTGACCGCGGTCGCCAACGGCATTCCCGAGCTTACTGAAATTCGAATCGACAAAGCGCTTCTGCAAGAAGAAGACATGGAGATGGTACAGGACCTCGTCGTCGCAGCCGCAAACGCTGCCCTGGCGAAAGCTCGGGAGCATGTCGACGCAGAAATCGAGAAGATCACGGGGGGCCTCGCGATTCCTGGGCTCGGCTGAGTGATGACGGCCAATGACCCGATCGCATCGCTGATCTCATTGCTGTCGAGGCTGCCCGGCGTCGGCGGTCGCACCGCTGCTCGCTTGGCATTTCACGTGCTCGAAGGCGAGGCGGAGTATGCCCAGGCGCTCGGCCAGGCCCTGAGCACGATCCACGACGAGGTCAGGCGTTGCGAGCTCTGCGGGAACTACGGCGCCGAGTCACGATGCGCGATCTGCCAGGACCCGCGCCGCGACGAAACGCTGGTTTGTGTGGTGGCAAAAGTCCCTGACTTGATCGCTCTCGAAGCGCTCGGAAGCTTCCGCGGCCGTTACCACGTCTTGCACGGCTTGCTGGCGCCACTCGACGGCGTTAGCCCTGATCAGCTTCCGCTCGACGCCCTCGAACGGCGCATCGTCGACGAAGACATCAAGGAGATCATTATCGCCACGCCACTCAATGTCGAAGGCGAGGCGACGGCGCTCTACGTTGCTGACGCCCTTTGCTCTTCGCCGGTGCGCGTTTCGCGAATCGCGGCAGGCGTACCCCATGGTGGCGAGCTCGAATTCACCGACCAGGTCACCCTGGGCAGAGCGCTCGAAGACCGACGCTCCGTTCGCTGAAATCGCGACCGAACTCAGCTGAATTCGCCTGATTTGAATGTTTGGCCGGCCCCCCTCGTAGAAGGGCAAGAGGTGGCCCCATGCTCCGATTTCTAGTTCTTCCTATCCTTGCCTTCGCGGTCGTGCTCAGCAGCACGACGGCGGCGCGCGCAGAAGTTGTCGTCGTTCGACCCGGCGAGACCTCCTCCCCAGTCGTGGTCAAAACCAGGCCGCCTACGGTGGTTGTCGTCAAGCACACGCCGATCCAGCAGCCAGCTGCGCCCCAGCCGCCACCTCCGAAACAACGGGATCGCAAGGTCGGTCTTCACTTCGACTTCGGTGGCTCTTTCGGGCCGCAAGTTCAGATGGGCGGGTTCGGCGGCGCGCTTCGCTTCCGTCCCAAAGAGCACATCGGAATCGATCTGGGCTCAGGGTACTACGCCGGCCACGACTACCAAGGTTACTACCGAACGGAGATTCCGCTCACGGCCAACGCTCTGTTCTTCGTCAATCCGCAGCACAAGTTCCAGTTCTACTTCTTGCTGGGCCCCGGTCTTTCCTTTGGTCGGGTCGACACGCTCTATGAGGTTCGTCGTATGACGCACGTGGGAGGCCAGGCGGGCGCGGGAATCGAGCTCAGGCTCGCGCCAGCGTTTGCACTCAATGCCGATGTTCGAGGCATCATCCGTCATCGAATCGACAATGACCCACGACCAGAGTTCTTCGATGGTGTGCGCGGCACGAACACTTCTGGCGGCGCCGTGCTCACCTTCGGCGGGACGATCTACTTCTGAGCTTGGCTAGGGGCTGCTGCTGGTGCGGCGGCCGCCAAAGAGCTTCTTGAAGAAGCTGCCTTCGCCCTCGACCGGTTGCTCGTCATCGGGAGGCGCAGCCGGAGTGGTCCTCACTGCGTCATCTTCACCAGCTCTCTCGAGCTCTTCGAGGTCGTCTTCGTCGACGAGCAGAACGAAGTCCGACTCGTCCATGATCTCGACCTCTGTGTGCTCGTCTTCCCAGTCGCCTTCCGTCTGTGGAAGCGTGACCGGCCGCTCGGTGTGCAGATCGATCGATTCACCGTCGAACGAAACGTCTTCAGCGAGCGCGCCGAGCTCGCCATCGACGGCCTTCAGATCGACGGCAGTCGTGCTCGTGAATCGACTACGAACCTCGGTAACCTCGGCGTCACTCTTGCCGAGGTCCTCAAGAGCCTGGTCCACCCCAGCCAGCTTCTCTTCGGGAAAGCTCACGTAATCAATGTCACAGGAAAATGGGACTTCGTAAAGTCTTTCGCCCGAAAAAGTCTCTCAGGTCGCTTCCGAAAACCGAGTGATTTCGGCCTGCAGCGCTCGAATGCGGTCCTGGCCCCAAGTGCAATACGATCCGATTCGAATCGAGGGCACGCCCCAAAGCCCGATGTCCGTCAGGTCTTGGCGATTGGCCTTGGCCAATTCCTGCCAGCTGCTGTCCTCGATCGCAGCCCGCACCTCCGCTTCGCTGATCCCCGCCCGCTCTGCGAGAAACAGGAGGTCGGGAAGGTGCGCGACATCCCGGGCCTCCGACCAGATGCCCTGCATGACCGAGCGCGGAAACTCGAGCTCGAGCCCCTTGCGAAGCGCGCAACCGAAGAACACCGCCATGCAGTACCCAATGCCGTCTCCCAATGGATCGCAGACGTGACCAAACGGGATGCCCAGACGATCCGCTTCGCGCTTCGCGTCGTGCGCGATGTAGAGCCTCTTGGCCTGAGGCACTGGAAGGCCTCGCATCACCATGGGCAACACCGGCCGCACCGTGACCTCGACACCGTGGCGATCCCGCAACTCGATCAGCTGAGGAATCGACAAGTAGGAGTATGGGCTTCGGAACGAAACGAAGACCTCGATGCGCAGCGGGCCTGAAGCGGACGAACGGATCATCGATGCAAGCGTAGGCATGGGGCCAGCGTTGAGATCGAGGCTCCCCTCGAGCCCTTCGCGTCGGAGCCTTTCCTCGAGTAAATGAAGTCGGTCGATCCCCCAGTACCAGTCGCCTCCGTAGTTGATCATCCCAGGTTGGTAGTGCCCGGCGCGCTCCAGCGCCGCATAGTTCGCTTCGAGCGCCGGTCGGACCGCTTCACCCGACGCGCTTCCACAGCGTTCGACGATCGAGGCCAGAGCCTGTCCGTCGTCGCGCCAGACCGATTCGCCAAGCTCCGCCGCTACTTGCAGTTGCTCCTGAGCAGGCCTGGGTTCGAGCAGGACCGCATGGGCGCGCCGAACACGATCTTCGGACGGCGGCGTGGCATCGTGCGGGAAGCTGAGCCCATAGCTCTCTGCGAGCAGCGCCGCGTCGCGCATCGCGTGCTCGAGGAGCATCTCAGGCGCGGGATTGGCCGCTATGCTCGGCTGCGCGACCGGAACGACCTCGATGTCGAGACCATACCTGCTGGTCAGTCGTGGTGCGACTTGCGCCAAGATGTGGCTGTAGGGATCGTCGGCGCGGTAGTAGAAACGCGCGTGCCTGCGCCCGCCTCGCAGGACTCGGCCGACTGAGTACAGCGCATGCTTGGCAGGTCTCGAGCTGAGATACGCGTTGAGAATGGCGCCGACGGCCCGGGACTTGGCGGACACCTAGCTGGCTCCTACGAGCTCGTACACTGTCTTGACCGCGTCAGCGAGCTTGCTCGGATCGGGACCACCGGCCTGCGCGAAGTCGGGACGGCCACCGCCGTTGCCGCCGACGATGCCGGCGGCTGTTTTGACGATGTCACCCGCCCGAAACCGACCGATCAAATCCTTCGAGACGCTGCAGACGAGCAGCGCCTTCTTGCCATCCTTGCTGGGAGAACCGAGCAGAATCACCGCCGGGGCCAGCTTGTCTCGCAGCTGGTCGGCCATTTCGCGAAGAGCTCCTGCGTCGCCGAGCTCGACCATGGCTCCCAGCACTCTAGCGCCATCGATCTCGCGCGCGCTGGCCGAGAGGTCTGTGCTGTCGCCGGACATCAGAGAGCGCTTGAGTCGTTCGATTTCGCGCTGAGATTCTTTTTGCTGCGCGAGGAGACGCTCGACCCGGTCAACAAGCTGCTGAGCCGGCGACTTGAGCAATGAAGCCGCGCCGGTGAGCTCGGATTCGATCCTGCGTAGATGCCCGAGCGCATTGAAGCCTGTCGTGGCCTCGATGCGGCGCACGCCGGCGGCAAGCCCAGTCTCCGAAAGCACTTTGAAGAGCCCGATATCGCCAGTGCGCCGTGCATGCGTGCCTCCGCAAAGCTCGAGCGACGGGCCGATGGTGAGCATGCGAACCACCTCACCGTACTTCTCTTCGAAGATGCCTATCGCGCCTCGGGCTTTGGCTTCGTCCATCCCGAGGGCATCGGTGGTGATTTCGGTGTTCTCGAGTACCCTTACGTTCACGAGATCTTCAATCTGTTCGAGCTCGGAGGCTCGCAGAGGACGGGTGCCGCTGTAGTCGAAGCGCAGGCGCTCGGGGCCCACGAGAGAGCCCTTCTGCGCCGCGGTTTCGCCAACGACCTGGCGCAGAGCCCAGTGCAGCAGGTGTGTCGCACTGTGATTGCGGCGCGTGGCGCTCCGAAGCGCGTGGTCGACACGGAGCTCGACTTCCGCGCCAGCCTTGAAAGAGCCCGCGGTCACCTTGCCCACGTGAACGATCAAACCTTCCACTGGCTTCTGGGTGTCTTCGACTTCGAAGCGCGCGCCGTCCATCTCGATGACGCCCTGGTCGCCTACTTGGCCGCCCTGCTCCGGATAGAAGGGAGTGGCGCGGGTGATGATCTCTGCGGAGGCGCCGATACCAAGCTCTGTGACGAGAACGCCTTCACAAAGCACTGCGAGGATCTCGCTTCGTGCCTCCTCCTGCTCATAGCCGAGAAACTCGACGGCCCCGTGCTGCTGCGCGAGGGCAGGATACACCTCGGCGACCGCGCTACTGCCGACCTTGGAGCCCTGGCTTCGCAAACGGGCCTGCTCGAGCTCGGCGTCGAAGCCCTGCTGATCGATGGTGAAGCCTTTCTCGTCGCCGATCACGTTCTGAAGATCGAGGGGGAAGCCGTAGGTGTCGTAGAGCTTGAAGGCCACATCCCCAGGCAGCGAACGCGCGCCGCCGAGGTCGATCCACTTCTTGTTCTCCGAGATGAGCTGCAGGCCCCGGTCGAGTGTGCGCCGGAAGCGCTCTTCTTCTTGCAGGGCGATTTGTTCGATGAGCGCGCGGCGCTCGGCCAGCTGAGGGTAAACGTCGCCCATGTCGTCGACGACGCGGAGCGCACAGTGATGAAGGAATGGCTCGTGGATGCCGAGACGGTGCCCGTGGCGAATCGCGCGGCGCATCACCCGGCGCAACACGTAAGCGCGCCCGTCTTTGTCGGGGAACACACCCTCGGAGATCAGAAACGCCGTCGTCCGGGCATGGTCGGCGATGACACGCATGCTCACGTCGTCCTCGGACTGGCTCTCGCGGTAGCGCTTCCCCGAAATTTCAGCAGCCAAGTCGACGATCGGCCGCAACAGGTCGGTGTCGTAGTTGCTCAACACGCCTTGCTTGACGACGGCGATTCGCTCGAGGCCGGCACCGGTGTCAATCGAAGGCGCCGGCAGGGACTCCATCTTGCCGTCGGCATGCCGATTGAACTGCATGAACACGAGATTCCAGAGCTCGAACCAGCCTCTGCCGTCTGCAGCCGGCTCTTCTCCGAAGGTGCGCGGGTCGATTTCGTCGAGTCCGAGGCAGTAGTGGAGCTCGGAGCATGGCCCGCAGGGGCCGGTGTCACCCATCTGCCAGAAGTTGTCCTTGGCGCCGCAGCGGATGATCCGCTCATCTGGGAAACCAGTGACATCTTTCCAAATCGCAGCAGCCTCATCGTCGGCAGGCGCAAGCCCTTCTTCGCCTCCGAAGACGGTGACCACGATCCGCTCGGGATCGAGGGCGAGCGTATCGATGAAGTAGTCCCAGGCGAACTTGATCGCGTCGCGCTTGAAGTAGTCTCCGAACGAGAAGTTACCCAACATCTCGAAGAAGGTGTGGTGACGGGCGGTCACTCCCACGTTTTCGAGGTCGTTGTGCTTCCCGCTGATCCGGATGCACTTCTGCGACGAGGTCGCGCGGGAGTACGGCCTGTCTTCCTTGCCGGTGAAGACGTCTTTGAACTGCACCATGCCCGCGTTGGCGAACATCAGACTCGGATCGTTGGGCGGTACGAGCGGACCCGACGCGACCCGTTCGTGCTCGCGCTCCGCAAAGAACCGAAGGAACGATTCCCGAATTTCGGATGAGGAGGCCATGTGCCTCGTTTGCTAGCGCCTGTGCAGCGCCTACGCAACGCCTGTGCTAGAGCTTTCGCCGTGCTCACGTGTCTGCGGGTCCGGAGCTTCGCCATCATCGAAGCGCTCGAGGTGGAGCTCGACGCCGGGCTCAACATCGTCACAGGCGAGACCGGTGCCGGAAAGTCGATTCTGGTCGACGCGCTCCAGCTAGTGTTGGGGGCCCGGGGGCGGCCCGAAGTGGTTCGCACAGACGCAGAGGCCGCGGAGGTCGAGGCGCTCTTCGACTTGTCCGATCAGCCAGATGTGCTGGACGCGCTCCGAGAGCAAGGCATCGAGACCGATGGTGAGCTCTTGATCCGCCGAGTCGTGAGCGCGACGGGACGAACGCGGGCGTACGTCAACGGTCGGCTCGCCACCCTTGCTCAACTCAAGGAAGTCACCAAGGGCCTGGCGGACATCTCGTCGCAGCACGAGTACCACTCGCTGGCCGACTCGCGGCACCATCTCAGCTATCTCGATGCCTTCGCAAGCCATGGGCCCTTGGTCGAAGACGTCGGCCGCTCACACGCTGCGCTGGTCGAGGCCGGTGCGCGACTCGAGCAGGTCGTGACCGAAGAGCGAGGAAAGGCCGATCGCGAGGATCTACTTCGCTATCAGGTCGACGAAATCGAAACGCTGCGGAACGCGCTCGAGAACGAAGAGTCCCTCATCTTGGAATGTGAGCGGCTTCGCCATGCGGAGAAGTTGGGAACGGCAGCGGGCGAGGCCGAGGCACAACTCTACTCCAATGACGAGTCCATCTGCGGCACCGTCTCGCGAATCGCGACTTCGCTCGAGCAAGCCTCTGGTTTCGATCCGAGCCTGGGCCCGGTGGCCACCCAGGTTCGCGACGCCGTCTTGCAACTCGAAGATGCCGCCGCGGAGCTGGGAACCTACGCACACGACTTGTCGTTTGATCCGAATCGGCTTGGAGCGCTCGAAGATGAGCTCGACCGCCTGTCACGAATGAAGAGAAAATACGGCGAGACCGCAGCAGAGATTCTCAGCTACCGGGACCGGGCTGCAGAGGAGCTCGACTCACTCGAACGCTACGAAGAACGCCTAGACCGCTATCAGCGAGAATTTGACGAGTCACTCGAGGAAGCTTCCCAGGTCGCGCTCGCTCTGCGCGGCAAGCGAAAAACCGCCGCCGCCAAGCTCAGCAAGGCGATCAGCAAGGAGCTTTCGTCGCTCAGCATGGGCGAAGCCAAGGTCACCGTTGAGCTTGCCGCCCTCGAAGGCGGCCCGCACGAGCTCCGTGTCGAGGGCGCTCGCCTCTCCCCGACTGGAATCGACCACGCCGAGCTACTCATCGCGCCCAACCGCGGCGAAGACGCCAAGCCCCTCCGCAAGATCGCAAGCGGCGGAGAGCTCTCCCGCGCGATGCTCGCGATCAAACGCGTGCTCGCGGGCATCGGCCCCGCAAGCCTCTATGTCTTCGACGAAGTCGACGCCGGGGTTGGCGGTGCCGTCGCCGAAGTCATCGGCCGAAAGATCCACGAGGTCGCCCAACACAGCCAGGTCCTGTGCATCACCCACCTCCCGCAGATCTCCGCCTACGCCGACGCGCACTACCGCGTTCACAAGGAGGTCGTCGGCAAGCGAACCAAGAGCGACATCCGACTGCTATCCGAACAGGAACGGCTCGAGGAGATCGCGCGGATGCTGGGCGGAGTCACGGTCACCGACCAGGCAAGAGCGGCAGCCCAGGAGCTGATTCGAAGCGCAGAGGCGTAGGGCCTCACGGGCGGCGACACTGGCACTAGCGCTGCCGCTGGCACGGGCACCGAGCCCGGTGTTTGGGCGCGGGCGTCGATGTACGGCATGTGCTGCCGCGGGTGTTGTTGGGGCGGGTCTTGGGTTGGGTACGTGGTACGGCTTGTTTACACCGCCCGCCCACTCCCACCCGTAGTCCTCCCTGGCGCGGCGGCCGCTTCGCTCCGCCTTGCCGGCGCATTCGCGCCGGGCTTCGCCCTTCGGGCTCGCGCTGCCGCCTGCTGTTTGTCAATCAGCGGCCCGAAAGTCTCCACGACATCGCGCAGATTTCGTCGAGCGCGATGTCGACCTCTGCGACTCTCCTGTTCGGAACGTATCCGTACGCGACTGCGAGCTGAAGCCCTGCGCGCACCTCCTTGGCCGAGCCGCACGCTGATGCGAATCGAGCTCTTGCCGTCCCTGCGTCGTTCCCATCGGCTTCTGCGATATTGAGAACGACGCTGTTCATCGCCCGATGGATCTGGTCGAAAAATGACCGATCCCGCTTCCGAACCGCCGGAAGCACCTTCCGCAGTCCACTTGCCGCCTGAAGCGCCCTTTGCTGAATGATGAGTCCCATGAGTGATCTCCTTTTTGCCTGTGAGTGGGGTCCCCAGAAGGGCGCAAGCCCGGCCCCACTCACAGGCAAAAAGGAGATCACGATGACCAAGTCAGGTCACAAGAGCCCAGTCGCTGAAACTGCCACTGACGCTGACACTGCCGCTGCCGCTGCCCCTAGCGCTGCTTCGGCCCCACGAGCGTCCGCAACACCCCGTCCACTACGACGTCCCCGCCCTCATCCCGGAGCGTGACGTTCACCTCGTATTCGCGCTTCTCGCTGGACTCAATTGGTGGGGTGCGGCATTCGCCGGTGATGGTTCCGCGGGCCTTCTTGACGTAGTCGAGGCTCATGCCGGCGACGATGAAGCGCGCGTCGTCGGGGAGTGAATAGCCGAGTGCGACATTGCCGGTCAGCTCGACGAGATTCGCCAGCGCGACGGCATGCACGCAGGAGAGATGATTTCGGACTGCTCGTCGATCGGCGAGTGTGACGCGCGAATAGCCCGGGCCGAGCTCTTGCACTACGGCGCCGATGGTGCCGGTGTACGGAGCGACCCGCCCAACGAGTCCGCTGAAGATCCGTTTTCCTCCGGGGATACCGCAAAGGCGGTCCCAGGCCGCACGAATGAAGTTGGTTTTGGACTCAGTGGTGAGCGCTTCGGCTCTCAGGAAAGCTGCAATGGCCATACCGCAGACCCTAGTGCAAGTCGCCGAGGTCTCCAACGCACAGCCGCGCCGCACTGGCATGCAAAGAAGAAGGACGGCCCTACCCGGCCGCTCCTTATTGCTCCATGCCGCCCGTTTTCAGTTGTAGAGTTGAACGTCGCCGCAGCTAGGCCCGAAATCCGCTCGAACTACGCCGAAGTCGTAGCCGACTCCCCCCGTGACGGACTGACGAACCGTGAGTGAACCCGAAACCGGACAACCCTGCGCATCGACGCCAACGTCGTTGTAATTTGCTTCGAGGTGAAGGCTTCCGGCGCCCGCAGGAATGTCGATTCCGCTGATGTTGGTGTCATAGGTCATGGAGCCAGTGACCAGGGTCTCGGTGACCGTGAGCGAGCCCACCATGGTGAAGCCAACGGCGGTCCCCGAAAGCTCAGAGTTCACGGTGAGATTGCAGGTGATTGTGTCCCAGTTGATTCCGATCGTGCCGTCGATGCTGGTCGACCCGTATTCACAGGAGTTGTAGGTCACCAGGGTATCGGTCGCCGTCACGCAAGTATCGAACCCGGCCTTGACTGAGGATCCTTCGACGGTCGCAAATCCTGGAACCCCAGCCGCGCCGGATGACGCCATGACGCTGAGCTGAGCGTACATATTACTGAGGGCACCCATCGCGTTGGCGCTGTCGGGCGCGGTCTTGACCTCGCCAAGCGCCGTGGTGGCGTTGACCGCGGTTTGTGCGGCTGCCTCCGCGTTCGGATTGCTGATCGCCCGGCTCGCTCCCCCATCAACCGGCGAACCACAGCCGTAACTAAAGAGCGCAAGCGCCGTAACTAAGAATAGAAACCTCTCCTTCATTTCAACCCCCTGCCTGGTACTGCGAGTCTCACCAACTTGCGGCCACCAGGCAGGGACTATTGTTGCATGCCGGAGGATGCGGTTTCCACGGTTTGTGGGATTCGCAGCTCGTCGCGCCTGGCTAGCTCACTCGGAAATGAGCTCGCCGAGGCGAGTGAGCGTCTCCTGCGTTCCGCCCAGAGTGAACTCGAGATGCTTTGAGGTCATGAAGTAGCGGTAGAGCGGATAGTCCCGATCGAAGCCCATGCCGCCATGCACGTGCTGAGCAGCGGCTACGACCCGGGCACCGGCTTCCGAGGCGAAGAACTTCGCAACTGCAAGCTCTTTGCGTGCGTCGAGACCTTCATCGAGGCGCCAGCACGCTTGCCACATCGATGAACGCATGGCCTGTACATCGATGTATGCATCGCCCACCCGTTGTGTCACACCCTGGAACGTACCGATCGGAACCCGGAACTGCTTGCGTTCGCCCGAGTACGTGGCGGTCATGAAGAGCGCCTGCTCTGCGATGCCATACTCGACCGCGCAGATGGCGAGGTCGGTGCGCTCGACCAGGTAGCGAAGGGCCTGCTCGCCCTGCTCCGTGCCACCAAGGACATCGGCGGCAGCAACGGGAGTATCGTTCAGCTCGAGCAGCCAAAGCGGCTGTCCGTTGGTGCCCCGCTGCTCGCCGAGGCGCGCGCCCTCGGCCTTGGGGTCGACCAGCAGCACGACGATCGAGCCGCCATCAGTGCGCGCCGGCACTAGGATCCGTTCGGCGAGATCCGCGTAGGCGACGTTGCTGAAGCGCCCACTGACACGCCAACCATCACCGTCTGCCTTGGCGATCGCAGATGGATGGAGCGGATTGCGGCTCCCCGTATCGACGAGAGCCGCGGTCATGATCTTGCGGCCCTGAGCGATCCCGCCGAGGTAGCGATCCTTCTGCTCCGGCGTTCCGAACGCCGTCAAGGGAAGCGCGGCCGACACCAGCGTCTCGATGGCGGGAATCGGTGCGACCGTACGCCCGACTTGCTGCAGGAGCAGACAGAGTTCGGTCAGCCCCATTCCCGCTCCGCCGTACTGTTCGGGGATGGCAAGGCCGAGCATCTCCGACTCCGCGAGCTGCTTCCATGCGCGCTCGTGAAACCAGGTGCCTTCCTTGGCAAGCGCTTTCAGAGAATCGTCGGTGACGATGTCGGCGAGCACCTGCTTGACGAGGTCTCGAATGCTGTTCTGGTCTTCGGTGAATGAGAAATCCATGTCGGGCCTCTTCAGCGTCGCCCGAGGCGCGGCATGCGAAGCCCGGCCTGGCAAATGATGTCTCGTTGAATTTCGTTGGTGCCGCCCCCGAAGGTGAGCACCAGGGACATGCGGTAGTACTTCTCGAGCCGTCCGCGAAGGAGCACCCCCTCCGAGCTGTGGTGAAGCACACCCGCCGCTCCGTGAACCTCCATGAGCAGCCTCGAGCCTTCGACGTAAAACTCCGAGCCGAAAACCTTGATTGCGGACGCGTCGGCTGGCGAAAGGGTGTCGTGGGCGATGCCCCAGGCTTGCTGCCAGTTGAGCAGCTTGAGCACTTCGAGCTTGGCGTGGACCCGCGCGAGGTTGGTCTTGACCCAGGGCAAGCCGATGAGCATGCCACCATCGCCGTTCGGAGTCTTCTTCGCCCATTCGATGGTTTGGGTGTAGATTTTTTCGAGCGGACCGACTGAACAAAGGGCGACGCGCTCATGGTTGAGCTGGGTGGTGATCAGGTGCCAGCCCTTGTTTTCTCCACCGACGATGTTCTCGGCCGGTACACGCACGTCGTCGTAATAAACCGCGTGGACGTTGTTCTCTCCGAGCGCGTGCATCGGCGTGATCTGAACCCCCTCCGCATCCGCCGGAACGATGATGATAGAGATTCCCTTGTGCGGTGGCGCATCGGGATCGGTCCGGCACGCAAGCCACATGTAGTCGGCGTGATCCGCCAAGCTCGTCCAGATCTTCTGGCCGTTGATCACGTACTCATCGCCGTCCCGAACGGCGCTGGTCTGCAGGGAAGCGAGGTCAGTGCCTGACGCTGGCTCGGTGTACCCGATCGAGAAGTGACACTTGCCTTCTAGAATCTTCGGTGGGTACGTGGCCTTCTGCTCCGCCGTTCCGAACTTGAGCAGGGTCGGCCCCACCGTGTTCAGCGTGAGGATGGGAACCGGAAAGCCCGCCCGCTGCACCTCATCGAAAAAGATGAACTGTTCGATCGGACCTCGGCCCTGGCCACCGTGCTCCTTTGGCCAGCCGATGCCGAGCCATCCGTCCGCACCGAGCTGCTGCATGGCCTTGTGATAGAGGGGCCCGCCGCCCTCGGCTTCGTCGAGCTCGGCGAGGAGCTCGTCGGTAATCAGGTGATCGAAATACGCGCGAAGCTCGTCGCGCAGTGCTTTTTGCTCGGGGGTGTAGTCGAAGTACATGGCCTCACGCTTCCCGGCGTTGCTGCCGGGGTGAAACATGTTCTAGTTAGCCATGCGTCCCACGCAAGTCGACGCCCCAGTTGCCGCCAGGAAGGAGGCAGCGACGAAAAAAGCCGGCTCGTATGAGCCGGCTTTCTTACTGATGGGACTGAAACCCGTTGGCCTAGCGGCCCAGGTTCTTCTTGGCGTCCGCCTTGGCGTCAGCGGCAGCAGCTTCGGTATCAGCCTTCACGTCGGCAGCGGCTGCTTTGGTATCCGCAGCTGCTTTGGCGGCTGCTTCTTTCGTGTCAGCGGCGGCTCCCTTGGCGGCATCCTTGGCGTCAGCGGCAGCTCCCTCGACGGCATCCTTAGCGTCAGCGGCGGCTCCCTTGACGGCATCGGCGGCATCGGCGGCAGCTTCCTTGGTGCCCTCGACAGCCTTCTGGCCGGCTTGCTTGGCGCTATCGACCGCTTCTCCGGCCTTTTCGGCAGCTTCGCCCGCTGCATCGCCAGCCGCATCAGCAGCCTTGCTCGCCTCGTGCGCCGCGTGATCCGCAGCCGCTGCAGCCTTGTCGGCCGCTTCATCAGCCTTCTTGCAAGCCGACATCGCACCGCAAAGCGCGAGGACGAGGCCCAGTCTAAAAATGTTCTTGGTCATAGTGATTCTCTCCGTTGATGACGCGGGGTACACCACTAACACCCACATTCCCCGCTAACGGCGACCCACTAGCGGCCCCCTGCCGGCGGGTCAACTCGGAAGCCTACAAACACGCACCTTCGTCTCTGGGTCGTCCCTTTCGGCTCGGGCGCCCGCGAAACAAAGGTTCTGAGTCGTAAAGTCGCGCACTACAAAGGAGAATGCGGACGACCTTACCTGAGACCACCGCCATTCTCGCTGGATAATTATGTTGTGAGCGTCAGCAGCTTCCGAATTGTCATTTTCTGTCAGGCAGCCCGGCGGGCCCGTATGCGCGTTGCTCGATTTCATCGACCATGATGTGACCCCAGGGACCTGTCGCGTCGTCGATGACCAGGATCACAGCCGAGCGTCCGCGATACTCGGCGATATTCCAAGCGTGCCTGGCAAAAGTTTCGGAGTTGTTCCCGGTGGCCGAAGCGATCAGCTCGTCGTCGACCCGAAGCTCAACTCTGAGCCTCGAAGGATCGCGCCCGCCTGCAACGCGGAGAACGAGGAGCTCCCCCTGCAACGGGAAAGGAGCGGACCGTAGTTGCCCCACCGCAACATCGCCCGAGGTCGCATGGAAGCTCGACACAAACCAGCCGACCTGACCGACCGGCCGCTGCTGCTGCTTCGCTGCACTTCGACTCGGCCAGTTCTGAAACGCCTCCCCACTGCCTTCCCAATCCGCGTAGGGTCGAGACTCGAAAGGCATGCGGCTCAGCACCGCCCAACCATCTTCCTCGCGGAGCTCGTCCTTTCGCCAAATGCCAGGCTCGTTCGAATCGCGCGGGTATGTTGGAATCGAAGAAGTAGCCGTGCCGATAGAGGTCACGGTGGATGTACCCGCGCTTGATGTAGGTCGGTCGTTTTCCGAGGAGGTAGTCCGGATCGGCGTGCTTTTCGTGCCCGGGCTTGCCTCGGCCGAGCTGATTGTGATCCTGATGCGCGGTCACCGGGTCGATGATCCCGAAATAGTCATAGACGTAGAGCTTGGCGTAGAAGCCGCTCGATCCGATGTCGCCCGTCAGTATGGAAGCGCCCGGAGGTGCTTGTTCGCCCAGCCACTCCATGAACGCGCGCACTCGCTCGACCTCGTGACCCCAGCGCATGACCTCGGTTCGAACAGGACCAACCGTCAGCCCGCGCACAGTCACGATCGTGACGAGCGCCAAGCCAACTGTCCAAACGCTCCACGCGAGCCGTGGCGTGGTGCTCCAGCGACTACGGGCCCAGGTTGCAGCCCGGCTTAGAGTGTAAGCTGAGAGTAGCGCGGCGAACGGGATCAGGACGACGAAGAACCGGTGGCCTGGATAGAAGTCGCCGCCCACGTAGACGACGTAGGCGGTGTAGAGCAGCGCCCAGACCAGGAGCGGGCCGACGACGCGATCACGAAGCCCTAGCAGCGCGCCCAGCGCCAGCAGGGGAACGTAACCACGATCCGACAGGAACTCGCTCAGGTAACGCAAGCCGCGCTCGACTGCTTCACCGCGCAGGCCGGAGGCTTTGACGTAGAACGTATTGGGGAAGAGGTATCCGAAGTACTGGTATCGCCAGATGAAATACACGCCGAAGAGAACGGCCGTCGCTCCGAAGATCGTGATGGCGCGAAGCAACGCTTGTTTGGCGTCGTCCGAACGCCAGGCGTGAAGCAGCTCGCTCGCGCCTAGGACGGCCACGAAGAGCGCCGCGTCCGGTCGGGTCATCATCACGGCCGTGAGGCTCAGGGCGGCTCCGATCGCGGTGGCGCGACTGGGTGTGCCCCAAAGGAACAGGCAAGCGAGCAGCATCGTGAAGATGAGAAGATGCGACTCCAAGGACTGCATCGCCCAGACCGTGTAGCCGTTGTCCAAGGCGCACAGACCGATCGCGAACACGATCGGCGCGACTTGTCGCGGCCAAAGTAGGCGCCCCAGACGATAGAGAAGAACGATGTCGAGGGCAGCCAGACCGATGCTGATCGCGGTCGCGAGTCGGACGAAGCCCGTGCTGCTTCCATCGCTCAGCGGGTGCACCAGCGCGAGGAGCGCCGTCCAAAGAAAGTTGGTGAAGCCCTCGACGCGTTCCCCAGGATTGAAGACGAATCCGAGGCCTCCGGCAGCGTTGCGCGCGTACTGAAAGGAGATGAGCGCGTCGTCGCAGACATTGTAGCTGTATCTGCGAGACCACTCGAACGACAACCCGGCGACCAGCGCGGCGGCGCCCAGCGCCCACCACATGGCCGTATCGCGATACCATTTGGAGGCGCGCTCGGTCTCGATCATTTCCGAAACTGCTTGAAGTCGGGCGGGCGCCTCTCCATGAATGCAGAGAACGCCTCCATGTTCGCAGGCGAGCCCATCAGCTCGCCAAAACCCTCCATCTCGAGCTTTCGCGCGAGGGCAACTTTGTCACCGTGCATCGCCTTCATGATTCGCTTGATCGCGACGAGGGAGTCGATCGGCCACTGCGCCATCTCACGCGCCTTCTCGAGCGCCTTCGGCACGAGCTCGTCGTCGGCGAATACCTGTGTCGCGATCCCGTACTCGAGCGCCTTGTCCGCGCCAAAGAACTCCGCGGTGAATAGGAGCTCGGCCGCCCGTTTGTGGCCGATCATCGCCGGACCCAGGTACGCCGCCGCCGCTTCTGTCACGAGCCCGAGGCTGACAAACGGAAAGCGCAATTTCGCGCTCCGCCCCAAATAGACGACGTCGGCGTGAAAGAGCACAGTAGCGCCGAAGCCGATCGCACAGCCCTTTGCGGCACAAAGCAGGGGCTTATCGAAAGCGCAGATCGCGTCCATCATGAGCTCGAAGGGCGGCTCCTCGTCCGGATTCATGTCGATCGCCGAAAGATCGAGCCCCGAGCTGAAATCGTCGCCAGCACCGGTGAGCAAGACGGCGGCAACCCGCGGGTCTGCATTGGCATTCGCAAACGCATCCCGAAGCGCAAGGAACGCATCCGAGTTGAACGCGTTGCGTCGCTTGGGGCGGTTCATGGTGACGGTGAGGACGCCGTCGCCGTCGAGATCGGTGAGGACTAGTGCGTCGGACATGGGGGTTCTACTAGCACATCCACGGAACAACCGCGGCGGGGCGGAACCGGACACGGGGTTACGTCGAACGGCTCCAGAAGTCGAAACTGCCAGCGCCAGTGTCGGTGTCAGTGCCAGCGCCAGTGCCAGTGTCAGTGCCAGTGTTTGACTCGGGTGGCACCGTACGGCTTGTGCTGCCGCGGGTGCTTGGGGGTGCGGGTGTTGGGTTGGCGGCGTGCTACAGCTTGTTTACACCGCCCCGCCCACCCCCACCCGTAGTTCTGGTATCACTCTCACGCGAGTGAGCAGCGTGCCTGGCGCGGCATTCGCTTCGCTCTGCCTTGCCGGCGCTTTCGCGCCGGGCTTCGCCCTGCGGGCTCGCGCTGCCGCTGCTAAAAAGCCCTTCCGCCCCTCTCCCGCATCAAGCTCAGCAGATTCTTCAGGACCACCGTCCGGATCTCCCTGCTCTCCATCACTCCGGCGTGCAGCAAGTGCACCGGACGGAACACGTGAGAAGCTCCGATGAGCTCGCCGTCTTGGCTCCAGGCGGTGGCACCGAATTCGGAGCTCAGCTCGGATGCCGGGAAGCGGTCACCGGCCGGGAGCGCGAGGCGGAACTTTTCGGGAAAACCGGTGAAAAGGCCCTGATCTGCGGATTCAATATTGGCCAGGCGACCGCTGACTCGTTCGTCCGACGAGGCGTTGCGGGGAGCACCGAAGAACTCGGCGACCGGGCGCACCGCCGAACCCACCGCAAGAACCGTGGCGCCGTTCCAGCAGAGTTGATGGATCCATTCCAGCAAGCGCTCGCTTCGAGTGGCGCCGGGGCGAGTGGCAATGACGGCGAGGCCGCCCGGGTTCGCGCTGCAGACTCGAACACGAGAGCAGGGGTCCCTCGGCCACATCGAAACCGTAGGCACGCAGGTCCACCGCGAGTTGGAATGCCGAGCCGTCGTGCACGACGGTCGCCTTCCTCGGTCTGGTTCGAATCCGAGAGTGTCTGTCTCGAGCTTGGTTTCTATCTGTCCGTGCCATCGTTCGGGCTCCCAGCCCCTCTCACGACAGCCTCAGATTATTAAACCAAGAAGGCCGCCCTGAGAGGCGGCCTTTGAGCGACAAAGCGCGCAGGCCACCTCAGTCGGTGAACCAAAAAAAGTAGCTACGCAAAATGCCGCAGTGAGTCTTCATCTGAGCTTCCATTCTACGGCGGCCCGCCGAGGGGTCAAGCACCCACCCAGCGTCCCGATGAAATCAGGGGAAAGTCAGCGGCCTCACCCAGAAAGATGTACGTCCACGCGAGGACCGGACCGCCGGGAGTCATCGCATGCATGAGGGAACGTCGATAGAGAGAGCCTTCGCTCCCATAGCCCATGAAGTCTTCATAGGAGTCGAGCTCTTGCAATGTCGCGGCGACATCGTCGACATCGTAGAGCTCCCCATGAACGGAGCCCCGGTCGCTGAGGACTAGGCCTGGATACCAATCGATTCGAACTAACGTCGCGTTGGCGACACGAGCGGAGCCGCGCGCCTGGAGTACTCGAGGAGCCAGCAAATCGTGGTTGCGCTCGCCGCTCATCAAGGTGCCGTAGGTGAAGATCGCGCGAAGGGTTGCTGAAGCACGGACACCCCTGGCCGCGTCGAGAAAACCATCGTGGCTGTGTCCAAAACGCGAGAGACCACGGGTGACGATCTCCCGATACTCCGGTCCAGGCGGCACGAACGGGCCCCGTCGCTCGTCGCAAACGCAATAGGTCGCCGCCGAGTGCGCCCGCCCATCGCGGGTCAGCGCGGTCACCGAAATGCGTCGATAGTATCCGCCGGAGACACCTTCTTTCGCGTCGAGCCCTGCCCAATCGTGCACCCGGAAGAGGGCGCCGGGAATCGCCGCGCCAAGACGCGGACGAACATCGAGAACTCCTACTTTTCGAAGGCGAGACTTATAGCGAAAGACGAGCTCGTGATCGGGCAACCAGGCTGGACCGAGTGCTTCAATGGACGCCGGGTCGTAGCCCTTGTTCGCGCACCAGAGCCCCCAGTTCTCCGAATCGAGATTGGACCCGTAGGCAAAGTAGAGCACACGGAAGTGTAACACCCTCACCTACGCAGTTCGTGCCTCGGTGCGCCCGCTACTTCCTTTGCCCCGAAAACTGATCGTCTTTGCTCTTGAAAAGCACGTTGAAGGTCGTCAACGATCCGTAGCAGCCGGTGATGTATTGCTGCAGCTGGACCTTCTCTTCGTCGCTCAGGTTCTTGTTGCCGTTCACCTTCTGTTCGAGGACGCGGAGCTTGTCGCGGACCATGACGATCTTCTTGAAGAACACATCCATCGGGATGCGTTTTTCCTGCGTGCCCTCTTTGCCCGGGACGAGCACCAGCTCGCCATCGTTCCAGCGGTCGCCCATTTCGACGTCACGCACGCCGAGCTCGTCGAGAAGCACCTCGCGAAGCACTTGTCGGAAGGTTTCTTGATCCATGTCGATTCCAATCTCCGAGGGAATGAAGGGGCGGGGTTTGGGAGCGGCCTCGTCGCTATAGCGGCGCGGCGCGCCCGCCGCCGGCTTTCGCTTCAGCGCCTGATCCCAGGGCACGTCCTTGGGTTTGTGGCTCGAACAGGTCGCGATGTCCTTGAGCGGCCAGAGGCCTTGCCCAAGCCTGCAATCCCCAACCCACGACTCGTCCGGCTCTTGGCGTTTGCGGATATACCAGCCGCAAGTTCCGCATCGGCCTGAGAGATCCCGGTCCATGGCGACGGAGCGTAAGGCAGTGTCAGCACGGGTGCCAGTGGCAGTGCCGGCGTCAGGGACTGTTGCGTCGGGATTCAGGCGCGAGGTTCTAGATCATCCCTAGCTCGAGCTTGGCGGCTTCGGTCATGCGGTCCGGGGTCCAGGGCGGGTCCCATACCAGCTCGACGTGGGAAGTCGACACTCCCTCTACGCGACCCGACTTTTCCGCGACCTCTTCGACGATTGCTCCGGCGACCGGGCAAGCAGGCGCGGTCAGGGTCATCCGGATCTCGGCGCGGCCCTCTTCGTTGACCTCGACGCCGTAGATCAATCCGAGGTCATAGATGTTCACCGGGATTTCCGGGTCGTAAATCGTCTCCAGCGCTTGGATGATGGCAGCTTGGACGAGTCTTGGCTCGATGGGGGTGGCGAGCTTCTCGCCCGTTCCGCCCAGCGCTTCGCTGATGGGTTCCGTCGGCGGATGGTGCGGCTCGGACACGGGCAAGAACACGTGATCCGACGTGGTCCTCGGTTTGATCTTGTGGATCTTCAATCGCTCAATGTCGTCGACCACCACTCTACTCCGTCGTTGCTTCTGCGCTCTCGTTGCGAAGAGCTTGGTTGAGGGTGTGCCAGCCCAGCGTCGCGCACTTGACGCGCATCGGGAACTCTCGAACTCCTGCGAATACCGCGAGCTTGCCGAGCTCCTCGATGTCGTCGTCGGAGCTGTCTTCGCTCGTGAGCATGGTGTGAAACGTCGAGAAGAGGGCTTCGGCTTCGGAGAGCGTCCGGCCTTTGATAGCCTCGGTCATCGTAGAGCAGGACGCCTGGGAAATGGCACATCCCTGCCCGATGAAACCGACGTCAGTAATCGTCTCGCCATCCAGCTGCAGGCGTAGCGTGATCTTGTCGCCGCAGAGGGGATTGTAGCCCCGCGCTTCCCGATTGTACGGCTCGGGAAAGCTGTGGTTCCGAGGGTTCTTGCCGTGGTCGAGGATGACTTCCTGGTAGAGCTCGCGAAGGTCCATCAGCCGAACAGCTCCTGCACTTTTTGAAGCGCGCCGACCAAGGCATCGATGTCTTCGGTCGTGTTGTACATGCCAAGCGACGCGCGCGCGGTCGCGGCAATGCCGAAATGCTCCATGACCGGCTGCGCACAGTGGTGGCCCGTACGAATCGCAACGCCTTCGGAATCGACGATTGTGCCGATGTCGTGCGGATGCGCCGAGTCCATCAAGAATGAAAGGGCCGCGACCTTGCCCGGCGCCGTGCCGACGAGGCGCAGTCCCGGAATGGCCTCGAGCGCTTCGGTCGCGTAGCTCAGAACAGCGTTCTCGTGCGCATGGACCAGCCCTGCGTCAAACGAAAGAACGTAGTCGATGGCGGCTCCGAGTCCGATCGCGCCGGCGATGTTCGGCGTCCCTGCCTCGAACTTGTAGGGAAGCTCGTTGTAAATCGTCTCTTCGAACGTGACCGAGCGAATCATGTCCCCGCCGCCCTGGTAGGGAGGCATGCCGTCGAGGAGCCGTTCCTTTCCATAGAGCACGCCGATCCCAGTCGGTCCGTAGAGCTTGTGACCGCTGAAGGCGTAAAAGTCACAGTCGAGCGCCCGCACGTCGACGTCGACGTGCGAGACCGCCTGGGCGCCGTCGAGCAGAACCAGCGCGCCGCGCTCATGCGCGAGCGCGATCAGCTCGGGCACCGGCAGCAGCGTGCCTAGAGCGTTCGACACATGGGCCATCGCGACGAGGCGCGTACGTTCGCTGAGCTTCTGCTCGAAATGCTCGCGCAGGATTTCGCCTCGGTCGGTCATCGGCACGACGACGAGCTTCGCACCCGTCTGCTGGCAGAGCATCTGCCAGGGCACGATGTTCGAGTGGTGCTCGAGCTCGGTCACCAGAACCTCATCGCCCTCTCGGAGCGAGCTGCGTCCCCAGCTTTGCGCCACTAGGTTGATCGCCTCGGTCGTTCCCCGGGTGAACACGATCTCGCTATTCTTGGCAGCGTTCAAGAAGGTGCGAACCTTCTCGCGCGCCTCTTCGTAGCGAACCGTCGCACGTTGCGAGAGCAGATGAACGGCTCGGTGGATGTTGGCGCAGTCCTTCGCGTAGACCTCGTCTACGGCGTCGATCACCGACTGAGGCTTGAGCGAAGTGGCCGCGCTGTCTAAGTAGACTAGGGGCTTGCCGTGCACATCTTGATGAAGCGCCGGAAAGTCTCTGCGTAGCCGCTCAGCGTCAAAGGCCACATGCTTGGACGAAGCGATGGGCGACACCTCGTTCACGTGACCCCCCGGATTTCGTCACCATGCGGAATTCGCGAAAGGAGCGCCTCGCGCATCCGCAACCGGGTCGGCTCGTGGCTGACCCGATCCACGATCGACTCCAAGAACGCATAGGTCAGCATCGCAAGGGCGAAGTCTTCGGGAACACCGCGCGCGCGAAGATAAAACAGCTGGTCCTCATCGAGAGAGCCCACGGTAGCGCCGTGGCTGCAAATTACGTCGTCCGCGTCGATCTCGAGGTGCGGCTTGGTGTGGACCGTGGCCATATCGGAGAGAAGCAGGTTGCGATTCTCCTGATGGGCTTCTGTCTTCTGAGCATCGCGGTGCACCATGACGACACCGTCGAAAACGGCGGTGGCCTTCCCAGAGACGATGCCCCTGTAGGTCTGCCCGCTTCGGCAGTTCGGCGCCTGATGCTCGACCAAGGTGTGGTGGTCGACGTGATCGTCTCCGTCGATCAGGTACACGCCATCGAGCTCGCATTCGGCGCCCTTGCCCTGCAGTAGGCAGCGAACATCGAAACGCAGAAGGGCGCCGCCCAAGGTGACGACGGTCGAACGGTAGCGGCTGTCCGGGCCCTGCCGAACGTCGACACGGCCGACCTGCAGCCCAGCATTCTCATGCACGCGCACATGGCTCATCTTCGCGTCGCGTCCGAGGTCGACCTCGACCAGCGAGTTGCTGAGCTGACGCGACTCGTCGCCAGAATAGGCTTCGATCAAGGTCAGCTCGGCGCTCTCCCCAACCGTGACCAAAACGCGCGGATACGCGACGCCGGGCGCGGAAGACGAAGGAACCGCGTGTGCGATCTCGATCGGCGCCTGGACGACAGTGCCCTTGGGAACGTCGATCCAAAGTCCATCACGGAACAGCGCCGTATTGAGTGCCGCGAAGTGACTAGGCGCGCCGCCCAAGTCGAGCCGGCCTTCGAGAAGCTGGGGCTGAGTTTCGAGAACCTCCTTCAGGCTTCGGATGCTGACCCCTGCGGGGAGCTCCGAAACCAGCGCAGGGACGTCTTTGTCCTCACGCGAGAACTCCGTGTCGACGACCGAACGCACCGGAGTGAAGCGCCAGGCTTCCGTGCGCTTCGTTGGAAGCCCTTGCTCCCGCAGAGCCTCGGAGGCTCGCCCACGAAGTGCGCGAAGCCAATCCGGCCCCGTGTCGAACGAAGAGGGAAGGCTCTCGAGAAGCGTCTGGCGGCTTGCCTCCGTCACAGCTGAGATGCGTCCCGGACCTCGCTGTACCCCTCTAGTTCGAGCTGCTTGGCGAGTTCCTTGTCTCCCGTTCGAACGATCTGCCCGTTTATCAGAACATGCACGACATCGGGCACGATGTAGTCGAGCAGACGCTGGTAGTGCGTGATGACCAGCATGGCTCGATCCGGGGCCCGCAGGCTGTTCACGCCCTCGGCCACGACCTTGAGCGCATCGATATCGAGCCCGGAGTCGGTCTCGTCGAGCACCGCGAGTGAAGGCTCGAGCATGGCCATTTGAAAGATCTCGTTGCGCTTCTTCTCACCGCCGCTGAAACCATCGTTGACCGAACGCTTGGTGAGCTCGTCCGGAAGCTGAACCAGCGCGGCCTTCTTCTTCGAGAGCTTCATGAAGTCGATCGCGTCGAGGGGATCTTCTCCACGATGCTTTCGAATCGCATTGAGTGCGGCCTTCAGGAAATAGATGTTGCTCACGCCCGGAATCGCGACCGGGTATTGGAAGCCCAAGAAGACCCCTTCGGCAGCGCGTAGCTCCGGCGCCATCTCGAGCAGATCTTGGCCCTTGTACGTCACGCTTCCCTTGGTGACCTCGTAGCCATCGCGGCCGGCGAGCACGTACGCAAGAGTGCTCTTCCCAGAGCCGTTAGGCCCCATGACCGCGTGTACTTGCCCCGCCTCGAGCTCGAGGTTGATCCCCTTGAGGATGGGCTTGCCGTCTACCTCGACGTGCAGGTCCTCAATCTTCAACATCAGCCGACTGCTCCTTCCAAGCTCACGCCGAGGAGCTTCTGCGCCTCGACTGCAAATTCCATGGGCAGCTCTTTCAAGACTTGCTTGGCAAAGCCGTTGACGATGAGGCTCACCGCGTCTTCTTCGGAAAGGCCGCGCTGCCTGCAGTAGAAGAGCTGGTCGTCCCCGATGCGCGAAGTCGTCGCCTCGTGCTCGAGCTTCGACGAGGCATTGCGCACGTCGACATAGGGGACTGTATGCGCGCCACACTTGTCGCCGATGAGCAGAGAATCACATTGCGTGTAGTTGCGCGCGTTGGTGGCGCCTCGGGAAATCTTCACCCCGCCACGGTAGGTCTGCTGACCATGGCCGGCGCTGATACCCTTGGAAATGATGGTGGATTTCGTGTTCTTGCCTAGGTGGATCATCTTGGTCCCCGTATCGGCTTGCTGGCGATGGTTGCTCAGGGCGACCGAGTAGAACTCCCCGATCGAGCCGTCCCCCTTGAGAATGCAGCTCGGGTACTTCCAGGTGATCGCCGACCCCGTCTCGACCTGCGTCCAGCTGATCTTCGAGCGGGCGCCTTCGCAAAGCCCGCGCTTGGTGACGAAGTTGAAAATGCCGCCCTTCCCGTTTTCGTCGCCCGGATACCAGTTCTGCACGGTCGAGTATTTGATCTGGGCGCCCTCGTGCGCCACCAGCTCGACGACCGCAGCGTGCAGCTGGTTCTCGTCACGCATCGGAGCGGTGCAGCCCTCGAGGTAGCTCACGTAGCTTCCCTCGTCTGCGATGATCAGCGTCCGCTCGAACTGCCCCGTGTTCGCAGCGTTGATTCGGAAGTATGTCGAAAGCTCCATCGGACAACGGACGCCCTTGGGGATGTACACGACCGAACCGTCGCTGAAGACAGCACTATTGAGCGCCGCGAAGAAATTGTCCGAGACCGGCACGACCGACCCCAGGTATTTCTTGATGAGCTCCGGGTGCTCTCGCACAGCCTCGGAGAACGGCATGAAGATGACCCCAACCTCGGAGAGCTTCTCGCGGAACGTCGTGGCGACCGAGACGCTATCGAAGACCGCATCGACCGCGACGCCGGCCAAAATCTCACGCTCATGCAGCGGAATCCCCAGCTTTTCATAGGTTCTGAGGAGCTCCGGGTCGACTTCGTCGAGGCTCTTCGGCGCGTTCTCATTCGTCTTCGGCGCGGCGTAGTAACAGATGTCCTGATAGTCGATCTTCGGGTAACTGACCTTGGCCCAGCTCGGCTCCTTCATCTCGAGCCAGCGCCGATACGCTTTGAGTCGCCACTGCAAAAGCCAGTCCGGCTCTTCTTTTTTCTTCGAGATGAAGGCGACGATCTCTTCGCTCAAGCCAGGCGGCGCGTACTCTTGTTCGATGTCGGTGACGAAACCGGCGTCGTAGCCCTTGTTGAGGATGTCATCGATCTGTTCAGTTGCTGCTGACATGAGTCACTCCACCTCAGTGAATATCGTTGCGCTGCGTGCCGGTGCTGCGAAGGCTCTCGGCTTCTTCACTCGAGCGGGCAATCGACACGAGCTCTGCGGTCCCGGGAAACGCCATGTCGGCCAAGGTGATTTCGGACAGCGCGCGGTGGACCGCCGAGTTGATGCGCTGCCAATTGGCGCGCACCCCGCAATTGGTTTCGTACTCGCAAGACGAGTCGGTGGTTTCGTCCGAGCACTCAGTCACGGCAATCGGCCCTTCGATGGCCTCGATGACTTCGTTGACGCCAATTTGTTCGGGCCGGCGGGCGAGCGCGTAGCCGCCTTTTGCGCCGCGCTGCGAAATCACTACGCCGCCGCGTGCCAAGTTCTTCAGAACCTTGCTTGCGGTCGGCTCTGGAATCTGGGTCTGCACAGCAAGGTCGCGGGCAGTATGCGGCCCCTGCGTGGCAGCCAAGTGTGTGGCCAACACGACTGCATAGTCTGTCATTTTCGAAATTCGCAGCATTTTCAGATATTTAGATATGGGACTGTTTCAGTCCTATATGCGGATCTAGAGTACGGTCGCCTGAGTGTCAAGGTTGGCCCATGGCCAAGACCTTCGATGCTTTCAACGACAAGCTCCGCAAGTTCATCGACCAGCAGAAGATGTTCTTCGTGGCCACGGCACCGCTGACTCCGGACGGGCACATCAACGTGTCGCCAAAGGGCATCGCGGGCACCTTCGCCGTGCTCGACGATCGCAGCATCGCGTATCTGGATTTCACCGGGAGCGGCGTGGAAACGATTGCGCACGTTCGCGAGAATAGCCGCATCTGCGTGATGTTCTGCGCGTTCGAGGGCCCGCCACGCATCGTTCGCGTGCACGGGATCGGAGACGTCATCGAGCCGAGTGACGACGAGTTTGCCAGCTTGAGCGAACACTTCGAAGACTACCCTGGAGTGCGTTCGATCATCCGGGTTCGCGCGAACCGGATCAGCGACTCCTGCGGCTACGGCGTGCCAGTATACGACTTCAAAGGCGAGCGTGACCAACTACAGCGCTGGGCCGAAAGCAAAGGCCCCGATGGTCTCGCGAAGTACGAGAGCGAGAACAACGCCGTGAGCCTCGACGGACTACCGAGCTTGCTCGGGAACCATTAGCACCGGAATCGGCGAGATCCGAAGGCAGCGAGATGCCGTGCTTCCGAGCAGCAATCGGCCCAGCACGCCTTGCCGGTGAGTGCCCACGACGATGACATCGGCCCCGGCTTCGTCCGCAGCCTCGCACATCGCATGCGAGGCGTAGTCCGCGGAAACTACTTGGTGAAGTTGCGCGCCGGGCGCGTGCTCTTCGACGTACGCCGCAAGCTTCTTGCCCGCTTCGAGCTTGCTCTGGTCGCGCAGAACCTGGCGCCAGGTGCGCTCCTCATCGGGCTTCTCCTCGCCACCCGCAGGGATGACGACGTTGGCG
The DNA here is from genome assembly GCA_963842915.1 of uncultured delta proteobacterium. Classification (GTDB taxonomy): domain Bacteria; phylum Myxococcota_A; class Polyangia; order Polyangiales; family Houyiibacteriaceae; genus SG8-38. The sequence goes on along the minus strand of CAWJII010000008.1, from coordinate 58,989 downwards.
ACGTGAAGCTCGCCGTGCACGCGGGCGGCCGCGCGCTTCGCCCAGGCAACTGCAGCCAAGGCCGATGCGGAGAAGTCGGTACCGACGAACCACTTGGTACCTTCGAGAGCATCGGGGATCGGCGCGGCGCCGGTAGCTATGAAAACGGGTCGATCGGCCGCGCGGATCACACGCTGCGCAGTCGATCCGAGAACCAGCTCGGTCGCGCCTCTCCCGTCGACCGATCGCGGACCGCTGGACCCATACGGACCGATGATGATCATGAAGGAGCCTCGCTCGCCGGCTAGCTCCGGAATGATGCGCCAAGGACGACCACGAACGACGAACGCACCGCACTCGACACCGCTAGCCGTGCAACGGTCCTGCTCCTTTTGAAGCTCGGCCTCGAGGACGGCTTCGTAGCGTGTCGAGTCTGCCTTGGCCGCTTCGGCAGCCGCCTGAAGCTCCGGGGACTCCGGCCACCAGGAGTCCGCGTCATCGAGAACGTGGACTAGGTCAATCCGCACCCCAAAGGCTTTGGCCGCCGCAATCGCGAGATCGACGGTTCGGGGGCCTGCAGAGGTCAGATCGGTTGCACAAAGGATGCTCGCTCCTGCCATGGAGAAAGCATAGATCAACGCGTTGGAGGCGCACATGGTCGGCGCTAGGCTTGATCGGACCGATGGACCAAATGCCGATTTATATGGACCACCAGGCCACGACGCCCGTCGATGAGCGGGTTCTGGCGGCGATGCTTCCTTACTTCAGCGAACAGTTTGGGAACGCGGCCAGTCGAACCCACGCCCACGGCAGGGCCGCCCGGGTCGCAACGGAGCTCGGACGGGCGCAGCTCGCCGACCTGATCGGCACCAAGCCCGAGGAGCTGATCTTCACCTCAGGGGCGACGGAAAGTGACAATCTGGCGATCTGCGGTGTCGCTCAAGCCCGCCAAGCCGAGGGCAAGCACATCGTCACCGTCCGCACCGAGCACAGGGCCGTGCTCGACAGCTGCGCCGCTCTCGAACGCAAGGGCTGGCGCGTCACCCGGCTCGACGTCGACGAGGAGGGACTCGTCTCGCCAGAGGCGATCGCCGAAGCACTGACCGAGGAGACGGTGCTGCTCAGCGTGATGCTTGCCAATAACGAAGTGGGCGTCGTGCAGAGGCTCGCTGAAATCGGCGCCATCGCACGGGCACGCGGTGTCACCTTTCATTGCGATGCCGCGCAGGGCCTTGGCTACCTGCCGTTCGCAGTCGAGGACATGCACATCGACCTGGCGAGCTTCTCTGCCCACAAGATCTACGGCCCCAAAGGCGTTGGAGCACTCTATGTTCGGGAAGCCCTGCAGACGCGTGGAATGCCGACGGCCCAGATGCATGGGGGCGATCACGAGCGGGGGCTGCGCTCCGGGACGCTCAACGTGCCCGGCATCGCGGGCTTTGGCGCGGCGGCGACCATCATGAAGAACGAAGGCGCGCCGGAGGCAGCGCGTATCGAGTCGCTTCGAGAGGCCTTGAAGGATCAGCTCTTGGATGCGGTCGAAGAAGTTCGCCTCAATGGCGCGGCTGGGCCCCGGCATCCAGGAAACCTCAATTTGTCGTTCGGCTACGTGGACGGTCCCCAGCTGCTTCTCGAGCTGAGCGAGACCGTCTCTCTGTCAAGCGGCTCGGCCTGCAGCAGCGCGGCCTCAGGCCCCAGCTATGTGCTCGAAGCGATGGGCGTTCCGAAGGACTGGAGCGCCGCCTCGATTCGCTTTGGGCTCGGCCGTCACACGAGCCCGGACGAGGTACAAGCCGTCGCAGATGCGGTCATCGACACTGTCGGCCGACTTCGGGAGCGCTCCCCGCTCTGGGCTCGAAGGGCGAGCGGGAAGCCCATCGACTGGTGAATGGGCCGCGAGGCTGGCGAAACCAGGCCTCCCGCCTTACATAGAAGCCGATGAGCGAAGCCAGAAGCATCACGCTGACACCGAAAGCGGTGCAAATGGCCAAAGAGAAGGTCGCCGATGCAGGCGAACCGGTCGAAGGATTGCGGCTCGGCGTCAAAGGTGGCGGCTGCTCCGGGTACTACTACGTGTACGACTTCGCGAAGAAGGTCCGCCCCCACAAAGATCTGGTGTTCGAGTTCGACGGGCTCAAAGTCGTCGTCGACAAGCGAAGCATCGAGTTCCTCGCAGGTGCCGTTCTCGACTGGGAGTCGGGTCTGATGAGCTACGGCTTCAAATGGAACAACCCTAACGCCACCGGCGACTGCGGTTGCGGCGAGTCGTTCGAGGTCAGCTAGAAACCTGCTTCGAGCGGCACCGGAATCGGATTCGGCAGATCCGAATAGGGTTGAAGGTCCTCCGCGCTGCAGTCGGCGGGAAGCGCGTTGGGTGAGTTCATCTCGACGGAGCGGCAACAACGATCGAATGCGGGCTCCGGACCACCGCCAGCGCCTGCGCAGGGGTCAGGCTTTGGAAGCTCGACCGGCGCAGCGGTGTCCGCAATGCGCGCCCGGATACCCTGGAAGCTGAAGGCGATGCCGGTGGCCGTGCATTGGTCATCCGGACTGCCGACGTTGGGATCCGCGTGAAGGTCCAAATTGTCCGTGAGCAGGCCGAGGATGCTTCCTTGGAAAGTTTCGTCACAAACCCCGAGGGGCTCCAAAGCACCAACCAGCTTACCGGCAGGGAACCGACCCGCGATGAGCCCCTTCTCGATGGTCTGACCGTCTTGGCTGATGTCTGCGATCATGAATCCGTTGATCGCGATCGAGAAACTGCCCGGGCCCGTGAGAAACACGAACGTGGAACCCGCGTCCAAGGGAAGCACGACGCGACCGTTGCTCACATAGGCGTCGGTCTGCCAGATGACGGGACGATCGAGGTTTCCCGTAATCAGGGTCGACGGATCGACGAAAAAGTAGTCATCGCCATCCCAGGCCGGGTCTGGCGCCTCATTCGCGGAACCGGGAAGCAACAAACTCGAAGCAGTGTCGCCACCCCATTGCAGATCGGAAACGTCGTCCAGGGAGGTGCCATCGACAGCGGAGAACGTCGACACGTCGACCTTCGCATCGTTTGGCGTGCCGTTCCAATTGCGCAGGCGGAGCAGGACCGTACCTCGGCCGCAGCCCTGATGGAGCGCGATGTTGTCTTCTAGGCAAGCGACCAAGCTCGCGACGGTCGGTAGGACGTACTGACCAAAGGCGTTGTCGATTCCGTTATCTCCGTCGAGCGGCGGGTGCCCGTTGGCGGCAACGCACTCGGCATCATCTACGATCGACTTGGTGTTCGATCCGTCCAAGTCGAGGCCGAACCGTCGCCAGCGATCGCCGGATTGGTCGAGCGAGACGTTGCGCAGCGCAAAAATCACCTCGACCTCGTCCGCCTCGGAGCTCGTGCTCGACGGAGGCCGGACCGGAACGCCAGCTAGGCCTTTTTCCACGAGCGAGGAGTCGTAGACACTGCAGGCGGTGGCGGCCAGCAAGAGAGCTGTGAGCAGTACATGGACAGGTGTCTTCATGAGTTCCACGCCAGATCCGCGGCGCAATAAAATTTAGCATCACTACAATACAACAGCGACACAAGACTTCGCGAAATTGTGTGATTGCTCACCAACGGCCCGGAGCCAGCCATGACTCGAGCCCGGTTAGGAGACGGTCGGGGCATCGGACGGTGGGCGTCTGGACCAGACTGCGGCCAGCGCGCTTCCGATGATGCAATGGGTGATGGCCGAGATCGCGCTCGGAATGGCGGTGAGCGGATTGGCGAAGTGGGCCTGTGCGAGCACTGCCCCCAAGCCTGAGTTCTGCATACCGACTTCGATCGACGTCGTGCGCGCCACAGATCCAAAGCCGGCGCTGAGACCTCCGAACAGGTAGCCTAAAAAGAAGCCCAAGCTGTGCACCGTGGCCACGGCGGCAAGCAGCTGCAGACCAGATTCGAGCACGGCATCTTTCCGCGCGCCGAGTATCGCCGAAACGATCAAGACGATCATGAGGACCGCGGCGGCTGGCGCGACGGGCAGCAGCTTCTCGGTGAGCTTGGGCAAGTAGCGACGCATGACGAGGCCTACGGCAACGGGGAGCAGGACCACCTCAGCCGTGCTGAGGAACAAGGCCCAGCCGTCGACCTCGACTCGACTACCTACGATCCACGTCGTGAGCAGCGGTGTGCAGGCGGCCGCAAGCATCGTCGAGAAGGCAGTCATCGACACCGAAAGCGCGACGTCGGCTTTGGCCAAGTAGGCGATCACATTGGAAGCTGTGCCACCCGGACAGCAGCACACCAGCACGAGGCCGACCGCGAACGCCGTCGGCAGCTGAAACAGGTAGCCCACGCCCCAGCCGAGCAGGGGCATGACCGTGTACTGCAGGAGCACGCCCCAGAGAATGGGCGCTGGAGCACGAAAAACGCGCGAAAAATCCGAGAGCTCGAGCGTGAGCCCCATGCCCAGCATGATGATCTGAAGCCCTGGACTGATCAGCCCGTAGGCGAGGAACCACTCGAACGCCGGTGGGTAGATGAGGGCGACGACCGCACCCAGGGTGACCCAAAGAGGAAAGAGCCGAACGAAAGCAGCCACGAGGTGCCGATGTAGCACAGCGTTCATCCCGGTGGGCCAAGCGGGACGGCGACGGGCTTCCATGCTAGGAATCGCGCTCTCATGTTCCGCCCACCTACCGACGACGTCCGGATCGAAGGCCTTCGGCCACTAATTCCACCCGCTATCTTGATGGAGGAAATCCATCCCGGAGACGAAGCCATTGCGCGGATCGCGAAGGCGCGCCGGGAGATCAGCGACATCGTGCACGGGAAGGATGACCGACTGCTGGTCGTCGTTGGTCCTTGCTCGATTCACGACTCGGACGCGGCGCTGGAATACGCAAAGCGGCTCAAGGCGTTGCGCGACCAGCACGCCGAAGACCTGGTCATCGTGATGCGCACCTATTTCGAGAAGCCGCGGACGACGGTCGGATGGAAGGGACTAATCAACGATCCCAACCTCGATGGAAGCTTCGACATCAATCATGGCCTGCGTGTCTCCCGTGGCTTTCTGAGCTCGCTGGCGGAGATGGGCCTGCCGACTGGGACCGAGTTTCTCGATCCGATTTCGCCGCAGTTCGTGGCTGACCTGGTTTCCTGGGGAGCGATCGGGGCGCGAACCACGGAGAGCCAGGTGCATCGCGAGCTCGCGAGCGGCCTCTCCATGCCAGTGGGCTTCAAGAACGGGACGCGGGGCACGGTGCTCATCGCCGTCGAAGCCGTGAGGGCAGCGCGGAGCCCGCATCATTTCCTTTCGGTGACCAAGCAAGGGCTGACAGCGATCGTGGCTACGAAGGGCAATCTCGATTGCCACGTCATTCTGCGTGGTGGCGGTGGCAAGCCGAACTACCAGCCCGAGCACATCGCATCCACGGTGGAGATGCTCGAAGCCGCCGGTCTCGAAGGTCGAGTCATGGTCGACTGCAGTCACGCCAACAGCCACAAGGACCATGAAAAGCAGGCCGGTGTCGCCATCGCGATTGGGCAGCAAGTCGCAGAGGGCAGCACCGGAGTGTTTGGCGTGATGCTCGAGAGCTTCCTGGTCGGCGGCCGTCAGGACAACAAGCCCGGCACTGAGCTCACCTACGGGCAGAGCATCACCGACGCCTGCATGAGTTGGGACGTCACCGTTCCGGTCATCGAAGGCCTTGCCGACTCGGCCCGAAAGCGCCGCAACGCCGGCGGCTGAGGCAGCGCAGTCCTCTAGGGCAGTTCGGGCGACGGCACCGGCACTTCGATGACACTGGGCAAGGCATCGAAGCGCGCAGCCTTGATGATCTTCTCCGTCGTATCGCAGGTATCGGAGCGCGTCTTCCCGCTGCGCCACTCGCTGGGGCAGCAGCGATCGACCTCGAGAGGATCGGGATTGGCGCAGGGTTGAAGGTCGGGTCGCGAAAATGCGGCGAGCCCCGCGATCCGCCCTGCCAGCGCGTTGAAGGTCACGCCCACGCTGAAGGCATCGCACTCCATGCCCGCTCCGTCGTCTTCGGGTGAACCTTGGATATCGGCAAACTGGCCGATGAGCGACTCCATCAGCTCGGCGTCGAACGTGCAGAGGCCCACCTTGGGCGTGATCTCGGTGAGTCTTCCGAGCGTCAAGCGGCCCACGAAAAGACCGTCGTCGAGCCGTGTGCGGTCTTCGCTGATGTCGCCCATCATGTATCCACCATTGACGGTAATTGTCATGTCGCCGTCACTTCGAATCGCGCCGTCACCGGCAATGAGCTTGAACGCCGTGCCGGGGAGAAGCGGCACTACGAGCCGACCGTACGAAACGTACGCGTCGAGCTGCTCGGTCTTCGGAAGATCCAGGCTCGGCTGGCCGGTGCCATCGACCTTGAAGTCGACCGGGTCGAGGTACCATGCGTCCTGACTGTCCCAGGCGGGACCGGGCGCTTCGATGTCTTGGTCGCCGCTCAGGTACATGAGGTCCACGGGGTCGTTCTGAGTGAAACCAACCATTGATGCATCTTCACTGGTGCCGTCAACGGAGTTGGTGAGCACAACCGACACGCTCGCATCCTGTGGCGTCCCGTTCCAGCCCTGAACCCAAAGAAGAACCGTCCCTATCCCGCGCCCCTGCGTCAACGCCAGGTTGTCTTCGAGACAAGGGAGAGCGGTGCTGGTCGTGGGCAGAAGGTGCGCACCGATCGCGTTGTCTATTCCTTTTGCTGCCGTCGACCACGGCCTGGCCTACGACTTCGCCGTCGATTGTGCGTGGCTCGCAGGTGGCATCGGATGGCCCCGTCGTCGTCGTCCCATCGAGGTCGACGCCGATGTTCGCCGCTAGCTCCGCCGACTGGTTGATGAAGATGTCTTTGAGGGCGAAAAGCAGCGACTCGCTATCGTCTAACGAGCTCGTGTTCGCAGGAGGACGGCTCGGAAGGCCCGCTTCGCCACCTTCGAGCAAGCTCGAATCGTAGACGGAGCAGCCGAACGCGAAGAGCAGCGCGCACAGGCCGGTGCTCCGGCGAAGCGTACGCTTTGCGTCACGGCGTCTCCTCCACACCGTTGCAGAGTAGCAAGCCGGGGGTGCACGCCAAAAAACGCTAGGATGTAGGCGCCATCGTGCGGATGAACATCTCCACCATCTCCCATGGCAGGTTTGATGGCAGATTGAGGATCGGAAGGTCGATTCCGTACTCACGGCGGCGTTTCAGCTCGGAAATGCAGTACTTCGGGTCGCCCGCAATGCTGAGCGCTTCGATCATCTCGTCGGAGACCGCATCGGCCGCCTCAGACCGGGTCCTCTTGTCTCGGTAGAGCTCCTCCACCCGCTTGCACTCGTCCGCGTAGCCAAAACCACTGAGGAGCTCCTTGTAGTAGTCGCCCATTCCGCCGATGTAGAAGGAAATGATTTGGCGGGCTTCTCGAACTCCTGCCTCACCAAGAGGGATGACCGTGGTGAACGGCGCAGTGGCTATCTCACTCGGATCACGACCCGACTTGGCGGCGCCTTCGGCAATCCAAGCATGCCCCTGGTCGAGCTTCGCGTAGGGCCAGAAGGTGGGTATCCAGCCGTCGGCGAGCTCGCCGATCGAGGTGATCGATTTCTGCTTGAGCGCGGCAACGTAGATCGGCACGTTCGGGCGGAGGGGCTTCATAGCGAGCTCGAATGGTCGGTAGGCGTGCAGCTTGGCGTCGCTCTCGGTGAGCTTCTTCCCGGCTAGCAGAGTCTTGGTCACTCGAATCACGTCGCGCAGCTGCGTGAGCGGCTTGCTGAACTCGCGCGCGTGAAAACCTTCGATGACCCGCTTGCCGCTGGTGCCCATGCCGAGGATGAGACGGCCGTCGCTGATCTCGTCGACCGTTGCGGCGTTCATCGCCATGAGCCCCGGCGACCGGCTGAAGCAATTGACGATGGCGGTGCCGATCTTGATCTGCTTGGTGTGCACCGCGATCTCGGTCAGCAGCGAGAATATCTCGTAGCCCCAGGCCTCGGGAATCCAAAACGAATCGTAACCTAGCTCGTCCGCGAGAATCGCGGCCCGGAGGTAGAGCTTTCGGTCGTAGTTTTTCCAGAATGGGAGAAGCCCGGTTCGTTCGGTCATCGATTGCCTCCAAGGATGGAACTAGACCGTCTGGGCTGCGGTTTCAAGGGCGTGCCGCCCTTGACAGTCTCCGGCAATTCGTGCGACGAGCCTCTCTCCAAAGGAGCCCTCGCGGATGAAGATCGACGCCGGATTGCTGGTGACTGACATGAAACAAGTCGCCGGGCGGGTCCGCGAGCTGGAGGAGGCCGGGTTCGACGGTTGCTTCACGTTCGAAGGGCCGCACGAGCCGTTCATGCCGCTGGTCCTTGCAGCCGAGCATTCCAAACTCGAGCTCGGTACCGGGCTTGCGATCGCATTCGCGCGTACCCCGATGACCGTCGCGAATTTGGCGCACGATCTGCAGCATTTTTCGGAGGGGCGCTTCTGGCTCGGGCTCGGCTCGCAGATCAAGCCGCACATCGAGGCACGCTACAGCATGCCCTGGGGCAAACCGGTATCGCGCATGAAGGAGTTCGTTCACGCTCTTCGGGCAATCCTCGCGAGCTGGAACAACAACGAGACGCTCGACTTTCGTGGGGACTTCTACACGCACACCCTGATGCCACCGATCTTCAACCCGGGTCCGGCCAAAGGCGGCGCCCCGCCGATCTATCTTGGCGGAGTGGGACCGAAGATGACCGAGGCAGCGGGCGAAGTCGCCGACGGCATGCTCCTGCATCCATTCCACACCGAGCGCTCGCTCGAGCAAGTCATGCTGCCGAATCTGAAGAGGGGCCTGGCCGCGTCGGAGCGCGAGCTCTCTGATTTCACGCTCTGCGCGCAAGTGCTCATCGTGACGGGCAATGACGAAGCCGGCTTCGAGAACGCACGTGCGATGGCGCGAAACCAGATCGCCTTCTACGCTTCGACGCCCGCGTATCGCAGCGTGCTCGAAGCCGAGGGGCGCGGCGAGCTTCAGCCAGAGCTTCGTCGGCTGACCAAAGAGGGGCGCTGGCACGAAATGGCGGCGCTGATCGACGATGTGCTCCTGGGCCGCATTGCGGCGCTCGGCACGCCGAGCGAAGTCGCCGATATCTTGTACGCGCGCTATGGCTCCCTTGCCGAACGGCTCGGATTCTCCTCGCCCTTCCCGCTCCCGCAGGACTGCGCTTCGGAGATCATCAGCGCCCTGAGAAGCCGCGCAAAAACCGCATGACCAAACCCCGCTGCATTCCGCTCGAATCGATTTCCGACGAGGCCGTTGGCGGAAAGGCCGAAGGGCTCGTTCGTCTACTGGACTACGGATTCGAAGTGCCTTTGGGTTTCGTAGTGATCGGCGCTCGCCCCGGTGGCCTGCCCGCCGACCTCGACGAGCACTACGCTCGCATCGGCGCCGGTAAGGTTGCGGTTCGTTCCTCGGCAATCGGGGAAGACTCGGGGGAAGCTTCGTTCGCTGGGCAGTACGAGACGGTTCTGAACGTCGAGGGCCGCGACGCCCTTCGCGCGGCGATCGAAGACTGCCTTCGCTCGCTCGGGAACGCGCGGGCCTTGGCCTACCGGGACGAGAAGACCGAACGGCACGAAGCCCGCATGAACATCGTCGTGCAGCAGATGGTCGATGCGCGCGCGGCGGGGGTCATCTTCACGGCACACCCTGTCAACGCACGGCGCGATCGAGTCGTCGTCGACGCCGTCGCTGGCCTTGGCGAAGCGTTGGTCAGCGGACATGCCACCCCTGATCATTGGCTTCTCGGGAGGGACGGCTCGGTGCTGCGGAGCGAGCTGCGGGGAGACGAGCCGATTTTGAGCAACGGCGAGCTCACCCTACTGCTCGATGGGGCCCTCCGCGCCGAAGAACGGTACGGCGTCCCCCTCGACATGGAGTGGGCGATCGACCAGGCCGGAGAGCTTCGATGGCTGCAGGCCCGGCCTATCACGCAGCTGCCGGCGGACCCGAACGAGCTCGACACAAAGCCCAAGCCGAGCGACGTCTACACATGGTGCAACATCGGAGAAATGATGCCGGGCGCAGTGACGCCGCTGACTTTCTCCGTGACCGGTCGTGGCATCGACCTCGGCATGCAGTGGGCCTACCGGCGCATGGGGGCAAACGTGCCTCACAGCGAAGGCTTTCGTTACGTCGGGATGTACTTTGGTCACCTGTTCCTCAACCTCTCGAACCTGTCCGAGCTCGCTTCGGCTGTAGCCGGCTCCAGCAAGAGCCAGATGTGCATCGCGCTCTGTGGGAGAGACATCGAAGAGCTTTCCGAACCGGAGCCCGAGCCCGCCTGGAGGCGGGCCATCAACGGCGCCCGGTATTTCTCGCTCCTCGTGACGGCAAGGAAGCACCGCGACGATCTCGACGAGCTCATCGCAAGCCTGGACCTGCCGAAGCTCGGAACCGCACGGCAGTTGTATCGCTCGATCGACGAGAGCCTTCCTCAGATGTGGCGAGCTTACGAGCTCCATTTGCTGTCTTCATCCTCGTCCGGCGCGCTGAGCCCCATCTTGCTCGGCATCCTAGCGAAGGGTGGAGAGCCGACTCAGGAGCATCACGCGGAAGTCGCGGACATGCTTGCGGGCGCAAAGAACGTCGAGAGTGCGGACATCGCCGAGGGTGTCGAGCGAATCGTCGATATGCTGGTCGAACGGGAAGGCGCCGAAGAGGCCTTTGTCGAAGCCGACCAGGAGGCTGCGCTCGCCTGGCTTTGCTCCAGCGAGGCAGGAGAAGCGGGCAGCGAGTTCGGACGGTATCTCGATCGCCACGGTCATCGCGCCGTTCGAGAGCTCGAGCTGCGACAGAAGGAATGGGCGGTCGATCCGGCGCCCCTGATCAGCTCCCTGCAATCAGGGCTTCGCGCTCGACTGAAGTTCGGCACGCGTCATCGCCCCGAGGCCCGGCCGCGATCCACCTCGCAGGACCATCCCATCCTTCGGAGGCTCCTCCCGCTCGCGCATGCGGCGATTCGGACGCGCGAGCACACGAAGTCGAGCCTCGTCGCGGTGACGACCGCCTTCAAGCACGCCTACCGGGCCCTGGGTTCGCGAATGGCGGAGGAAGGAAGGCTGCCTGACCAGGACGCGGTCTTCTTTTTGACCCACCAGGAGATTGGCGAGCTGCTTCGCGGCCGCAGAGAGCTCTCCGAGCTCGCGGTGTCGCGGCGAAGGGTCATCGACTATCAAATGCCGCTTCACTTCCCGGAGGTGTTCCGCAATCGGCCCGAGCCTTTGGGCTTTGAGCCTGTCGCGAGCGATGACCGCGCGTTGCTAGGCAAGCCCGTGAGTCGCGGAAAGGTCACCGGGCGAGCGCGGGTCGTCGAGACGCTCGAAGAGGCTGCCGAGCTGCAGGCGGGCGAAATCCTGATCGCGCCAATCACCGATGTGGGCTGGACGCCATACTTCAGCCTAATCGCCGGACTTGCTACCGATGTGGGCAGCGCGGTTTCGCACGGCGCAGTCGTGGCCCGAGAATATGGCCTTCCTGCGGTCGTGAACCTCCGAGTCGCCACCAAGCGCATTCAAACCGGAGACTTGGTCACCCTCGACGGCGACCTCGGAACGCTGACCCTTGCCCAAGTACAAGCAGACTGAGCGGGGCGTTCGGGGCTCTTGACTTCCAGGGGCAGTATGCGATTCGCAAGCCCCATAAGGAGCTATCATGGTCGCCACGATCGGACTCACCGGCTTGCGCCCGAACCCGTCTCGCGTGTCTGCAATCGCGTCCCCACCCTACGACGTGATCAAGCCAGGCACCCCGCTCGAGAAGCTGCTCGAAAAGGAGCAAAGCTCGCTGTTTCACATCATCTTGGGGGACCAGCCCGCAGCCGCGCGCGATCGTCTCGTGGCGGACGGGTCGCTGCTCGAAGATGACGAGCCGGCGTACTACGTCTACGAGCAAACATGGAACGAAGGCCGACGAACCGGTGTCTTTGTCGCGGCGGAGGTTTCTCCGTACGAGGCCAAGCAAATCATCCGGCACGAGAAGACTTTCGACGACAAGGTCAAGGGGCGCATGGCGATGCGTCGCGCCACGGGGCTTCACATCGGGCCGGTTTTCGTGCTGACGAGGGCGCCGATCGCGTCGGTCTTGGAGAAAGCCAAGCAGGAAGCGGACCCGATCTACGACTTCACCAGCGAATTCGGCGGCTACAGCGAGCTCGAAGGGATTGCGAACAAGGTCTGGCGCGTCCCGGAAGCCAGCAAGACCGGTCACGCACTCCAAGCCGCCCTCGGGACGGAACCTCTCTACATCGCCGACGGCCACCACCGCTACCACGCGAGCCTCTTGAACGAGCAGACTCACTTTCTTTGCTACGTCACTGAAGAAGCGGTGATCCAAGCGTACAATCGCGTCATCAACGGCGTTCGCCCCTTCTCGGAGATTGCCGGGGACCTGCGCTTGAGGCCGGTCGATTCATTCCGGACACCCGAGAAGCACAGCTTCTGCATCTACACGAAGGAGGGCTGTTACGAGCTCGATGCGCAAGAGGTTCCCGAAGACGTCGTCGGGCGCCTCGACTGCGCGATCCTCGAGCGTGAGCTCTACCCGAAGCTCGGGCTGACGCACGACATGGTCGTCGACCCCGACCACTTCGACTACTACTCGGAGTCTGCGCTCGACGAAATGAAAGCCGCGGTCGACAGAGGCGACTACGACATGGCGATTGCGCTGCACCCGGTAAGCCTCGATGAGCTCATGGCCGTGGCCGACGCTGGGCTCGAAGACCCAGAGGTCGTCATGCCCGAGAAGAGCACCTTCTTTCAGCCGAAGATTCTTTCGGGTCTCTCGCTGTACCGTTTCACGAAGCAATGAGCGAGCTTCCGCAGTACGGTAGGCACCTGAATCCAAACGCAACGATGCGCGCGGTGGTCATCGACCGATATGGCGGGCCCGAGGTCCTCCGTCAGGCGACCGTTCCGCGTCCCGTTCCCACACGCGGCCAAGTCCTCGTGCGGACGCGCTTCGTCGGAGTGAACCCGAAGGACGTGATCGTCCGCAAGGGGAAGTTCAAGGTTGCAACGGGCAAGAAGTTCCCGCTGATCGTCGGGCACGACATCGCGGGCGAGGTCGTGGAAGTCGGGGCCGGCGCGGACCTGGCGGAAGGCGATCGGGTCTTCGGCATGATCAACGACTTCGCAGGCCGCGCGTACGCACAGTTTGCCGCGGTAGATGCGCAACAACTCGCCAAGGTGCCCAGCTCGATCGAGCTTCGCGTTGCGGCCGCGGTGCCGCTGGCCGCCCAGACAGCCCTACAAGCGCTGCGCGACGATGCCCGGATCGAGGCCGGACAAAAGGTTTTGATCAACGGCGCATCAGGTGGTGTCGGGGTGTTCGCCGTGCAGATCGCGAAGATCCTGGGCGCCGAAGTCACCGCGGTCTGCAGCCAGCGCAACACCGACCTCGTGACTGAGCTCGGCGCCGATCGAGTCGTCGACTACACCCAGACCGAGCTAGTCGAGCTGGACGCGACGTTCGACGCGATCTTCGACGTGTTCGGCAATTACAACTTCGACAAGCTGAAGCACCTGCTCGAGCCGCGCGGCACCTACGTGCAGACGATTCCGAGCGGACGCATTCTCAGGGATGTCGCTCGAACCCTGCTGAGGCGTAAGCGAGCCAAGCTCGTTCTCGTCAAGTCTCGCCGGGACCAACTCGACTGGCTCCGCCAACAGATTGACACCGGCAGCCTGCGAGTCGTAGTCGACCGCTCTTTCTCGCTCGAGGACGCTGCCGAAGCCCACCGCTACATCGAGACCAAACGCGCCCGCGGCAAAGTCGTCTTGGAACTGGGCTGAGGGAGTCTAGGGGATAGTTATGGATTTCACGTACAGCGACAAGACGCAGGCTCTCATCTCTCGACTTCAGGAGTTCATGGACGTCCAGATCTATCCCAACGAGGCCGCGGTGCGCGAGCAGCATGCTTCGCTTCCCGACCGCTGGGATACGCCGCCCCTGATTGAAGAGCTGAAGAAAAGGGCAAAGGACGCTGGCCTTTGGAATCTATTCTTGCCGGAGAGTGAGCGTGGGGCAGGGCTGACCAACCTCGAGTATGCGCCGCTCTGCGAGATCATGGGACGGGTTGCGTTTGCGCCGGAGGTCTTCAACTGTGCGGCACCGGACACCGGCAACATGGAAGTGCTGGACCGCTACGGCACGGAGGCACAGAAGCGGGACTGGTTGGAGCCGCTGCTCAGGGGACAGATTCGTTCTGCATTTGCGATGACGGAGCCAGAAGTCGCCTCGTCCGATGCGACCAACATCTGCACCGAGATCGGGCGCGATGGTGACGAGTACCTGGTCAATGGCCTCAAGTGGTGGACCTCCGGCATCATGGACAAGCGATGCAAGATCATGATCGTGATGGGCAAGAGCGATCCGAGCGCTTCGAGTCACTTACAGCAGAGCATGATCCTCGTCCCGCGTGACGCGAAGGGCGTAACCGTAGAGCGCTACCTGCCTGTATACGGATTCGACGACGCTCCGCACGGGCACGGCGAGGTGCGTTTCGAAAACGTGCGCGTCCCAGCAAGCAACATGCTCCTCGGCGAAGGTCGCGGCTTCGAGATTGCGCAGGGCCGTCTCGGTCCCGGGCGCATTCATCACTGCATGCGACTCATCGGTGTGGCCGAGCGCGCGCTCGAGAAGATGTGTGCGCGTCTTATGAGCCGGACCGCTTTCGGAAAGAAGATCTACGAGCAATCAATCTGGGAAGAGCGGGTAGCGGACGCTCGAATCGACATCGAATGCGCGCGACTACTGACGCTCAAGGCCGCCGACATGATGGACAAGGTCGGCAACAAGGCGGCCCGGGCGGAGATCGCGATGATCAAGGTCAAGGCGCCGCTCACCGCGCTCAAGGTCCTGGACGACGCGATTCAAGCACACGGTGGCGGAGGCGTCAGCAACGACTTCGGCCTAGCCGAAACATGGGCACAGAGCAGAACCCTGCGGCTGGCCGACGGTCCGGACGAGGTACACAGGCGAACCGTCGCACGAATCGAGTTCAAGAAGCACGCTGCGCCCAGGCATTGATCGAAGCAGGCCTTGTCAGCCGTTTGGGTTCGGGTACCATCGGCCGCCATGACATTTAGAACCCTTGCTTTGATTCCAATCGCGATCGTGATCGCCTGCACCAACAGCAGCAGCGGCGGCGACGTCGAACAGCAGGTTGACGAACTGCTCGCTCAGATGACGCTCGACGAAAAGATCGCGCAGATGTCCGGTACCACCGCCATCATGGGCACATACGGCCAGGAGCTCTGGAACGTGCCCGGCGTCGAGCGACTGGGTGTCCCCCCGTTCAAGATGTCCGATGGTCCCCGGGGGATTGGCGTCCACCAGGGAGCCACCGCGTTTCCCGTCGCCATGGCCAGGGGCGCGAGCTGGAACCCCGAGCTCGAGCGCCGCGTCGGCGAAGCCATGGGCCGCGAGCTTCGCGCGATTGGCGGCAACGTCTTGCTGGCACCCACGATCAACAACCTCCGGCATCCCGGTTGGGGGCGCTCTCAAGAAACATACGGCGAGGACGTGCACCTGCTCTCACGCATGGGTGTCGCATTCGTTCAGGGCGTTCAGCAATACGTACTGGCAAATCCAAAGCACTACGCTGCCAACAGCATCGAAAACACGCGATTCCGGGTCGACGTCACCGTGGATGATCGGACCCTGCGTGAGATATACCTTCCGCATTTCCGCGCTACTGTGCACGAGGGTGGCGCCGCATCCATCATGAGCGCTTACAACTCCGTCAACGGACAGTTCTGTGGCGAAAACGAGACTCTGCTACGGGGCATTCTCAAAGGCGAATGGGGCTTCGACGGCTTCGTGCTTTCGGACTTCACCCTTGGGACAAAACCCGATTCGGCGCTGAGCGGGCTCGACCTCGAAATGCCGACAACGAACGTGTTTGGGAGCCTTCTCGATCAGGTCGAAGCGGGAGATCTTCCTGAGAGCTTCATCGACGACGCAGTTCGGCGCATGGTCCGCAAAAAGCTGGAATACCGGCTCGATGCCCCGAGTCCGGTCGATGAAAGCGTGATCGGGAGCGACGAACACCTCGCCGTTGCACAAGACGCGGCGACCGAAGGCGCCGTCTTGCTGAAGAACCAATCCCAAGCACTCCCTCTCGACGTGACCATGCTCGACCGGATCGCCGTCGTGGGTGTGCTCGCCGACACCGCCAACATTGGCGATACCGGCAGTAGCAGCGTCCGCCCGGCTTTCGTGGTGACCCCCTTGCAGGGCATCGAGGAGGCTGTCGGCGATTCGGTCGACGTCGACTACATCCGAAAAGACTTCCTCGACGACGATGATATCGCAATTCTCGCCGCGGCGGATGCCGTCGTCGTCGTCACGGGACTGACCTCCGAAGACGAAGGCGAAGGGCTGATCGGAGCTGGCGACCGAATCGACCTGAGTCTTCGCGCAGAGCTCGAAGCCCTGATCAGAGCCGCTGCCGCAGCGAACCCTCGCACCATCGTCGTCCTCGAGGGCGGCGGCGCCATCACCATGGGCAACTGGCTTCCCGACGTCGAGGCCCTGCTGATGGCCTGGTACCCGGGGCAGATGGGCGGCTACGCAATCGCGGACCTCCTTTTCGGCGATGCCAACCCTTCGGGCAAGCTTCCGATCAGCTTCCCCACCGGCCTCGGCCAACTGCCTCCGTTCGACAACGTGTCGCTGGAAGTGACCTATGACTACTTCCACGGCTATCGGTATCTGGATCGCAATGGCTCGACGCCGGAGCACCCGTTCGGCTTCGGGCTGAGCTATACGACTTTCATGATCGACAACCTTCGGGCGAGTCAGGCCGAGGCCCAGGCAGGTGACGTGGTGCGCTACAGCATCGACGTCACCAACACCGGTTCTGTGCCCGGCGCCGAGGTCGTGCAGCTCTACGTGACCTATCCCGGCTCCGCGGTGGAGCGCGCGGATCGCGAGCTCAAGGGATTCGCAAAGGTGTCGCTGCAGCCGGGCGCCAGCCAAACGGTGGAGATCGCGGTGCCGGTGAACGACCTCGCCTACTACGACGTCGCCGAGTCCGCCTGGGCCCTCGAAGGGCTGGACAACGCGGTCCATGTGGGCACTTCTTCGCGTGATCTCCCGCTCTCCACGACTCTGACGGTGGCCGCTCAGGCCCCCGTGGCAGTGTACTGAAGCCCGGTTTCACGCTAGCTTCTCTGAAGGCCTGCTTAGGAGGGACGGATGCGAAATTTGATTTGGGTAGTCGCCGTGGCGGCCATGGTGCTAGCCTGCACGTCCCACACCGCCTTTGCGGACGCTGATTTCAAGAGCATAGATTTCCCGACGGACGGGGGCATCCAAGGCCGGGCCGACATCTACGCCTCGGAGAACGAATCGGCCACGCTCATCCTTCTGTTTCACCAAGCCGGCTGGAGCCGGGGAGAGTATCGAGAGATTGCTCCCAAGCTGGTCAAGCGAGGCTACCGGGTGATGGCGGTCGACCAGCGTTCCGGCGGCTCAGTCGATGGCGTCCAAAACGAGACTCACTACCGCGCCACGAAGATGGGACTCGCTCGAAGCTACCTGGATGCCTACGCAGACATGAAGGCCGCGCTTGCGTACGCGCGCAACGAGCTCCGCGCCGAACGCATCGTCGCCTGGGGAAGCTCTTACTCGGCATCGCTGGTCTTTCGACTGGCCGCTGAGCACCCCGAACAAGTCAGCGCGGCGATGGCTTTCGCTCCAGGCGAGTACTTCGAAAAACAGAAGAGCGCGATCTACATCTGGGACTTCGCGAAGCGCGTGAAGCAACCCCTCTTCGTCGCATCCTCGAAGAAGGAACGCAAGCAAGTGAAGCCAATCTTCGACGCCTCCCCTGCCGACAAAAAGATCCTATTCACCCCGGCGTCCAAGGGTCAACACGGCTCTCGCGCGCTGTGGGAGAAGTTCACCGACAACGACGTCTACTGGGCAGCGGTCAACGGCTTCCTCGACACGTACGCTCCCCCAACTGGGCCCAACTGAGCCCGCTGGAAAGGCCGGCCAGCTGCGCTAAAGCGGGGCTTGTGAGCACGACCTCCGGCCAGCGTGTCTTGGACCTCGATCGAGCGCGTCTAGCCGGGCGGGAGCTCGGGGCGGACATCGAAATCGCGAGCAAGCTCAGGCCATTTGAGGCGCACCGCTGGCATCGAGGTGACGCCCCGCACCCTACCCTGCAGCTCGATGACGTCTCGGGTATTCCTTTTCTCGCGGAGATCGCGGGCGTCGAGGAGTACCAGCACCGCGGCCGTCTCCGAGCCGGCGACCACGACGTCTACGTCACCGTCACGCCGGCCGTCGGCGGGTACGAACCCTACTGCCACGAGACGCTCAAAATGGGCGCGCCCGAGCATCTGGTAGCCGATCCAGTGGGCCCGCCGATCGCCGTCGCGCGGGCTTGCACCAAGGGTCACTGCCATGCCCATCTCGTCGACACCGCCAAAGCCGCCGGCGGCCTGACGATTCATCCGTACATGGGGATCGAAGACGTCTGGGAGCTGGCCGCGATGCTCAGCGTGGACAGCCACTGCCCGGTACGTGTGCTTGCGCCACCGCCACCGGTCACTTGGATTGCCAACGACAAGGCCCTGTTTGACGAGCTCGTCGCGCGCGCACTTGGCCGCGAGGCGCTAGTCGAAACCCGGATCTCACACGACCCTGCACAGATCGAGACCGATCTTCTGGCCTTGTCACGACGACACCCTCGCATCGGCCTCAAGCGAACCAGATGTGCATCCGCCATGGGCAACGCCGTATTCGCATCACGTGACCTGCATTCAGAACGAGACGCGTCACGGATGGTGCGCGAGTTCTTGCGTCGCACCGAATGGCCCGAAGGCGAGGAGGTGCTCGCGGTCGCGTGGCTCGACACCGATCTCTCTCCATCGACGCAGCTCTGGATCCCGCCCATCGGCCTCGGCGAGCCGCGCCTCGACGGGATCTACGAGCAGATCTTGAAAGGCGAAGAGAAGGTCTTCGTCGGAAGCCGGCCTTCGACCTTACCAGATGCCGTGAACCAGGAGCTCGGAACCGCGGCGCTCATGGTGGGCGCTGCCCTTCAGGAGTTGGGGTACGTCGGACGCTGCTCGTTCGACCACTTGGTGACAGGTGATCTGAACGGCGAGTTCCAGGTGCTGTTCACCGAATGCAACGGCCGCTGGGGTGGAACCAGCACACCAATGAGCCTACTCGACCGCCTGCTCCACGGGCCGCGCCCGTCATACCGAGCGCAGGACGTCGTCTACCCGCAGCTCGTCGGCGCGCGCCTTCCCGACCTGCTCGAGTTGCTCGGCGACCTAGTTTTTGACGCCGAAAGCGGCCAGGGCCGCTTCATCCTCTACAACCTGGGCCCCCTCGATGGGCACGGGAAATTCGACGTGATCTCGATCGGAAGCAATCAGGAAGACGCCGATTACGGCGTGCTCGAGCTCTTGCCGAAGCGGCTGGGCCTATGAGTCGGACTTGGCGCATCGGAGCCAGTTTGCCTATGGTCCACGCATGAGCGCACAAGGTCTCTCCGCTTCGCGAATCCGCTTGATTCGCCTCGTCTGCTTCGGCTTCGCGGCGTCGTCGTTCGTCATTGGCGCCTGGATGATGATCGACCCCGCGTCGGCTTGGGCTTCGATGGGCTTGAACGTCGCTGAGGACCCGTTCGTTCCGGCACTGTATGGGGGCGCGATCATGGGAGAAGGCGTGATGTTCGCGCTCGGCGCCATCTGGCCTGTGCGATACCTGGTCTTCTTCCAGTATCTGTTCATCTACAAGACGTTCGCCTGCCTAGCCGGCGCCGCAGTGCTGCTTCGGATGCAGCCAGCCCCGATGGGCGCCTGGCTCGTGCTCGGCGGCTGGGCGTTTGCGGGTCTGCTTTCTGCCCTGGTCTTTCCTTGGGGAAAATGGCCCGAGGTCGAGAGCTGGTATGGCGCGCCCGCCAGAGTGAAACCGTGACCGCTCGGTGCTAGAGTGAGCGTCCGATGTGGGAATGGCTACGCGAGATCTACACCGAGCCGATATTCTGGCTGTTTCCCGTCGCCGGGACGGTCATCGGACTCGTTTCGTTCTTGGCGTTTGCGGTTCCGTTTACCATGCTCGCAGCCAAGCAGCCGAGCTGGGCTGAGCCGTACCGGATTCAGGCACGCAAGACGGGTCGCCGCTCTGTCGTGGGGCCGGCGTTCTGGCACGTCGCGCGGAACAACCTGATCATGGCAGTCGCGACACTCGGCGCTTGGCCGCTCTTGCGTCTGTCGAACGTGCACGCCGGCCCTTTGCCGGCCTGGTGGGTCATCTTCCTGCAGTTGCTCTTCTTCATCTTCCTCGATGACTTCTTGTTCTACTGGATGCACCGAAGCCTCCACGAGAGCCGCTGGCTCTTCAAGAAGGTCCACTCGACTCACCACCGCATCATGACCCCCTGGGCGATCACCGGTCACTACATGCACCCAGTCGAGTACGTCCTGACCGGCACCGTCATGCTAATCGGCCCTCTCCTGGTCGGTGCGCACGTGGTGACGCTCTACATCTGGATCGTGCTCCGCCAATGGGAGGCCGCCGAAGGCCACGCAGGCTACGACTTCCCCTGGAGCCCCACGCACCTGATCCCCTTCAGCGACGGCGCAACCCACCACGACTTCCACCACGCAAAAGTCAAAGGCAACTACGCCGGCTTCTTCCCGTGGACGGACGCCGCGTTTGGAACCATGTGCGCCGGCTACGCGGAACACTTGGAAAAGCGGAAGAAGCTGAAAGCAGCGGCGTAAGAACGGGGCGCGGACAAAGGCGCGAGCGAATTGGCCGACGCTACTGTGCGTCTTTCCGCTTCTTGATATCCAGCGCCGCCCGGATCCCCTTTTCGCGGATCACCTTGAGCTTCAACCCGGTCTCGTTGAGCTTGAAGAACCGCTTCCCGTATCTCCGCAGCTTCTTCTTGTCGATTTCGAAACCTAGGCCAGGCCGTCGGAAAGGCGGCAGCATGCCGTTATTGTTCGGCAGAATCGGGTCGATGATGCCTTCGCGAAACTCGGGAATCCACGACGGCTCTTCGAGTGGGTACTCCAAGGGGTGGCTGTTCTTGCGGTCAGCCAGCGCCATGTTCCAATTCACGTAAAAGCCGATGCCGTTGGTCCATGTGTGCGGCGAGTAGATGCGCTCGTGCTCGTGGCAGGCGTCGATGACTTTCTTCACCTGGGCCATACCGCCCGCAAAGCACGCGTCCGGCTGGTAGATGTCGAAGCAGTCCTTCTCGAACATGATCTTGATCTCGTCCCAGCCGTGGTTGAGCTCGGCGCCGGCGATCTTCACCTTGGACGCCTGCTTCAGAGCGGCTAGGCCGTCGTAGTCGTGCCAGTCGAGCGGCTCCTCGAGCCATGAGATCCCATTGTCGTGACAGGCCGCGGCGAACTCCGTCGCGCGCTTCAAATCCCAGGCCGGCACGCGATCGACGATCGACACCAGCCAGCCCTGATTCGCATCTACCCCAAGCGCGAAATCGTCGCCGATTCCTTTTCGCACAACTTCGATCTGACGAATGTCTTCCGCCAGATCCGGACTCTTCACGCGCAGCTTCGCGGTCCGATAGCCGCGCTCCATCATCCGAAGCAGCTCGTCGACGCGCTGCTCGGGTGGATGTACTTCGCCGGTGGAGAGATAGACCGGAAGCGGACGCGGCGTCCCCCCGAACAGCTCGTACACAGGCTTGCCTTCGGCCTTGCCCTTGATGTCCCAGCAGGCGGCCTCCAACCAGAAGTTCCGCCAGCCGAGAAACCCAGCCTGCTTCAGCAGGTCTTGAACGCGGTCGATGTCCGTCGGGTCGCTTCCAAGCAGATACCCACCGAGCAGGTCGCCAAGCCCCTGCCGTTCTTTGCCCATCGACTGCCCGGCCGCGTAGCCCTCGATCCCATCATCGGTCACCAACTTCGCGAGCGTGAAGCGGTTGTGCGTCTGCGGGTACCCAGGAATCCACGATGGCCAGAAGGTCTGACGAAGCGGAACCGAGACGTGAAAGAGCTCGATCGACGTGATGCGCATCTTCGCTACGTCCGCGCTCAGGCAGCCGTTTCGGGGATTTCAGGCGTGTCGATTGCGGCGATCGCCGAATCGACGTCCTCCTGGCTCAACTGGTGTCGATGCAGCTTTCCGGCGAAGTAGGCCTCGTATGACGACATGTCGAAGTGGCCGTGCCCGCAGAGGTTGAAGAGGATGACCCGCTTCTTTCCTTCTTCCTTGGCCTGATTCGCCTGGCGAATGGCCGAAGCGATCGCGTGATTGGCTTCGGGCGCCGGGATGATGCCCTCGGCGCGGGCAAAGAGCACGCCCGCTTCGAAGCTCTCGATCTGATCGATGGCCTCGGCCTCGATCAGATCGTCGTGAAGGAGCTGGCTGACTAGCGCGCCAGCGCCGTGGTAGCGCAATCCACCGGCGTGAATTTTCGCAGGGACGAAGTCGTGTCCCAAGGTGTACATCGGAATCAGCGGCGTCATGCCCGCCGTGTCGCCGAAGTCGTAGCGGAAAACTCCGCGCGTGAGTTTCGGGCAAGAAGTCGGCTCGCACGCCAAGCAACGTATGTTCTTGCCCTCTGCGAAGTTCATGCGAAGGAATGGGAAGCTGAGGCCCGCGAAGTTCGAACCGCCACCAAATGGTGCGATCACGATGTCGGGCAGCTCGCCGGCCTTCTCCATCTGCAGGACCGCTTCTTGTCCCACGACAGTCTGGTGGGTGAGCACGTGGTTGAGCACGCTTCCGAGCGAGTACTTCGTGTCTGGGTCGGTCGCTGCACGCTCCACGGCTTCGGAAATCGCAAGTCCAAGGCTTCCGGGCGAATCGGGATCTTCAGCCAGAGCGTGCCGCCCCGCTTCGGTCTGGTTGCTTGGTGAGGCGATCACCTCGGCGCCCCAGGTATTCATCATCAGCTTCCGGTACGGCTTCTGGTCGTAACTGATGCGCACCATGTACACTTCGCAGCCCAAGCCGAAGTGCTGACACGCGAAGCTCAATGCGCTTCCCCACTGCCCGGCGCCGGTCTCGGTCGTGATCCGCTTCACGCCTTCTTGCTTGTTGTAGTACGCCTGCGCCACCGCCGTGTTCGGCTTGTGCGACCCGGCCGGGCTCCCGCCCTCGTACTTGTAGTAAATGTGCGCGGGCGTATCGAGCACCTTTTCGAGCTCGTGCGCGCGATACATCGGAGACGGCCTCCACTTCGTGTAAAGCTGTCGCACTTCGTCAGGAATCGGAATCCAGCGCTCTTGGCTGACCTCCTGCTCGATGAGAGCCATCGGAAAGAGCGGCGCCAAAGCCTCCGGGCCGATGGGCTCCTGGGTTGCCGGATTGAGCGGCGGCAACGGCTTGTTCGGCATGTCTGCGACGATGTTGTACCAACGCTCGGGGATTTCGTTCTCTTCGAGAGTAATCTTGGTTTGCTTCATGGCGTCGCGGAGCCTACCAGCGCTTTGCGTCGTAGACGACCCCTAGTTCGACGAGAAATGCCCTTCGGCCCGATGACCCAGTCCCAACCAGCTCAGCTCCGCCGATCCCTTGGTTTTTGGGCACTGGTCTTCTACGGCGTGGGGGACATTCTGGGCGCCGGGATTTATGCTCTGGTCGGCAAGGTTGCCGGGGTCGCTGGAAGCGCCAGCTGGGCAGCCTTCGGCGTCGCGCTCCTCGTGGCCGGCCTGACCGCCCTCACCTACGCCGAGCTCGGCGGACGCTTCCCGAGAAGCGCGGGCGAGTCGTTCTTTGCGGAGCAGGCGTTTGGTCGCCCGGCCCTGGCCCTACTGGTCGGCTGGCTGGTGCTCTGCTCTGGCATCCTCTCCTTGGCGACGGTGTCGGTTGCCTTTGGCGGCTACATGACGGGGCTCGTCCCGGGGCTCTCGGCACAGGTCACCGTGGCTGCAATCCTGCTGCTGCTCGCGCTGATCAACTTCCGCGGCATGCGAGAGTCTTCGACGACGAACATCGTCGCAACGATGGTCGAGCTGACCGGACTTCTGATCGTGATCGTCACCGGAGTCCTCTTCCTCGAGCGCAGTCCAGATGCGGCGATCGCCCACACCATCGAAGCCAGCCGCAGCGTCGGGTGGACAGAGATTGCGAGTGGCGCAGCGCTGGGCTTTTTCGCATTCATCGGCTTCGAAGACATGGTCAACGTGGCCGAGGAGGTGAAAGACCCAGAACGCAACATGCCCCGAGCGATTCTGATCGCGCTTTGCGTCACGGGCTTCATCTATTTGCTGGTCGTAGTCGTCGCAACAAGTGTCGTCGCGCCGGCCACGCTGGCCGACTCCGAAGCGCCGCTTCTCTCCGTTGTGCAAACAGCCACCGACGCGGTTCCCGACCGACTGTTCAGCCTGATCGCTCTCTTCGCGGTGGCGAACACCGGCTTGCTGAACTTCATCATGGGCTCCCGACTGATCTACGGCATGTCGCGGCAGGGCCTTCTGCCCGCGGCATTGGGCGCGGTGCATCCAAAGCGCCGTACTCCGCACCTTGCAATCCTCACGGTCCTGGCGGTCGCCCTCGTCCTGGCACTCTCGGGCACGCTCACCTATCTCGCGGGCACGACCAGCCTCTTGCTGCTTCTGGTCTTCTTCACCGTCAATGTCTCGCTCGTCACGATCAAGCGGCGAGATCGCGACAAGATGCGCACATTTTGCGCGCCCCGCTGGGTCCCTCTCGCCGGGGCCCTTAGCTGCCTCGCTCTGATGCCATTCGTGCCCCGAGGCTCGCTCCTAACGGCTCTGATCATACTCGCCTTGGGCGCGGGCCTCGTCGCGCTGCGCGGCAAGCGTTCGGCCGCCTAGTCGTCCTCGGGCTTCGGCGGAGGGTTCGGAACCGAAGGCCGGAATTCAGCCTGCCGAAGGTCGATAATCACGATGACCAGGAACAATGCGAATGATAGCGTCCCAATACCTTGTCCGACCGACATCGCCATCATGATCGGAATCCAGCCCTGGTCGAAAAGCGACCAGCTCATGAGCGCCAGCCCAAGCAGGCCGAGCCAACAGGCCCAGACCATGAGCTTCGACCGCGACGCAGTGTCGAGGAAATGCATGAACTTGGATTTCAGGCTCACGTCCCCTCCGGCGATGGGACCTGGAGCGCCGTGTGGGCCTCGGTGTCCGATGGAGTTTCTTCATCCGGTTTGCTAAAAGGATGCGCGTACCCATGACAGCCCGCACTCACGCAGCTCGTCTCGCCGGTGCGCAAGTCGTCGAGAAGCCCGATGTGGTCCTGCGCGCTGTTCCAGATGCTCCCTGTGGTGCTGTGACACTGCATGCAGTTCTCGTTCTTGAAGGGGCGCACGATGTGGATCTTCTCGATGACTTCGTCGCTGTCGTACCACATCCATTCGCTGAGAAACTCGTAGACGTGGTTCATGCCGCCGATCTTGGTCATGGCGTACCCGAACATGCCGTAGTCCTTGTGGCAGTAGTAGCAGCTGCTGCCTCCGAACTTGTGCGTCCTAGAATGAATGGCCGCCAGGGACTCGCTCTCGACGTCATTGGCGTCTTCGATCCACATGTCCATGGTGTGGCAGCTCCCGCAGAAGCCCTGGCGCTCGGTGGCGGCGAGGCCCTCCATGTTACCGATCATCGCAACCATGATCGGCAAGACGCCGACGCCCAGCATCATCACCGACTTGCCCGCAGCGTCGAGCGGCGGCCGACGCACCAAGTAGTAAACCATGATGAAGGCCGCGACGACTGCGCAGGCGAAGGCGATCCAAGACAGGGGCGATGCGTGCATGTTGTGCCGGGCTCGGTGCCTTCGAAAGCTTCCGAGCAAGATGACCATGATCCAGGATCGGGTCGCTGCGCAAGTCGGAAGATCGGTCGCACGCAGCATTGGGCGCTCGGGCTCGCCGCGATGCTTGCTTTGACGCTCCTGGCCCCTCTTTCGCAGGCCGCCGCTCAGCCCCACAGCGTGGGCGTCGAGGCCTGGGGCCAGCTCGACCCCAACAACGGGCTCATCGTCGTTGAGGCCTCGACCCGCAAGTATCCATATGTCGAAGCCGAGGCGCTGATTTGGGGCGGAGCTGGCTCGCCTCAGTACGGCCTACGCGGCAACGAATTCACCTTCGAAGCGCTCGTGGCTACCGTCAAAGTGAGGGATCCAAGGGGTATCAGCGACGCCAGGTTGGGCCGGTTCATTCTCGGCACCGGCGCGGTGCGCGCACAGCACATCGACGGCGGGCACCTGATCCTTCGCGCGCCGTCAAAAACCCACTTCGAAGTCTTTGGAGGCGTCCCGGTCGACGGCAACATCGACGGTCGAAAGTACGACTGGATCGCCGGCGGTCGGGTCTCCCAGGGGCTTGGCAAGATCGGCGTGATCGGAGGCTCGTACTACAACCGTTACAACTCGGGCCAGCGCTCCGACGAAGAGGTGGGCGTGGACTTCTCCCTCCGCGCGGCGAGTTGGCTCGACATGGCCGCCAAGTTCTCCTGGGAGATCGTGAACCCCGGTCTCGCCGAGGTGCTCGCCACGATTTCCTCGCAAACGAACAACCGGAAGTTCCGCGGCGAGCTCTTCGCGAGCAAGCGCAACCCCACCCGCTTCCTACAGCAAACCTCGCTCTTCACGGTATTGGGCGACCTCGGGACCTTGAAGACCGGCGCCAACCTCTTCTGGAGGGCCGCACCTCGGCTCGACCTCACGGTGGAAGGTGCGGGCCAGCAGGCCTCAGACCAATGGGGCTGGAGCGGCTATCTGCGCGGGCTTCTTCGAACCGACGACGAGGGCAAGGGCAGCGTTCTCGGCGAGCTGCGACGTCAGCAGGTTGCGGATTCGCGGTGGACGGGAATCCGGCTCGCATCGGTGATTCGGCTCTTCGAGGACATCCATCAGAACGTGGGTTTGATGCCTGAATTCGAGGTCATCATCCCTGACGACCGCAACTCGGTCACCGGCAAGGCCTGGCCCTGGGGGCGGCTCGCGCTGCGCTACCAGCACGAAAAAGGCTGGTCGTTCGCGGCGGCGGCTGAGGCGAGCGCCAACCAGACTCAACGACTCGACGTGCGAGGGCTCGCGCGCGTCTCTTACCAGCGTAAGTGGCACGGGAAACAATGAGGAACATCGTCGCAATCACAGCCCTGGTGCTGCTGGCGGGCTCGGCTGGCGCCTGTGCCAAGATGCTGGGCCTCGAGCAGGAAAAGGAGAACCGGGCGTTCGAGCACCGCGCGCACGTTGTCGCGGGCATCAACTGCTTGGAATGTCATGCAGGGATTCAAGAGGCCGGCGACACCGGGCCCCTTCACCTTCCGTCAACGGCCGATTGCGTCGAGTGCCACGAGGAGCCACACGATCCGAACACCTGCTCGGACTGCCACGGCCGAGCAAGGAATCGTCACGCGGCCGAGATGGCGCGTAAGCATCTACGATTCTCGCACGCCACGCACGGAGAAGAAGGCGCCGGCGACTGCGTGCGCTGCCACGTGAACGTCACCACCGACTCCGACTACGTTCGCACCAAGCATCCGACCTGCCTGAGCTGCCATGCGCACAAGGGCCAATGGGACACCCGCGATTGCGGCGGCTGCCACGTGGACCTGCCCGGAGAGATGGCGACGCCCGAAAGCCACGTGATTCACGACGGCAATTTTTTGCGTGAGCATGGCGTCCAAGCCAACGCTCAGGGCGACCTCTGCACCACGTGCCACACCCAGCGCCAATGCGCAGCCTGCCACGGTGTGACCGTGCCCACGATTCCTTCGCGATTCCGCTTCGACGACCCCCTCCGCGACTCGATGCACCGCGCGAACTTCATCTCAGTACACGACATGCAGGCGGCCGCCGACCCTGCGGCCTGCGTCATTTGTCACAGCGAGCTCTTTTGCGTCGATTGCCACACGCGGCTTGAGATCTCCGGTCAGAACGCCTCCCGTGGGAATCCGCATCCGCCCGGCTGGTCCGGCCCGCCCGGCGCTGCGAACACCCACGGGCCGGCCGCGAGGCTCGATCCCCTGTCCTGCGCGAGCTGCCATGGCGGCGCAGGCGAGACGCTTTGCGTGGGCTGCCATCAGGTCGGCGGCCCGGGCGGCAATCCGCACCCGCCGGGCTTCAATAGCCGACTGAGCAAGGCGAACGACCTCCCCTGCCGGCTCTGCCACATCGGGGGCCTATGAAGCGGGCCGCGATCCTCGTCGGCGTGTTCTTGGCACTCGGGTTCGCGGCCGGGTTTCTCGTCGCGCAATTCACGACGGAAGTCGTCCCGACGATCAAGGAGCAGCGCGAGCACGGCCCGACGCGCGAGGTTTCGATCGATTGGCGGTTTGACAAGTTCTCCCCAGGCCACTCGCTGCACGTGATCAATCACGCGCTTCAGTGCAACGACTGTCACGATCCGGCCAGAGCCGACTTCAAAGAGGTCGACATCGGCGTCTGCACCAACTGCCACCTCGAGCAGGCCTCTCACCCTCACCTCGATCATGAGGGGGAGATCACCGAGTGCTTGACCTGCCACGCCTTCAAGTTCAACGCAGAGCCCGACAGCCCCTGGGACTGCGCACGCTGCCACGGGCCCTTCGACACGCCGACGCACAGCGGCCTGGCGATGCATGACCAAATCGCCTGCGCCAACTGCCACCACCCACACCTGCCGGCCGAGGAAACGGTTGGAGAGTGCGGCGACTGCCACGAAGCGCTGAAGGTCCAGCACGGCCGACCGGAGCTGAGCGGGACTTGTTCCGACTGCCACGGGGGTCACAAGCTCGCCTCCGAGGCAGCGGCGTGTATGGAGTGCCACAGCAAGCCGCCGTCGAGAGTTTCGCCTACCGCTGTCTTTGGCAGCGCTACCGACGGCCATAGCGCCTGCGTCAGTTGTCATGAGCCACATGCATTTTCGGCATCGAGCGCGAACCGCTGCGAAAGCTGCCATAAACGCCTACCCGTCTTTGCTCAAAGGACGGCCCGCGAGCATCGCGATTGCAGTGGCTGTCACGACCCACACGCGGTTCGTTCTGCGGGCGACAGCGCGTGTATGGGCTGTCACGAAGAAGTCGCCTCGACGCATCCGGTCGAGAAGAACAAACCGGACTGCATCTCCTGCCACGATCCGCACCCGCGTCGGGCTGCTCAGCTCGCGCTACGTTGCTCTAACTGCCACGAGGAGGCCCGGTCCGAACGTGCCTTCCACGCCCCCGAGACACAGTGCACCGATTGCCATGAACCGCATGACTTCGACCTGAGCAACGTCCCGGAGCGCGCGCTGTGCGCCCAGTGCCACGCGACGCAGGTAAGGCAGACGGGCCGTATTGCCGACCATGCGAGCTGCGAGTCGTGCCACGAGGGGACTGCCCATGAGCTGGAGTTGCCGGTAGCCTGCGCCAGCTGTCACGAGGAGATCCTGACGGCAAGCCCAGAGGGACATCGCGAATGTGCGTCCTGCCACGAGCCGCACATCGCGACGGTCAATGCCGCAACGAACTGCGCCGGATGCCACGCGACCAACAAGCTTCCCGGCCTCCACCGGATCCCCGACGACCCCTTGGGTCCCGGCCACTCCGACTGCGCGGCCTGCCACAACGTTCATCAATCGACCGTCAGAGCAGACCGTAACTCCTGCATGGAATGCCACACCGACATCGCCGACCACCAACCCGACGCCAAGCTGTGCACCGGCTGCCACACCTTCATCAGCGGGAAGCCCAAGAGCGCCCTGACGCCAAGGGCAAAGCCACGGCGGTGATCGGGGCGCGCCGCACAGCGCCATCCAGAGAAGTGCACCCCCCCCCTTCAAGACAGCAAGCGCGAGCCCGAAGGGCGAAGCCCGGCGCAATGCGCCGGCAAGGCGAAGCGCAGCGCCCGCCGCGCCAGGGAGGATTACGGGTGGGCGGGGCGGTGTAAACAAGCCGTAGCACGCCGCCAACTCAAGACCCGCCCCCACAACACCCGCGGCAGCAAAAGCCGTACACCGACACTGGCACCGGCACCAGCACCCCCCCCCACTAAAACACGTCGACGCGCCCGTTGATGTGGGGCGCTTCGAGCGTCAGCTGTGTTCCAGCCGCGTTGATTCCCCGGTGGCAACTGTTGCAGCTGATGGTGGCGTGGCCGGCCGGTGGGTTCTGGTGGCAGGCGTTGCAGTCGAGGTCCAGGTCTTCCTCGTCCCAGGCCACTTCTGGCGTGGTACCGCCGCGCACGTGGCACGTCGTCGCGCAAGCGCGCGTCTCGACGTCGTAGCTTGCATCTGGGCCCCAGGCGGGTTGGAAGACCACGTCGACTTCGCCGTTTCCGTGGCTGCCGTCGAGCATGGAGAAATCTTCACCGAAGTGGCAGGCCTGGCAGTCGAGACCGCTTGGGTTGTTCGCCGAAGGCTCTGAGTGAGGCCCATGCGCGTAGCCGGCCGGCGGCCCGCGAAAGTAACACTGGTCTCTCGGAGGATAAGCTCGCTCCCCATCACCGTGGCAAGTCCCGCAGGCCATCACGCCGCCCGGCAGGCTGTGGCAGTCGGTGCAGTCGGTCGCGCCTGGCGGTGGCTTGATCACCACATCACCGAGCGGGGGCGAACCCCGATGACAGAGGCCGCACGCGTCGGATCGTTCCGGATCCACGATCGGCTGCCAGTCCGTCTCCTGCAGGTAGGCACCGTGCCAATCGGAGGCGCGAGGGTCGTTCCACTGGCCGGGGTGAGTGCTGTCATCGTCGGGAAAGGCACCACCGGTCACCCAGGTCGTCAGAGTCGACGTCTGTTCGGCGTCGAGCAGGTCCGCATGATCTGGCTGCTCGAGGACCGCGAGGATCGGCGCGGTCTCATCAGGAGGCAGTGTCGCCGCCGGTCCCTCCGGGTCGGGGATGCATCGAATCGTCGTGAAATAGTCTTCGACACTATAGCCAGCTTCCGCCAGCGGCCCGCTGTGGCATTCCAGACAAGTCTGCTCGAGAATCGGGGCCACGTCGGCGTAGACGCTGGGCGGCTGCGGGCGATCGCGGGCCTCATTGCACCCGAGCAGCACGACGCTCGCCCCAACGAACCTGGCAAGCCTAAGGCCGCTTGCCCAAGCTCTCATGGCGTCAGGGAGGCGGAATGACAGACGCCGCACTGCTTGGTGAAGGCGAGGGGCCGATCCGGCGTTACAGTGACGTCGGTGTAGCGGGTCATGGTCATGCGATGGCTGGCGATGTCGTTCCAGTAGTATTGGGTCGGCATGCTCAGCTGCTTGATAGCCGCCCCGGACTTGGCCGTCGGAACCATGTGACATTCGGTGCACAGAAATGCGTCATCACCGAACGAAGTATGCAAGGTCACGCCGGTCACGGCTTCGACGTGATCGGTTAGAGGGTACAACTCCGGATTGGCCGCCGGGCTATGGCAGGTGGTGCACAGCGCGTTGTCGTTGCCGGACGTGTCCATTTCGGCGATTTCGGCGGAGTTGGCATGCGGGCTGTGGCAACCGGTGCAGGACGTGAGCCGAGTCGGGTTGCGGTAGTGTTTCGATCGGATGTGGTCGGAATACTGTTGGTAGTTCGCCCTTGCGTCAGCGGACAAAGGGTCATCGACATCGTAGAAAGCCTCGGGAGGCCCACTCACGCGCGTGGTGTATTCGGCTGCAAATTCGGCACGCCGAATTCCCGCAGGCGGCATTTGGTTCTCGGCTGAGAGCGGAAGCCCGGTCTGGCCGGCGCCGACGCCCAGTGGACGGGAATGACAGCTACCGCAAAGCGCTGCTTGCCGCCCCGGGGTCAGCGAGCCGGGAGAAACGATGTAGCTGCCACGGGGGCTGAGCTCCAGGTGCTCGGAGCCCGGGCCGTGACAGGACTCGCAGCCCGTGTTTATCAATTCGACGCGACCGTCGCCGTCATAGTCGAATGCGCCGCCTGAATCGACGACCGCGCGTGCAGCCCAACCGTTCGCGTCGCTTCCACCCAGACCGAAACCCGTCATGTGGCAACCCGCGCAGTTGTTGTCGAACGACTCGGCGTTGTCGGGCTGCGCAAGGGAGTCGCCGCCAAAATCAAACCAAAGCTCGGAGCGGTAGTCCCGCCAGGGCCAATCCTCGGGGCTGTCGTTCGAGGTGTCGCCGTCGTAGTTGTATTGCACCGGAAGAACGAAATAGCTGAGGCTCCCGCTCGCATTCTCGCGCCGGGTTAGATACTGCTGCTTTCCTAGAGCGCCGCCGTACGTGAGCACCACGTCGTATCGCTCCGTGTTGGCGCCTGAGACCATATCGACGTAGTAGGCTCCCGCGACGCCGAGCGGCACATTGCTGTCGCGACGCAGACGAAGCTCGAAGCTGACCCCAGCCCCCGGGTCTTGGTCGTCGACTTTGCACTTCGAAGGATTGGCGGTTCCAGGGTCGCAGTCATAGAAGAACAGGTTGGTCGAGGCGTCGAACTCAGCGAGCCCATCGTCGAAGTCCGGCCAAGGTTCGATGTCTTGCAGAATGGAGCGCACGCCCGGCACCTGAAGACCCACGTTGTGCGCCGTGCGGGTGGTGCTGTGCAGGCCATGGCAAACCATACAGGTCGAAGAGCCGACATAGGTCGCCGACGAGCTTGGTTGAGAGCTCACACGAATGTCGAGCTGCATGCCGACCAAAGATGCCGTGTCGAACGACACGCTGCTGCTGTCACCCCCTGGTAGATGCTCGGCGTCCTCGGCCGTCGGTGCCCAGACGACGAAGTGCCTTCCCTCGGGAAGCGTCTCGAATCGATAGACACCAGTCGCGTCGACTTCGGCTTGCTCGTAGCTTTCACCACTGGTGTCGAGCAAGTCTTCGATCGGTTCGTCGACCGTGAGCGCGGCTGTGTCCATCGGCGACAGGAAGAGATCGATCGGATCTTGCGAGAGCGTCTCCACCTCGCTTGCCGGAACGAGATAGACGGTGCCGCCGGGAACCGGCAGCATGTTCGGCTCCATGATCCGGCCGACCAGGCCCAAGGGTGCGGGCTCGATGCCAAGGTCGGGCGGCTGCCCTGGCTCGCCCGGTTCACCGGGCGGCCCCTCAGGGCCCTGCTCCCCAGTGTCTCCCTTGCACGCGCCCAACGATAAGCTGAGCAACAAGAAGGCGAACCAACAAATACGAAGAGGAGCACCCATCGCTACGCGCCCCATCGTACACTCCATTCGCAGACGTTCAAGTCGTCATCGAGGGACGCGCCGAGGCACGCCCCTCGATTCTTCTAGTCGCTACTCGCCGCCGCCGGCATGGACCACTCCGACATCTGCGGCGCCGCCCGGCCCGTGACAGACGGTGCACGTTTCAATGGAGAGTGGGCTGAGGAGGCCTTCGATGGTCTGCGTGGCCAGGAACTCAGACCCATTTTGCCCCATGTGAGCGGCCGTCGTGAGACTTCCCAATGACTCATCCTCAGCCGTCGCAGGATTGTCGAGACGAAGGTGGCAGCCTCCGCAGGTCGCTGCGTTGAACGTGGTGTTCTCGTCGTCCTCAGGATCCTCGAGGCTGGCGGGGGTTCTATCGCCCGAGTCGGTGGTCGTCGCCAGGCGGAAGTCCACCACGGTGTCGACCGGATAGTAGGTACCCTCGAGGTGACAGGCATTGCACTGGTTGATCGGGCGCGGATAGGTGATGTCGAAGAAGTCATTGCCCCCGGCAAACGATGCATTGTTCGAGTGGATGCCATGGATCATCGACTTGAGGTCCACCGAGGCCTCACCGGGATCCATATCGTCGATTCTATCCTCGACGTCTGTTGCGTTTGCATTGTGGCAGGTTGCGCACACCTGAACGTTGTCGGTGCGATTGCCGCCATGGAAGCTCAATATGCCGTGGCAGTTGTTACAGAGGGCGACGTCAACGATGTCACGTCGCGGTGTTGGATCGGCGCCAACATCATCTGCATTGACGTAAGCGATTTGACTCGTGATCGGAATCGAGTTGGTTGACCCACTGTCGTCAACATCGACCCGGGCGCGGCCTTCCATCGCAACCCCAATGCTGTCCCCAGTCGTGCTACTCGGAGCAACGATGGTCTGAGTCACTGTGAAGGAGCCATCGACCAAGTCTGGTCCGGAGCAGGTGAAGCCTTCTGGAGGCATGGCGGCGTTGCAGCCGACGCGCGCATCAATCGAAACGGGCTGCCCGACGACTTCGCCGCTTTCGTGGTTGCTGTAGTCGTCGGACGACCATGCAACTCGGAAACGCAGCCGAGCGCTCGAATCGTCGAACGGCCCGCCCGCCGCGGTGATGTCGTATGTCGTGCCTTCGGTCGGGTTGGAGACCGTGAACTTGATCGTGATCTCGTCGTTGGCAGGACTGACGCCCACATCGTCGATGCTGAAGGCAAAGTTCTTTGCCTCCTCAGCAACCAAATTGACGTGGAACTCCGCAGCGCCACCCGAGTGACATTGCGTTGCGCACGCCCCGTCTTGCTGCTCCATAGCGAACGCGCCGTCGCCTTCTGGGTTGTGGAAGTAGCTGTAGGTCGAAAGCCCCGTGGTCGCGTCGGAGTCCGAGATCGTCAATCCAGCGACGTGGCAGCCACCGCACGAGAGCGAATCGACCGAGGTCTGCCAATCGTTGCCGTCCGGTGTGTCCTCCGACGCGGCGTGGCACGACGCGCAATCGATCAACGACCGAGGGTATGTGACCTCGGAATAGTCGTCGACGCCGCGACCTCTGACCTTGTAGGCAAACTCGCCCTCCACGGTCTCCTGGTCCGCACGCATCTCCGCTCCATGAATCGCGTGCGACATGTGCGCCATGTCGAGGTTCTCACCAAAGCCCTGATCGCGGGTCTGGTCGTTGTGGCAGGTCACGCAGTATTCGACCGTGAACCGCCCGCCACCATGAAGAGAGAGCCGCTGATGACAGTTGTTGCAGAGGTTCGTGTCCGCGATGGCTTTGTGACCAGAACCTGCACCGCCGCTCGGGACGATGTCCATCGTAGGGTTATCCGGATTGAGCGCGTCATCGATGCGAATCTCGAGGCCCGCGCGATGCGTCAGGTCGGGCTCCCAAATTGGGTCGGTGGATACCGTCGGGTCGGTCGTGTACGTAAACGTGTAGGAGCCATCGCCATTGTCTACGACAGTACCCGTCTCACGCGTGGCCTGTCTTGTGCCCGGCGGGTCAGGAATCGCAGCAGGAATATCGGTCGTCTCCTGCTGGTTGATGTAGCTCACCCAGTGCGAACGTAGCCCCGCGGCGGCGTCTGTGGCGATCAACTTCGCGAAGGTGCCGCGGATGCTCTCGGGGTCGATGCCGGTGACGCCCGAGCCACCTTGCGTGGTGACCGTAAACGCCACGACGGGTGGGCTCAAAATCGTCACGCTCTGAATTTCGGCAACCAGGGGCACACCGGCTTCAACGAGCGTCTCGAGCCCAAACGCGCTACTGACGTCCCAAACGTCCCCAGCCGGCGCACCGTCCATGCCGTCCATGCCGTCCATGCCGTCCATGCCGTCCATGCCGTCCATGCCATCCGCGCCATCCGCGCCGGGCGCTCCGTCTTTTCCATCGCTGCTGCTGCATCCCGCCATAGCGAGGCCAAACGCCATGATCACGCTCAGCACAAACCGACCGACCCAAACATCCTTAGCAGTCATGACTGTCACCCTATCTCTCCACCCGGTAATAGACGGGCCGAGTGTCCATATTTCCCGGCGAGAATCCAAGGAATCTCGCTGAAAAGCGCTTTCAATAACGGACGCTTCCGAGCGACCCTACAACAGCGCAAAATCTGCGCGAATAAACTTATTATTCGCGATGACAGTGCGACGTTCGGAGAGATCACTGGGGAAACCTCATTTGGGTTCCGTACCATGCAAGTGCGGTACCAAGTCGAGGCGACTTGTGCTCGTCGGTAGTCGGTACTGCAAGCGCGCAGTGAAGGATCGGCATCGGGCGACCACGGGGCTTCACGCCTAACATCTTCCACAAAAAAAAGATGGGCCTCCGCTTGTGGCGAAGGCCCATCCTAGATTGTCCGCTCCCCTCGGGAGGGCAGCGTGTGCTCCTGCGACTACGGCCGCGTCACGCTCGGCGTGCCACCCAGGTCCTCGATGGAGTCGAACAGGATCTGCTTGATGTATTTCCCGTTGTGGATGTACCCACCCGGGTCCTTTAGCGCTGTCTGGTAGTTGTACGCCGCCTTCAGCAACGTTGCGTCGAAGTCCTGATACCCGTTGGCGAAGTTGCAAGGATTCCCGTTGTCGTTGCACCAGTATGGGTAGCCGTCGGAGTAGACGATTGGCATGCTGAGCACGTCGTTCGCGTAGGTCACGATCAAGGGGAGCAACTCCCCGGTCAGAGTCTGGATATCCGTGTAGTTGGTCGACGGCGAGCCGCTCAGCTCCTCGAAGCTCGCGCCACTGTGGCAGCCCGACGTCGCGCAGCTGGTCACCTCTGGCATGAAGGTGTGGTCCTTGTCGTCCCCGGTTGCCGCGTTCATGTGGCACTCGAGGCAGTCCGTGAGCGCCCCCGCTGCCAGCGCCTCGTGGACCGTGAACAGGTTCTGCCCGACGTAGGTCTTCGTGTCGTATTCGTATCCACCCTTGACCTGCGTGCCGAAGAGAGTCGCCGCAGCGGCGAAGTAGTGGATGTTGAGGAACCCGTAGGGTCCCGCAGTAGCAGCGATCGTGTTGTCCACAGACACCTTCGACTCCCGGCCCTGATGGCAGGTCATGCAGAGGTTGCTGGCATTCCCGTAGGAAGCCGACTCTCCGGAGGGGAACACGACCGCGTTGAACGGGGCGTTCTCGTCGAAGACGTAGTCGTAATCTGTGTTCTCGCTGTGACACGCAACGCAGGCGAGCCCCAGTGGAAGCGGCGCTGCGTCAGCATTGGCTCCCGTATCGGCATACTGGAGGAAACCTGTGAGCGGGGGCTCTGCCGCCCCGTGGCACTTCGCGCAGCCGCCGTCCGCGTCCGCTTCAACCTCACCGTCACCGTCCCAGTAGCGCCAGGCCTCCGCTACGATGTCGCCATGCCCACTCTCGGCCCACTGCTCTGACACGACGCCGTCGGTCAAGGTGTAGCCTTCCAACTCCTCGCTGGTTTCCGTGTCGTCGGCCGCAACGGCGACGAACTTCAAGACCGTTGTGTCCGCTATCGTGATCGGCCCGGCGTACACCTGGGTGCCGCTTCCGTCATTGCCGCCAACTCCGCCAACTCCGCCAGCTCCGCCAGCTCCGCCAGCTCCGCCAGCTCCGCCAGCTCCGGTCGGGACCTCGACCTCGGACAGATCGGTCGTGTAGTAGATGATCGCGCCGGCGCTTCCGTCCCCGGCTGCTTCGAGGGTCACATCTACGGTGCTACCGGCAGCGAACGTCGCACCGGCCGGATCAGCAGACACGCTCAGGGGTACCGGTGTCCCGCCCGTGCCGCCGCCGCCATCGCCGCCCGTGCCGCCGCCGCCCACGCCCCCGCTGCCGCCGCTGCCGCCGCTGCCGCCAGTGACCTCGGGCGGGTTGTCATCACTGCAGCCAGTTACCGCCACAGAAAAGGCCATCATCGCGGCCAACAAAAAACGAATCTTAAAACTCTTGTTCATAGTCATGAATTGATCACCCAATCTCCACCCGGTCGTGCTGGTGCCGATTCTGTACACTTCGAGAAAAAAATCAAAGGAATGCCGTTGAAAAGCGCATTCAACAAGGAATGCTCTTCCCAGTTGGTGCGCGCACGAAATGCGCGCCTACTCGTCGTCGACGACGCGCGCGCCGACCGGAGCATCGAGCGCGTTGACGCATGCGCGGTCGACCAAGGTACGCATGATGTGCATTTGCTCAGCACCCAGGCCCTGGCCGATCAGCGTTGCGCCATATACGAAACCAAAGAGCGCAACCGCCGCCGGCGCGATCCAGAAACCCCAGGGCACCTGACCGAGCGTCAACTGCACAATCCCGTAGGAGATGCCGCCCAGCACCGCGAAGGCCAACAAAATGTAGACACCCATGAACATCGTCCAGACGTTTGGGTGCGGCGAGAAGCGTCCGCGAATTGCGGAGCCATCGGGTTCGTCTTCGACTTCGAGGTTCAAATATGGTGACCAGAACGTACGCTCTGTGTCACGCATCAGGACCACTGCGTGCGCACGGAACACTTGTCCTCGCAGCGACCCGGGGTCGTTTTGGAGTAGCGAGCTCAGCGCACCGAGCCACAGCTCACGCTCCACCGGGAGCTGTAGCTCGAAGCGAGGTCGCATTCGTGGAGGCGCCATGCCGCAGAGAATACCGGAATCGTCGCCTGCACAGATACGAAAAATATGCGCGACTATGTCGCTTGCGCTCCGTGCGGCGCGTGAACTGAGGCGGTCGACAGCTGCGAGGGCTGCATGAACGGACGCTGCTCGATGTCGACCTGTCGATCCGGGAAGAAGTCCTCGAAACAGAGCTTGCTCGTCGTACGCAACTGGTCGGCGACCTGCTCGGCCATCGCGGTGTCCAGGAGCATCCCCTGCTCGGCCAAGTCTCCTCGCAGGCGATGGCAGAGCTGGTCGATTCGCTGAAGGGCCGATAGGTATGAGCCGCGCCAGATCTCGAGATACGGCCGGTGGTCCATCGGGTTTGTCGAGAGCAAGCGCCGCAAGGTGTTCGACGGGAGGAACGTGTAAGAGCTGACCTCCGGATTCTTGCGAAGGGTGGCATTGCGCGCGCGCTCGAAGCGCGTGAACGTAATGGTCCGGATATCCTGGTCGATGTTGTAGAGGACCCCGCGACGATGGGCGACGCCAGGCAGCTTCGATACATAGGGAACGAACGGGTCGAAGGTCATCACCAGCGTCGCGTTTCGCTGAATGGCCTCGACGAAGTTGGAGGTTCGAGTAATCGCGCCATCTTCGTAGTAGCGGCCCTCGATCGGCACGGACGAGAACGCGGGATTCACGCTCAAAGAAGCTTGGACCGCCTTACTCACAGGCACGTGGTCGTAACCCTCGGATCCGAAGAGGACGTGTGCGCGGGCGTCTTGATCCGACGCGCCAACGTAGAGCTCGAGGGGAAGCTTCCGAAAGTCGTTGGTGCTGCCAGAAATCTGCAGAACTCTTCGCAGAATCACCTCGAACTCGGAGGAATGAAACGGCGCACCGACCAGGCTCGTGTACTCGAGGAAGAGCTTCTCCGCGGTATCGCCTCCGTGCCCTCGGAGGGTGTCCCAGAGCGCGCGAACGGCGGTCTTGGCGGCGCTCCTCATGCGCCAGCGCAAATCCTCGTGATTGAAGTGCGAGAGCCGCAGAAGGCTCAAGGAGAAAGGGGGTACCCGACCGCCTGGCACGCCCGCGATTCCGGCCATGAGCTCGTCAGGCGTGTAGCCGACCGACAGAAGGCTCGTCACGACCGCGCCCGCACTGATGCCGAACATCATGTCGAAGTCGTTGACTCCGCAGTTGGTCAGGCAATCGTCGAGACACTTGAGAGCGCCCATTTCGTAGTAGATGCCCGTGATACCTCCGCCAGATGCACAGATAGCCGTTTTGCCGATTCGGCGGGAGCTGGTCAGCTGGTCGGCTGTGCGAAGTATCTCGGCGGCGAAAGACTCGTCGCTAGACCAGGCCGGCACGTCCTCGTGGAAGTCCTGCCGGAGGACGTAACGGACGCCAACGGCGCCAAGCTCGATGATCAAGTCGTCGAGACGGTTCGAGTCGGGGCCGGATATGAGGACGACGATTCGATGAAACCCGTAGCGCTGCTCGACGTCTTCGTCGTGATCGAGCGCCTTGAGGAGCTGGCGAATCTCGGCAACACGGTTCTCGAAGTTCTCGCACCAGCGAAG
Organism: uncultured delta proteobacterium; assembly: GCA_963842915.1. GTDB lineage: Bacteria > Myxococcota_A > Polyangia > Polyangiales > Houyiibacteriaceae > SG8-38. The sequence goes on along the minus strand of CAWJII010000008.1, from coordinate 19,347 downwards.
GTCGACCAGCAGTAGATTGACGTAGGCCGAACGAAGCGTGTCGGTAGCGCCCAGGGTGTCCCAGACCGGCACGAACTCCAGCTCATGGCCGCGCGTTCGAATCACCGGGTAGAGGTCGGAGCGGACGCGCTCGGCTCGGGGCGCGGCGCCCATGTCGTTGACCAGTGACTCGAAGCACTGGAGGCCAGATCCGACGTAGAGCACGCGCTTACGCGTGTTGCCGGGCTCATACTGACAGGGGTCGTCACGGGTCATGAGAACGGGTCAGCTCTTGGGCGGTAGCGACCTGGCGTAGGACAAACCCTGCTCTACCCAGGCCTCTAGTTTGGACGCTGGCCGAATGCCACGCGGGCGGACATATACCATGCCTTTCATGGGTCGGCCCGTGAAGTCCATCTCGCGCGCGTCGGGCTTTTTCAGGGCAGCTTCGTAGGCTTCGGGGCCCACGCGCACCATGAGCTCATCACCGATAATCCCACAGGCCATATGCCCGTTCACGAGGAACGCGAGGCCGCCAAACATCTTCTTCTCGCTGATACCACGCCTACCCTCGAGAACTGCGCGTACCTGCCCCGCAAGCTTCTCGTCGTAGGCCATGGTCTCAGAGGTACTTGATGCTTAGGTCGATGAGGAGCTGCTTGAACTTGTTGAATGGCGCTGTCATCAGGTCGATCCCGCTCAAGGGAGACCACTGGTTCAAGACGCTCCGCCCGTTCGAAAAGGCCTCGAAGCCAAAGAAGCCGTGCCCCTTGCCGATGCCGCTATTGTTCGAGCCCCCGAAGGGCAGGTTGTGGTTGAAGAAGTGAATCGCGTTGTGATTGATGCAGGTTCCACCGGCGCGCGTGTTCTCGATGATGTGAGCGACGTTGCGCTTGTTCTTGCTGTAGATGTAGAGCGCGAGCGGCTTTTCTTTGGAGTTGATCACTGTGATCGGCTCGTCGATCGACGAGTAGCTGTAAACCGGTAGCACCGGTCCGAAGATCTCCTCGGTCATCACGTCGGAGCTCGGGTCGACGTCGGTCAGGACGGTGGGCTCGATGTAGTCCTCGCTGCCTTCGGTGCTGCCGCCATAGGCGACGGTGGCACCCCGCTGCTTGGCGTCCTCGAGATATCCGGCAAGCCGCTGGTAGTGTCGGTTGTTGACGATGCGCGCGTATGAGTCCGAGCGCCGCGCGTCGAGGCCATAGAACTCCTCGATGTTCGCTTTGAACTTCTGGAGGAAATCTTCCTTCTTGCTCTCGTGCACGAACAGATAGTCCGGGGCGAGGCAGATTTGACCGTTGTTGGTGTACTTGGCCCAGGCGATGCGCTTCGCCGCATCATCCAGATTGGCCGTCTCGTCGACGATGGTGGGCGACTTGCCTCCGAGCTCGAGCGTCACAGAGCTGAGATGCTTCGAGGCAGCCTCCATCACGACTTTGCCGATAGCGGGAGCGCCCGTGAAGAAGATGTGGTTGAACGGCTGAGCCAGGAGCGCGGTCGAAGCTTCGATGCCACCTTCGACGACTGCGACTTCGCTCTCGTCGAAGAGCGATTGCAGGATCTTCTTGGTGACGGCCGAGGTGTGAGGCGTGTGTTCGGAGGGCTTGATGATCACCGTGTTGCCGGCCGCGAGCGCGGTCACCAGGGGACCGAAGGTCAGTGTGATGGGGAAGTTCCAAGGGGCGATGATGAGGACGACGCCCTTGGGTTCGTAGTGGATGTAGGAGCTCGTCCCCAACAGCATGAGTGGAGTCTTGACGCGGTGCGGACGCATCCATTTCGATAGCTGGCGCACCGTGTGCTTGATCTCGCTCGTGATGGGAAGGATCTCGGTCAGGTCGACTTCACTCGGGTTCTTTCGAAAATCGGCGTAGAGCGCATCGCGAATCTCCTGCCTGTGGGTCAGCAGCACTTCGCTCAGTCGTTTGAGCTTCTCCTTGCGCTCCCGGGCCGTGCTCCTTGCGACCGTGTATTGCTGGCTCCGCTGGAGCTTGAAGATGCGCTCGATTTCGGCGGTGCTCGCGTCGATTCCAGGCACGGCCGCTTCGGCCTGCTGGGAGCCGTTCCTGTGAACATCGGTGCTGAGCGGAGCTGAAGACTGCGACATATTCTCAACCTTTTCGGGGAACGGACGTAACCCGAGCACAGCGGGTCAAATTCGAGTGAGAAGACGAGGATGTGTGGCGGCGCTTTGGCTTGTCAAGCGGTGACTTCGGCGACGATTTGCTCCGAGACCTCCCAGAGCTTGGCGGCCATCGCTTCGTCGCGACCCTGCGAGCTGGTCCTGGACTCGTTGCAGTCGGCAAAGTACTTGCCGGACACCTCGGCGACCTGCGGGTGTACCGCCAGGTAGCACTGCGTGGCGGCTCCCTCTCCCACGCTCTTCAACACGAGCGGAGCGCCGATCGAAAGTGCAACTCTGGCGATCGGATTCATGCTGCGCGCCAAGTTGGTGTGAATGACCCCGGGATGCACGCTGTTCGCTGTCTTACCGGTACCGGCGAGCCGCTTGGCCAAGTGCTTGGCAAAGAGAAGGTTCGCGAGCTTGGACTGCCCGTAGTTGGCCCAGGGGCTGTACCCGCGCACGCCGCTGAGGTTGTCGAACTGGATGCCTTCGGGTGGCGCTCCGTTGTGGGCGGCGCTGCTCAAGACCACGACCCGGCCCTCATCGGCAAGGCTTTCGAGAAGCGAAGTAACCAGGATGAAATGGCCGATGTGGTTCGTGAAGAACTGAAGCTCGTAGCCATGCTGCTGCTGGAGCTTGGGGAGCGCCATGATGCCGGCGTTACAAATGATCGCGTCGAGCGGACGGCGCAGCGAGGCGACCTGCGCGGCGCAAGCCTGAACCGAAGCAGGTTCGGAGAGCTCGCAGGCGACTGGCGTGGTCAAGCCACCGACCTCATCGCAAGCCGCCTGCGCTTTGTCGGCCGTTCGCGCGGCTGCAATCACATGAGCGCCGCGGATCGCGAGAACGCGGAGCGTTTCCTTGCCGATGCCGGAGTTGCAGCCGGTCAGCAGAATCGTGCGCCCGCTCAGATCGAGGCCCTCGGTGACATCCTCGGCAGAGCTTCCATAGCCAAAGCCGCTGGGGCCCTTGCCTTTGAACATCGAGAGTAACGACATGCGGGGGTTTGTAAGGCTCAGTAGAGCCCGGTACAAGCGTTGACGTCGATGCAGTTCTCGAGGGCGCAATTCGTGCACTCCTGGGAGCCGGCGTCCTGAATACAGGGGGCAATGCAGAATGCCGTCGAGCAGGCTGCGATCGAGCCGTAGCAAGAGGTGCAAGCGCTGGACAGACCGGCTTGCTCCGAGATGCAACGAGCGATGCAGTCGCCGAGCGCGTTGCGTGCCGCCTCCGAGCTGTCTGACAGCACGCCCGCGACTTCGGTTCCGCAGGCACCGATCGGACAGTCGGCGGCGATCGAACCGACGACCGCAGGGCCGCTTTGCTCTTGGGTTGCGAGTGCCTGGAGTGCGGCCTGATCGGCAGCATTGAGGCACTGATCCAAAGGCGTCGGGGCAACCCCGCCGCCGCCCGAACCGCTGCTTCCCTCGGTTCCGCCGGGCAGGCTGTCGCTCACGATGAAGGCCTGGACACCGCTGAAGCGAAACATCGTGCTGAACGACGTGCACAAGCCAATGTCAGCATCGTAGTTACCATCCGCAAGCTCGGCCATCGCGGCGTCGAACTGCTCGATGCTGAAGTTGGCGGCGTTGCCGTTATCGGTGGTCGGTACGCCGATGATGTCGCGGATGTTGGAGACGTCCCAATAGCCCGAGACGGTGCCCTCGAAGCCCTCCTCTCGGAGCTCTAGCCTGAGCCAACTATCGTGAATCAGAAGCTCGTCCTTCACGATCATGATGTCGATCGGAAACAGCAGATCGATCGGGCCGGCGACGAGCATGCCATCGACGAGAGCCCCCTTGACCGAACCGCTGTGAAATCGGGGGTCGGGGTTAACGCCAAGCGTGGCCCCAAGCAGGACGGAGTTGTCGGTACCGAGCGCAGGGGAATCCTCGCTGCTGTAGATCTGAACACGAACATCGTCGTCGTTCTGAGGGTCGTCGAGACCTTCGATCTGCAAAAGGATGGTCATCGAGCCGTTCTTGACCGCGCCCCCGATGACTCCGTCGACCAGTTGTCCCTCGTGAAATCCGCCGAACACGTGCTTTCCGTCTTCACGCAACGCTTCGTTGCCGATGATTTCGAGGAAGCCGTAGTCGATGCCCGGTTCTTGGTCGGGGCTCATCCAGTCGTTGTGTGCGCACTCGCCGACGCCCGGCGAATCACTGCTCGAAACCCGGTCATCGAGGTTGAAGCCGTCCAGACCCGTTGAAGGGTCGTCCGGATAGTAGAAACCGAACGAAGAGGCTACAAAACCGAGGCCGGGCAGGACTTGCGCGGCCTGTGCTCCACCGGTGCCGCCCCTCCCGGTGGTGCCCGCAGCGCCCGAACTGGATTCGCCGCAGCCGAACGAGGCCATGCTCAGGGCGGAGGCGATGATCCACTGGGTTGTGGTGGTTTTGCGGCTGAGCATAGACAGTCGCTATTCGAGCCTGTCACAGGTCATGTTGCTGTTGCTGGGAACCGGCGTGAACGAGACGAAACCGTTGAAGAACGCCTCGAGGTCGTCTTGAGGGTCCTCGAGGGTGGACTCGCAGTCTTGAGGGGAAACGAGCGACGGTACGTAATCCGGGAGCTCGGAGCCCAGAGTCGTTTCGATTCGACCCCGGATCGCGCCGGTGTCGCAGCTGGGGATGTTGATGCTCGTGATGTTCTCGACGGAGACCTGACCGGCAAGGAGCGCAGCTCGATTGGCTTCCAACCAGGCCTGGACTTCGACGACCCCCGCCGGGAAATCGACCGTCCCACCCTCGTCGACCTCACCCTGGGACGAAGCCAGTGCGGGAACGCCCGAGCACGCTCCGGTCTTTGCGGCGCCCACGGTGCCGGAGACCTGGGAGAGCAGAAAACCGTTGACCAAGCCGACGTTCTGTCCCTCGTTGATCCCCGACAGGACCACGTGCGGCGGAGCATTGGAGTAGAGATTCTCGAGGGCGAAAATCACCGCGTCCGCGGGACAGCCATCGACGGCCCAGGTGTCCTCGTCATATCCGCTCGCGGTTGAAGCGGGCGTTGCCTCGCCTGTCCCGTTGGTACAGTCGGGGCGGCCCAGATCGGTCCTCGGATCGTCGACCGTCCAATCGCCGGCTCCGCTGGCGTTGCCGGCGGGGGCCGACACGATGATCTCGTTGTTCGGGTCGTCCTTCAAGGCTTCGACGACAGCGTCAATGCCCGGCGCGCCCACGCCGTCATCGTTGGTAATGAGAATGCGGAGAGGTCCGGCGGGCGGCTGATCCGAATCGCTGCTGCAAGCAATGAGCGAACTAATCGCGAAGCCGAAAGCAAGAAGAAGCACGAGGGGCAATCGATGGTTGGAGATCATGCGCGCGATACTAGAAACAAGCCCCAGGGGGCGCAATAGGCGTCGGGTGAGCAGGTGTGACCCGAGGTATGCCTGCGGCAGTGTGATGTGGGTCACTTTCCCACATGAATCGCGGGAAACCAGGCTGGAAGACCGTTGCAATTCCAAAAAGCAGGGTCGTAGTCGAGGATGAGGTCCTCGAGGACGCTGCCGTCAGTCATCGAAATCCGCCGCCAGGCCCCCTTCTCGGGAACGTGCCCTTCGAACATCTCGACCTTCGTAAGGCCAGCAATGGGTCCGAGGGGGCGCAGCGTGCGCTCGACAGTTTCGTTGGCGCAGGCATGCGCGAAAACTTCTTCGCGGGACTTGGGAATGACGACAGACGCAGATGTCGAGATGTTCATGGTAAGTGCACAGTCTACCACACGCCGATGGGCTGACTCGCGCATGGCCCAGACCGCGCCACTAGAGTAAGGCGCAGCGATGATTCGTGTTCTCTCGAGGCTGATCGCGGTGCTGGTTCTACTGGTTGCAGGACTAGTCGTCGTTTTGGAGCTCCGCACGCGGAGCGGCAGCCGTGACGCCGAAGCCCAGATTGCGCAATACGAGGTTCCACGCATCGGCGACTTCAATACGACCAAGACGTTGAGCATCTTGCCCCTGATCGACTGGCACAGCTCGAGCCCGGAGCTCCGCGGTGAAATGGGGGTTTCCTATTTGATCGAAACCGACGAGCATCGCATCCTCTTCGACGTCGGGCAGAACACCCGCAGAGAGTCGCCCTCGCCGCTCGAGCACAACATGAAGGCCCTCGGCGTTCCGTTGTCGAGCATCGACACGGTGTTCATCTCGCACAACCACTTCGATCACGTGGGCGGGAGACAGAACCAGAAAGAACGCACCTTTTCGATGGGCCTCGGGCAGGCGCCGCTGCCGAACGTGCGGGCGTTCGTTCCGATCCCGATGAGTTATCCAGGCTTGAGCCCCGTTCACACGGCGGACCCGACCCTCATCGGCAATGGCGTCGCCTCCACGGGGACCATCCCGCGCCAGCTCGTCTTCGGATGGATCGATGAACAGGCACTCGTGGTGCACGTGGCCGAGCTAGGTGCCGTCCTGATCGTGGGCTGCGGTCATCAGACCATCCCCCGCCTGCTCGAACGCTATGACCAAGTATTCAGCGAACCGCTCTACGGCATCGTCGGAGGTCTTCACTATCCGGTGCCTGCGGGCCGCTTGAAGCTGCTCGGGCTCAACGCGCAGAGGATCTTTGCTTCCGGTGAGGGGATGTTCGCCCCCGTCACGATGGACGATGTGGAGATGGAGCTGGCGGCTCTCCAGGCGCGAAATCTCGGACTCATCGGAGTGGGCGGTCACGATAGCAGTGACGAGGTCATCGCGATGTTCAGCGAGGCGTTCGGCGAGGCGTATCGACATATTAGGGTCGGAGAGCGCATTGTAGTCGGGTCGACGGATTGAGCTGCGGCGCAGCACGTCAGCTCGGGAAACATCGTCGAAACAGATGCTCGGTACGTCATTGCCCATCGGGCCAGGTCGGGCTAGAACACGAAGTGAATTTATGAGTACAAAAGCAAAGCTCGACTACGACAACACGAGCTACGAAATGCCGATCGTCGAGGGTTCGTACGCCGAACGCGCGATCGACATTCGTAGCCTGCGCAAAGACACCGGCCTCATCACCCTCGACTCGGGGTTCATGAACACCGGTGCTACCGAAAGCCAAATCACCTTCATCAACGGCGAAGAAGGGATTCTGCTCTACCGTGGATACCCAATCGAGCAGTTAGCGGAGGATTCGTCGTTCACCGAGACGAGCTACCTGCTCATCTACGGTGAGCTTCCGACGCAGACTCAGCTCGAAGAGTTTTCGAACCTGCTCACCTACCACAGCATGTTGCACGAAGACATGCGCCACTTCTTCGATGGCTTTCCTTCGAACGCCCATCCAATGGCGATCCTCTCGTCGATGGTCAGCGCGCTTTCCGCATACTATCCGGATAGCCTCGAACCCGACTCTCAGAACATCATGCACATTGCGCGACTCCTGTCGAAGCTTCGGACGATCGCCGCATTCAGTTATCAGAAGGGGCAGGGGCGGCCCGTCGCCTACCCGAAGAACAGCCTGGGCTACTGCGCGAACTTCCTCTACATGATGTTTTCTCATCCCGCCGAGCCCACCTACGAGCCCGACCTAGAGATGGTCAAGGCGCTCAACGTGCTGCTGATTCTGCACGCGGATCACGAACAGAACTGCTCGACATCGACTGTCCGTCTCGTCGGCTCGAGTCAGGCGAACCTGTACGCGGCGATCAGCGCGGGCATCTCGGCTCTCTGGGGGCCATTGCACGGTGGAGCCAACCAGGCCGTCATCGAAATGTTGAATGAGATCCGCGACGAAGGCGGCGACTGCAACGCATTCATGCAGCACGTAAAGAACCGCGAACGACGATTGATGGGCTTCGGCCACCGCGTATACAAAAACTTCGATCCGCGCGCGACGATCCTCAAGAAGTACGCAGACCGTCTCTTGAGCCACCTGAAGATTGAAGACCCGCTCTTCGACATTGCGCGACAGCTCGAAGAGGTCGCGCTCTCAGACGAGTACTTCATCGAGCGCAAGCTCTACCCCAACGTCGACTTCTACAGCGGCATCCTATATCGCGCGATGGGCATTCCGACCGAAATGTTCACGGTGCTCTTTGCAATGGGCCGAATCCCGGGGTGGATCGCCCATTGGAAGGAAATGATGGAAGATCCGGACGTCCGCATTGGCCGTCCGCGCCAGATCTACACCGGCGCAACGCGGCGCGAGTACATACCGAGAGAAACCCGCTTCCGGCCGTCGCCCTAGCGGCTAGGGCATGTTGAAGACGTAGCTCTTCTCTTCGACCCGCTTGCTGATCCGCCAGCCGGCTTCGGTTCGTCGATACTCGTCGACATACCAAAGCCCGCACATGAAGATGTGCGTCTTACCGTCGGGCATCGACATCTCCTGCGGGTTGAAGCACATGACCCGTCCCGTCGCCCTGTCCCCGTCGACGCGGATCTGGGCGTTGGCGTTGAGATGTTGATGGTTGGGAAACATGACCATCACTTGGTCTAAGAACGCGATGATCTCGTCGCGCCCACCGACGGGTGCTCCGAATGCGCTGTAGTCGATGTGCGCATCCTCGGTGAAGACCTCCCGAAGGTCGGCAAACCTCTTCTGGTCGATGATGGCGGAGTAGTTGTAGATCAAATCCTGGATCTCCAAACGGTCGGAGATTTCCTGTAGTGACAAGGTCATTGCTTCTCCTTGAGGCGCTTTCTATACCGAGCCAGGTCATCCTTCGCAAAGCCGTGGGAACCCACGCCGAGGAGCACGCTAGCGTGGTCGCTCCGGCTCGCGTAGACCAGCTGCATGGCATTGGTCGAGCTCAGCACTCCAGCACCGCATATTCGTCTACTCACCTTGAACGAGCCGGAAACCCGAAACGCGATTTCCTTCGCTCTCACGACCGAGCTGTACGCGGCACTCGCCGCAGTTCAACAAGACAACGACTGCAGCGTCGTGGTTCTGACCGGCGCCGGTGGCGCGTTCTGCTCGGGCATGAACTTGGCGGAAATGGGAATGCCGCCGAACTGCGAAGGACTGCCCATGTCACGGATCGCGATTCGGTCGATGCAATACATCTCGGGTCTCATTCCAGCGATGCGTGGCATCCCGCAGCCGATCATCGGCGCGATCAACGGCGCCGCATACGGAGGAGGTCTGTGCCTGGCACTTGGCGCTGACATCCGACTAGCAAGCGAGTCGGCAAGCTTCTGCTTCGCCGGCGTACACCATGGGCTCACGGGTGCCGAGATGGGAATCAGCTACCTCTTGCCGCGTGCGGTTGGCTCTTCGAACGCAAGTGAGATTCTGCTCACGGGGCGTCGCTACGATGCGAACGACGCGCTGCGGATGGGTTTGGTTTCGCGGGTGCACCCGGACGATATCATCCTCGAGCGCGCCGTAGAAATGGCCAAAGAGATCGACGGCTGGAGCACGCACGGCATCTCGATGACCAAGCGCGTGCTTTGGAGCAGCCCCGAATGCGGAAGCCTGGCGGCGGCGATCGACCTCGAAGACCGCAACCAGATGCTGGTTCGCATGACGACGAAGAACTTCGAGGAGTCGATGGCGGCGCGCGCCGAGGGCCGTGATCCCGAATTCGTCGATTGATGCCGCCGAAGGCCCCGCCCGAGGCATTGCAGGTCATCGAGCACCTCGACTAAGCTCCCCACATGGGCGAACCCTTCAAGCCAGACCTGAAAGCGCACGAGCTGCCGCGCGAAACCCTGGTCGACTTGTGGCGTCGGACGGCTCAGGCGCATGAGTTGCTGTCCGAGACCTGGTCTGCGGCGGTTGCACAGAAGTACGGGGAAGACGTCGCCGACGCGGTGGCGCTCCGCGGATGGCCGCTCCGGAAGACCGGCGCGACTCCGAAGGAGCTCTTCTTCGATGATTTGAGATTCATCGTCGCGGCGACCGAGCTGAAGCCCGACATGCTGACCGTCGCGAAGCGCGACCAGGCCGAAACACCCAGGGAGCTCTCGAGCGACCGCTCCTGGTTTCAGCTGTTCGTCTCCACTTCGCGACTATTGGGCGCCCGGTCACGGTCCAGGCACGGCAAGCCTTACTGGGTGGGCGGCCCAGGCAGAGTGCGGGGACTGGCGCGCGGCAAAGGGATCGACGTCGGCTTCGCGCTGCTCCTGAAGGCATGGCAGTCGTCCCAAGGCGCGCGCGTTTCCGAAATCGATATCGAGGCCTTCGAACAGAAGGTGGCAAGCGTCTACGACGAAATGACGCTTGCGCTGTTATGGAACTACGCCGCGCTCGCATACATGCTCGGCACCGACCGCTGGTACACAGGCGTCCGCGAGCGCTACGGCGACGACGCGGCTCAGAAGCTCGAGAAAAATGTCTGGATTGATCGCGGCGCCGCGGAGCACGATCTCAGCATCGGGCAGCAGGCGATGGCCGTGACCGGTGACGACGTAGAAAGTCTTCTCCGCAGCTTTCAGTTCGCACCGGGCGAAGTTGGTATCCTAGAGGTCGAGTTTGAGCTGATCGACGAGAAGCACGGGATCATGACGCACCACGCCTGCCCAGCACTAGACCGCTTCGAGCACTTCGACGACGTTCGATTGAAGCACTGCTGCGACATCTGCATCGCGGGCATGCCGATCTCCGGCGAAATGCTCAACCGGAAGATCGAGTGCAAACCTCTGAAGCTTCCGCCGCGCGCCGACGCGAACGACATAGCCTGCCGCTGGGAGTACCGACTACGCGATCGGTCCTGAGCGGCCGGCGGGGCCGCTGCGACCCTCCAGGCGACGAATCTGCCCCACTTCAAGCTGGGATCGCGATACTGTGCCCAGAATTTTAATGAAGACGTTTTTGATTCGAGCCTCCACACAACTGCTTCTGGCCTGGGCGCTGGTCTTCACACCGATCGACGCTGGCGCTCAAGCAGAAGGGGCGGCGGAAGCCGAAGAGGCGACGGAAGCCCAAAAAGCGCCCACCATGTTTGGTGCATCCTACCCAGTGCGCTTCGCGCGCCGGCCTCTGGTCTTGCATGAGGGCATGGTTCGCGCAGATGCCCGAGTCACCGTGGGCGGCGTGTTTGGGCCGGGCACCTTTTCTTCACTGGACATCGGCGGAGCGGTCAGCCCCATCGAGGACCTCGAGGTCGGCCTCAGCACCGAGCTCACGGGCGCCATCCCCGCTCCCGGCGGCGTCGGCTTGATCAGCGTGATCTTCTCGCCAAGAGCGACCTACGGCGACATCCCGATCTATGCCCGCTACCAATACGCTCAAAGCAATACGGCGGTTGCCGCGGTCGACCTCATTTTGGTCTTGCCGAGCAACACCGATTTCTCCCTCACCGCCGGCATTCCACTCCGCATCGTGGAGCTCTTTGGCCTCTTCACGATGGACATGAACATCAACATTCGCTACCGGAATGGCGACAAATACGCAGACTTCATCTCGAACCCATCGAAGAACACGGCCGATTTCACCTTCTCGGGAGCTAGCATCACCAATATCACGGACAACGGCTACATCGAGATCGGCGGCGGCGTGGGACTCGTCAATGTCGGAGGCGGAGACGGCGCCAAGAACGTGGTGGAGCTCCCGTTCTTCCTGGGCGGGGGTTACACGTACGAAGGCAAAGTCTTGGCCGATATCTTCGCCCAGTTTGGTTGGCAGCCCTTGATGATCGCAAACGGACCTCCGAACGTGGACACGTTTAGCGTCGGCGAAACCTGGTACGTCACGATTGGCGCAACCGTCCACACCAGGGCGCTTTTCGGCAGGAACGAGCAGTAGCTCAAGCGTCGGTCGCGCCGAGTCGCTCGAGTAGGGCCTTGGCCATGTCCGCGACTTCTTGCCGGCCGAGCTCGCGGCTCTCGGTGCTCTCGTAGCTTTCCGTATCGGCATCGGGCAGCCCCTGAAGAAACCGGCTCGGCGTGATCTTCACCAGTCGGCCACGCGCGACGCGATCTTTGTGCCGCGTGAGGTAAAGAAGGTCGCGCGCCCGGGTGACGCCAACATAGAACAAGCGCCGCTCCTCTTCGAGATCGGCCACCGAGGCGTCCGTGATCTTTGGGTCCGTCGTCCGGGCGTGAGGCAAGACGCCTTCCACACAGCCAATCAGAAACACGACACAAAACTCGAGCCCCTTGGCGGAATGCAAAGACGAGAGCGTCACCTGCCGGCCCTGCTCCTCCGGCTCGTCAGGGTCGCTCGAATCGAGTGCAATGTGGTGCAGTAGTCGCTGCAAACCTTCGCGATCCGCTCCGCCGCGCGTCTCGAGCCGTTCGATGCTCCGCACCAGGAAGTCGATGTTGGCCCGCCGCCGTTTCGCGTCGGGGGTTTGGGCCGCGTCGTCCTGGAGCATGCCGACGGCCCGCAGCAATGAGGTCGCCGTGTTGGCGAGCTCACCCGCCCGAAAGCCCTTCCCTGCCGCTTCGATAGCTTCACCCAAGCGGACTGCAGAAGCCTGGGCTCGGGCGGAAAGTGGCTCGATGCTTCCTGCGCTACGCAAGGCCCGAAGTAGGCTCATTCGATGCGCCTGCGCATAGTCGACGATGTGGCGAATCGACTGCGATCCGAGGCCCCTCGCAGGAGTGTTCACGATCCGACGAAGCGAGAGCTCATCGCGGGGATTGATGGAAATGCGCAAGTACGCGATCCCGTCTTTGATCTCTTTGCGATCGAAGAACTTGGTTCCGCCAAAGACCCGGTAGGCAATCCCGGCGATGCGAAGCTCCTCTTCGAGCAGCTTGGCCTGGGTGTTGGAGCGGTAAAGCACTGCGATCTCGCTCGGGTCGGTGCCTTCCTTCTGCAGCTTGCGGATCTCGGAGGCAACGAACTTGGCCTCCTCCTGCGGCTCGGAAAGCGCACAGATGCGGACGGGCGGACCGGCTTCACGCACCGGTCTCAGGACCTTGGCGTAGGGCCGCTTGCTCGACCTCTCGATCGCAGCGTTGGCCACGTTCGAGTATCGAGGCGCGTGAGCGGTAGTTCTCCTCGAGCTTCGTGACGACGGCCCCCGGGAAGTGCTGCTCGAAGTCGAGGATGTTGTCGACGCAGGCCCCGCGCCAGCCGTAGATCGACTGGTCGTCATCTCCGACGACACAGACATTGCCGCGCTCGTTGGCAAGCAGGCGAACGAGGTCCAGCTGCGCCACGTTCGTGTCCTGAAACTCGTCGACGAGGATGTGGTCAAAACGGGCCCGCCACTTGCTCCGAATCCCGGGTCTTTCGCGAAGGAGAGCGACTGGCTTGACGACCAGATCGTCGAAATCGACAGCATGCATGTGCTCGAGCGTCGAGTCGTAGGCGGCGTAGATGCTCGCCGCCGCCTGGTCGTACTCGTCGTCCTTGGCGCGCAGCTGGTTCGGCTTGAGCATCGCGTTCTTCCAGAGCGAGATCCGCGAGAGGATCGCCTGCGCGTCGAGTTGCCGATCCGCTTTGGCTTCGGTGCGAAGAAGCTCTCGAACGACGCCGAGACTGTCACCCTGGTCGAAGATCGTGAAGCGGGAGCCCAGGCCCAGTTCCTTCGCCTCCTGGCGAACGAAGCGCACCCCGAAGCTGTGAAACGTCGACAGCCAGATCTCCTTGGCCGTCTCCTGGCCAATCATCTCGCCAAGGCGCTCACGCATTTCGTTGGCAGCCTTGTTGGTGAACGTCACGGCCAAGATCGCGCTCGCAGGGACGCCGGTCGCGAGCAGCCGGGCGATGCGAGCAGTGATGACCCGAGTCTTGCCCGAGCCTGCGCCCGCCAAAACAAGCAACGGCCCCTCGTCGTGCTCCACCGCCGCGCGTTGCTGTGAATTTAGTCGCAAGGTTGCCCGAGGTAGCCCGGCGCGCCCTCTGGTTCAAGGCAAGACGACGGTGCGTTCGAACTTGCCATCATGCCCAGAGACGGTGTTAGAAATAGCGCCATGCGAGCCCCGACCCAGCCCTCCACGCTCCTGGGCCTGACGATCGTGCTGATTCTCGTTTCCGCCTGTGCTGTTGCGCAGGCCGCTCAATGTCGCAATCGCAACCCCGATTGCTACGCGATCCAGCACTTTGGCTGCAGCCTTGCGATGCACGTGGGCGCCCGTCAGGAAGCAGGAGAAGCTTGCCGGCGCGCCATCAATTTAGCCGGCACCCAATAGGAAATCATGGCCGCAGAGATCGAGCGAAAATTTCTCGTCGCCGGAGACGGCTGGCGCGATGAGGCTGAAGCAACTCCATACCGTCAGGGCTTCCTCTCGACTGAGCCTGAACGAACGGTTCGGGTTCGTCTCGCCGGGTCACGCGGCTCCATCACGATCAAGGGCAAGACCATCGGCGCCCGCCGTGAGGAATTCGAGTACGAAATCCCGCCGGACGATGCCCAGCGGATGCTCGACACCTTGTGCAAGCGCCCCTTGATCGAGAAGGTCCGCTACACGCTCCCCTTGGGAAGACACACCTGGGAGATCGATGTCTTCGAAGGCGAAAACTCGGGGCTCGTCGTAGCCGAGATTGAGCTCGAGAGCGAAGATGAAGCGTTCGACAAACCCGACTGGGCAGGCGAGGAGGTCACCGAGGACCCACGCTATTTCAACTCCAACTTGGTCGCCAAGCCATACCGAGCCTGGTAGCGCCGCCTCTCCCAGAGGCCTAATCGATCGGCCCGGATGCCGAAAGCTTGCTCATATGCTCAGTTGTAATCGAGCTTACAGATTGGTGACAATGCACAATTGTTTACACCCCAGTCAACGGACACCCTGTATCCTGGATGCTACGGACATCTTCCCGTGAACCCTCAACCCCCCGCTGACCTTCCCGACTGGTCGCGTGAGACACCTCGCGCAATATGGGATCCGAGTCGCAGACTTCTGCAGACGATTCGAAAGTATCAATCTTGGCGGGAGCGCGGAGGCCCGTTCGCGCGCTTGATGATGAACACCTGGACCTTTCAGCACCGCTTCTGGTCGGTCGTCACCGGGGCCGAAATCCCGCTCGACTCCGAAATCGAAGGCGGCTTGCTGATTCCGCACCCAAACGGGATCGTGATTCACCCCCAGTCGAAGATCGGCCCCAACTGCCTGATCTTTCAGCAGGTCACGCTCGGCACCCGAGGAGACTCGGGCGCCCCGGTCATTCAAGGCCGCGTCGACATCGGCGCAGGCGCACGCGTTCTTGGAGACGTCGTGATCCGCGACTACAGCAAGATTGGCGCCAACGCCTTGGTGCTGTCCTCGTTCCCTAAAGGCTCTGTTCTAGTGGGCATTCCTGCCCGTCGCGTCGGTCTAACCAAGAAGGCTGCGCCCGAAGAAACTCCGCACGCGCACGCGCTTCGCTGCCGCACAGAACTGAAGCTGCTAGGACCAGACCATGCAACTCCCGCCTTGCGGTCTTTATCGAACGACGGGATCGATCGGCACGGTCGAGGAGGGTCGGCTCGTTTACTTCCACAACCATGGCAACCCCGGTCCCGGCCTCTACCTTCCAAAGGAGTGGCGCTTCAACCGGGCGCAATTCGAGGAGAACGGGCACATGCTCGATGACCTCGGCCTGGTCCGATTTCTACAGCCACTTCCGCCGGAAGGTTTCTATCGCGTAGCGGAGTCGTTTCACTGCTGTGAAAAACAATGCCGCCTCTTCGAACGGGACGCCTTGCTGCAGCTCGGGTACAACGCCGACGCGGACCCGATCCTCTTCGTTCCGGAGCTCGTCGATTCGATGTTCGCGATACCTGCCAAGGGCTGGAAGACTACGCTCGAGATGATTGGCAAGATGCAAGGCCTCCGGGTGCCCGTCACCAAACGCGACACGCTGCCCCCTCAATAGCCAGCCAAAATTTGAGCCCTGAGCTGTAGCCCGATCGCCTTCCTGCGCTAGAGTCCGGACATGAAATCTACCATTGGGATTCTAACGGGTGGCGGCGATGTGCCTGGTCTCAACCCGGCCATCCGCGCCGTAACGATTCGTGCACTACGAGAAGGTCACCGCGTCATAGGCATCCGCAGAGGTTGGGGCGGCCTGGTGGACATCATCCCCGACAAGGACGCCGACAACAGCGCCTGCGTCCAGGTTCTGACCGAAGACTTCGTCGACAAGGCGGGGCGCACCGGCGGCACGTTCTTGCACAGCTCCAGAACCCGACCGAGCACCTTGCCCAAAGATCTCGTACCTGCGCATCTTCAGGACCGGTATCAAGACGACGTCAACGACATCACCGATGCGGTGCTGGAGAATCTCGACTTCCTTGGCATCGATTGCCTGATACCAATCGGCGGTGACGACACGCTCAGCTACGGAGCGCATCTGCACGAGCGTGGCGTGCCCGTGGTAGCGATCCCAAAGACCATGGACAACGATGTCCCTGGCACCGACTACTGCATCGGGTTCAGCACCTGCGTCACGCGCACGATCGAGTTGACACACAAACTAAGAACGTCGGCGGGGTCGCACGAGCGCTTCCTCGTCATCGAAGTGTTCGGTCGATATGCGGGGTACACGGCGCTATTGCCGAGCATGGCCGGAGCTGCCAGCCGATGCGTCATTCCGGAGCACCCGTTCGACATGGAACGACTCACCGAGCTCATGGTCTACGACCGGAACCGAAATCCCAGCAACTACTCCGTGGTCCTGGTGTCCGAGGGCGCGCAGATCGCCGGCGATTCCGACATGTCATTCGAAGGCGAAGAAGCCGACATGTTCGGCCACCGAAAGCTGGGTGGCATCGGAGATCGCGTTGCCCGCGGGCTCAAGGAGCTCTCGCCCAAGTACAACAAGGGCCGCCGAGTCAATGTGGTGAGCCAGCGCCTCGGCTATCTGGTGCGGTCGGGCGATCCCGATGCACTCGACTCGATTGCCCCGATGGCCTTTGGAAATCTCGCTTTGGACTTGGTCACCTCCGGCAAATCAGGCCGGCTGATCTCCGTTCACAACGGTCACTACGACAGCGTCCCAATGGAAACGATCATCGGCACCAAGAAATTCGTCGACGTCGAGAAGTACTACGACACTGGTCGCATGCGTCCCAAGTACAAGGCGTTCAACGGCCTCCCGCTTTTCATCATGACGAGCGACGCCTAGGCGGTTCGCCCCGTGGCTTCTCGCTACCGGCATCTTCGCGCACGCGCGCTCAAGGCGATGTTCAAAGCGCACGCCGAAGTCTACCAACGCAGCGGCGGACGCGTCGGTGCCTGGCTAGGGCTACCGACCTTGCTCCTGTCGGTCACAGGACGGAAGTCCGGTAAGACCTATTCGACGCCGCTCGTGTACTTCGAGAATGGCGGGAGCTACGTCGTGGTTGGCTCCGACGGCGCCGCAAAACGCGATCCGCAATGGTGGAAGAACCTCCAGGTCGATCCTATCTGCGAAGTTCGCGTAGGCCGGAAGGCGTTTGGCGCAAAGGCAAGTCTCGCCACGGGCGCCGAGCGAGAGCGCCTCTGGGAGCTTGGCAAGGACGTGAACTCGATGTGGTCGAAGTACCAAACACGAACCGAGCGCGAGCTTCCGGTCGTGATGCTGACCCCTACGGGTTGAATGAGATTCGCCAGCTGGCCTCTATCTTCGTTGGAAGGTAGCGGTTCCGTACCCTGGTATGCGGATCATCTCCGGTGGGCTTTCCATCTCAGGCACGTAAATGATCCCGCCTGGCAGATGCGAGACCCTCACCAAGATTGCGTCCAGCACCTCGCTCTGACCTGCCGCATCGATCCACTCTGCTGCCACGGGGTCACCGAGCGGAGCACCGTCGATCCACACTGTGTCGCCGATCGTGAGCGCGCCGTCGATATCGACGACGACCGGTCTAAGCGCAAGCGAAGTAGCTACGCGCTTGAGTGAGGACGCAGACGAGGCCGTCACTGCAACGAGTCGCTCATAGAGCAGGTCGTAATTGTAGTCACTGATCCAAGAGGGGCCGCAGTAGCCCATGATGTCACGATATTGGGTATCGAGGAGCTGTTGGGCGGCGAGATCGTACCCGAGCACGCCGATCCCACCATCACTGTACGGGAAATCGGGGTCTGCACCTGAAGCTCCACCACAGGGAGCATGCGAAAGCCCGAGGGTGTGCCCGATCTCGTGCACGAAGGTCTCACTGCCGTCTTCGTAGAGTAGACCGATGGCAGCGCGATTGAACGTGTCCCCGGCTCTTGGGACAGGACCAAGCCCTGCCACACAGCCCTGCGAACAGAAATCAAAAGCCTCCTCGCTGGGTCGAACCGCGCAATAGTAGTAACTGTTTGAGCCTGCGCTGTCATTGGCGCGAAGCGAGAGGCACTCGCTCAGCAGGTCCGACCATCCTTCCCCGTCCGCGCCAATCGTGCGGTCGAAGTCGAGTGGCGCCTGACGAACGGAGACTTGGAAATCGGCAAGCGGGAACATACCGTACATGCGCTCCGTGAAGCGCGCGACGGTTGTGCCATCGGTAACCGGCGTACGATTGGAGCCGTCCGCTTGGTAGCGCACGGGCACCAGCACGATTCGGAACGGACCCGGCGCTGACTCGGCACCGAGCGACTGCGTATTCGAGCTCGGGTAGCGCGAGCCGTTGACGGCGCCGGTGTAGGTGACACAAGGCTCCACTTCCAGCAGCTCGACCGAGAAGGTCGAATTCTGGGCGATGTCTCCTGGAGAAAGCGCGAAGTTGATCGTGCTCGCGAGCTTGGTCGCGCTCGACGCATCTGTGACGCGCATCCGAACCTCTCGGCTCGTTCCGCTCAGGGTGAGTCGGGCGATGACGTCGCGCGCCTGCCAGCCCGCCTGCGGTTCCACAAAGACGCGGATCACGCCCTCCCGCTTCGTAACGACGGGAGCCTGTCGACCGTTCACCGACGCCGCATCGTCTACCAGCGCGATCGAAACACCTTGATTGATGGCCACGTCGCTTATCCGCAATGCCCGCACAGGCATCGGAGCTGCGGTCGCTGGATTGCAGTCGGGCGGGGGAGGCACGCTTGCGTCCGGCATCGAACCCGCGTCGGGCAGCGCCACCTGGCCCGCGTCCGAGTCCGGATCTGCCGGGAGGCCTCCATCGAGTTGGCCGCGTGGCGCTGCAGGCTCGGCGGCCGCCGAGGGCTCTAGATCAGCGCCGCCGCCGATCACCCCGTTGCAGCCGAATAGCAGCAACGCGCTGAGCGCCAGATTCAAGACCTTGCCGAACCCCATCTATCTACGTTAGGCGCTCGAGCACGGCTGCGGCTGTAATTTCTTGTGCTCGGTCGTCGGGTGGCACGATCTTTCGGCGTGAACTGGGCAGAAATTTGGTGATGAGGTCGTCTACCGTTTCCGTTCATTTGAGCATCGCAGGGTTAATTGTGCTCGACCTCAGGGACGAGCTCAGGTGCCGGCACCGAGGCTGTTAAAGAAAGAAGCCCTGCTTCTTTCGAAACAGGG